>JAGWBI010000033.1:0-312 GCA_021295965.1 Dehalococcoidia bacterium | reverse complement strand
CGACCCTTCGCTGGCTGACCTGTTCGTGGTCGTCGAGCGGGACGATACCGGCCCGGTGGCCTACCCCGGCGTGCCGTACCGTCTCGGTGACGCCGGGGTCGCGCCGCATTCGCCGGCGCCGACCCTGGGACAACACAATCGAGATGTGCTGTGCGACGAACTCGGCTATACGGGCGAGGAATTGGTCAAGCTTTATCAGACGGGCATAATCTGACGGGTATGTGAGCGGTATGCCGATCCGCATCGCCATCATTTGCGTCGTGGTGTTCCTGGGCAGTTGCCTGATTGCCCGGCAGATCGCCATACGCAAGA
>JAGWBI010000004.1 GCA_021295965.1 Dehalococcoidia bacterium | reverse complement strand
TGCTACGCAACGCCGGCCTGTCCTACGGCGACTACCTGGAGCAGCTCACCTACCTCATCTTCCTCAAGATGATGCACGAGCTCACCCAGCCGCCGCTATCGCTGCTCTCCGACCATCAGCCGCTGCCCATTCCTGTGGGCTGCGACTGGCCCAGCCTGACGGCGCGGGACGGCGCGGAGCTGGACGTCCACTATCGCCACATCCTGGAAACCCTGTCCCACCAGCCGGGCACGCTGGGCGTGATCTTCGGCAAGGCGCAGAGCCGCATCTAGGAACCCGCCATGCTGACCCGGCTGGTCAAGGAACTCATTGACAGCGAGAACTGGCACGGCCTCAGCGCCGACGTGAAGGGCGAGGCCTACGAGTCGTTGCTGGAGCGCAACGCCCAGGACGTGAAGACCGGCGCCGGCCAGTACTTCACGCCGCGCCCGCTCATCCAGGCCATCGTGGACGTGATGCGGCCCGGGCCGGACACCACCCTCTGCGATCCCGCCTGCGGCACCGGCGGGTTCCTGCTGGCCGCCCACGAGTATGTCCACCAGCACAACCCGACCATGAACCGCGAGCAGTCGGACTTTCTGCGCAACGACGCGCTGCACGGGTGGGAGATCGTGGACAGCGCGGCGCGGCTGGGCGTGATGAACCTGTACCTCCACGGCATCGGCGGCGACCAGCCCAACATCAGGGTGGACGACAGCCTGCGCGCGCAACCCGATGATCACTACGACATGGTGCTGACCAACCCGCCCTTCGGCCGCACGTCCACGCTGACCTTCGTCAACGAGGAGGGCAGGACGGAGCGGCAGAGCCTGACAGTGGAGCGTCCCGATTTCTGGGCGACCACCGGCAACCGGCAGCTGAGCTTCCTGCAGCACGTCCGCACGCTGCTGAATACCACCGGCAGTGCGGCCATCGTCCTGCCCGACAACGTGCTGTTCGAGGGCGGCGCCGGCGAGACCATCCGCCGCCGGCTGCTCCACGAGTGCGACGTCCTGCCCACCGGCGTGTTCTACGCCCAGGGGGTCAAGGCCAACGTGCTGTTCTTCGACCGCAGGCCGGCCAGCGAGACGCCTTGGACGCGGGAGCTGTGGATCTACGACCTCCGCACCAACCAGCGCTTCACCCTGAAAACCAACCCGCTGACCCGCGCGCACCTGGACGATTTCGTGTCCTGCTACCGCGCCGACGACCGGGCGCAGCGGGAGGAGTCCGAGCGGTTCCGCCGCTTCACCTATGACGAGCTGACCCAGCGGGACAAGGCCAACCTGGACATCTTCTGGCTGCGCGACAAGAGCCTGGAGGACTCCGAAAACCTGCCGCCGCCCGACCAGATCGCCGAGGAGATCATGTGGAACAGCTGGAGGAGATCGCGGGGGATTTGGGGGCAGGGGACGCGACGTCGGAAATCGGACCTCGTTGAGCTTGGGCCGGTCCCCTTCCTGCGACCACTCTGGTCCGTTGGCTATCGGATCACGAGCTGCCGATACTTGGGCATGATGGTATCGACTAATTGGAATAACATTCGCTCGTTGGACGGGTCGCAGAGCGCTGGCTTCGAAGAGCTCTGTGCCCAGCTTGCGCGAGTCTAGGCGCCAATCGATGCCAGATTCACGCGCACCGGGAATCCCGACGCTGGCGTCGAGTGCTATTGCATACTGCCCATGGGGACGAATGGGGTTGGCAAGCAAAGTACTTTGTCGGCTCGTTTGGAGATCCTCAATTCAATCAAATCGGGGGTCGGTCAGCACTGCCCTCGACAAGCATCCCAACTTGACGCGTTATTTTATTTGCGCTCCGGTCGATAGGGCTGATGGCCGGATATCAGGACAGACGTCGGCCATGGACAGGTGGAACCAACACGTCCAGAAGTGGATTGGCTGGGCACAACAACGCAATGTGCAGGTTGAGTTCGTTTGGTGGGGATCCTCAGAACTGGCGGAGAATCTTTCTCAACCTCAACATGTTGGACGACTGTTTTACTGGTTTGGCAATCATGGTTTCGATTACGACTGGTTCTGCGGACGTTTAGCTAAGAGCGTATCTAAATGGGACCAAAGTTGGAGCAGGCTGAGGCGGTGTGGATGCTGGACGGCAGCGACTTTCCCAAGCAGGGAGCGAAGTCGGTGGGGGGTCTCGGCAGTACTGCGGGACGTTGGGGCAGATCGCTCCGCCTATGGCGGACCAGGCTGGGGTGTTCTTCGCTCATGTGGGACCCAGGGGCAGCGGGCTGGTGGACAAGCGGCTGTATCTGCCCCAGGAATGGACTGGGGATGTGGAGCGATGCGCGGCGGCGGGAGTGCCGGAGGATCGACGGGAGTATCGGAGCAAGACGGAGTTGGCCTCGGAGATGGTGGAGCGGGCGTTGGCCCGGGGGAGTCTCAAGGCCCAGTGGGTGACTGGGGATGCTGCATTCGGGATGTCGCCTCCGTTGCGGGATGGGTTGGCGGCGGCTGGAATGTGTTACGTCCTGGACGTGCGGCCGGATACGACAGTCTGGCCGCTGGAACCGACCTGGACCGATCCGCCCTCTCCGTCCCCGTAAACCCAGGCTGCGCGGCGGGCAACGACAGACCATGCAAGAGCGGGCCGCTGCAATCCCAGATGACGGCTGCCGGGAGATCACGGTGGCCGAGGGCAGCCAAGGGCCACGCACCTACCGTTACGGCGCCGAGCGGGTGCGGGTGACCCACCGGCGCAAACCGGGCTAAGTCCTCTGGGCAATCTATCGCCGGAACCGGGACGGCAGGGAGCTGCGCTACTACCTGTCCAACGCTCCCGAAGACACCCCCCTGGAAACTCTGGCCTACGTGGGCGGCTCCAGATGGCGCATCGAGACCGAGAAGAGCGACGTAGGATTGGACGAATACGAGACCCGCACCTGGGCGGGCTGGCACCACCACATCACCATGTGCCTGTTGGCCGCAGCCTTCCTGTTGACCCTGCAGCAGGATTGGGGAAAAAGATGCCCCAGATCACCCGACCACAGGTGTACCGGGTGGTGCGTGAGCTGTTGCCCAAAGAGCATTTCGGGCCCGCGGAACTGCTGGGATGGTTGGCAGATGTCCAGGCGCGCAACCAACGATCCCGACGCTCCCACCAGAAACGCCGAGCCGCCCTCGGACGTGAGGCTCCCGGCCTGCCTCCCTAACCCGTCGTTGTAATACTAGGGACCACCGCCCCAACCGCAGCCAAAACCACGGCCGCCGCAACTGGTGGGCATCTTTCGTTCGCCCATTCCAGCGCTATTGAGGTCAATGTTTGAGTGGGGTCAACCTGAGATAGAGTGGGGCGGTTGATCACCTCCCCGCGCGGTACAGCTCGCTGTTCCCGATCTGACCAGATTCCAAGACAGGTCTGTCAGGACGAAACGAACCGAAGGTGAACGAACCATGGCCCAAACGACCACCCTGGATGAATTGATCGGCAAATTCGAGGCGCTCCTGTTCGATTCCGACGGTGTCCTGGCTCGGTGGCCCGGCGTGGTCCCGGGAGCTCCAAAAGCCATCGACCAACTCAATTCGCTGAACAAGCCCTATTTCGTCTTGACCAACGATGCCTCCGCGCTTCCTGAGACCCGATCTGCACGATACCGGGAACTAGGGTTGGACATAGATGCCGATCGAATCATAACCGCCGGGTCCCTGCTAACTGCCCATTTCTCAGAGCTTGGCATCGCCGGTTCGAGATGCGTCGTGTTGGGAACGGAAGACAGCGCCGACTACGTGCGAGCGGCTGGCGGGGAAGTGGTTTCGTTTGAGGACGATTTTGATGTGCTGGTGATCGGCGACCAATTAGGCTTTTCCTTTCTGGAGGCCACCGGGACGGTTTTGACTAACGTATTCCGGAAGATAGACCGGGACGAGACGCCATACCTCGTGCTTCCGAACCCAGACGTGATATATCCGGAAGGAGGAGGTTTTGGCTTCGCCAGCGGCGCTGTGGCGTTGATGTTCGAGGCCGCCATGGCGCTCCGGTATCCCGCCCGGAAAGACCTCGTGTTCAGTCGGTTGGGCAAGCCCCATCCTGCTATGTTCGAAGAGGCGTTCCGCCGCTCCGGGACTCGAGATGCGGTGATGATCGGAGATACGCCGGGCACCGACATCAGAGGAGCCAATCACGTGGGGATAGCGTCGGTGCTGATGGGAACTGGCGTCGCGATTTCCGATCCGTCCAAGCTCCCCGAGACGGACAGACCTACGTATCTGATGGCATCCCTCATACCCTGAACGAGCGGCCTAACCAAAGCGCCGAAAGGCAATGGACCTCACACGTACCCATTTTGTTATCGCGTGGAACGCTCGCTGCGCCGTAGCGTTCACGTTACCGGAAACACGGCCCCCTCCAGCGGCAGGATTGCGGCGCTTCGCTTGCAATGACAGTTTGATGGAAAGCGAGTACGCGTGAGACGTGACCGGCTCTGGACGGCCACGCGTCAGCGGAGTATCTTGCGGCTTGGTACCCCCGTGCTGAGGGTTCGACAACATGACCCAGAGCAACAACTTGCAGCGGATATACCAGGAGCTGCGCTGGAGGGCGGTTGCCCAGTTCGGCGAGCGCCGCACCGTGGAGCTGGAATCATACCTGCGAATCTCGGCCGAGCAGATTTCCGACGTTGATAGTGCCGAGGTCCACCCGAACCTGGAGCCATTAAACCAGGTGTAGCCGGGGCGTTCCCACAGCGTCGCGGCAGCCAACCGTGAACCAATCGCGGCGCTAGCGCCGTTGCCGATGAGGTTGAACCATGCCTGAACTCCACGAGCTTTCGGTGGCAGAAGCCGCCGCGCAGATCCGCGAAGGAACCCTATCGCCGTGCTGGCGCGCATCGACGCGCTGGACGGCGACCTGCGGGCGTGGGTCACCATCGACCGCGACGCCGTGTTGTCGGCGGCGCGTCAACGGGAAGCGGAAGTCCAACGGGGCGATCCGCTCGGCCCGATCCACGGCGTGCCCGTGGGCCTGAAGGACATTTTCTACACCGAGGGCATGCTCACCGCCTGCGGGTCGAAGGTGAACGCGGATTTCGTGCCCGACTTCGACGCCACATCGGTGGCCAAAATTAAAGCGGCGGGTGGCATCATCCTCGGCAAGGCGGTCACCACCGAGTTCGCCTCGGGCGACCCCTCACCGACGCGCAACCCGTGGAACCTGGAGCACACTCCCGGCGGCTCCAGCAGCGGGTCATCTGCGGCGGTGGCGGCTCGTATGGTTCCGGCCGCTCTCGGCTCACAGACCGGCGGGTCCACCTGCCGGCCGGCGGCCTACAACGGCATCGTCGGCGTGAAGGCCACCTACGGGCGCATCTCACGGTACGGGGTGGCCCCGTTGAGCTGGTCGCTGGACCACGTGGGCATCCTGACCCGAACGGTGGCTGATGGCGCGCTGATGCTGACCGTGCTGAGCGGCGCGGACGACAATGACCCCGGCAGCCTGCGCGAACCCGTGCCCGACTTCACCGCGCAGATGGTCGAGCATGACCGGCCCCCGCGCATCGGGTTGGTCCGGCAGTACTACCAGGACTATGCCACGCCGGAGATGTGGGCGCACACTGAGGCAATCGCCAACCAACTGGCGGAGGCTGGGGCTGAAGTCGAGGAATTACCGTTGCCCGACAGCTTCGCCGTGGTGCACAGCTTCCAGCGCATCGTGTCGAACGTCGAGTGCGCGGGAGTCCACGAGGTCAATCACCGTATTCGCGCCGCCGACTACGGCCCGCGCATCCGCGCCGGCATGGAGATGGGCATGATCATGCCGACATCGGCGTACCTGAAGGCCCAGCGACTGCGGCGGCAATTCCGCGCCGACTTCAGCGAGATGGTTGCCAAGGTTGACGTCGTGATGACGCCGGCGATGCCGGCGCCGGCGCCCCGCGACTTGAACACCACCGGCGATGCGGCGTTCCAAGTGCCGTGGACCGCCGCCGGGTTGCCCACGGTGGTGGTCTCGACGGGCCTGAGCGAGCTGGGGATGCCCATGGCGGTGCAGTTCGGCGGACCGTGGGGGCAGGAGGGCGTGGTCCTGGGCGCGGCGCAGTGGTGCGAGCGGATCGCCGGGTTGAACCAGGCGCCGCCGATCGGTTGACATCGTCAAGTAATGAGCGGGCGCTGGCTCCAATTCCCGAGCGCCCGTCAATCCCAAACCCAGGCCGGCGCGTTCGGCGAGGGACCGCGGCGATTCCGTCGGGCGGTGGTGACCGATGCCATGCGGACAGGGTTCCCGCTCAAGGACTGCTGCTAGAGCAGCGTTGGTTACTGGTTGGCCAAGGGGATGGTGCAGGTTACGCAGGGCTGGTCGCCGTGTGTAGCGGTTGTGTGACCCTGGCCGGTGGTATCCTCCACCAGGCGGGCGTCGCCGGGGCCGAAGACGTGCTTGGAGCCGTCGCCAAGGCCGATCTCCAGTTGCCCGGACAGGATGATGACAAACTGGCGGCGCGGCGCCGGGTGCCAGTCGGAGAAGCGACCGGCCGGGGCTTCACTGAAGCTGATGGTGGTGACATCCTGCGCGCTCTTTGGTCTCAATGTGGGACTGGCCGTCATCGCCAGAGTAAAGTCTGAAGGTTCCCATCCTGTTCCTCCGTTTTGGTCTGTAAAGGATACGGGTCAGGCCGCGGCTGAAGTCTGCAGGGATTCGACCCTGGCGATGAACTCCAGGAGTCGCGCGGCGTAGAAAGTGGACTTCATGTGGTAGCGGTTGGTGGCGGCGATGCCTGGGAAGGTGTTGTCGTGCTGACCGATGACCGCCCATTCCGCGTGGGTCCACGCCGACGGGAGCAGCTCGGCGTTGTGTACCAGCCGCTTCACGTTCTCCGCCGCAGACTTGTGGTGAACGTCGTCCGGCGTGTTGCCCTCGAAGGCCAGCACTGGGCATGTGATGGACTCCAGCTGTTCCTCAGTAAGGTCTCCCACCGGGTTGGGTTGGGAGAACTGGTCCCGCCAGCGGTGCATGACGGAACAGAACTCCTCGGGGTCCATGGCAAGGATCCGTTCCCGGTTGTCGGCGTTGTCCCGGATGCGCTGCTCGAAAAACTCGGTAGCGGCCACGGCCGCCATCCCGCCTCGCTCGGCGGCCTCGATGTACTGTCCGTAGTAGCCGGGGGACATCAGTTCGGCGCTCCTCGGCCCGCCGGAGACTTCCCAGACAAATACACCCTTGACGACCTCCGGGTGCCGCACCGCCACCGTCAGGGAAGTGCGCGAACCGGCGGACCCTCCGGCCAGGTAAGCCGGGGCAGCGCCCAGGTATTCCAGCAGAGCTGCCATCTCCTCAGCCCAAAGGTGCTGCTCGGAAAGCTCACCACCGATCACCACATCGGATTTGCCGCAGTTGCGGCGGTCGTGGATGATGACGCGGCAATGGGTCGACAGCAGGGCAGCCATGGGACGCAGGCCGTTGTGGTCCACCCGTCCGCCCGGCGTCAGCATGACCGTGGGGCCGGCGCCATATTCCTCGTAATACAGGTTGACTCCGTCTATGTTGGCGTAAGGCACTGCTCACTCCTTTCTGTTTGGATACGGCGGCACAGGTTGGGCCAGGACCGTGACACCGGCAGTTTAGCACCTCGGAACCGCCCCGGCGTGCCCCCAGAAGAAGTCGTCGCAGGCCGGACCGCCTTGACCCAAAAATGAACGATAGCATGACGCCGCACCGTCGCTCTCTGTGCCCGGCCGGGAAGAGTGATAAAATCAAAGCCGGCGCGGAGCAGAACCATGACGATGAGCCAACAGGACAAAGAACGCCTGCTCCGGACTCTGCAGGACGACCCCGTATTCCTCGCCCAAGTCCGCAGCCTGATCCTTCCCGCTGAACTGGTGCAGTTGCCGGAACGTTTCGCCCAATTCGCCACCTACGTGACGGGCTTCATCGACCGGCAGGAAGAGTTCAACGCCCGGCAGGCGGACACCAACGCCAGCGTGGAGGCCCGCCTACAGCGGATCACCGACGACCTGGGCGACCTCAAGGGCCATGTGGCCGGCCGCATCGCCCGCGAGATGGCCGACGATATCGCCGAGCAGCTGGGCTACGAAATCGCACAGCAGCTCAGCAGTAACGACCTGCGAAACATGCTGCGCGGGTCCACGGCCAACGACATTCCGGCCGGCGTCCGGCGCAGCTTCTACGTGGCCGACCTGGTCGCGAAGGTTCAAGACCAGGACGGCAACCAACTTTTCATGGCCGTCGAGGCATCCTACACCGCCGACGAACGCGATACCCAGCGGGCTGTCCGTAACGCCGAACTCATCAGCCGGTTCACGGGCATGACCGCCGTGCCCGTAATCGCAAGCCTCGAGAACGACCACGCCGTACAGCAACTGGTAGAAGACGGACACGTCCAGTGGTTCCAGTTCCAGTCGCGGGATCTGCAGCCGCAGTAACCCCTGGACGATCTGACGGCACGATAGGCTCCGCGTTCCTGCCCGCTCAGGCGCCAACCGGCGGGCCTGCTTGACCGCTGACGACGGAAAATAGCCGGAGAGCTCAGGCGTCACCCACACGACAGGTCGAGCCAGGGGCGTCGGGTAGTGGGGCGGGGGACCGATTGACTTGGCTGGGAAGGTCGGTCCCCGGTCCGGGCGCGTCGCCAGCGGGTTTAGGGCCAGACCTAACCTTTCAGCGGGCCGGTGGATGGCCCGCGTTGGTAAGGGACACGCTTGTATCCCATAGCCTGGCGGCCAGTTCTGCATCGTAGCTGATGCTGGAAGACGGCACTGGGCGGCAGTCCACGAAATACCTGCCCGTCACACCCTCCACTTCGGGCGATGCGGCCAGGTACACCGGCGTTTCCGCTCCCTTGTCCGGGGCAATGCCGCGAACTCCGATGAAGAAATTGACCACACGACCCAGCAACCCATTGTTGCGGGCGATGTTGGTCCGCACCAGGCCGGGATGCAGGGCATTTACGGTGATATTCTCGCCTTCCAGACGCCGCGCGAGCTCGTAGGTGAACAGGATGTTGCAGAGCTTGGAGCGTTTGTAGGCCGGATATCGCCCATTGCTGGAAGGACTTGGCAGGTCTTCCAGCCGTAACTTGCTCATAGATTCATGCGCACAGGAGGATACGTTGATAATCCGTGCTCGTGGCGCTTTCCGTAGATGTTCGAGCAGCAGGCCGGTCAGCAGGAAGTAGCTCAGGTGGTTTAGTGCGAAAGTCATCTCGATGCCATCGGCGCTGCGCTTGCCGGACAGGAAGATGGCCCCGGCATTGTTCAACAGCACATCCAGATGGGGCAACAGTTCCATCGCCTCGGCGGCGACGCGGCGCACCTCACGTTGGGATGAAAGGTCGGCCAACAGATGCCCCACTGCCGGGTTGTTCGTATCAGCGATGATTCGCCGCACCGCGGCCTCGGTCTTGGCGGAGTTGCGGCCCACGATCACTACCCTGGCGCCCAGACGGGCCAGTTCGCGGGATGCCGCGTAGCCGATTCCATCGCTGCCTCCGGTTATGAGACAGATTTTGCCTTGCATCAGATTATTCATAGGAACAACCTTGGCCATCATTCGTAGCGTGCGTGTGCCATACAAGTCGGCAAATCTAGTTGACGCCGGACAGTGTGGTGCGCTTCATCCATCATTGGGCGGAATTGGGAAACACCGGGTGGTGCCGTGGGAGGTCAGGCATCGCTCAATCTCAAGCACAACCGTTGAAAGTGAACGGACAAGCGGGTCGCGGGGCTGATATCGCAAGCTGGTAGGACGGTTGCCAACCACATTCCCTCCCCTGCGCAAGGAGGGCGCAAATGGCCGTTCTGAGCAGCAGATGCCAACATGGGTCTAGGATCTATCGCGACGATCAGATCACGTTGGCGATGCGATCCCGGCCGGGCGTTGGTGACGATGGTCATGACCACAATATAACGGAGTCAGACTGGGGCGGTCCAACCAGCCGGAGCATTGACCATGATTACCCACCGGGGACACGCCGGTCAGAGCCGGACCATGAAAGCATCCGAGTTCAAGGCCAGATACCTGGCGCTGATGGACGAAGTGGCCGAGACCGGCGGCGAGATAGTCATCACCCAGAACGGCAAGCCGGTGGCCAAGCTGACCGCCTTCCACGGGCGTTCCAGGACGCTGTTCGGCATCGACAAGGGACGCCTGAAAATCACTTGCGACATCATCTCGCCCATCGACGTCGAATGGGGAGCCCAGTCCGACGCTGATCGGTCGATCAACCCGTGATCTTGCTCGACACCCACGCCGCCCTCTGATTACGGGCTGGCGACGCCAAACTGGGACCCGTGGCTCGCGCCGAAATTGAGCGGGCCTGGCAGGCCGAGGAACTGGCGATGTCGGCCATCTCATTCTGGGAGATGCCGATGCTCAGGGAGAAGGGGCGTATCGAATACGCCGACGACGTGAGCCTATGGCGGTTGGAGCAGTTGGGCCAGGGCCTGATCCGGTCCCCGTGGACGGCGAAATCGGTATCCGCGCCAACGAGTTGATCAATTCTCGCGCCTACCGGGCTGACCGAATCATTGTCGCCACCGCAATGAACGGCCACCAGTTGGTGATCACCGACCGCCCCCGTCCGGGATCAGTCCGGCCGCCTACGATGCGTGGACACCGCCCAATGAGTGGCGCCTTTTACGGGAAAGGAAACGAATGGGTGCGAAGTGAGTGGGACGCGCTCGAGCCTGAGTGTGCTCCGTTGTGATCACACTGGCGGCAATGGTTTGACTTTGTTGGACTGCCAAGCGACCAATTCTACGAACGTGAACGACTGAGTATCGAACAAGTGCATTAAGTGCCTATGTGCCTCGATGCTATCGCAATCGATATAGTAACCGTTCGTTAACAGGAAGGTGCCGGCGGTGGCGAAGGCGATCCGTTTGTTTCCGTCCACAAAAGGATGGTTGATCGTGAGACTCTCCATTAGAACGGCGTCCTCTTCGCTTATCCCGTCGTAGTAGCCTATCTGAGGCCGCATCACGGCCGACTCCAAGGAGCCGAGGTCGCGAACCCCCGATGCACCGCCAGTCTCTTCGATCAAAATCCCATGTATCGCCAGGACGGTCTCTACGGTGAGGAACCACCGCGTCACTGAGCCAGTAACTTGTAGAGACGACGGTTGCGCTCCAATCTGGTTCGGAAATGAGCAATCGCGGCGGGCTGTACCTTCTCGCCGGTCTTGCATTCGACGTACAGTCGCACCGCATGTTCCGGCACTGCCTCGAAATCGCGGCCTTCTGCGCCAGTGCCCGTGAACTACCAATGGTCGGAGGGAAAGAGACTGCCAGTCTCGAATCGCATCACGTTGATGCAGGACCGTATTTGATTTGGTATCCGCCAATTCACATTTCGTATTCCTCCACGGTTATAGGCGTCCTCGGGGAAGGGGACTGCTCTTGGAGCATCTTGTGTAGCCATGCAATCGGATCGGGACCCACTTTCGATTCCCTCAGCAGACGGAGGATCTGCGGCCAAGTCCCCCAAGCCGCCCCAAAACCGAAGCCAGGGTGAAAACTACATTTGCCGGGCGGAGAGGGATGGCTTGGGTGCCGCCAATTGATTCGTCGGCTTTTGCTTGCAGCACGCTTCGGCGGCGGCGTTTGACTTCTTCCCGTCGGTGGGTCAGATCGGTGAAAAAGCCGCCCACCTTCTCCCGTACCGCGGCACGGGTTCCCAGGCGCTGGTTGGCGGTTGCTTGTTGGCGGTTGCTTCCTGACCCGCCCATCCCCAGACGGCGCAATTGGTCAAGGATCGGCGCGTTGAAGTCTGGACCGTAGCTGGGCAGAGCCTGCCCCGTACTTGATACGGGGTTCACCAGGCGCAGCTTCAGGTTGGGCGTGGTGAGATAAGCCCGGATCGCGTCGCCCCGATGGGCCGGGGAGTTGCTGGCCCAAATCACTGTGAGCGGTTCGGTGTGTTGCGCCCGTCCGCCACTGGCAGGTGGCGGAGTTGCTGTTGCCCTCCAGTTCCATCACCTCCACCTCCCCGGTCTCCAGACACACCGCCGAGTAGTAGCTGACCTTCTCACCGCGGCGCGGGCTGGTGGCGTCCACCAGCGCCGGTTCGCCCTGCAGCGCCCACTTGCCCCGTAGATCGGCATCCACCTGAAAGTGGGCCTCGTCGGCGCAGAATATCTTGGTTCCCGTCTGTGCGGCCGCCACCGTCAGCGCCGCATACTCTCCCACGAAAGCCTCTCGCCGCGCTGGGTCTGCTTTCAGCAACCGCTTCTCGGGCCGCTTCAGCACCAACCCCAACCGGTGCAGAGCCTGTCCCCTACTCGATACGGGATAGTTCAGATCCGCCACAGGCGGACGCCGGCTCAGCGCCAAGCCGAAGCAGTCTTTCACATATCGGCGCACCGCCTGCCAGTTCCAGTTGGACAGCTTGATACCCGCCGGCGACGGTAATTGCTGCACCACCGCCTTCAACTCGGCTCGTTGCTCCACGTCCACCGCGGGGGGAACCACCACTCTGCTCAAAAACCAGCCCCTTGGGACCGCCCATTGACCTATGGTGTGGGCATCCCGCTCCAAGGCTCGGCCCACCGCCGCCGCCGTCCACCCCTGCGCCAGCAGCCATCCGCCAGAGGCGGACCAACGTTCTCGTTCCCGAGGCGTCGGCGCTCGGTACATCCGTCGCCGTACCCCAGCCCCGTCCATGCGCCACCTCTCCAGCCAAGCTCCCAGCTCCGGCATACCCAACTACCCCCTCAAATCTGCTGACCACTGTCCCGGTATTTCATCTTTCTTAGTCTGGTCAGCACTTGGCGTCTCGGGGGCGAAGCAGTCCGCAGTCGGACCGCTCAATTTTTATCTCACATCGCTTGAACTGCCCCGGCGGTTGTACCACTCCCTATTCTGCTCCAGCCCGTTCTGCTCTCGCCTCATTTTCTGTGTCAGCAGTCGCTCTAATCTACAGATCAATCTCCTATTTTCGCTAGCACGGCGAACTCCTCGAGGGTCTGGTTTCCCACAGCTCTGCGGGGCCTTTCTCCATTGTAGAGTTTCCGCCAGGGGTGGTGGAGATGGAGAACCGCATCGCCGCCATACAGACTGATATTGATCCGTTCGTCGCGATAGCCCGACTGCTGGCGGATGCCGACGGCTTCGTGGCGGAATGGAGCGACTACCCCTGGGTCGCCGGAGTCGCCGACGACATCATCGACCTGCACGGTGACGTGTCCGAATCGGCGCGAACCCGCGCCGAGGCCGACAAGGAATTGGATCCGCAAGGTTGACCGCCCGAGACCGTCGTGCTAATTTACGGTTGTTAACAACTGAACATCCCAACCAATTCCTGTTGGTGGCCCGTCGCTCCGACCTTTTGCTGACGCCAGATGGTACTGGGTCGGAAAACGCGGGACAAAAGGAAATCCGGTGCAAATCCGGTGCGGTCGCGCCACTGTAATTGGCGAGACGCGCTTCTCGCGGCATTCTGTCAGAAAGGATGTCGATTTAAACCACTGTCCGCTCCAGCGGATGGGAAGGTGAAGACGCGTCGCTATAAGCCATCAGCCAGGAAGCCTGCCATCAGGGGTACTCTAGCTGCACTTCGCGGAACGAGTGAAGCAGATCTGTTGGCAGGTTGCGAATCTGCAACAGTCCAACAGGACGCCCGAAAACGAGCCCCGTTCACCTAGTGCGGACGGGGTCTTTTGCTGCCCTAACGCGGACAGCATCCCCGCGCCGCCGGCGCCAGATTTCCCGCGCTGTTGATCCCGCGAAGTTGGAACTCGCCTGAGCGGTGGTGTTCATCGGAAAACCATGGGACGTCCTGGAGGACAAAGATGCCTTACATAACGTCGAACAGTTTCAGAATTGCATTGTCTATCGGCCTGGCCTTGATGTTCCTGTTGGCGGTGGCCTGCGGGTCTCCCGCCGCGACCAGCGAGACGGCCCCGCCGGCGGCTGGCAGCGCGCCCGACGCAACCGCCCCGGCGGCAGCCATTCCTCAGCAGGCGGTCGCTACCGCCACTCCGGTTCAGCCTGCGGAGTCATCGTCTCCCACGCAACAAACGGCCGAGCCGGCGGCTGCGACCCGTGTGGACCGACCCACACTGACGGCGGGCGTCATTTGGCTGGACAGTCCGCTGGACCCGGTGGAGAGCGGTTGGGTAGCCAACCAATCGGGGATGTCGGAGAACCTGTTCCGACTGTCAGCGACCACCCTCAGTCCCGAACCATGGCTGGCGACGGCAGCCACGCAAGTGGACCCATTGACCTGGGAAATCGAGCTTCGGTCGGATGTCAACTTCCACAATGGAAGCGTGATGGACGCTCAAGCGGTCAAGGCTTCCCTGGAGAGGACCATCCGATTGTCGCCGGCGTCGGCTGAAACATTGACCATCGACACCGTGACCGTCCATGGTGAGCACACTATCATCATTACCACCACAGAGCCGCAACCCACGCTGCCGGGTCTGTTGACGAGCCCCGCCGTCGCCATCACCGATGCTACAGCCGCCGACGCCGCCGGAGAGGGCAATTTCATCGCCGCCGGCGCCCTGACCGGCCCCTATGTTCCCACCGAGTACATCCAGAAAGAACGCCTCATCAGCGTGGCCAACGACAATTACTGGGGCGGCGCTCCTCCGTTGGCCGGCATCGAACACATCGCCATTCCGGACACCAACAGCCGGGAACTGGCGCTGCAGGCCGGGGACGTTGACGTAGCCATCAACATATCACCGGAAGGAGCCCAGACCATCAACGCCCAGCCGGGGTTGCACAGTCGGACTGCGGGCATCGGTACCTCCGTGGTCATGTGGTGGGTGAATTTCGAGCGAGGTACGCTGGCCGATCCGCTGGTGCGCCGGGCCGTGGATCAAGCCATCGATCGGGAAAGCATCGCCGGGTTGGTCGCTCCCGAAGGCACGGGTTCGTATGCGGAACTCCTGCTGCCGGAAGCGCTGGTATCCTGCCCGGGCGTCAACGCCCCGGGCTATGATCCTGGGCAGGCTCGCGCCCTGTTGGCCGAAGCTGGCTACGCCGACACCGACGGCGACGGCATCGTTGACAAGGACGGTCAACCTCTGGAGATAGTCATCGGCGGCTACCCCCAGCGGTTCCAGCTCCCCATCATGGCCGAAGCCGCGCAAGCGATGCTTGCTGACGTTGGCATCAAGGCCGAGGTGATCATCACCGAATGGTCCGTGGTCAAGGACCCCGCCTGGGATCTCTTCGGGTGGTATAACAGCGTGGTCGAAGCCGGAGACCCGGTGCTCAACGTCAGCAAGTACGCCGGCCTCCGGGCCGACGCCAGCGGCAGCGGGGCCAACAACTACGGACATTACGACAATTCCGGATTGGCGGACATCGTGGCCCGGGCCGGCTCCTTGCCGGACCTGGAGGATCGGAAGCAGATAGCCTGCGATGCCCTGGCGGTGGTTACGGAAGAAAGCGCATTTCTGCCGGTGGCGCATGTGTATATGGTGTATGGCGTCAGTGAACGGGTCACCGGTTTCGAACCCCATCCATCCAGCCTCTATTTCTTCGACCACCGCATTGGGCTGAGCAAGTGACGTGTTGCGGTTCTTCCGGGTGGATTTAGACCACCAGGATGGGAGCATACCTGGCCCGCCGGCTGGCCACGCTGCCGTTGCTGCTGCTGGGCATCTCGGCGGTCAGCTTTGTATTGTTGAACCTGGCGCCGGGAGACCCGGCCGAGATTGTGCTGCGTCAGCGCAACCCCGGCCAGCTGCCCAGCCCCGCGGCCGTCGCGGCCATGCGCATCGAGCTGGGCCTGGACGCTTCTTTGCCGGTGCGATACGTTCGCTGGGTGTCGCAAGCCCTGGCGGGCGACATGGGGCGATCCTACGTCACCGAACAGCCCGTTGCTGGTCAGCTTGCCCGCCGGACCGTCCCCACGGCGCTGCTCACGGCGGCCTCCTTGGCCCTGGCGTTGCTGGTCGCCGTGCCCATGGGCATACTGTCGGCCCGCCGGCGCGGCACTCCAGTTGATGCCCTTGCGCGCCTTGCGGCGCTGGTGGGGGCGGCGGCTCCATCCTACGCCCTAGCCTACGGGTTGATCATCCTCTTTGCGGTGAAACTGTCGTGGTTGCCGGCCCTGGGCTACGGTTCGGCTGCGCAGGTCGTGCTGCCGGCCGTCGCGCTGTCTCTTGCTCCCATGGCCCAGCTGATGCGGCTGATACGCGCCAGTATGCTGGAAACACTGGGGCAGGACTACATCCGGACGGCGCGGGCCAAGGGACTGTCTGAACAAACCGTCGCTTTCCGGCACGCCCTCCGTAACGCGCTGTTGCCGGCCATCGGGGCCACGGGGGTCAACCTTGGCTATCTGCTCAGCGGCGCTGTCATCGTGGAGACCATATTCAGTTGGCCCGGTTTGGGCCAGTTGATGGTAGGGGCGGCGCTGACCCGGGACTACCCAGTGGTGCAAGGGTTCGTCACCTACATCGCCGTGGTCGTCCTGCTGGTCAACCTGGCCGCTGACGTTGCTCTGCGCGTCGCCGACCCGCGCCTGCGCTTCGGACGGGACGCGGTGTAGCGGTCGATGGCGATTGATACCGGACACGTTGGGGACCCGGTTTCCATCCCGGCGGCCAGTGGCGCGCGGCGGCGGCGGCGGTGGGCGGCGTTGCTGCGGGAGCCGGGAACCGCGTTGGGGCTGTTCCTGGTGGCGTCGCTGCTGCTGGCGGGGTTGTTGGCCCCCTGGCTTCCCCTGGACGATCCCACCGAGATCAATCTGCCCGAACGATTGCTCACGCCGTCAACACAGCACCTGCTGGGCACCGACCACCTTGGTCGGGACACGTTCAGTCGGGTCGTTCACGGGGCCCGCGTGACCCTGCTGGCCGCCGCTGCAACCCTGGCTCTCAGCATGACCATCGCCCTGACAGTGGGGATCCTGTCCGGATACCACGGCGGTTGGGCGGACACGGCCCTGATGGGAGTAGTCGATCTGCTGCTGGCATTCCCTTCCCTGATCCTGGCGCTGGCGGTGGCGGGTGCGCTTGGACCCGGCCTGCTCAACGTGCTGCTGGCAGCCGGCGCGGTCTGGTGGGTGGGTCATGCCCGCATCATTCGCGGAGTTACCCTGGGTGCGCGACAGATGGAGTACGTGACAGCGGCGCGGGCCGCCGGCGCCAGCAACCTGCGCATCATCCTTCACCACATTGCGCCCAACATCCTCGGCCCGATCATTGTCATCGCGTCCTTGGATATCGGCTGGATTATCCTGGGAATCGCCGGCCTAAACTTCCTGGGGTTGGGGGCGCAGCCGCCCACGCCGGAATGGGGCGCCATGCTCAATGACGCCCGGCCGCACCTGCAAACCGCGCCCCGCCTGTTGCTGCTCCCGGGGACGGCCATATTCATCGCGGTGCTGGGGTTCAACCTGCTGGGGGACGGGCTCCGGGATCTGCTCGATCCCCGCACCGTGCGGTCGGGAGGCTGACCGGCGCGGACCCGACCCCGCAGAGTCAGGGCTAATCAGACGAGACCGAACCTTCAGCGGCAGTCGAATTCCTCACCGCAAAATGCGCCGCCACCGGCGTTGAATCAACGCAAAGCACCGGGCTTCCAGGTCGAAAATCTCCTCGATCGTTGTCGCCGTGAGAATGTTTGCGGGGACGCCGTCGGCCAACACCCTGCCGTTTTTGATCGCAGCGCTGCGATCAGCGTGACGACCGGCGAAATTAACATCGTGCAGGACGACCACGACGGTCTTGTCGAATTCCGTTGATGGGCGCCGTATCAACGCCATGGTATGGGGAGCATGGCGCATGTCCAGGTTGTTGAGGGGTTCGTCCAGCAGCACGTAGTCGGTGTCCTGGCACAGCACCATAGCGGTGAACGCACGCTATCGTTGACCGCCGGACAGTTGTTCGATTGGCCTGCCAGCGAATTCCCGAAACGCCAGATAGACTATCGCCTGCTCAACATGCTCTCGGTCTTCGGCGTTCAGGCGTTCCTTGGGATAGGGGAACCTGCCAAATTCTACCAACTCCCGCAGCGTGATCTGATTTCTCCTGACTTAGGATGGACAACCCCCGCACCAACTCCCCGCCCCTGGTCCGCGCCACATCCAGGCCATCAATATGCACCGTTCCGGCGTCCAGGGCGAGGAGGGTGTTCGAAGATGGACACCAGCTTCGATTTTCCGGCGCCGTTAGGTCCGGCCAGGACGGTATTGCCGCCCTGCTTGAAGGCAACGGAAACGTTGTCTGCCACTGTGACGGCGCGGTATCGTTTGGCGATCCCGCTGAGTTCAATCATCGCCTTGATTCCCTGAGGAGCAGCAGGATCAGGTATCCGCCACCCACGAAACTGATTATCACGCTCAACCGGGTGGCGGAACCGGGCAGTTCCTCATGAAGGAACTGCCCGCCCACCAGCGCGATGATCGCGATGATGCCCGCCGCCAACGCCGTGTTTCGGTGCCGGAACGTCCCCGTGAGTTGGTGGCCAGGAGGGCAACCAGCAATCCCAGGAAAGCCACCGGTCTCACCAGCGCAGTGGACACGGAAACCAGCACCGCGATAACGGCCAACGCTTGACGCAGGAGCCGCTGGTAGTTCCCTCCCGGCTGATAGCAGGCTCCCGGCCCCAGCACTACCACGCCAAGCCGGCCTAGCGGCGGCCAATTGGTGGGAAACGCCGCGGACATTGAGCCAGTGATCGCCAAGGACTATGTACCACCCTGGGCGCGTGGCGATTTTGACTATTGTCAGGTTGTGGTTGTCTGGTCAATCACCTCCTTGGGCGCCCAGCAAAGCGCGGTGTGGGGACAGCCGTTCCCGGTAGCTGGTTCCCTCGATGACGATCTGGTAGCTGGCGTTGGCCAGGCCGTCCAAGGCACTGTTGCCTAGGATGGGGTCGTCGAAGAGACTGAGCCATTCGTCCACGGCCTGATTGCTGGTGATGACGAAGCTGGACGCCCGGTGGCGATTGAGGATCAGTCCGTAGAGATCGGCAGACTGTTGGGCGGTGAGCCGGTGCAGACCGAGGTCATCCAGGATGAGCAAGTCGGGGGAAAGGAATGAGCGGACCGTCGCACCAGAGCGATGGCGTCCACGAAAGTCGGCGATCCGCCTGTGGCGGATCGTACCAGGCGGCTCTGCGCTGGGTCATGGAGTGTTGTTTTTGCAAGGCGTGGGCGGCCAGTGTGGTCCAGGAGAAAAGGCCCAGCAGGACGGGCGTGGTGCGGGCGATGGCCAGGTCGGACCACTGGCGCTGGGTCTCGACACCCAGGTGGGTGCGCACTTCCTGAAAGAGCCTGCCTCGTACTTGATACGGGGTGACCTCTCCGCCAGAGGCGGACCAGCGCAGGAGAAACCATTCCAGGATCTGGGTCGAGTCTGCCGTGGGGTCGGTGCAGAGCAGAGCCTGGGGGTCGAAGATACCCTGGGGGTCGCGGACCAACACCCAGCGCAGGAGTACCGGCGGCTTCCCGGAGCGGTACCACACCGCCGTCTGGGAGGTGAGTTCCACGATGCGGATGGTGCCGTCGTACCAGGCTACCTCGGCGCTGGACCAAGTTACGTCGGACTGTTCGAGGAGCGTTTTCAGCGCGGGTCGCCGCGGGCCTTTCAGTGGTGTCCGGCCGTTCTGACCCGGCTGACGAGACTGAGCTGGCGCGTACCGGGCGGCGTCCAGGCGCAATCTGGCAATGAGAGTAACCGGTTCACGGAGGGACTGGCAGCAGTGGAGCAAATCCAGCACGGCGTAGCTGTTGTCCCCCACCAACACCAGGGGACGCTGGGGCAGCCAGCGGCGTCGGCCAAAGGCGGACATGACCATCTGCCTCGCCCAGTCGGTTCCGCCTATGGCGGATTGTGCCGGCGTCCTTGTTGCGCGTGATACCGAGACGAGGGCGCCAGCACCGTGAGTACCGGCAACGCCCAATGGCGACCGGCCCAGGGGACCTGGCCCAGCCACATCAAGGAGATCCCGCGTCCGCCTCTGGCGGACTGGCTTTGACCAGTTGATTGCGGCTGGACCGCACCGGATCACGGTAGATGGCCCGCGCCCCGATCCTGCCACCACGACGTCGTTCCAGAGTTTCCTGATTGGTCAATGATCGCACGCCGCAGATCAACGGACCGTCGCCACGGTCCAGGTGCTGGAGCAGCAGCGCCAACAGGACGCGGGCGGCCTCCCGAGATGACTACACCGCCCGATTCAGCACCTCATGGTAGCGGGCGTAGTCGCCCTGGTCGCTGCGACCCATGACGCGGAGCGCTGCTGCCACGGTGCGTTGACCCGGGGTCAGGATCGCGCCCACCAGCAGCAGTTGGGCCTTCTGCCAGGTCGGGTTGGTGAACAGCGTTGCGAAGGGAAGGAGAACGGCTACAATGGCATTGGGCAGGGTGAGCATGGGCTGGCCATTTTGAAGTGGGGTCAGGCCAGCTTACTCTGTCCTTTTACTTTTCTAAAAATGCGCAAAGCCTAGCTTGGAAAAAGGATCCATCTGTATTGTCCACACCCGTGGGATGAAAGTTCACTGGTGAAAACCAGGCACTTGGACCCGTAACCGCGCCCATCACTGAAGTACAGGAGCATTCTGCCGTGGTAATAGCGCAAGCATTGGGAATCATGAGCCGTATCAACGGCGGGTCAGGCCTGGGAGGTTGGCAACGCGGTTGTGGAGGCAACAGGCGACCAGGTACCGAGCCAAAGACGTACCGTGTTTATTGCATAGCCCGACCCTGGACGCTGACTTTTGGATGGAAGCCAAATAGCCGAGAGGACATCCATGGTTCAGGAAATATATGGAGGCCGTCCGAGGATCCACGAAAAGAGACGTGCCCAATGTCCGAACTGAGTTCCTCGGAGTTGGGTGCAGCCGCCTCTTATATTGGAATCAGAGGCCTTTGGAAGCTGGCCCTTTGCGCCGCGATCCTCCTTGCCGTTCTGGCGTGTGGGACGCACTCGAATGAGCCGCCTCCGACCAAGGCTCCCGCGACCATAATCGCATCTGGCGACATCCTCACTCCAACTCCCACTTCCAGGTCTCCAACTCTGGGCCACCGTCCCGCTGACACAACCCTCGCTCCCGCTTTACGGGCAACCCGACCGCTTGCATCGACAACTACTCCAAGCCCTTCACCGACGCAGAATCCTCCGGCGAAACCGGTTGCCAACGCTGCGCCTTCGGCCACGGCAGTTCCTGCTTCAAATCCGGGTCATGCTGAGTCCGCTGGGTCCGAAGGCCATTTTTCCGCCGTAAGCGCTGGAGGGTTCCACACCTGTGCGCTGAGAACGGACAGCGCTGTTCCTGTCCTCTCCGCCGGAAGGGCAGTTCAAATCGGTCAGCGTCGGGGCATTTCATTCCTGCGGAGTCAAGACCGATGGCGCCGTGGCCTGTTGGGGTTCCGATGAACTGGGTCAAGCCACGCCCCCCGACGGAAAGTTCACCTCAGTGGGCGCCGGGTGGGGCCACACCTGTGGCTTGAGGGAGAACGGCACTGTGGCTTGCTGGGGGCTCGATGAAGACGGACAGTCTACCCCGCCGGACGGGCAGTTTGCCTCGGTGGGTGTCGGATTTCAGCATAATTGCGGATTGAGGCTCGACCACACCGTGACCTGCTGGGGGCTCGATGAAGACGGACAGTCTACCCCGCCGGACGGGCAGTTTGCCTCGGTGAGTGTAGGGTTTCAGCACAATTGCGGATTGAGGCTCGACCACACCGTGACCTGCTGGGGCCTAGATGATTATGGTCAAGCCTCACCGCCGTTAGGTGAGCAGCTGGCTTCGGTGAGTGTCGGCTTCCAGCACAGTTGTGGGTTGAGACTCGACAACACTGTGACCTGCCTGTCCTCTCCGCCGGAAGGGCAGTTCAAATCGGTCAGCGTCGGGGCATTTCATTCCTGCGGAGTCAAGACCGATGGCACCGTCTCCTGTTGGGGCTCGGATGAATTCGGTCAGGCCACTCCCCCCAGGGAGCAGCGGCAGTTCACCTCAGTCAGCACGGGATGGGAGCACGCCTGCGGGCTGACACGAAAGGGATTTGTCGTCTGCTGGGGTGAAGATTGGCATGGCCAAGCCTCTCCGCCAGGCGGAAAATTCACTTCGGTCAGCGCCGAAAGCAACCACACCTGCGGGGTCAGGACCGATGGCACCGTCTCCTGCTGGGGTAGCAATGAATACGGCCAGGCCACGCCCCCGGAGGGGAAATTCACCTCGGTCAGTGCCGGACTTCTCCACACCTGTGGGATGAAAACCGATGCCACCGCAACCTGCTGGGGCAATAACCAACTTGGCCAGGCTACGCCCCCGGTAGGGCTGTTCGAGGCGGTCAGCGCCGGCGCTGGCCACTCCTGCGGCGTTACCGTTGATGGCGCCGTCGTCTGCTGGGGCGAAGATGGTCACCCCGCAACTATGGCGCCCAGCGGCCAGTTCGTTTCCGTTAGTGTCGGAGAGGAACATTCCTGTGGGGTAAAGGCAGACCGCAAGGTGGCCTGCTGGGGGTTTGAAGGCCACGGCACTGCTATACCTCTCAAGGGGGAATTCAGCTCTGTTAGCGCTGGGTCAGATCTCACCTGCGGGGTGAGGCCCGACGGCACTGTCTCTTGCTGGGATTGAGGCGGTGCGGGCATGCCCAAGGGGATTTGTTCTCAAAGGGTTGGCCTCGGCGAACAGGCAGGGAGGTAGGCCGGAAGCGTGTGGATTGAGGGCGGCGCGGCGTTTCTGGTGGGAACGTCTGGCCCGTTCATTGCGCGCCTGGACATCTGCCAGCCATCCCAGCAGTTCCTCTGGCCCGAACCGTTCTTTGGGCAAAAGCTCACGCACTACCCGGTACACCTGGGGCCGGGTGATCTGGGGCATCTTTTCCCCCCAATCCTGCTGCAAAGTCAGCAGGAACGCTCCGCCCAACAGGCACATGGTGATGTGGTGATGCCAACCGGCCCAGGTGCGGGTCTCGTACTCGTCGAGACCCACGTCGCTCTTCTCAGTCTCGAATTCGGTTTCGATGCGCCATCTGGAGCCACCCACATAAGCCAGGGTTTCCAGGGGCGTGTCGTCAGGAGCATTGGACAGGTAGTAGCGCGGCTCGCTGCCGTCCAAGTTCCGGCGACGGACTGCCCAATAGACCTCGCCGGGCCTCCGCCTGGCGGTGGGCCGCACCCGCTGGGCGCTGAACTGGTAAACCCGCAGCCCCTGGCTCCCCTGAGCCACCGTTATCGTCTGCCAGTCTTCCTCCGGAATGTCGGCGGCACGCTCCCCCAGGGTCTGCTGTTGCCCGCTCCGCAGCCTGGGCTGGCGGGGACGCCCAGCGTCCTGGTATGCGGGACTGGTCCATTCCAGCGCCTCAGGCCACACCGTGAAGTTTGTTGGAACGTCCAGGACGTAACGCATCCCCAAGGCGGACACTCCTTCCCGGAAGGACGGCGACGTCCCGAAAGCGTCATCCCCAGCCACCCATCCGGCCTGCAGGTGGCCCCGCGCCAGGGCCTGCTCCACCATCTCCAGGGCCAACTCCGTCTTCGACCGGTAGGCGCGTCGCTCCTCCGGCACCCCCGCTGCCCGGCACCGGGCATCATCCGAGGTCCAAACCTCCGGCAGGTACAGCCGCTTGTCCACCAACGCCCGACCCTGCGGGCTGACGTAGGCGGGGAATGGCTCGGGCGGGTCGGACCGAGAACACTTTACATCGAGCCTTCGTCTCTGCGGGACAAAAGCTACGTGGAGGGCCGCGACGGCAAGTTGAGGGACCAACCGTTAGATTGGGAGTTTTTTACGCCTTGATTGAGGCGCCCGTGCGCCCTAAATGGTCTGGGCAGACCTATAACCGCGTCAAGTTATTTCGTTCCTTGGGCTACCAGGTCCTAACGCCAGCAACCATCCACGCCGAGAACATTGTTTCGGCGATGTTCAAAGTAACACAGCGACTGCGGCAGGTCACAGTAGTGATGGAGCGTCAAACCCTGGCGCCAGCAACTGCCGCGTCGGTTCCCAGTTCTCCGCCACAGTGAGGGCAAACGCCGGCTGGCTGGTTTGCTTCGCCTTGGTCCTCATCGGCTGCGTTCGCCTCCATCATGGCGGCGCTTAGTATGCCTGCCGGAAGAGCAAACAGGCCGATGCCCAACACCGCAATCACCGCGGCCAGCATCCGCCCAATGCCGGTCACCGGTACGGTGTCGCCGTAGCCGACCGTGGTGAGGGTTACTACGCTCCACCACATCGCCGCCGGAATGCTATTGAAAACCTCGGGCTGGGCTGCTGCTTCCGCAAAATACATCAGCGCGGCGGCGATGACCAACACCACCAGCAGACCTGCCACCGCAGTGAGCAGTTGGCCTGCTTTCAGCCGGAGCGCCATCCCCAGCCGACGCCCGCCGGGGAAGTAACGCGCCAACTTGGCCGAGCGGGTCAGCAGGCGTATCGCCAGCAGAAACGAGAGACTGAGGCTGTCTCCGGAGATTGCTAGCACCGCGATTGCCACCAACGACGGGAGGATGGCCGCCGCGTCAATCAGGCCAGTCGGCGAAAGCACGAACCGCAAACGCTGTCGCCATGTATTTCCATTTGGGTTGGCTTCAGCGACCGCCCAAAACCGCAATCCGTATTCCACTACGAACACCGACACGGTGCAGTACTCCACCACGTGGAACCAGAGGGAATAAGCGACTTTCAGAGTGGGCACGGTCCAGAGGATCAGCGAGACAGTGTTGACCAGGATTACGCATACCAGGAATATCTCCGGTATGACGGAGCCGCGCAGATACGGGCCATCGCCAGCGCCACCCCGCCGAAGGAGGTCCGGGGCTTCCAACAAGGCGTACACTCGACTGCGCAGGCCGGCAAGGCGGCCGGCGCCAACGTCGGAACTCGTGGCCGGGTCCATTCTGTTACCATCCTTTACTGGGCTAACCGGGTTAGCGTGTTGATTTGGGTCGGTGCGGCCACTGTACAATTGCGGCCCTTGATGCGGCAATTCCATCGTGATGCCGCCGTGGCAACCAGCAACGCCGGTGTACGAGCACTCCATTTACTTTTACTGGCGACCAACACAATTAGCAGAGCTGGCGACACATGAACGTTGTCACAGAGTGGCCTGAACGACTGGGATCCGTTCTCTTCGGCGACGTGCCGTTGGAAACTCCCGCATTTATCTACGACGAGGCGGGCATCCTCCGGCTGCTGGGGAAGGGCGCAGAGATCCGGGAAAGCAGCGGCTGCCGGCTCCTTTTTGCGGTAAAGTCCTTCTGCTTCCGCGACGCGCTGGAGCTGATGGCGCCCCATTTGGATGGATTCGCTGTCAGTTCGCTCTTTGAGGCGAAGCTGGCGCGGTCGGTCCTGCGCGACCGGGGCACGTTGCATTTCACCACCGCGGGGCTGCGGCCCCAGGATGCGGCTGATTCGGGCGTGCTCTGCGACTACTTCGCCTTCAACTCCGTCAACCAATTGCGATCCCATCGAGACGTATTGCATCCGGCGGTCCAGGTCGGCCTGCGGGTGAACCCGGAACTGTCTTTCATCGGTGATGCGCGGTATGACCCATGCCGGCCGGCATCCCGGTTAGGTGAGCCGCTGTCAACGGTGGCACAAATTTTGGACGAGGGCGATTCCGTATCCGGTCTGTTGCTCCACACCAACTGCGACGCCACCGACTTCGGCCAGCTTGAAACCACCGTGAATAAAATCCGTCGTGGTTTGGGTCCCCGGTTGGAAGACGGCCGGCTGCGGTGGATCAACTTGGGCGGCGGATATCTGTTTGAAGACGAATACGGCGACGACGCCCTCGACATGACGCCCCTGTACCGCACGATAGATTTTCTGCAGCGAGGCTGTAGCCTGGAGACGATCATAGAACCGGGCGCCGCGCTGATACGGACAGCGTGCTACCTGGTATCCACCGTGTTGGAGATCCAAACGCGGAGCGGCGGAAAAACCGCGATCCTGGATACGACGGTGAACCATATGCCGGAGGCGTTCGAGTACCAGTATGAACCGGACGTTCTGGGCCATCGGGACGACGCCGATTGGGCCTGTACTCTGGCCGGATGCACCTGCCTCGCCGGGGACGTCTTTGGGGAGTACAGCTTTGACCATCCATTGGCGGTGGGTGACCGGGTAATGTTTCTCAACATGGGCGCCTACACCCTCGTCAAGGCCCATACGTTTAACGGCGTCAACCTTCCGACGATTTATGCCCTCACTTCGGGTGGTGAACTGCTGATGAAACGACGCTACACGTACGACGATTTCGCAGCGCGATGGGGAGCATGAGCAACGTCATGGCGACTGCCGAACTGTACGAACGCGAGCTGGTTCTCCCCACCACCGGGTCGATAACGAACCTGCGGCAGAGCCTTTGCGAGGCCGTGATGCGTCAACTGCAGCCGGGCGAGGTTCCCATCCGGCTGGCGGTCACGGGCAAGGTGCGGATCCCAAATTCCGGTCAGGAAGGCCATCATTGCGAAGTTGGCCTGGTGCGCGGGTTGGAGGACCACCGACCGGCGGCATCCATATTCCGCCTGGACCGGCGACCGGTGGAGAACGCCGAGCAGTTCAACTCGGTCCTACTGGTTCCCACCGGGGTGGGAGCGGAGATCGGCGGTCACGCCGGGGATGCCATGCCGGTGGCCGCCCTGCTGGCCTCGGTCTGCGACACGCTGATCACCCATCCCAACGTGGTGAACGCATCGGACGTCATTGAGATGCCGGCTAACTCTCTTTATGTGGAGGGCAGCGTGATCGCCCGGCTGATGCAGGGTCAACTGGGGCTGCAGCGGATCCGCAACAATCGTTTGCTGGTGGTGATCGGCCCCCATGACGACGAACTCTTCGTCCATGCGGCCATCAATTCGATCAACGCGGCCCGGACGTCCTATGGCTTGGTCCAGCCGCAGGTGCTGCGGCTGGAGAGTGGCCTGGAGATGTACTCCACCTACGCCCGGTCCGGGCGGGCTGCCGGCCGGGTACGGGGGTTGGAACCGCTGTTTACGGAATTGGATCGGCGCCGAGACCAATATGACGCCGTGGCCATCACATCCCTGATCGGAGTGCCGGCCGGCTATCATTTCGAGTACTTTGACCGCATGGGCGATATGGTCAACCCCTGGGGCGGCGTCGAGGCGATGCTGACCCATGCGATTTCATCCCTGTACGACGTGCCCTCGGCTCATGCTCCCATGCTGGACAGCCGAGAGATTGCCAACGCCGACCCTGGCGTGGTCGATCCGCGCATGGCAGCGGAGGCCGTATCGTTGGCCATGATCCAGTGCATCCTGAAAGGGTTACAGCGCAGCCCTCGTCTGGTCACCGATCCGGAAGCCCGGGTGCATCACAGCGTTCTCAACGCGGCCGACGTGTCGTGCCTGGTGATCCCCGACGGATGCGTGGGGTTGCCGACCCTGGCCGCCCTGGAGCAGGGTATCTCCACCATCGCCGTGCGAGAGAATCGCAACCTGATGAGCAATGACCTGACGGAACTTCCCTGGGCTGCTGGCCAGCTACATATTGTGGAGAACTACTGGGAGGCCGCCGGCGTGATGGCGGCGCTGCGCGCCGGCGTGGACCCGGCAGCGGTGCGCCGGCCGCTGACCGGGGCGGAGGTTACTGGATTCCCGCTTTCGCGCGAATGACGGATTGCGGGGCGACCGCCCGCTACCCGGGCAACAGGCCGTCCCCAATGAAAATATGCTCCGCTTCGTCCAGCGTGAGGTCCGTTTCCGGCAGGATCAGGTCTGATTCCACCAATTCGTCAAGGGGCAGAGGTTCACCCCGGTCCCGCACCAGCTGGAACATCTCATCGAGCAGCGATTGGAATTGGGCGCCGTCTTCAGCGGCCACCGCCTCCACCATGCGGTTGTCAATGTCGTTGAGGTCGTCGATGGCCGACCCGGGCAGGTTGAATTGTCCCTCGCCAAGTATCCGTACAATCACGTTCAGCGCTCCGGTATCACAGAAAAAGGTCAGACGGCGACCAGTGGTTTTTGGCGGGATCCGCCGTAGCGAGTCATCGGTCAGGCGCTTCCGCCGCTGGAGGGAGTTGTCCCGTTGGGGTTTTTCAGCGCGGCCAATTCGGCTTCAACAGTGCTGGAAGCCGAAATCTTCGCCAATTCCCGCTCGATGTCGTCCTGGGGGCCGGTGATGTCGTCCAGCACGCCGGATTCCACCAACTCGTCGATGGCGCCGGCCTTGGCCCTCATCTGGTCAGTCTTGTTCTCGGCGCGCTGCACGGCCAGCGAAACGTCGCCCATTTCTTCGGAAATGCCACCCAGCGCGGCGCCGATGCGGACCTGTGCCTGGGCCGCCGAATACTGCGCCTTGATGATTTCCTTCTTGTTGCGGAAGGCATCCACCTTGGCCTGGAGGCGCTTTTCGGCCTCGGTCAACTTCTCCTGCTCCCGCTCCATGCCGGCGATCTGTTCGTCCAGCCCCTCCAGCTCGGCCAGGGCAGCCTGCTTGCGCTCCAGGGCCAATCGGGCGAGGTCGTCCCGGTCGGCTTCTACCGCCTGGCGAGCCTGTCGGTCCAGGCGGGTGATGTTCTCCTTAACCCGGTCGGCCTGCTGCTGGATACGTCGCTTGGCGGTGACCATTTCTACCACGCCGCGCTTGACGTTCTGCAGCATTTCCAGCTGTTTCTCGTAGGAGTAGTCCAGGGTCTCCCGCGGATCCTCAGCGGAGTCCAATATGCGGTTCATTTTTGATTTCACAATGGTGGACATTCGGGAAAACATTCCCATGCTCTCACTCTCCTTTCGTCAATCATCCGGTACTACGTGCGCCGGATACGTTCAGCCGATTGGCTGGCGGGTCAATAGCCGCGTCTGGAACCAAAGAAGGCCATGCCCAACAACACGACCGCGGCAAGGATACAAAGCACGCCGGCGATCCTGAGCAGGAAATCCAACACGCCAAGGACCATCAGTATGCCCACGGCCAGCAGGGCCAATCCCAGCAAGATGCCGGCGGTTTTGTTAAATCCCCCCATCGGGCTTCCTCCATTCATTGGCGGTAGGTGTGAATAGAGGATAATAGTCGCTGCCGGCGGCGGTCAAGCCGGGCCTTTCTCTGAACGGTGCGGTCCTGGGCTATAATGGCGCATCCGGCGGTCGCGCCGCTGTCGAGATTCGTACGTTCCCGTTTTCCTTGGTTGGGGAGTCCACAATGAGCAAGCAATCATCGTTGGGCCGGCTGTTCGGTCGACTCATGGGCCGCGGCAATAACCGGCCGTCGGGAATGGCCGACCGCCTGGTTGTGGACAACAGCATCCGCGCCGCGCAGGTCGGAGACGTGGTGGTCGTGCAAGGTCTGAGCCTGGACCTGGACGAAGCCTACCTGGTGATCGAGCAGGTCCACCGCTACGCCGGCAACGGCTTGGAATGGCGTGAAATTGTGGCGACCGATGCCCGCCGGCAGGTCCGGCTGGAATGTTCCGGGGAAGGTCGGGACCTTTTCGTCACCGCCTCCACCGACCGCCGAGCCGTGGGGTTGGACGCCATCGGGCTGACCGAGGACGACCTGATCACGTTGGACGAGGCGCACTCAATCGACAACGGTGTGGAGATTGAAGAGCGACGCTACGCATACCGCAACAGTTTCGAGGCCTTCCATTACCCGAACGACCAGGACGAGGAAGGAGAGGGCTTCTACGTGTGGGAGTTCGTGGCAGATGATGGGCGCGATATGCTGGCCATCACCAAGTTCGAGGGCATCCCTTTTGAAGCCCACTTCAGCGAAATCATAGATCCTGACAACGTGCTGGTGTATCCGGGGCAGCGGTCAGAGACGTAACGGCGATACGACTGAATGGAGAGCATGCCAAGTGGACTTGCTGATTGACATACTGATCTACCTCCCCCGAGGGCTGATTTACGTGGCGCTGGGGTTTGTGGTATTGACCATCGCTAAATTGGCGCGGGACGCGGTGACTCGCCACCGCATTGAGGAGGAGATCGTAGCCAAAAGCAACCTCGCGGTGGCGCTGCGGCTTTCGGGATACCTGGCCGGCGTTATCCTGGTTTTCCTCGGAGCCGTGTACCAACCTTTGGGCGTTGGAGTTTACAGGGGATTGGGAATTGACCGCGCATTCGGGTTGGAAGTGCTGTGGGTCTTCCTGTACTCACTGGCCGGAATCGTCGCACTGAACCTGATGCGTTTGGTTACCGACCGCCTGGTGCTGTACCGGTTTGAGCTGGAACGCGAGATAATCGAGGACCAGAACGTTGGGGCGGCAGCGGCGGAATTCGGCGTGAACGTCGCGTCCGGTCTGGTTATCGCGGGAGCTATCGCCGGCCAGGGCGGTCCGTTGAATGCGCTGGCGTTCTTTGGACTTGGCCTCGTCGTCCTCGTCTTGTTCGCCCTGTTCTACGAATGGACCACTCCCTTCAACATCCACGACGAGATTGAACAAGACAACCCGGCGGTGGGCATCGCCCTGGGTGGCAACCTGGTCGCAATTGGCCTGGTCACCTTCAAGGCGACATTCGGAGATTTCGTGGGCTGGCGGGAAGGCATCCTGGAGTTCGTCATTTACTCCGTTGTGGGCTTCGTATTGCTGTACGTATTGCGGCTGGCGGTGGACCTGGTGTTGTTGCCTCGCACCCGGGTTTCGGAGCAGGTGGCGGCGGGGCGCAACGTAGGCGTGGCTTTCGTGGAGACTGCGGTAGTGGTCAGCTCGGCGCTGATATTGCTCCTGGTGATCTAAGCCGTGTTGACATCACGCCCTAGATACCCTCCTCCAGATCCAACAGACGACGCTGAATTTCGGCTTGGGCCACGCTGGCGGCAGCCGCTTCGGCCCGAGCGTCCAGCAGGGCGTAGCCGTCCTCCATGATTGCGGTGAGGATCTCCTCGGGAGGTGGTGGCATGTCGCGGTTAACCACCGGCTCCAGGAGACGGTCAAAAAACGCCGGGTCGCCCACCAACCGCTGCCATTGGTCGGCAAAAGGGTCAAGGCTGCCGTCGTAGAGTCGCAGCAGGAACACGGAGCGAACCGGGTCCAGACCCTCGGCGATGATGGCCACCACCCGCAAGTCGGCGCCGCGGCCGGTGTCGAACTCCGCCGCCCCTTCGTCCTCGTTCCAGCGGGCGTCCTTGAATAGATCGAAACCGTCGATCAACGCCTCGGTTTCCTCGAGCATTGCGCCGATCAGCCTACGGCCCGTCGCCGCCACCTCGGAATGGTTCCCGTCTGCTGCCGCCCGCAGGCAACGGCGACGGTACAGACCGGACACCACCGGCCGGCATGGTTCGGACAGGGACGGGTCGGCGGGCGGCGGTACAGCGCAGCCATGCTTGTCCACAAAGTAGAGCAGGGCGCACGACTGCATCCAATCCAGAAGTTGTTGACGATCTTCCGCATATCCCCGGGCTACTACCCATTCCAGGGGCCGATAGGCGGGCAGCATCGTCAGCGTCAGGTCAGCGCCGTCGCACTGGCCGACCCGACGACACAAGGGCGGCAGTTGCAGGTGGGCGGATACCGGGTCGTCGGGATGGGCCGGCCGGCCCCAACCGCGCCCCGTCGTCAGCGACAGCCGGCAAAGACCGGACCGCCACTGCTCCACCAGCGCAAGCAACACGGCGTAACAGGCCGGCAGGTCGGGATTGGCGTTTCGGTCCAACCGGGCTTCGACCTCGGCTTGCCTGCCGGCATCCCCAGGAAACAGCCGGCCCAATAACTGGCGCAGGGTCAGGCGACGGGTTTCGCCCGGCAATTCGACGTACAGCGTCGTGTCGGCCGGCAGCTGGTCAGTCCATGCCGATACGGTAAGACCGCCGGCATCGGAGGCTCCCATTGGCTCAGGCCAGCCAGGCGGGGCGAGTTCCACCGTCTCCATACGAGCGGTTGCGGAAATGAACCCGGCCGCCACCGCCGCTGAAACCGCCCAGGCTGCTGCTCCGGGATATGGTCGATCCGCTTCCGCCGCCGATGGTGGAACTGCGCGAGATGGACGAACTGCTGCGCGTCACGGAGCTGCTGGTGCGGAAGGCGCCGGAGGATCTCTGGGTCTGCTGGTAAGTCTGCCGGCTGGAACTGACGCCCCGCCCGGCCTCCTGGTATCGGGAGCCGGCGAAAGTCTGCTGCCGGGAGGTGTACTGCCGGTTGCGGTTCAACTGGGTGTCGTAGCGACTGGAGCCGCGATACGAACCCCGGTCCCGGCGGATGTCGGTCGCGCGGTCGGGAATCGTCTGGTAGAAGTAGGGACCCCGGTTCAGGCTGCTGATCAGCAAGTAGGTGAAGAGAAAGTCGCCAGCGCCGAAGTGACTTTGATAGTACGAATTGGCGTGATAGCCCTGCAGTTGGTGCTGTTCGTCCTCTTTGATGATGGCAAAGAGCCGATCGTCCGCCGCGTCGTCGATTTGGTTGTTGGCGTCCAGGTCTTCCCAACCCTCCAGGGTCAGACGGTTGCCGTCCTGGGAGGCTCGGATCAGGATGATGCCGTCGCCTTCATAGATCTCGTTTACCCGGCGTTCAAACTCGGTGGCGCTGCTGGACTCCTGGAATGCCAGCTGCACGTCGTCCAGGTTGATGCGGCCGGCAGCCCCGTCGGTAGCGGCCCACTGGTCGTAGGTGGGGCCGCTGGAAGAATCTCCGCAGGCAACCAACAGGGGCGCGCCTGCCAACACGCTGCCGGCGGACATCGCCAGGGCCATTCGGCTGATTCGTGGCGACATATCGGTCAACTCCTTGGGTCGGAAAAGGGTCGGAAGGCGGGAATCAGGGTACGAGTTCGGCAAGCCGCGGATCCACCGCCAACGGCGGGGTGTGGTCGCTATCCGATGCGCCAGTCAATCCGGTGATGGGAAATGTCAACATTTGGTACACGAAACGATGGGACACTTCGTCACGGAAGTGTTGCCAGGCATCGTCGGCGGCGATTATGTACTCGGCTATGGCTGTTTTCGGCGCCCGCGCATCCAACCGGGACGCGGCGGCCGTGTTCCTCAAGTTGGCCCGGTGATTTTCCCACAGTTCATCGCCGACTTGCAAAAGGAGCATTCGGGACAACTCGCTGAACCGGGCCGCGCCCAGTTGTTCCCGTCGTTCCGCAAGCCGTTGCCGCAATAATTCAGCCAACGCGCTTCCCAGGTCATCCAGGGGATGGCCCCGGGCTGGATCAGCAGCGACGTTGTACCGGACCCGCATTTCTGCCGCCAGGCAATCGAAGCGCCGGGCATAGTCGTCCCCGACGAGACTGGGAAAATGCTTGCGGGCCAGATCCTCGGCTGTGGCCTGCGCCGCGTCGTCGGCCCACCGTACTAAACGATCGGGCCGGGCGACGAGGGTCTCCTCCCGGATTTTGTAGTAAACATCGGCGTGGTTATCCAACACTGCGGCATATTCCAGCAAATGGGCGCGCGCGCTGGCATCTTCTTGCTGGGCTTCCTCGCGCCGCCGCCGCAACTGCCGTTCCAGCTCCGGCCCTTCCCAGCAAACGCGGCCGGCTTGATCCACCGTGGCTGACCCGTACTCGAGGCCGGCCAGCCATCGATCCGACCTCACGAGCAAGCTCCGGGTGGAGCCGAACGCGCCTTGCCGGCCGCTGCGTCCCTGCAGTTGAAGCGCAACTCGAGGCGCGTCGTTGAACTCGGCGCTGACCAGGTGGAAGCCCAGCCCGAATTCCAGCGCGATGGCTGGTGGCGGCGGCCGCTTCGCCGCGCTGGAACGGATCGTCAATCGGTCGCCGCCGGCGGGCCGGGCGGACAGCAGTGGGTTCGCCTCAAGTGATTGCGCCAGCAGGTCGGCTTCGGCGGAGGTATTGGCCCGAACTTCCACCGCCGCGCGGTCCGGGTCAGCGGCGATGGTCTGTTCCAGTATGGAGACGAAACGCTCAAGTAAACGCTGATCCAGGCCACCGGGCATGACGACATCGGTACCGCGACCGGCCATGTTAGTCGCCACGGTGATCGCGCCCGGCTGTCCGGCCTGACGAACGATGTCCGCTTCCTCCGGAGTGGTTGCCGCATTGAGCAGACGGTGCCCGATACGCGCATCGCTTAACCGTTGGCTGATGATCTCCGACTGGTCCACTGTCCTTGCGGCCACCAAGACCGGGCGCCCTGACCGGTGGCAGTTTCGTACCTCGTCCACGACTGCGCTCAGTTGGTCCTCGGAGTTAGCGTACACGCGAGTGGGCAGATCCCGGCGATGCGTTTGGCGGGTCTCTGCAACCACGGCCACTTCCAATTGATAAAGGCGGCGGAATTCGTCGGTTGCCGCCTCAGCCGTACCGGTCAAACCGGACAGGCTCCGGTAGCGGCGGAGGAAACCCGGGACACTGATCTCCCCGAGGTTCCGGTGGTCGGGGTGAATTGTCACGCCTTCTTTGGCTTCCACCGCTGGGTGCAGCCCATCCTGGTAGTGAGTGTCGGGCCGGGGACGGCCCGTATCCCGATCCACCAGCACCACCCGGTCATCGTCCACCACGTACTCGACGCCGCGGCGCAGCAGCAGGTGGGCCCGCAGCAGCTGATGCACTTGGTTGACCAGATCGATTCGTTGGGCGGCTCGCCGCGAACCTGGATTAAGGTCTTCGGTGTTGGTGGAGTACAAATCGCCCAGACGAGCCTCCAGGAATGCTACGCCCTCGGGCAGCAGGCTCAAGCTGCCTCTCTCGGCATCCACCGCGCAATACAGACCTGCTTCAACCTCCGGGCGGGGTTTGCCGGATCCATCCGTATCAATGAAGGACCGGGCCCGGCGCCGGAGGCGTGGATGGTCAGCAGCCAAGCGAAGTGTCTCTCCAGCGTCGGGTTGGGCCAGCAACGCCCGGGCCAGCAGCATCGCCGACGCGTCGTCGGCCGAGCCGCTTGCAACGCGTTGTTCCAGCTCGCTCCGGCATTCCTCCGCGAACCGGGCCTGCTCCACCGCGAGCTCCCGCACCGCCCGATTGGCGCGAATAATCATACGCCGGCTGAGGATAGGCGCGCCGGCAATGACCATCGGAGTGACCGCCTCATCCAACAGCGTCTGGTCCGCCTCGTCGATGATAGCAACGTCCAGCGGCCCCTGGATTTGCTCGTCCGGCGACATCACCATCCGGTCCCGCAGGTAGTCGAAGGCGAACTCGCGTAGCGTGCCGTATATGATCCGGTGGGTGTAGGACTCCCGACGCTCGGGTCCGGCCATGTGGTCCAGCACTGATCCGACGGTAAGCCCCAATGCTCGGTACACGGGCGCCAGCAGTTCGGCGTCCCTGGCGGCAAGGTAATCGTTGGCGGTAATGACGCGGACGGTGCGACCCAATAGACCGTACAACGCCGCCGGGAAGGCGGCAGCAACGGTCTTGCCCTCGCCGGCCGCCATTTCCACGACCCGGCCGTGGCACAGGTGCAGGCCGGCCAGCAATTGCTCGTCGGTGGGGCGAAAGCGCAGTACCTCGGCGTCGCAGGCTTGCCGGCGGCGAGCTGTCTGGTAAAACTCCGCCGGAAGGAGCAAGTCGCTTCCTGGGTAGCGGCCTCGACCGGCGGCGGCCAGCTTGCGGCGGGCGTCTGCGATGCTTGGCTCGTCGGCATCCGGTAGGTCGAAGACTCGCCACAACCCCAGGCGGCGTCGGATCGTCTCGTCAACCACCGCGAACACACGGACCAGCGTATCCTCCGGTATTGAATCAGAGGACGCAGACTCATCCCTCAGATCGCCGACGGCCTTCCGCAACTCTCGGTCTGACCAATCGGCGATACGCCAGTCGCGCCGGGTCGCCCGAATGCTTCGCAGGATCCGGTCTTCCTGCGAGCGCGGGCGCCGCATCCCGGTCCGGCGGAGCCTGGGCATGGCTGGCATTGCGCTCATGGCGATCGCCCTTCAAGTGAGGTGCCGGCGGACGGTTTCAGCGCGATTACGGCCAAGCCGGACCGGTGTCCCGGACAATCCCACCAGTCGTAGCGGGCAACCAGTCTGTCTTCTGCCGCCAGCAGGCGCGCCGCCAATGCCGGATTTACGGCGGCAAGTTCCTGCCCCACTGGTCCATCCAGGTTCCAGTCCGCGCTCACGTCAACGCGAAAACCGGCGTTTAGGCAGAGTTCCTCGTACCTTTGTTGAGAACGCCGGAATTCTCTGTCGCTACGATAGAGCAGCGGCATCACGTAGTGCCGCTCCGACAGGTAGAGACCGAGTTCGTTCTCGAACACTTGCACCAGGTCAGCGTCGTCCAGCCAGCCTTCAAGGGCGAAAAACAGGTTTTGCGGAATGTCCTGTTCGACCCGGTGATAGTAATAGTCTTCCGTTTCCGCCACCATCTGCACCGGCACGCTGGGGCGATTTCCTGCCGCGTCGTCGCGCAACAGCCGCTGGGCCGCATCGCCTTGGAGAAAAAGAAAGGGGATGTTGCCGTTGGTGGCGTCCACCAACAGAGGCTCGCCATCCACCCAGTACAGCAGGGCGGCGTGTTGCCAGTAGCGCATGTGGCGCTGCGCGAAGCGGAAATCGAAGGTGTTAAGCATTTCCCGCAACCGGTCGGCCGGAAACGGCCCTGGCGCATTTGGACCGCCCAGCAGGTATTCCGACTCCAGCCGGTCGTGGTCGGTAAGGAACTTCAACGCTTGCACCTTCTCGGTGCAGATACCGCCGGCGTCCGCGGCAATGTTCCGCACCGTCTCGTCGCCGGCCTTGAACCGCAAGCCTTCGTTTGAGAAACGCGAGTAGTTTTCGAAATCACTGTTCCAGATGCGCAACGCCAGCGCGCGAATCAACTTTCGTTGCCGGCCGGGCGTGTCCATACGCAAAACCCGTTCACTTTCTTTCGGACCGTATGCCTTAGCCACAGCGTCGCGGACGAAGTCTTCATAAAAATGCGCATCGTGGTTCCAACGGCGCCGGTGAAAACCGGTCCAGTTGCGGTCGTAACCGGCGTCAGTGCGTTCCACCGTCACATCGATCAATTCCAGAGGAACTTCGCCGGCCGCCGCCGACTGTATCGACGCCGGCTGGGCAAGGCAGGCTGTCCTACCCTCCTGGAGAAACTTCAAGCCCGCGAAAATCTCGGTTAGCCGGCCGGAGTCGTCGGAGCGATACACCAAATCCTGCAGGTTCCGCAAGGATAGCAAACCGTCAGTCGTAACCGCCCCGGTCCGGATCAGGCGGTCATCGTTGGGCGCGTCTCTCAAGTAGCGTTCCAGCAAACGACCCAACGGGGCCGCCTGGTCAGCGGGGCAGTCCAGCCGCAGAGCCGCAGTTCGGCCGGAGACGCTATCTGTAATACGCAGGATCAGGGATGGCGGCATGGCAAACGGGAGGTCATTCCCACCATCTTCGGCACGTGTCGGCTGACGAAAGTGGATTGCACCATACCACACTGCACGAGTAGTAGGCTCGCACATGGTCACCCGGGATGACCCGACTCCCAAACATAGATGCGGCATCAGTGTCAGCATCCCGGACAAAAAGGGACCGACACATGCCCAATCGGAAACAAACAACTGAGGAGATCATCAACGGGGATGACGCCGATTGCACCTACTGACGGGATTGGGCCCGTTGGCGTCATCCCGTTGGGACTTGCCCGCAGCCGCTCCAGGCCGTAAAGTGTGGGCGCAGTCAACTCTACTCACTGAGAACGCTGCTCCATACCCTGATGCAGGGCGGGGTGCGGCGTGCATGATCCGTCTCCAAAGGGAGGTCAAGATGCGACTCGACCCCATCAACCTCTACGATTACGAGGAACGTGCCAGGCTGGTCCTGCCCCACGACGATTGGGACACCATCGACGCCGGGGCCATGGACATGTTCACCACCCGGCGCAACCGCACCGCCTTCGAGGAACTGACGCTACGTCCCAGGTTCCTCCGTGACATCGGGGAGCGTGACCTTTCGACCACCATGCTGGGCAATGAACTCAGCATGCCCGTGTTCGTCTGCCCCGCTGGCTCCCATCACCGGGCCCATCCCGAGGGAGAGGTGGCCACCGCCCGCGGTGCAAGCATGTCCAACACCCTGATGATGCTCAGCACCGGTTCCAACTGCAGCATGGAAGAGGTCGCCGAGGAAGCTACCAGCCCCCTTTTCTTCCAGCTCTACCACCGGGGTTACGACCTCACCGAAATGCTGGTTCGTCGCGCCGAAGAGGCCGGGTTCAAGGCCATCACTCTGACGGTGGACACTCCGACTCCCAGCCCCAAGGAGCGTGACCTGCGCAACCGGTACAACCGGAATTTCGAGCAGGGCAACTTCCGGGGCGTGAATCAGCCGGAGAACGTGTTGCGCGGCACCGACGAGTCTGTAGGCTGGAACGTCAACCGCACCGTTCCCCTCACCTGGCACGAGCTTGAATGGCTCCGCGGTCTCACCGGCCTGCCCTTGGTACTCAAGGGCATCCGCACCGCCGAGGATGCCCACATCGCCGCCGAGAGCGGCGTCGACGGCGTCCTGGTATCGACCCACGGTGGACGCCAACTGGACATGACCATGGGCGCAATCGAGATGGTGCCCGAGGTCGTCGATGCGGTCAAAGGGAATTGCGAAGTGTACGTTGACTCCGGTGTCCGCCGCGGCAGCGACGTCGTCAAGGCGCTGGCCCTGGGAGCCAAGGCCGTTGGCATCGGGCGTCCCCTCTTCTGGGGACTGGCCGTCAACGGCGCCGAGGGCGTCCACGGCGTCCTGGAACTGCTCCGGGAAGAAATCGACCGGGCCATGGCATACTGCGGCCAGACCTCTGTGAAGGACATGGAGACAAACTTGGTCAATATCCCCCAGGGTTGGGGCGCCCCGCAGCAACCCGATTTCTAAAGGGTGAACTCTGGGACAGTCGGCCGAGCGGATGTAGGTTGGTAGGCCCGGGGTGGCATCAGCCGAGCCGGGGCACCAATCACATCCGCATACGCGGTGATGCGGTCGGGCCGAATCGCCGGACACTCCATAGCTTACTCATCGTCTGGATCACTTGGGGAAAGCGTTTCCCGCGTTGTGCCGTCTCGCGGCCAACTTGGGCGCGGCTTGTTCCCGACGTGAGTTGATGGAAGACGGAGCGGGCCCTGATAGCGACACAGGGTTGGGTCCGCTCGAAGGAGCGAGTTGGTTATGTGGTTGGCGCGATTGCGCCGCCGGCCGGGATCGCTGAACGCCATGTCGATGGCACATGAAGTCCCGGACTACCAATCCCCGTCGCTGCGGCCGTGGGCGTTCAGACAGCGCCCGAAGGTCAGTAAGCAAGCGCGCGTCCAAGTCCCCGCCCAACGCTAGCCCCGTCCATATACTCGCAGCCACCGCTTATAGGACGAGCTTCTTATTGGCTCATAGGTCGCCATGCTATAATCCCCCATCATGGCGTTGCAGTCCCAATTTTCGGAGCATATACCATCCGAAGATGCTCCACCGTCTGCTCCATACTGGGAAGAACCGCCCTCCTCTCCATTTTGGGACGCGCCCGAATTGGCAGACTACGACGGGGACGGGCGTAAGTCCGACGATCCCTCAATTTCCAGCGCCGCTGTCCTGCAAGGGCTCAACGAGGCCCAGGAGCAGGCGGTCGTCACTACCGAGGGACCTCTCCTCATAGTCGCCGGTCCCGGTTCCGGCAAAACCCGCGTTATCACGCACCGTATCGCTTATCTGGTTGGAGAACGTGGCGTTAACCCTTGGCAGATATTGGCCGTTACGTTCACGAACAAGGCTGCCCGGGAAATGCGGGACCGCCTCGATCGTTTGCTCCTCGGCCGCAGCGAGGCCGTCACCATGGGCACCTTCCACGCTGTCTGTGCCCGCATACTTCGCCGACACGGCGAACGTATCGGCCTCGATCGTAACTTCACCATTTACGATCAGGACGATCAGTTGGACGCGCTCAAGTCCGCGATGCAGCTGGCCGACGTGGATAGTAAACGATATATCCCCAGAGCTATTCTCTCGCGGATTTCCGCCGCCAAAAGCAACCTCCAGGACGCCCGCCGTATGGCTCAAACAGCCTATGACGCCGAGGACGAATATGGCGCTCATTGGGTGGAGACCTGCTCCCGCGTCTATCGCTATTACGAGGAGGCGCTGACGCGACAAAACGCTTTGGATTTCGACGACCTCCTGATGCGGACTGCCCAACTGTTGGAGGATGTCTCCGACGTTCAGGAACAGTACCACACCCGATACCGCTACCTGCTCATCGACGAGTTTCAGGACACCAATGTCGCGCAGTACCGTCTGGCCCGGCTGCTCACCGGACAACATCGGAACCTGTGCGTCGTCGGAGACCCGGACCAGAGCATCTACTCGTGGCGTAACGCCGACATCCGGAACATCCTGAGCTTTCAGACCGATTTCCCCGACGCCACGGTTATCAGCCTGGGCGAAAACTATCGCTCCACCAAAAACATCCTCAACGCCGCCGCCGGTGTCATCGCCATCAACACGGAGCGGATTGAACGCCCGCTATTTACGCAAAATCCAACGGGGCGACCCGTCACGCTGCACGAAGCTTTCAGCGAGGAAGATGAAGCCCTCTGGGCTGTGGATGAGGTGGGCCGCCTCACCCGAACCGGCGAATACCGGTCCGGCGACTGCGCCATCATGTACCGCATCAACGCCCAAAGCCGCGCCTTTGAAGATCAGTGCATGCGCCAGGGAATACCCTACCGGCTGGTGGGCGGTGTGCGTTTCTACCACCGCAAGGAGATCAAGGATGCAGTGGGCTACCTTCGGGTGATTTTCAACCCTGATGACGAAGTCAGCCTGCGACGCATCATTAATCAGCCTCCTCGGGGCATCGGCGCCAAATCCGTTCAGCAACTGACAAACTTCGCGACCCAGCGCGAAGCCACGACCAGACAGGCGATGCGGGAAATCGCCGCGGCCCGGACGGACGGGGCGCCATGTCCCATTCCAGTAACGGCCCGCGCGGCACGGTCAATCGCCGATTTGTCCGTTACCCTGGATCGCCTCGCTGACGCCTCCCGCGAGCTGGGTGTCCCGGACCTCCTTGATCGCACATTGGACATGACCGGGTTGGCCAAACACATCAATGCCCAGGATGACGGCGACGAGCGATGGGAAAACATCCTGGAGTTGCGCGCTTTGGCTGAAGACTACGGTCCACCGGGCGACGGTTCCGCCGACGGGTTGAGCGCGTTTCTGGAGCGGGTTTCCCTGGTCTCCGACGTGGACGCTTACGAACAGTCCGATGATTCGCTCACCTTGATCACCCTACATCAGGCCAAAGGGCTGGAGTTCCCGGTTGTGATGATGGCCGGAATGGAGGAAGGGCTGCTGCCCCACAGTCGTTCCATGGATACACTGGCCGAGATCGAAGAGGAACGTCGCTTGTGCTACGTGGGCATGACCAGGGCTAAAGAACGCCTTTATCTGCTGCGAGCTTTCAGGAGGCGTTATCCGTCTTCGGGTGGAGTGTCGCTGCCGTCGCGTTTTCTCGAAGACCTCCCGGAGGAAGCGCTGGCCTCCGCGGCTATTGATCGACCGCCTGGTTCCCGCGCCGAATCTCATGGATTGAACGCATCCCGCCCGTCGCGGAACGCCGACGCGGTGATAGGCGGTTCCTACGGACAGTCCAGGCGAGCCTCGCGCACGCGGCCGGGTGAAGGTACCGACGCCGGAGGCGAGGCGACGGGAGGCCGCCTCCGAGGCAATATCGATGAGCGTCTTACCGAATGGACTTCCAGCCGGCCAGGCGCTTCTGTCGACACACCGGAGCGTGTACCCCTGGCGGTGGGCGAAATCGTCCGCCATCCCACTTTCGGGGAAGGCGTGGTTCAGGAAGTCGACGGCGCCGGCGACACCGAACAGGCTACCGTGAACTTTGCGGGCGCCGGCCTGAAACGGTTATTGGTGGGCCTGGCGCGCTTGGAACGTGGCTAGCTGCGAGCTGCCTCCGGATCGGCGCACTGACAAAAAGACCATGCCGGCGAAAACGTCGGGCAATCCGATTTGGGCTCACCGACGTATCGGTGGCATACTTGCTATACTGGTACAGTGTAGCCCGCTTCCGTAGCGAAGGGGCCGGGTGAGGCATTGTCATGGTTTCGTTCCTGAAAAAAATTGTCGGAGATACGCCCGAACGGGCCGCCGAAAAACTTCGCAGTCAGTTGGTACCCCAAATCAACCGACTAGAAAGCACCATTCAAAACCTCAGCGATGATGGCCTCAGAGCCAAGACCGGTGAGTTCCGCCGCCGCCTGGATGATGGGGCATCTTTAAACGACCTGTTGCCCGAAGCCTTTGCCGTCGTACGGGAGGCAGCGCGCCGCACCCTCGGCCAGCGCCACTACGACGTTCAGATCATTGGCGGCGCAGTCCTGCATCAGGGGAAAATCGCCGAAATGAAAACCGGCGAAGGAAAAACTCTGGTCGCCACCCTTCCCGCATATTTGAACGCGCTCACCGGCGGTGGCGTGCACATCGTTACCGTCAACGATTACCTGGCCCGCCGCGACCCGGTTTGGATGGGACCGGTGTACGACCTCCTGGGCCTCACGGTCGGTTGCCTCCAGCATGACGCGGCCCACATCTACGACCCCACCATGGACGACCCGGGCCGGGGCGGTTATCGCCACCTGACTCCGGTTTCTCGCGCCGAAGCCTATCGTGCCGACGTGCTATACGGCACCAACAACGAGTTCGGATTCGACTATCTCCGCGACAACATGGCTGTAACCTCCGACCTGCAGGTCCAGTCTCGTGACGCGGGCCGGCCCTGCCACAATTTCGCCATCGTGGACGAGGTTGACAACATCCTCATCGACGAGGCCCGCACACCTCTGATCATCAGCGGCCCGGCACAACAACCGGTGGAACACTACGCCAATTGCGCCCGGTTGGCTCCTCGTCTGCGCGAATACGAGGATTACACAATTGACGAGCGCACTCAGGCAATTTCACTGACCGAAGAGGGCATCGGAAAAGCCGAACGACACCTGCGCGTGGACAATCTGTACGATCCGGAAAATTTCCATCTGGTCCAGTACGTTGAAAATGCTGTCGTCGCCCAGGTGCAGAAGGTCAAGGACAAGGACTATGTCGTCGCCGACGGAGAAGTCGTCATCGTTGACGAGTTCACCGGTCGCCTGCAGTACGGGCGACGCTGGGCCGACGGTCTCCACCAGGCAGTGGAGGCGAAAGAAGGCCTGAGGGTCCAGCGCGAGAGCGTCACTTACGCCACCATCACTCTGCAAAACTACTTCCGAATGTACCGGAAATTGGCCGGTATGACCGGAACCGCAGTCACCGAGGCCGACGAATTCTACAAAATCTACGGCCTCGAGGTCGTCGCCGTACCTACCAACCTACCAATGATACGCGACGACAGCAGCGATCTGATTTTCCCCACCGAAGAGGGTAAGTGGCGGGCGGTGATAGACGCCATCATTGACCGTTCGACTGCCGGACAACCCGTGCTGGTGGGAACCACTTCCATAGAAACGTCCGAAGTCCTGAGCGACCGGCTCCGCAAGCGCGGCGTCGAGCACCAAGTACTCAACGCACGCAACCACGAACAGGAAGCGTCGATCGTAGCCCAGGCGGGACGCTCCGGAGCTGTTACCGTCTCCACCAACATGGCCGGCCGCGGAACCGACATCGTGCTGGGCGGCGCAGACACCGACCGCGACGATTGGCGGCAGGAGCACGACCAAGTTATCTCCCTGGGCGGCCTCCATGTCATCGGCACCGAGCATCACGAAGCGCGTCGTGTGGATAACCAGCTCCGGGGCCGCGCTGGACGCCAGGGAGACCCCGGCAGCAGCCAGTTTTTTATCGCCCTTGAAGACGAACTGATGCAGCGCTTCGGCGGCGACCGGATCAAAAACGTGATGAACTGGACCGGTCTCAACGACGATGAGCCGCTGGAGAACAAGCTGATCACCAAGTCCATCACCAGCGCGCAGGTGAAGGTAGAAGGTCATCACTTCGACATGCGGAAGCACCTCCTCAATTTTGACGACGTGCTCAATCAACAAAGGTCAGTCATCTACGACCAGCGTTCCAATATCCTGACCAACCAGGGACTTAGAGAGCGGGTTGTGGACATGCTGGGCGCGGAGTTCGACCGGCTGATGGACGCTCACCTGCAGTCACGCCACGCCGATGACTGGGACATAGATGGATTCTTGTCCGGATTGCGACAAATCTGCCCACCCCCTACCGAATTGGACAATGCCGACAAGGTGTCGCAACTCCGTCGCGACCACATTGAGGACATCCTGGAGGCGTACTCCGAAACCCTTTACCAATCCAAAGAGCAGTCCATGGGCGCAGAAAACATGGAGACCCTGGTTCGGTTGCTGCTTCTGAAATCCATCGACACCCATTGGGTCAACCACCTCACCCACATGGAAAACCTGCGCACTGGCGTCGGCCTGCAGGCGGTCGGGCAGCGGGACCCGCTCACCGTGTACCGGTCCGAGGGTCAACGGGCTTTTACCGAGTTGACGCGACAGATGCAGCGGGACGTCACGCACACCCTGTTCCACGTAACTCTCGCGCCGGAAGCGCCACCGGCCCGTTCTTCGCCGAACGACGACGCATCTACGTCCGGGAGTCGGCGCAACTCCCGAGCCCCCGTCAGTCCCATGGAGGCAGTTTCGCCGGCGCGAAACGCCGCCGCTCCACGGGCCGGCCGCAAGATTGGGCGCAATTCCAAATGCCCTTGCGGGAGCGACAAGAAGTACAAGCGCTGCTGCGGCGCCGCGGCCTGATTCTCGGCTTGGGAACAAAGCGCAAATCGTAGGGGCGGGTTTGAAACCCGCCCCTACCCGTTGCGCTGTATAACCACTGCCTATTTCCCTCGCCGGAACAGTCGCCGCACGATTGTCAGTGGTTGGGGCTGAGGTTCCTCCATAGCTATGGGTTTGTTGCGTCCGGACGCCCATCCTTCCGGGTCACGCTCAAACGCGATCCGGCAGCCCGGCGCACAGAAGTAGTAGGTCTGCCCTTCGTATTCACTGGTACCGCCGTTGGGGTTGTCAATGTCCACTTGCATCGAGCAGATCGGGTCCGTTGCAGTTGCCATGATAGTTTCCCAGCCTGTAGCAATGGTGTACGGCGATTGTAACAGAGCCGGAGTGGGTTTGGGCTATCAAATTGCCCGTTGCCGGTCAGCCCACGTTGGCGCGACGCAATCGTAATGAGTTGCTCACCACGCTTACCGAGCTGAAGGCCATGGCCAACGCCGCCAGGATCGGGTTCAGAAAACCCGCGTCACCGAAGAAAAAGGTCAGGCCACTCGGCACGCCGCCCAAAGCGGCAAACACTGGGTAAAGAACGCCTGCTGCCACTGGGATCAGCATGGTGTTGTAAAAGAACGCCCAGAAGAGATTTTGCCGGATGGTCCGCATCGTCGCCCGCGACATTTGCAGGGAGGTAGTAACGCCCGCCAAGTCGTCGCGCATCAGCGTAATGTCGGCCGATTCCCTTGCTATGTCCGAACCGGCGCCCATCGCGATGCCCACGTCAGCTAAAGCCAGAGCCGGGGCGTCGTTGATCCCGTCGCCCACCATGGCAACCACGTTCCCGTCAGCCTGCATCCTGATTATGGCATCCGATTTGTCTCCCGGCAGCATTTCCGCCTGCCATTCATCCACGCCGCAAACGGAGGCTACAGCGGAAGCCACTTCGGGTCGGTCTCCGGAAAGCATGATCGTGCGAACACCCATGCCGCGCAACGCGGCCACCGCCTGCTGCGCTCCCGGTTTCACGGTGTCCGCTACAGCAATGACGCCGAGCAAGCTGCCCCCATGGGCGACGAACATGGGGGTGTTTCCTTGTCGCGCCAACTCATTTGCCGTAGCAGACATCTCTTCGCACACCGGGATTCCCATATCTCCCATCAGAGCCGCGTTGCCTACTGCGATTGGCTCACCGTCGAGCACGGCGGTCACGCCGGATCCCCGGTGCGCGGCGAATCCGGTGGCTCCGGCAAGTGTCAGTCCTTCCTGCTCTACGCGGCGGCGCAACGCTGTTCCTATGGGATGCTCGGATAACAACTCAACCGAGGCTGCGGACGCCAGAACGAAATCCTCCGTAATTCCTGCCACTGGGACGATGTCCATAACTTGGAGTCGACCCGTGGTCAGGGTTCCGGTCTTGTCCAGCGCGACCACGTTTACGCGATGGGCAGTTTCCAAAGCCGTCGCGCTGCCAATCAATATGCCGCGCTCGGCCGATCGGCCGACGCCAACTATGATGGCCGTCGGCGTCGCGAGACCCAGCGCACAGGGACAGGCGATGATGAAAACCGCCACCAGCGTCAGCATGGCGTAACGGATCGACGGGTCGGGCCCCAGGAATAGCCACAGCACCGCCGCCGCCAGCGCGATCATGCCCACCGCAGGCACAAACCATGCAGCGACCCGATCGGCGAGACGTTGCACCGGAGCCGCCGAGCCCTGGGCTTCCTCCACCAGCCGTATAACCTGCGCCAATGTTGTGTCCGCGCCCACGCGGGACGCGCGCATCAGGAAAGCGCCCGTTCCGTTCATCGTCCCGGCGAATACGGAAACTCCCGGGGACTTTTCGGCCGGCATACTCTCGCCGGTCAAAGCGGACTGGTCCACGGTCGAAACGCCGCTGGTCACCTCCCCATCCACCGGTATCTGTTCCCCAGGACGCACCGCCAAAGTATCGCCGACATCGACCCTGTCCACGGGAACATCCACCACGACGCCGTCCCCCCGCATAAGATGGGCAGTTTGCGGACGCAGATCCAACAGCTTTCCGATGGCGTCCGACGTCCGCGATAACGCCCGCGCTTCCAGCCACCTGCCCAGCAGGATCAGGGCGATGATGATCGCCGCCATGTCGAAATGCAGTTGATGCCCCGCCACTGAAATCGCTCCAGGGGCGAACACCATCAACAGCGTCGCTACTACGCTGTACCCGTAGGCAACGGAGGTTCCCAGGGCAATAAGGGTGTGCATGTTGGGTTTCAAGCGTCTCAGCCCGGCCCAACCGGCCACGTAGAAAGGCCATCCGGCCCACAGCTGTACCGGCGTAGCCGCTGCCCACAACAGCACCGGATACCACCAACCCAATGAGAACAAACCGGTGACCCAAGGCAGGGCCGGAAAACTGATCAGGAGCAGCCCAATTCCGACCGGCAACGCCACCGCCAATCGTGTTCGTAGCGTTCTGGCGTCTCGTGCTCGTGGCGAATCAGCAACTGCTCCGGGCCCTTTGTCGGCAACCGGGGCCGTATCCATGCGATAGCCGGCGTCGCCAACGGCTTTTGCCAGGGTTTCAACGGCTGGAACTGGGGCACCATCGGCCGAAGCCAGGCTGATCGTGGCTCGCTCGGTCGCCAGGTTGACGCTCACATCGGACACCCCCTCCACGGAGCGCAGCGCCTCGCTGACATGGTACACGCATGCCGCGCAGGTCATCCCGGCCACTGGAAAGACCAACGTTTTGGAACTCTGTTGCGACATAGTTGCAGGCACACCGGGGCAGTGACTGATTACGTACCAAACTTCTTGCATTATAGCAGTGGATGATAATGAGGCGGCCCTTTCCTTGACATGCCGTTTACACCGGGAGCATACTGCCTCAATTCAGGGAGAGGATCATGTCCGCAGTAAATTTCAAACCCGCGGAGTTTGCGCTCGCTGGGCGCCAGATCCACTATGCTTGGGTGATCGTCTTCATCACGGCATTGATGAGACTGGTGTCGTCGTCGTTCCGCATGTCTTTTCCGGCACTGGTTCCCATCATTTCCGAGGTGTTTGGCTGGAGCCCCGGCCTCATCCTGTTCGCGTTCTCCCTGCAATGGGTAGTGTCTGGCATGTTCGGCCCGCCCTCCGGATGGCTTGGCGATCGATACGGCGCCCGGTTTACGCTGACGTTGGGCGCGTCTCTGTATATCGTCAGCATGATCCTCGCGGGGTTCATGACCGAACTGTGGCATCTCTACCTTTTCTTTGGCGTGATGCTCAGCGCCTCCATGGGGATATTCCAGGTGCCGCTCACGGTGTCCGTGACGTCCTGGTTCCGCCGCCACCTGGGATTGGGCATGGGATTGCTTCAGTCCTCCCAGGGAGTCGGGCCGGTGATGGTCCCGGGCATAATGCTGGGTTTGGTCGCCTTCTTCTCGCTCGGGCCAGGCGGGCAATGGGCAGAAGCCTTCCCGGTATTCAGCGCCGACAGCATTGGCATCAGGATGGCCTTCTGGATCCCCGGTATCGTGGGCGGCGTCGTCCTCCTGCTGCTGACTCGCCTCTTTCACAATTCCCCGGAAGACGTGGGGATGCGACAGTTGGGCGCCGACCCCAACGAGCCGATACGGTCCGCGCCTACCACCGGAAGAGGCGCCAAAGAGCGGGCTCGGATTTTCCTCCGCCAGGCGCGTAAAACCGGTACCTTCTGGAACCTGGTCGGAATTCACTACTGGGGATGCGCCGGCCACGCCATCATCATCATGTTTCTCCAGGTCATGGTGGTGGACCTGCTGGCGCCGGAAGGCGGCTATCAGGGGGTGGACAAGGCCCTGCTTGGCGCCACGGGAATCGGCATCACCATCGCGGGCACCATGCACCTGACCAGCACCATAACCCGGTTTGGCGCTCCCATAGCAGCGGACCTGCTGGGCAGCAAGTGGGTGATGGCCGCCTGCTTCACCCTCCAGTTCGCGCCGGTGCTGATCCTCTTGTTCGCCAACGAACTGTGGATGTTCTACCTCTTCGCCGTATTGTTTGGCATCGGCTTCGGCGGTGAGATGTCCGCCTTCCCCATCATCAACCGCCAATACTACGGCAGGGCTCCCATTGGCAGCGCCTACGGTTTCCAGATGATGGGAGCCGGCGCGGGCATGGCCAGTGGAGCGCTGTTGGGCAGCGGACTATACATCGGCGTCACCGAGCTGGGTTTCCCGGTTATCTTGGACAACCCCTACTGCTGGACTATCCTGCTGTCCTTCTTGATGAGCCTGGGCGGGGTCATCGCCATCTTGTGCCTGCCTAACACTCACCAGCATCAACTGCCCGACTGGGAGGAGCAGCTGCCCCCAGAGTACCGCACCGGCGCGGAGCCGGCGGCTCCGGCGAATACCGCACCTGCTCCGGCCGGCGGTTCCCCAGCACCGGCCCCCGGTTCGGGCGACGGCAACTGACAAGGCGTCATCAACAACAGAGCGCCGGCGGGGACGGTTCATTCGGCCGTCCCCGCTAGCATTTTTCGTGTCGCCGGCGTTATTATGTCGCCAAATACACTGTATCCGCAACGTGCGTCCCTTCCCTAAACTGCGGAGAGGACGCGAGTAAGGAGGCTTCACCATGGCAAACGGAATCACCATACTCGTCGGCACCGCCGGGCAGGGCGTGATGCGCAGCACCGACAGCGGCCAGTCCTGGCGGCGCGTCGGCATCACCCAGGGCATCCACTCCGATGCGGTCGTGCGATGCCTCACCCCCATCCCGGGCAGCGAGTCCGGCGTCCTGGCCGGCTGTGACCGGGGCATCATCCGAAGTGATGACAACGGCGACACCTGGCGTTCCATCGACACACCCATGAACGGCACTGCCGTCTGGGCCGTCGCCTTCGACCCTAACAACCCACAGGTCGGCTTTGCCGGAACCGGAACCCCTGATCCGTGCCAGATCTATCGCACCCGCGACGGTGGCGCGACGTGGGAACTGCGCCCCTGCGAGGTTGCCGCCGAGTGCCCCGCCGTGGGCGTGCCGCGCGTCACCGGCATTGCCATCGATCCCACCAACGGCAACAGCGTGTGGGTTGGCATCGAGGTGGACGGCCTGCGCCACAGTTCCGACGGCGGCGACACTTGGGAAACCGTCCCCCACCAGGACATCCCCAACCTGGATATCCACAACGTCACCGTGACCTCCGGCCCTCCCCACCGGGTAGTGGTGATGGTCAACGATGACGTGTTCCTGACCGAGGACGACGGCGGGACCTGGCGCAACCTCGACGTGCGGCAGAATTTCCCCCTGGGCTACCCGCGCGGCATCAAGGTGAAGGCCGACGACCCCCAGACCATCTTCACCACCTTCGGCGACACCACGCCCGGCTCCACCGGCGTCGTGATGCGCTCCACCGACGCCGGCGCGACCTGGAACAGCCTGTCCCTGCCGGTGGAGCCCAACACCGCTATGTGGGTGGTGAACTCTCAGCCCCAGAACCCGGACTTCCTGCTGGCTGGAAGCCGCTACGGCTACCTGTACCGGTCCGACGACGCCGGCGCGTCATGGAACAAGTTTGACCGGGAGTTCAGCGAAATTTCCTCGGTAATGTGGTTCCCCAACTAGCGCGTAGCAACACTGTCATTCCCGCTTTCACGGGAATCCAGAAACGGAGTAGGGGCGAATAATTATTCGCCCCTACGTTGGATCAGAACCAGTTTGCCTTATCCACGACGTTGCGCAGTTCCCGCCCTTCGTTGAAGCGTTTGCAGTTGTCGATAAAGAGCTCCGTGCGCCGGTCGTCGAGATACGGCCCGTTGCCGGCCACATGAGGCGTGATGAGCGTGTTGGGCATACTCCATAGCGGATGGCCCGCCGGTAAAGGCTCAATCTGGAACACATCCAGCCCGGCGCCGGCAATCTCACCCGACCGGAGCGCACCCACCAGATCGTCGAGAATTACGGTAGCGCCACGCCCGATGTTGATGAAGAAGCCGCTGTTCTTCATGGCTCGGAACTGCGCCGCCCCAAACATCCCTTGCGTCTCAGGGGTTTCCGGTACGGTTGCGATGACGAAGTCTCCACGGGGCAGGACCGTCAACAGATCATCGGGCCGGAGCAGCTCTGCTACTCCATAAGTCGGTTCCGGCAACCGCGGATCAACCCCCAACACCGTCATCCCGAACTCCGCGCAGAGCCTCGCCGTTTCGCCGCCGATGCCTCCCACGCCTACAACTACGACAGTAGCCTCGGGCAGGTAGATGGTCTGGTATCCCTGACGCCACACTCCGGCCACCTGCTGGGGTATGTACACCTGCAACCCCCGGGCGAACGCCAGCAGCAGCGACATGATGTGGGCGCTGATATGGTCGTTGTAGATCTCCCTGGTGTTGGTGACAACCACGTCGCTTTCGACCAGCGATTGGTGATAATACCCGGCCCGAGGTCCGGCCTGCGGACACGCTATCCACTTCAGGTTTTGTGCCCGCTCCAACAGTTCCGGCACAATGTCGCCGAAGGCCGCGTCAGCGTCTCCGATCACCTCCATCGCCTCCCCAACGGTGGGGCAAACGTGAACGTCGATGTCGGGAATCTCTTCGCGCAGCCGCCCTTCCCAATGCTCCTGGTAGTTGGGCGGACAGATCACCAGCTTGAATGCCATGGGGCTAACCTCCATTTTGTCTGTCCGGCGTTTTCGGTGTGCATTGTAATCCCATATCTCCCGAAAGGTTAGCCTCAGTCGCCTCCGTGGTTTTGCGCTATACTGCGCCCATCCAAATCGGCTTGAGCCGATCTGCCGTCGGCTCGCGTCGTACCCGGAGGGACAAAAATGCTGGACTTGATAATACGCGGCGGACAGGTCGTCACGCCCTGGGGCGTGGGCGACTGGGACGTATGTATTCAGGGCGACAAGATCGTCGCCATCACCGCGCCCAACACCATGACTGACGACGTAAGCCGTGTCATCGACGCTACGGGCAAGATCGTCGTTCCCGGCGGCATCGAACCCCATGCCCACATCGACGCGCCCATCATGGGGCCGGGCAACCTGCGCACCGCACCGCCGGAGCAGGTCAGCCGGGCCGCCTTGTTCGGCGGCACCACCACCCTGCTGGACTTCGCAATCCACCATCCCGGCAACACCATCGAAGAGGCCATCCAGGAGCGCAACAACTCTTGGCGCGGCAACTCATACGCCGACTACGCCCACCACCTGATGCTCTTGGGCGAGATACCCCAGCGCACCCTGGAATCGCTGCATGAGTACATTGAGGGAGGTTGGTCCAGCGTGAAGATCTTCACCACCAACATCCGACCGCCCGAGATGTCCGGCGAACCGCGCAAGGTGGGCATGGGCCACCTTCACGACCTGATGGAGGTCATCCAGCGCAACGATGCCATGCTCCTCGTCCATTCCGAGGACGACGACATGGTGCAGTACATGTACGAAAAGCTCCAGCGGGAGGAGCAAAACGAGTGGTGGAACATGCCCCTCGTCCACAGCAACGAGTCCGAGGACGTGTCCTTCCGCCGCGTGCTCCGCGTCGCCGAATGGACCGGCGCTCCGGTGTACTTCGTCCACGTCAGCGCCCGCGAAGGCATCAACGCCATCGGCGAGGCCCGCAACCGGGGGGTGCCGGCCTACGGCGAAACGTTGCACAACTACGCCTGCTTCAACGCCAACAACTACAAAGAAGAAGACGGGATGAAGTACCACACCTACCCGTCATTGAAATCACCGGAAGACGCCGCCATGTTGTGGAAAGGCATCGCCTGGGGCGGCCTGCATACCATGGCCACCGACGAATACTGCACCGACTGGAACCTCAAGATCCAGGGCAAGACGGTGCGGGACGTCACCGGCGGCCACAATGGAGCCGAGACCCGCGTGGGCATCACCTACAGCGAGGGCGTGTCCAAGCGCGGAATGTCCCTGCAACGCTTCGTGGACGTGACCTCGGCCAACTGCGCCCGCATCATGGGCCTGTACCCGCGCAAGGGCGCCCTGGCCCCCGGCAGCGACGCCGACATCACCCTCATCGACCCGTCCATCAAGAAGCGCCTCACCATGGACGATTTCCACATCAGCGACTACAGCATCTGGGAAGGGTTCGAAATCGAGGGCTGGCCCGTGATGACCATCATGCGCGGCACGGTGGCCGTGGAGAACGGCCAACTAACCGCGCCGGCCGGCTTCGGCCAGTGGCTCCCCCGCAAGGTGGACCGGGAGGTGACCAGCCGGCCGATTGGGTAACAGACAGTCGCATCTCGCAAAAACGTCGGGGCGAATTTAACATTCGCCCCGTCTTCACCTACACGTCGGCCACACCCAGTTAGATAAGGATGGTAACGATGACAAACCAGAAACTACAGGCTTGGAAAAATGTTATCGACAAAATGCCCGAACTACTGCAAACCCTGAACTTGGACAACTTTCGCACCCCCGATAATCAGGGCGACCTTCCCCGTAAGGGCTGTTACGTGCTCTACGAAAACGGCAAGCCCATTTATGTCGGGCGGTCAAAAAATCTGCCTAGTCGGATCGATCAACACGTAAGCAACACCAAATCGGCCACTTTTGCTTACCTGTTGGCAAAAAAATGTTTGACAGATCTAGATATTGAGCCTATGAGAATACCCGGTAAGCCTTCTTCACGAATAACCAATGCAGATGTTAAAAATTATCCCAATACTCTCAGTGAGGCAAGAGAACGTGTCAGCAAGATGCAGTTTCGCATCGTAAAGGTAAACGATGACTATGAGCAGTACTCGTTTGAGTTATATGCCGCGCTAGAGTTAGGAACTACTCTGGAGCAAGGAGGCTACAATAGTTTCGAAACTTCCTGATGAGCTACTTTTCGCGGCAGTTACACCCACGAACCGGGCCGTGTGAAACTGCCCCGTGCGTCGGTGAGCCTGTCCGGGAACTGGCTGGCCCTCAACACCGAAGCATTGATTGCCGGTATCGTCCGTGATGCGGCCCTCCGCAACTCGCTGCTCTGCCTTCTGACCGGGTAAGGATTGACTACAATCACTCCTTTGCCCAGCTGGTTCACCCCCATATCAATAGGCGTAGTCAAATCCGAGTCGTTGGATACTACCACGGCAGTATCGTACCGGCCTCCAAAAGCGTCCACCAACAAGTGCGATGCAATATTAACATCGGTGCGCTTTTCCTCAAATACTTCAATCGTCGCCAATTGAGGCGGCGTCGATTTTGGCAACACCACGCCCCTTTTTGTCCTGATCGCCATCCGCCCCTCGTGGATAACCAGACCAGATATAGTAGCCAACGCCCGGAAATAAACTGACCTCCGGGCCAATGCGCCCGGATCAGCGACACTTTTAACCAGCGGAGCTGAAAAGTACCGGATAGTGGTAATGCTCTCGTGCGGCAATAACCTCTCCAGCATTGCCCTCGGATTCACCCACTTCAAGCCCGGCCGGTTCCTGACAGCTCCGTAGTAAAAATTCCATCCGTCGATGTATGCAACCGCTTCCGGCATAGGAAATCCTTAAATGCGTAACCGCCCATTTGCGGGCGGTTCGCTGCCCACCCGACGAAGAGGGGTGGGGGAGTCACTTATAATGGTATGCGCATTCGCGCCGCTTGTCAATTGTCAACCGCGCCAGCGAAGATGCGCCGGACGCCGAGCCCGGCCGGCCCCGCCGGCTAACGCCCGAAGGGCCACCACCATTTGCGCCCGCCTCCGCTGCTGGCCGCCTGCCGCGCCGCCGGAGGGGTTCCCATCACCAGGGGCCGTTCGCTGAGCGCGTCGAGTTGACCGACCACCGCGTCGAAGCGAGGCACGTCGATTGGCTTGCGACAGAACCGCGACGGCGGGATGTTGTACGAAAAGAGCAGGCTCTGCTCCGCGGCTGTTCCGGTCAGGATCATCACCGGAATGTTCCTCAGATTGGAGTCCTCGTTCATTTCCGCCAGGACTTCCTGACCGCTCTTTCTGGGCAGGTTCAGGTCCAACAGGACCAGATCCGGCCGGGCGGTGTACGCATGTTCGCCCTGACGACGGAGATACGTCATGGCAGCCTCTCCGTCTTCCACGACCGAAAAGTTCACGGCGTACTCCGAGTCTTTTAGGATCTCTTCCGTCAATCTCGCGTCGGCGGGGTTGTCCTCAACCAGCAGTACCTCGATGGGGTTTTCCGAAGAGCGTGTGGTCATGGCACTCTACCTCCTTTGTGGTAGCTCGGAACCTGCGCTACGGAGACGCCGCCCGGAGCCGAACGGGTCAGTAAGAACGGACGGTCATCGTGATCTCACTCCGGCGGAAGCTTTACGATGGTGAGCCAAAACCCCTCAATCTTGGTGACGACGTCTATGAAGCAATCCAGGTCCACCGGCTTGGTGACGTAAGCGTTGGCGTGGTGGTAGTACGAATTCAGGATATCCCCTTCGGCCTCCGAGGTGGTCATCACCACAATGGGTATGGCAAGCAGATTCGGATCGGTTTTCACCTCTTCCAGCACTTCGCGCCCGCTCTTGCGGGGCAGATTGAGGTCCAGCAAAATGATGTCGGGACGCGGCGCGGCGGAGTAATTGCCCTCCCGCCTGAGGAACGCCATGGCCTCTTCCCCGTCTCCAACCACCGACAGGTTGTTGGTGATCCGGGTGTCCGCAAAAGCTTCGCGCGTAAGCCGCACGTCTCCCGGGTTATCCTCGACCAGGAGGATCTCCACCGGCCGGCGTCGTGGGGGTGTTGTCGTCATATTTTCACCTCCTGATCCGCGCTGTTGAGGCTTGGTTGCGATGTAATCAGGCAATTGAGCGCTGGCGCAATTTCCCTCGGTTTGGTGACCTGACTCTACGCGGAAACCGCGGCGAGATGATTTGGGATAGTGAAGTAAAAGGTCGCCCCGGCGCCTTCCTCAGACTCTACCCAGATCTGTCCCTGGTGCCGTTCCGCAATTTTCTTGCAAACCGCGAGGCCGATGCCGGTACCCTGGTATCGACCGATCCCGTGCAGACGTTGGAACACCTGGAATATGCGCTCGCCATGACGTGGGTCAATGCCTATACCGTTGTCGCTAACTGAAAATAACCAATCCTCGTCCCGCCGTTGTGCTTCAATCTGGATGCGCGGGGGGTTGTCTCCCCTGAACTTGATCGCGTTGCCAATCAGATTCTGCAGCAATTGGGACAACTGGGAAGCGTCAACCGCGATGTTGGGCAGTGTCCCGCAGGTTATCTCCGTCCCGCTTTCTTCGATTGCCACCTCCAGATTCGTCAATACCCGGCTCAGCACCTCGTCGCAATCCGTGGGCTCAAAGGCGGCCCCGCGGGTCCCCACGCGCGAATAGGTCAACAAATCCTGGATCAGCGTCTGCATCCGGGACGCGCCGTCAACGGCAAACCCGATGAACTCTTCGGCATCTTGATCCAGCTTATCTTTGTAGCGTCGTTCCAGGAGCTGCAGATAGCTGGTCACCATCCGCAACGGCTCCTGGAGGTCATGGGACGCCACGTAGGCGAACTGCTCCAGCTCGGCGTTGGAACGCTGCAATTCCAGCGTGGCTTGCGTCAGCGAGGCCGCTTGCCGTTGCAAGCCATCGTTGACATATTGCAGCTCAAAGATTGGCGTGTACAAAGTGGCCAGCTTGGTCAGTTGCTCTTGGTCATCGTCCGTGAATTCTCCTTCGAACTTATCGCTGAGCTGGATCACCCCGATGAGCCCGCCTCCCTTGCGCAGGACGGGCACCGCAAGCCACCCCGGCATGGGAGGGTGTTCAAGGCCCTCGACGGTTTTGAGGCCGCTGAAATTCTTGAATTGCGGGTGCGAATAGAGGGCCTCCTCGGTCATCCGAACCGGCCTGTGATGCATGACGATTAGCCCCCAAATCCCCTCTCCCGTGGGCATCACGTCGTAGGCCCGATAGCGGGCGTACTTGTCCGATAGAGATACGGCATGAACGGCCGCCTTGAAGTCGCCATCGGGAACGTAACTGATGGCCGACTGGTGGGCCCCCAACATTTGGCGCGCTCGAAAGGCCATGACCCGCAAGGTATCCTCGAACGATTCCGCCGCATAGGTGTTGAAAACTTCCTGGTTTTCGAGGCGGATAATGGGCAGGCGATCGGCGCTCACGTCCAGATGGTCCTGGTCGCGCAGCGCGGCCAACTCTTTATCGCGCTCTGCCAGCTCAGCGGTGAGGTGGTCAACTTCCTGCTGCAGGTCTTGCTGGGTGCTCATTGCCTTTTGTCCCCCTATCGGCTAACCCTGGTGCCAAGCTTGTATGCGAGCCAACGTAGTCTTTGATGATACAAAATATTCTGCGGCCACATGATTGTCAACAAGCGCCGCAGCCCGTCGCTGCATCCGCTCCGTTAAGCGTACTTAGTTTGTCATCGCGAGGTGCGTAGTCCGCCGCAGGCGGATGGCGATCTCGCTTCTGTAGCGATGTCCGTTGCCCCGTCGAGATTGCCACCCTTCGCTCGCAATGGCAGGTTGTGCAAAGTGGGTACGCATGAGCGCACCCGCTCCGCCTTGCGCCCACGACGATCCCGGCTCTATACTGCCGCCGGGCTATTCCCAACCATATCCGCCGAAGATCCCCGGCCCGTGTCGCAGCCAAAGCCATCAACGCCGCTCCCCGGTACCATGCCCTCCGCTCCATTGGAGGGCATCCGTGTGATTGAATGGGGTGAAGTGATTTCCGCCCCTTTCTGCGCCAAAGTACTGGCTGAACTTGGCGCCGACGTAATAAAGGTCGAGTCCTCAGGGGGCGATCGCGCGCGTGCCGCCGGCCCTTTCCCCGGAGATGTGCCACATCCTGAGCGGAGCGGTCTGTTCCTCTTCGCCAACCTGGGGAAACGCGGGGTCATGCTGGATACCGCAGCCGACGCCGGCATTGAACAGCTCCATCGTCTGTTGGGAAGCGTGGATATTTTCGTTGAGAATCAACCCTACGGCGGGCTTTCCGATGCCGGAATCACGGAAGCGGAATTGCGTTGGCGGCATCCTCACCTGATCACCGTTTCGATTTCGCCGTACGGACGAACCGGGGATTACCGTGAATACGCCGGCTACGACTTGCAAGTCAACGCGCTGAGCGGCATGAGCTTCGGCACCGGTCATACCCACCGGGAACCATTGACCACACCCGGTCAGCAGGCGTCGTACCTGGCCGGCTTGGGAGGGGCATTTGCAGCCATGGTAGGGTTGCTGGCGCGAGAATCGGCGGAGGGCGCGGCGGAGGGTCAGTACATCGACGTCGCCGATTCAGGGATCATCGCCACGCTGCTCACGGGCTACCATCTGCCTACGTTCATATATCGGGGCGTCGCCGGTTCCCGCTCCGGCAACCGAATGCGGCTCGGGCTGTTTCCCAACTGCGTCCTGCCCTGCCGAGATGGATACGTCTGCATCGACGCGCCGCAGATGGAACAGTACCAACGCTTCCTGAACCTGCTGGGTGATCCGGATTGGATCGACAATCCCCGCTATCGCGACCGCCGGGCGATGAGCGACCGGTATCCTGAAGAGGCCGAAAATCTAATCGCGCCCTGGTTCATGGACCACGATAAAGCCGAGATCCTGCAATTGTGCCTAGAAAACCGCATCCCGTGTGCCCCCGTGCTCACTGTTGACGAGATGTTGGAAACCCCGCAATTGCGTGAACGGGCGTGGTTCCGCGACCACGACCATGCCGAAGCCGGTGCGTTTCGTTATCCTGGGGCGCCAGTGCGACTGTACGGCTCGCCCTGTCGTATCGTGCGCCCGGCGCCGTTGCTGGGACAGCACAACGACGAGTTGCTGGGCGCGGCGTCTTCTCCTACCGAAACCCGCCTATGACTCGCGCGCCGTTGCACAACGTCCGCGTCGTTGACTTGGGCAGCGCCTGGGCCGGCCCAATGGCCGGACAGTTGCTCGCCGACATGGGCGCGCAGGTAATCAAGGTGGAAAGCCGCGCCCGCATGGACGGTATGCGCTTGGGACGGCCCATGGTGGGTGAAGACCTCGCCGGCGGCGACCGAGGCTTGTGGCCTGAGTTGCAGCCCGTGTTCCACGGCCTCAACCGCAACAAGTTGAGCGTGTCGCTCAACCTGCGTACCGACGCTGGGCGCGACATCCTCAAGAGGCTGGCTGCGACAAGCGACGTGGTGCTGTCCAATTTCTCGCCCGGCGTTTTGCAACGTCTGGGCATGGATCACGAGACGCTTCGCGCCGTCAAACCCGACATCATCGTCGCCGCCATGCCGGCCTTTGGAGACGCTGGACCCCTGCGGGATATGGTCGCCTACGCCCCGATAATCCAGGCCATGTCCGGCATGATGAGCCTGGTTGGGTACCCGCCCGAGGAGGGCGAGCCGTTGGTCGGCGAATTGCAGGCCGCGTGGAGCGACACCGTGGCTGCCTTGTGCGCGGCCTTGGGGGTGGTAGCCGCCCTCCGGCACCGCAACCGCACCGGCGCGGGTCAATACGTCGAAGCGGCGCATCTGGAGGGGACAACCGCGCTTTTGGGCGTTCCCATGCTCGAATACCAAATGACTGGCATCGTACCCAAGCCCCCGGGCAACGATGATCCCGGGTTCGCTCCCCACAACAACTATCCATGCTCCGGCGAAGACGCCTGGGTAGCCATTGCCGTGCGTACTGATGCTGAATGGGGAGCCCTTGCCGGAGTCATCGAAGACGACGTTCTATCCAAAGATCGCCGGTTCGCGAACTCAGCGTCCCGTTGGGACAACCGCCGCGCCCTGGACGAAATCATTTCCTCGTGGACACGCACGCTGACGCCCCGGCAGGTGATGGAACGTCTGCAAGCCGTCGGCGTGGCCGCCATGCCAGTGATGAACATTGCTGACCAGTTCGCGGACCCGCACCTGAACGCCCGCGAAACCTACGCCGAAATCGACCACCCTCATATCGGGGCCGAAATGCTCTACGGCGTGCCGTGGCGTTTCAGCGACACTCCCGGCGGCGTCCGCACTCCCGCTCCACTCCTGGGCCAGCACAACAGGTATATTCTCAGCGAATTGCTCGGCATCGAAGACGATGAGCTGGCCCGATTGGTGGATGAGCAGGTGGTTTATTGATTAGCGTCTCTCGGAAGGTGATCATTTTCTGCAGAACTTGTTGCATGGTCGCGACGAATATCGTTAGACTTACAGACAGATAGCGCTCCCTTGCGTGTACTCAATCGCCAGTCCCGTCGAAGGCAGGCCGACGGGCAGCGTTGTTAACGGGTGGATTGCCGTGAGCACGTCAATCGGTTTGATCTTCGTATCGCTCTTGATGTCCCTGTCGTTGTTGTGGGGAGGCGTAGCCTCCGCGGTAAAGGCGGCGGGCTCCGACGTGACCGTAACCGCCGCCATAGTCTCTCGGGTTTCCGTCCCGGTAGCAGAAGAAGAGGACGAGGCGGACGACAGCGCCGGCGACGCTCCCGAGACTGACAACGATGGCGTGGACACTCCTTACACGGATGACGATGGAGTGGACACCACGGACAACGACGGCATCGACACTCCCTACACTGACGACGACGGTGTCGATACGACGGACAACGACGGCATAAATACGGACGACACCGACAACGACGGCGCCGATACACCTCGCACCGACAATGACGGTGTGGACACGACCGATAACGACAACATCGATACCACCGACAACGACGGTGTCGACACCCCAACGGCTACCGACAACGACGGCGTAGATACCACCGATAATGACGGCATCGACACCCCAGCCACCGACGACGATGGGGTGGATACGCCTTATACCGACGGTGACGGAGTGGATACCACCGACAATGATGGCGTGAACACTCCTTACACCGACGATGACGGCGTGGATACCTCGGATAACGACGGCATCAACACTCCTGCTACCGACCGTGACGGTGTGGACACCCACGAGACTGACGATGATGGGATCAACACCCCCTACACCGACGATGACGGGATCGACACCACCGATAACGACAACATTGATACCACTGACGGCGACGGCATAAATACTCCCACACCCACGGACAACGACGGCATCGACACCACCGACAACGACGGGATCAACACCCCTGCTACCGATGATGACGGCGTCGAGACGCCCTACACCGATGAGGACGGGACCGACACTTCGGATAACGACGGCATCAGTACCCCGGCGACCGACAATGACGGCGTGGATACCCCAGAGACCGACAATGACGGTATCAACACCGATGACACTGATGACGACGGCGTCGACACCCCTCGAACCGATAATGACGGCGTGGATACCTCCGACAACGATGGAATCAACACCGCTGGGACCGACGGCGATGGCGTTGCGACTCCCCACACCGATGACGATGGAGTGGACACCACTGACAACGACAACATCGATACCACGGACAACGATGGTGTTGATACGCCCACCGCCACGGACAACGATGGCGTAGATACCACCGATAACGACGGAATCGACACTCCTGTCACCGACGACGATGGCATCGATACTCCCTACACCGACGGCGACGGGGTGGACACCACTGACAACGACGGAGTGAACACGCCGTACACGGACGACGACGGGGTTGATACCTCGGACAATGATGGCGTGAATACTCCGTACACTGACAACGACGGAGCGGACACCACCGATAACGACGGCGTAGATACTCCGTACACCGACAACGATGGCGTGGACACCACCGACCACGACGGCGTTGCCACTCCCTATACCGATGGCGACGGAGTTGACACTACGGATAACGACGGATTGGACACCACAGACAACGACGGGACAGACAGTGATGGGGTGGACACCCCCACTCCCACCGACAACGACGGCACCGACTCCGACGGCATCGATACGCCTGAAACTCCCGGCACCCCGACCCCGGACACCCCCGAAACGCCGGACACTCCGGACAGCGATGACAGCGGAGCCAGTAGTTAGCTGATCAAGATGCCCACACCAACTGCCGCACCGCTGTACCCGCAGGTCGATTTTCCAGAAGACCCGGGCTTGATCGAATTGCCCAATCTCTTCGACGCGAACTGGGTCTGGGAAACCTTTTGTCAACAGTTTGAAAGACCGGAGAACGACCCGCACCAGATCCGTATCCGCCAATTCAGCCACAGTCAGGGCAGGAGCGCCATCATCAGCTATGAGGTGGAATGGCGTCCCGACGATTACCTCCCGACAGAGCACTTCACCGTCAAGATTGATCACGGCAAACCTGCTGCGGTATTTCATTTCCCAGATGACCCTCTACTGCCGGGGCTAAGCGAAGTGGCCCACCCCGAGGCCGCCCTTCGGCTGCTCAACAGACACGTCCTGGCAGTCGGGTCGCGACGTGCGCTGGTCGAAGTGGTTCGCTACAGGCCGGGCAGTAGAGCCGTGTTGCGCCACAGCGTGGGCCGGGTCAGATTCTACGCGCGAGTGATGCAGCTCGACGCGGCCGAGCCTCTGCTGGCTGCCCGGCAACCAATAGGGCGCTCGAGCTTCGTTCTGCCGAGGCTTGCCGGATATTGGGCCGAGGGCGGCGTCATCTGGACCCCGGAAATTCCCGGCAAGAACCTGCGCCGCCACATCCGCCGGGGAAATATGCCCGATCCGGCGCCGTTGTTGGAAGGACTGGAAACTCTATGGGTACAAGGGCCGGCAATCCGGTCGCCACAACCATTCAACCTGTCGGCGGCATACGGCCGGGCCAAGCGCACAATCAGGCACAAAGTTGACCCCGGCGACGCGGCGTTCCGGAGCCTCCAAGAGGCCACCAAGACGCTGGACCCGTTCGTCAAATCGTGGGAGCCCACGGGCTTGGCGCATAACGACTTTTATGATGACCAGATGCTGGTCTTGCCCGACGGCAGGATGGCCTTGGTGGACTTTGAAGAAGCGGGTCCGGGGGACCCGATGCTGGACGTTGGCAACTTCCTGGCGCACCTGCGGTGGAGGTCTTCGCTGGGACGTATGCGCCGCAAAGACGCGAGCGGCTCATACTATGACCTGTTTCGGTGCGCCGCGTTGGAACGGTTCGGCTGGAATGAGCGAGAGCTTGCTTTGCGCGAAGCAGTCTGTTTGTTTAGGATATGCACGAACACGATCCGTCATCCCCAACTCGACTGGCGGGACAAACTGGGAGCCGGTCTAACTTTGGTAAACCAGACCCTGGGATAAGCGGCGATGATATCGGGCGACGCGGTAATTCGTCGCCGGGTCGCCGTATAATGAAACCAACCAACCTCCCGGAGCTCCGATACCCATGGCCACCATCAAACCCTTCCGCGGCTGCCGTTTCGACCCCAATTCCGTGGGCAGCCTGTCCTCGGTAATCTGCCCGCCGTACGACATGATCGGGCCCGATCTCAAGGCGGACCTGCAGCAGCGCAGTCCGTACAACGCGGTGCACCTCGAAGGTGGCGAGCAACCCGACCCGGTTGACCCCCAAACCGGTTACCGACAGGCGGCAGCATTATTCAGCGGTTGGCTCGTCGATGGCATTCTCACCAGGGACGAAAATCCCTCCTTCTACCTGATGAGCCACACCTATGATTTCGGAGGACGGCATTACCAACACCTGGGTTTGTTTGCCGACGTGTTGGTTGAGGATTACGACGCTAGGGCCGTTTTCCCCCACGAGTTCACCAGGGAACCGGCTGTCTTGGACCGGGTGGCGTTGCTCGATGCCTGCCAGGCTCAATTCAGCCCGATAATGTCGCTGTATCGTGATTCGGAAGGCGCCTTGCGAAACATTTTTGATGGCATCAGTTCCAATCCTCCGGACGCTGCCGCCGAAACTCCAGCCGGCGGCCACGCCCGGCTGTGGCGCATCGTTGACCCCGCTGTCCAGGCCGAAATCAACGATGCCTTTGCCAACCGACCCGTGTTCCTGGCCGACGGGCACCACCGCTACGAAGCCGCGCTGCGCTACCGACGCAGTCAATCCGCCGGCGCTCAGTCAGACCTGCAGGCCGCTGCCAACTACGTCATGATGACCCTCATCGAGTTTGACGATCCTGGACTCCTGCTGCTGCCTTATCACCGGGTGCTCCAGGGGCTATCCCCGGAACAATTGTCCGCAGTCCGTCTCAAGATGGAGGACACATTTGATACCCGACCCATGAACCCTGACATCACCCCGGCGGCCGCAGTGGGAGAGGTCACCAGAATCGGCGCCGGCGGCCACTGTTTCGCCGTTTTTTGGGCGGACGCCCCTCCCACCATCCACACGTTGCGCTCGGGGGTAGATTGGGGTTCTTGGGGTTCATTGGCCGTTTCGGAGGCTTGGCTGTTGCAGGAGCGCGTACTGTCGCCGGTTTTGGGCGAAGCCTTGGTCCGGCACGTCGACTACAGCCCCGACCACGACGCCATCGCGCAGGGCGTCGCCGCCGGCGAAAAGCAGGCGGCTATTTTCCTCAAGCCATTCCCACTGGAACCCTTCCGGCAAATCGTCAGCGCCGGCAACCGTCTCCCGCCCAAATCGACGTTCTTTTATCCCAAATTACCCACCGGGTTGGTGATCAACCAACTGGCGGGCGACCTTTAGCCGGGCAGGATATTTGTGGCTCGCATTCGTCTCGCGAACACCGGCTTTCTCAACGGTCCGTACGGGGTGTTCAAACGAAGGTCCACGCCGGATTTCGCTGACTTCCGACAGATTTCGTAGTTCACTGGTATAATATCGAGCGTTGTGTCAACATCCGCCACCCAAAATTAGTATTCCTCTAGGAGCTTCCCTGATGACCTTGACCAAAATTGAACCCCAGAACCTGCGTACCCCCGGCCCAACGCCTATCCCCGACGACATCGTCGAGGAAATGTCGCTGCCCATGATCAACCACCGGGGACCGGAGTTCAAAGAACTGATCGAGGCCACCACCGCCGGGTTGAAACAGGTCTTCATGACCACCGATGATCTCTATATCCTCACGTCCAGCGGCACCGGCGCCCTGGAAGCAGCGGTAGTCAACACCCTGTCTCCCGGCGACAAGGTTATCGCCGCCACCGCTGGCTCCTTCGGCGACCGCTTTGTACAGATCGCCCAAGGTTACGGCGCGGACGTAACCCGCATGGATTTTGAATGGGGCGATGCCATCGATCCGGACGCTATCCGGTCCGAGCTGCAAAAAAACCCTGAAATCAAAGCCGTCTTGGTGACACACAACGAGACCTCCACCGGCGTCACCCACGACTTGGAGTCCATCGCGCGGGTGGTAAAGGGCGAATTCGACAAGTTGCTCCTGGTGGATGCGGTGAGCAGCCTGGGCTGCATTCCGCTGCCGGTTGATGGCTGGAACTGCGACCTGGTGGCAACCGGATCACAGAAGGGCTTTATGATCCCGCCGGGCCTGGCCTTCATCAGTATCAGCGCCCGTGGCTGGGAAGCCTACCAGGACGCCAAAATGCCCCGGTTCTATTTCGACCTGATGGCTGCCGAGCGTTCTTTGGAGCGCGGTCAGACTCCCTGGACTCCAAACGTGGCCCTGCTTTACGGCCTGCGGCTCGGATTGGACCGGATTCTGAACGAGGGGCTTGAAACGGTGTACGAGCGTCACGCCGACGTCGCCGAATACACCCGCGCCGGCGTCAAGGCTTTGGGTCTTCAACTGCTCGCCAACGACGAAACCCGTGCTTCCAATACCGTCACCGGGATAAAGATGCCCGAGGATATCGACGGCGGCAGGTTCATGGCCATGATGCGCGAGGATGAGGGCGTGGTGCTGGCCGGTGGACAGGGCAAGCTTACCGGCCACTGCTTCCGCATCGGACACCTCGGCTGGGTTACCAAGGAAGACATCACCGAGGTCCTGGAAGCCCTTGAGCGCGTGCTGCCAAAGGTCGGTTTCAAGGGTTAGACCTTCAACATTAGGAAAATTGGGGGCGAACGATCATTCGCCCCTACGCTTATCTTGAGCCATGTCAACTAACTCGCAATTGCAGCAGGCCATGGCGTCCTTGCGCCTGTCGCTGGCCGAAATTCGGCATAAAGAAGAGCAACTCGACGCCTCCATTAACCAGTTCCGCGCCCAGCTGCGTCGATTGCCGAGGCAGACCATATACGGCCGCGCCCCTCTGGATATGGCGCTGTCGGCCATGGGCGAAATCGAAGAACGCTTACGGGACGCTGAGGACAACCGCCGACGTCTGCTCACGGTCAAAAAAGCGGCGTTGGACGAACTGGCCGCCTTGGAGTCGGTCCAGCAGGTTGACGAAGCGCGAAAGGCCCTGGCGCAACTCAGGCAGCAGTTTGGTCGTCAACCGGCGTCCGCAGATGCCGCCGCCGAAATCCGCCGCCTGGAACAGTTCATCGCCCAGCACAGCCGGCGCGCGGAACAGACAATCACCGCTAACTTCGAGGAGCGGCGCCGTCAGGATTGAACCTCGGCGTAGGTTGGCTGCCTCCGGCGACCTCGCGTCATGCTGCCGGTCTGTTCGCCGCGTACTATGGTATATTTATGCGGCATTTCTACGCCAATTAAGTTCACCAGGAGACCCCACACCATGCCCGGCAGCGAAGATATTATCCCGATCCCCGACGGCACCATCACCTCCCCTCAGGGTTTTTCCGCCGGTGGCGTTTTCATAGGACTCAAGACCCGGGGCGAGGACAAGCTGGACCTCGCTATGCTGGTGTCCGACGCCCCCTGCTCGATAGGCGGCGTATTCACTACATCGGCCATCCGATCTGCGACGGTTGACCTGGATCGGGAGCGGGTGGCCCGTGGCCAAGCCTCCGCGCTCATCGTAAACGCCGGCATTGCCAACACCTGCGTCGGCCCTCAGGGATATAAGGATGCCGAAGAGATGACCCGCTTGGCCGCCGAGCAGTTGGGCCTGACCGCCGAGGACGTGCTGGTGTGCAGCACCGGCGTCATTGGCGTCGAGCTGCCCATGTCACTGATCCGTTCGGGCATTACCCAGATCGAACTCAACGCCGCTGGCGGCAACGAACTGGCCCGCGCCATGATGACCACCGATACCCATCCCAAGGAGACCGCAGTTTCCTTCACCGCCTCCACCGGTCAGACCATCACCATCGGAGGCGTTGCCAAGGGTTCGGGCATGATCCACCCAAACATGGCGACCATGCTGTCCTTTGCGGCCACCGACGGCGCCGTTGATCCGGGTTTCCTCCAAACCACCGTCAAAGCCGTGGCCGACGAGACCTACAATATGCTGACCGTGGACGGCGACAGCAGCACGAACGACACGTTCCTGGCCTTCGCCAACGGCCAGGCTGGCAATCCGACGATTGACGATCGCTCTCCCGATGCCGATTTGTTCCGGCGGGCCTTGCATCAAGTTTGCTCTAATCTGACCCGTATGCTGGCGCGAGACGGCGAAGGCGCGACGCGGTTGATCACTGTGGAGGTGGATGGCGCCCGCAGCGACAACGACGCCCGGAGAGCAGCCTTGACCATCGCCGGCAGCAACCTTGTCAAATCAGCGGTGTACGGCGCTGATCCCAACTGGGGACGCCTGATGATGGCGCTCGGCCGCAGCGGCGCCGAGGCCGTCGAAGAGAAGGTAGATCTGTTCGTCAACGGTGTCTGCATCATGGAGGCAGGAACTCCCATCCCGTTCCACCGGGATGCTGTGGTGGCGCTGATGTCCAGCGAGCAGGTGGATTTTAGGATAAGCCTCAACCTTTCCGACGGCGCAGCCACCGCTTACGGGTGCGACCTAACCGAGCAGTACGTCATCATCAACAGCGCGTACACCACGTAGTCGGGCGCCAATAATGATTGACCAAGGCAGGGGCGAGTGATATTTCGCCCCTACGCCGGCCAACCGTCGAGAGGAACCTCGCCGTGTCCCAAGCCATTCTCGAACCGCCCATCGTAGTTAAAATCGGCGGCAGCACGCTGGGCGGAAACGATACGTCTTTGCAGGATCTCGTTGCTCTCCACGCTGCCGGAAAGCCTATTGTGATCGTGCATGGCGGCGGCAACGTTATCAGCGAATGGATGCAGCGGCAGAACCTTGCGCCCAACTTCGTTAACGGGTTGCGGGTCACTGACGCGCCATCACTGGACATCGTGGTGGCGGTACTGGGAGGGCTGGTCAATAAGGAACTCACCGCTCAGATGCAGCGTTTGGGCGCTCCCACCATCGGCATCAGCGGTATGGACGGCTGCCTTCTGCAAGCCAGGGTCGCGAATCCGGACCTGGGTTACGTGGGCGAAGTCACCGCCGTGGACCCCGCGCCGGTCAACGCCATCGTGTCCGCCGGCTTCATTCCCATGGTATCCCCCATCGCGGTGGACGTGACGGTTGCCAGTGACCACGCCGGACAACCCCTCAACGTCAACGGAGATACCGCCGCCGGCGCGTTGGCCCACGCCCTGAAGGCCGAACGCATCATCTTCCTCACCGACGTGGCCGGAGTGATGGACAACGGCGGCAGGGTCATTCCGCGCCTGGACGCCCGGGGAGCGGAGGCGCTGCGCAGTTCCGGCGTTGCCCGTGGCGGGATGCTGCCGAAACTTGCGGCCTGTCTTGATGCACTCGCCGATCGCGCAGTGCCCAGTGCCCACATCATCGACGGGCGAGAAACCGGCGCGTTGATGGATTGTGTGGCAGGAAAACCCATCGGCACCCGCATCACGGCGTGACCTGTCGGTAGGTGGAAATGCGTAAGGGCGGGTTTGAAGCCCGCCCTTGCATCCATTTGATGCGCCGACTTTTGGGACGTTAGGCGGCGATCAGGTCTTTCGCCTTCGCTTCAGATATCAAGTCGCCTTCGCCTTGCAGATGGGCCACGATAGCGTCGCTGGCGGCCTGCAGCAATTCAGAATCCAAATTGGCTGCCGCTTCGGGGTAGCCGGCCTCAGCCAGATAAGCTCCAGTCTGCTCGCGCAGAACCTGCAAGGAAAACTCCATTTGCGACGCGCTTTCCGACACCCCTTCGGGGTAATCGACGTGGGAACCGCCAGCCCCCAGCTTGTCATAACCACCTTTGTGCCAGTGCCCACGCGCTCCGTGCGGGTCGAAGCGGATGATTTCAACGCCGTTCACGTCCACTCCGAATGTGGGGCCTCCAAACTTGGCTTTGAGACAGCGCAGCGGCCACAGGTACATGGTAACGTCGCCCGACTTGCTCAACGGGCGCACCATCACCCGACCCAGATAGGACTCGCCGTCAATCATAGTAGCCATTCGAAATTCCTCCTTCAGTCACTTGACGCCCGGAACGCTTAAACCGCCGGACATACCTCGGCGTATAGTAGCATATAACGTCGTCATCCTGCCGGATGCCTTTTCGTTTCGTTGTCAACCCATGATCTCCGGCCGGCAGGGTTATACTGCCGCCAGGTCCAAGGAAAGTGAGAAACGCCATGATGTTTTCTACCAAACGAGCTGTCGCGCCGTTCTTGCTGGCACTGGGGTTGTTTTTGGCGACTGCAGCCGCCGCATGCGGCCAGAGCGCCGCGCCAACCGCGCCATCGGACGAATCGGCGCCTACGATGCCCCCGCCGGCGACAGCAGCCGCAGACGCTCAATCCAGCGATGAGCCAACTCCCAGCGACGCCGGCCCGGCTCAGAACACGAGCGGGCCGACCTCGGAATCCACTCCAGCCACGACAGAATCGACTGAACCTACCGCTGTATCCGCAGATGCCCAATCCGCTACCGATGCGGCGATTGCGGATCGAGCGCGGGTGCTCGTCAACTTGGAACACATCCCCCAGGTGGACGGGATCGATGCCTGGTTAAACACAGACATGGAGCTTTCCATCGCCGATCTGGTCGGCGATGGCAACGTCGTCCTTGTCGATTTCTGGACGTACACCTGCGTCAATTGCATCCGCACTTTGCCATTCTTGCGAGACTGGTGGGCACGATACGAGGACGACGGGCTAGTGATCCTGGGCATCCACACCCCAGAGTTTGAGTTCGAAAAAGACTACGACAACGTGGTAGAAGCCCTTGGCACCCACGAAATCGGGTGGCCGGTGGCCCAGGATAACCGCCGGGTAACCTGGCGCAATTTTGAAAACCGCTACTGGCCGGCCAAGTATCTTTTCAATAGCCGCGGGGAGATGATCTATTCTCATTTCGGGGAAGGCAAATACGGCGAAACCGAGCAGCAGATCCGAAACGCGTTGGTGGAAGCCGGCGCCGACCTCAGTGACGACCCGCTCGACCTGCCGGAGGACCAGATCCGCGACGCTGCGTTCCAATCGGCGTGGGTCATGGGCAACGCCCAAGTCACGCCCGAGTTATACGCCGGCTGGGAACGCAACTTGGGAGTGGCGCGCGCCGGACGCCATCCTTACGTCGCCCAGTACGAAGAGTATTTTGAGTCCATCCCCTTCGGCGTGGAGAACGCCACGGGCATAATCGACGTGACTATCCCCCAAGACCTCCAGTCGCACGTCCTCTACTTCCAGGGGCAATGGTCGGTCGAACCCGAGCGGATACGCCACGCCCGAACCACGGAGAACCTTGAGGACTATCTCGCCCTCAACTACGCAGCCAAAAGCGTCAACGCAGTTTTGACCTCCGACTCCGGGGAGCCGTATCAGGTAATTGTTACAGTGGACGGCGCGATGCTGACGCCGGACAATGCCGGCGCCGACATCCAGTGGGACGAAGACGGCTATTCATACATCCTGGTGGATGGACCCCGGATGTACGGTATCGTGGACAATCCCCAATACCTTCCACAGTCGGTCCTCACGATGCGCTCCAACTCTGAAGATTTCGGTTTGTTTGCCTTCACTTTTGGCGTATATGCCCAGGGGCCGTAGATGATGCCGCGAAACATTTTGATCGTCGCGTTCGCGATTGCCGTGGTGTTCGCCATTGGGGCGTGTTCCAATTCGGCGGGGGTACCTTCGCCTACCGCCGTTCCGGTAATCCAGATGCCGACCGTTGACTCGGCCGACCAAACCATCCAGTCACATCTGGCTACCAAAGTGTTGGAGGTGGGAAATCAGCGCGTCGCTTTTCTGCTGAACACTCAAAAGGCTTTGATCGACGCTCCCCAGGTGCAGATCTCCGTTGCCCACGCGGGGACCGTGGAACCAATCGCTCAGGTCACGGCCGATTACAATCCATGGCCTTACGGCGTTCGCGGTTCATATGCCGCGCCGGTCGAATTCCCCGCCGCGGGCAAATATCAATTGACGGCGGAACCCATCGGCGGCGAGGTATCCGGCCAAGCGACGATTGATATTGAAGTCCTTCCGGAGTCGCCGGTGCCATCGGTGGGAGACACAACGCCCAAAAGCCAGACCAAAACGCTGGGCGACGGCACCGCCGTGTTCGACCTCACCACGGACTTTGAGCCGGACGAGGATCTTTACCAACTTTCGGTGGCGGATGCCATCGCGTCGCCGGAGCCTACGGTGATTGTTTTCGCCACACCTGCCTTCTGCACCAGTCCAACTTGCGGACCCCAAGTGGACACCGTCTCCGAACTTCGCGCCGCTCATCCCGAGAAAGCCAACTACATCCACGTAGAGCTGTACGACAACCCGGAGGAGATCCAGGGCGATTTGAGCCGCGCCCAATTGGTGCCTGCCGCCGATGAATGGGGATTCACCCAGATACCAGGATGGACCAACGAGTCCTGGGTTTTCGTCCTGGACAGCCAAGGCATCGTGCACCAGCGTTTTGAGGGCTACGCCACGCTGACGGAACTGGAAGAAGCGCTGTCCGAAGTAAGCAGGGGCGAATAAAAATCCGCCCCTATATCACTCGTATCGCGTCGCCTACTTTACAGAACGTGATACAACATCCGGTGGTCCCGTAGCACGTCCTGGGCGAAGTCGTTTTCCACCTCCCGCCACACCGAGTGGATGTGGTTGGCTTCATTCTGGATGTTGTCGAACTCCACGATGAACTGTCCACCGTGGATGCGGTAGTAGTGGTCCCGGTTCCGATCCAGCCCTCCGGCCCACACCAATCGGAAGTCGTCCAGGCCAGACTCCCGGATAGCCGCCAGCCGTTGATCAGCCACTGGGGCCGGCGCGCCGTTGACGTACTCAGCGATGAGCGTCATCAGGATTTCCTGCTGGGTCCCGTTCATGTCGCGAGCAGCCAGACCCTCTTCGTCGTGAATGGCCTGTTTGCTGGCGTTATACCCCAGTATGTCCCAGGGAGCCTTGTCGTGGATCACCGCCTTGCCGCGCTGTCCCGCGTCGAGAGACCCGATCAGCTCGATGGCCAGGTCCTCGCGCCGGCCCAGAATGCGTAGGCCCTCTTTGGAACCCTTGCGCACTTCGGCAGGGTTTGCGCCCAGGAAGAACGGCGTGACCGCGATGACCTGATCGCCCCAGACGCTGTAGTGTACGGACAGGTGATGGCCTTCCACGCGCCATCCCCAGGGATCTGCCCGTCCGGGGTCGCCGAAGACCGTCCAGTAGTACAGCTCCGGGTCGCGTACGAATGTGATCTGTCCCCATTCCTCTTCCAGAGGGCCAAGGACATCCTCGTGCTCAATAATCAGCCGGGCTTGACGATTGGAATCCTCGGTAAGCCCGGTCGCCAGCAACTCCATCGCCAAATGACGCTGGTGTTGGGTCATGTCGCGGAGGGGCAAGCCGTGGCGGTTCAGCGGCGGGTAGTACCAGAAGATGCGCTCGCCGTCCATATAATGATAGGTCGCCTTCGCCCGCTGCTCGGTGTCCAGGCTCGCCAACCAGCGCCGGGCTGAGTCCACCATCGCGGCGGATACGTGGGCGTGAGGATGCGTGTAACGACCCGTTACCATCTCTGATGACCTCCTGCCAAACTGTGAAGTACATTTGGCGGCAGTGTAGGCAAGCCTTGTGATAGGTGTCAAGAACGCTTACGCAACCCGACCAAGACCATTGGAACGTCCTGTTTGTCATTGGCACATGGTGAGCCTGTCGAACCGTCAACCACCGCAATGAGAATCCCTCGGCAAACTCAGGATGAGCGGAAAAGGGTTACGCGGAGACTTTGCATTCGTCCTGGCGACCCGACCGTGCTCTCACGCGTACCCAGTTTGATCAAACCGTCATGTGCTCTCGCGCCAGAAAACCGAAGTTCATCGCCAGACACGCTCCGCACAAACCCCGATTCCCCTTTGCGTCTCTGCGCCTTCGCGCCTTTGCGTTAAATCTCCTGCGCAATGGCCCAACGGGTAGTTCATACCAACTAACTGGGTACGCGTGAGGGCCGCGGGCGGTGGCGGCGGGCAGCCCGGTCAGTCTATAATTTACCAATACCCAAGGATCCGGATAATCGAATATGCCTACATTCGCTCAACGCCTTCTCAACGCCAGCGAAACCGCTCAAAGCCTCCTGTGCATTGGTTTGGACATAGACCCAAAGCAGATACCTGTCGCCGACCCCAACGAGTTCAACCGAGCTATAGTCAGTTCCACGGCTGACTTGGTGTGCGCCTACAAACCCAATTTGGCTTTTTACGAGGCTTTGGGCATACCGGGTATGCACATTCTGGAGGCGACCCTGGCCCACATCCGCGACGTTGCCCCTCATTGCATCATCATCGGAGACTGCAAACGGGGCGACATCGACGTTTCCGCCAACGCTTACGCCACCGCAATGTTCGACGTCTGGGGTTTCGACGCGGTGACCGTCAATCCTTGGGGTGGTATGGACACCGTAGAGCCGTGGCTCAAGTACCCCGAACGGGGGGCATTCGTTTGGTGTCGAGGCTCCAACCGCGGCGCCGCCGACCTGCAGGACTTGCCGATCAGCGGCATGGGGAACCTTACCCAACCGGCCTATCTGCGGCTCGCCCGGCGCACCCAACAACGGGCAACCCATGGGAATCTGGGCGTGGTGGTTGGAGCGACTGCGCCTCACCAACTGGCCGCGGTGCGGGAGGTCTGCCCAGAACTGCCCATACTCATTCCCGGCGTGGGTACACAGGGTGGGGATCTGGATGAGTCGGTGCGTCACGGCGTGGACCGGCGAGGCAGGATGGCCGTCATCAACTCCGCTCGAGGCATCATATACGCCTCCTCCGGTCCCGATTACGCGGAAGCGGCGCGAAATCGGGCAATGGAACTTCGCGACGGCATCAACGCTACTCTCGGCGAAATGGGCTTGGGATGGCGTTAGGAAACAACCTTTCGCACCTGAAGACCGGTGACATTGTCCGGCTCAAAAAACCGCATCCCTGCGGTGGTTATGAGTGGCGCGTCAACCGGGTGGGCGGTGACATCGGGCTGCGCTGCCAGACCTGCGGCCACAACATAATGACCCCTCGATTCCGTATCATCCGGCACATACGAGACATCAACCGCCCAACGTCCGACGCCGGCGAGCGCTAAAACCAGTGAGGCGTGGGTTCTGGCAGTCCGCTTTCGGTAGGAACAGTCGTTACCGTGGCGTATCACTGCTATGCGTCATCGTCGCGCTCAACAGCCTGGGCATGGGCATCATCTCGCCGGTGCTACCCCTGTTCCTGGAGCAAGAGTACGGCGTGACTGCCGCCGAGGTCGGCATTGCGGTTGGCTTGTTCGGCGTGGGCCGCTTGGTCACCAGCGTACCCGCGGGATTCCTGGCACAGCGATACGGACGGCGGCGAGTCCTGGCCATGGGCGCAGCCATCAATACGGCCGGAGCATCCATGGTGTCGCTGTCGTTCAGTTACGTGTGGCTGACCGGCTGGCGGTTCGTCTCGGGGTTTGGCGGCAGCATTTTCCTTACGGTCGCCACAATTTACCTCCGAGACGAGGCTGACCCCGAAACCCGGGGTCGCCTGCTGAGCCTACAAGAATTGAGCATATTGGCCGGCCAGATTTTGGGGCCTCTGCTTGGCGGCTTCACAGCCAGCATCTTCGGGCTGCGCATCCCCCTGTTTGGCCAGGCCATATTGATGGCGGCCTCGTTAGCCATCATCGTAACGGCGCTTCCCGAACCACGCCGGCAACCAGAGGCTCCGCGACGACGGTTGGGCGGCGGAGCAGCGGCGGCAACGTCCACGAGCGCCGGGCCGGCAGAGACGCCGGCGAGAACACGGAATACTCTGTGGCGTCTTGTATTCAGCCCAGCGTTCATCTTTGTGGGCCTATTCGCGCTGATGATCGTGGCCAACCGACAGGGCGCGCGGTTAAGCGTAATGCCGCTGTACGGCCGCGAGAAAGGGTTTGGGCCGGATCACCTGGGACTTTGGCTCAGCGTGACCCATTTCCCACAGTTCTTCACCACGATGGCCTCCGGTTATCTTTCGGACCGTTTCGGGCGCAAGACGCCCATCCTGCCTTCGATTGCTCTGCTCTGCCTGGGCATCGCCGCTTTCGTGTGGGCCGGCAATCTGTGGCAACTGTTGCTATCGGGAGTTCTGCTAGGCCTGGGCGAGGGCTTGGGCAGTCCGGCCGGCACGGTGTTCTTCGCGGACATCGCTCCCCCGGGTTTGGAGGGCGTGACCATCGGGCTGCTGCGAACCTTCGGGGGAGTCGGCACTATTATCGGGGCCATGTCGTTGGGCGCAATAGCCGACACCACCAGTTTTGCGTGGTCCCTGTGGGTGGACGCGATTATCCTGGCGGCGTCGGGTATAGGGTTGTTGCTGTTTGTACGCGAAACGTATCGACGTCGGCCATCGTAGGCGCTTGGCCTCACCGCCCGCGCTGCCGACTTCCGTTGCCGGCGGTCAGGAATTCCCGGTAGCGTTGGCCGGTTCCGCCAACACAGCAGGGTGTTCAACCCTTATCTTGAGCACGAGTGAACCGCCGACGATAAACAGCAACGCGCTGGCGCCCAACAGCGCGGTGTATCCGAACCCCGGACCGAACCACACCGCGACCAGGTCAGGAAGAGGGCCGATAGCCTTGGCGCCGGCAGCGCCGAACAGGGTGCCTAGATTGACCACTCCCATGTGCTGCGCCTCGCGGCCCGGGGTTCCCAGGTCATTGGCCATCGCCCAGTGAGTTGTCAGGATGATCCCCACCGCCCCACCAATCACGCTGGCGACCACCACCGCCAGCAAATAGGTGCTGACCCACATCATCGCGATGGTGGACAACACCGCCGCGATTGTCCCGAAGACTACGATCCGACAGCCACCCCGAAGGGTAGGTTGTCAAAATCAGCATTCCACCGATCCCGATTATGGCCATGCCCAGGGCTTGCGCCGGATTCTCGACCTGCACCTTGTCGCGGAGGAAAAACAGGCCGTAGGTGGTGAAGATAACGATAGCGCCGATAAAAGCGCTGCGGGAGGCCACGAACCAGGGCAGGTCGGCGTGGAGGCGGGCCATGCTAGCCGTTTCGGGGAAAGCCATGGCAGCGCGGTGAAACGCTGCCGCGGTTACCCCGCCGGTGTCGTGCATGCGCCTGTATATGGTGGTGGAGCTGACGCTGGCGGTCACGATTATCGCTCCCCCGAACAACGCCAGCGTGATCCAAAGCCATTGGGCGCTTTCGGGCCACGAATAATGACCTATCATCAACGCGGTCAGGAACAGGATGCTGGCCCCGCCCAGCGCCTCCATCAAAGTTTTTATGGATGCCGCGACGCCCACGCGGTTAGCCGGCACTAACTCCCGTATGCTTGCCAGGTAGGGCGAATACGCGATCCCGGAGTTCGTCTGGATGAAGAGCCACACCACCAACAGGCTGGTGTAGGTCAACGGCATGGCGAGAGCGCCCAGGGCGACCGTGATGCAGACGCCGCCCCACAGCATATAGGGCAATCGCCGGCCCAGCCGCGACCGGGTCCGGTCACTGGCCCAACCGACCGGCACCTGTACCAACGCTGCCGCCAGCAGCCCAGCCAATCCCACCACTCCCAGCAGGGTGTTCTTGGCCGCCTCCGGAGCGACCTCCAGCACGAGGATCGGCAGCACGGCGGTATCCATCGCCAGCACGAAGCCGGCCAGCCCGAAGCTGTACGCGTTCAGACGCACCAGCGCCCATTTCCCCCAGACAAACCCGGGCGACGCCTGCGGCGACTGAGTTGTGTAACTGTATGCGTTCATGGTGGCCCGGTATGAATACCCTGGGGTCTGAAATCGGTATCTTTGCATATGCTACAATGCGCCCGCCGGACTATCAATCTAACGGCACTGGAAAGCGCGGTGCGCATTTGTTCGCTCCTCCCCAGTGGAACCGAGATACTGTTTGCCTTAGGGTTGGGCGAGCAGATCATCGGAGTAACTGACCTTTGCGACTATCCTCCGGCCGCAAAGGACATTCGGATCGTCTGCCGGAGCCGCATAGACCCTACCGTGATGTCCAGTGAGGAAGTAGAGGCGGAGATGCACCGCATCCTCTCGGCCGGCGAAAGCCCGTATGACCTGGACGTTGAATGGCTCAACCAGGCGGCGCCCGACCTGGTCCTCACGCAGGACCTGTGCTATTTCTGCGAAGTTGACGCTGGGACGGTTCGCAAGGCAGTGGATCCGATACCGGATCCGCCTCATGTCCTGAACTTGAACCCTCGGACCCTGGACGAAATCCTCGTTAGTTTCCTTGAAGTCGGCGAAGCCTGCGGGGTGTCGGGGCGAGCCGTCGCGTTGGTGTCCCAATTGCGTAAACGCATCGACGCCGTGGAACGCAAAGTCACGCAATCACAAACCCGACCATCTGTCTTCTCTCTGGAAGGGGTGAACCCACTAGTAATCGGGGGCCATTGGGTCACGGATCTGGTGACCAGGGCCGGGGGAATCCTGCCGGAGCGATTCGCTCCCGGGTGCGCGGCGGAACGTATTCAGTGGGACGAAGTGGTTGCAGCACAACCGGAGAAGCTATTCATCGATCTGTGCTCATCTGACCTGGCGCGCAGCGTCCGGGAAATCCCGTGGTTGGTATCACAACCAGGATGGGAGGATCTGCCAGCGGTCCGCACCGGGGAGGTATATCTCATCGATCACAGCACGCTTAGTCGGCCGAGTCCCCGGGTGGTGAGCGGGCTGGAATTGTTGGCTCAGCTCACTCATCCCGACCATTTTTCAGACCATATCCCCGCCGGAGCCGTGTTGAAGTTAGACGCGACCGTCGCGGCGAGTGTGGATCCGGAACACATCGGCGACGCCTTCCGACCTTGGCCACCGTCCGGAATCGAGCGGCGCCCGAACGGATACACCCCACTGCCGACACCGGTTGGCATTAGTGATACTGGCCGGGTATAATCATCAACAACTTATCGGGGGTAAGCGCGCAGTGGTCATTCCAGATGATTTTCGTCATGCCATGGCAAAGTTCGCAACCGGCGTTACGGTAATCACGACGTTGGATCCATCGGGAAATCCCCATGCGATGACGGCCAACGCTTTTACGTCGGTTTGCCTGGACCCGCCCACGCTTCTGGTATGCGTCGCTCACAACACCATTACCTACGGGTATGTGGAGGAGCAGAAGCGGATCGGGGTGAACGTCCTGCGTGAGGAGCAGGAAGAGTTGGGGATGTACTTCGCCCGGCGGCCGGAGCAACGGGTGGGCAACCCGGATTATTCCTACACCACGGGTGAACACGGCGTGCCCGAACTCGACGGTTCAATGGTATTTTTCAACTGCGACATCGTCGGTTCTCACGTGTACGGCGATCACACCATTTACGTGGGAGAGGTCAAGCAGATGAAACAGAGCGGGGACGACGCCAATCCTCTGATGTTCTACGACAGTCACTGGTATCACCCGGCCCACGAATAATCCCGAACTGTGATTGGGGCGTTGCCGGGTACATTGGTAGGGCACGGTCCTGTCTCAACCTGGCCCGAGGAACAACATACAGTCCCGCTGGCACTGCGACGGCCAACCGTCGGGCGTCGTACCTCTGTTGTCAGTACCGCCGGCCTCTGGCACAATAGTACTCTGCCATTTGCCGATCAGAGTCTTGCGCTGTGATCCGGCAATGAGCCAACAACCCACACCAACGGAGGTATTTTCCGGTGGCGTTTGTCAAAGGATTGAAGTGCCGGGAATGCGGCCGGGAATACCCGGGCGAACCCCTGAACGTTTGCGACTTCTGTTTCGGCCCCCTGGAAGTCATTTACGACTACGTGACTATATCGGAGGTCATCGACCATCAGCGTATCTCCGACGGGCCGTTGAGCATTTGGCGTTACCAGGATTTGTTACCAGCCAACGCGGATGATCCAGTGGACATCATGGCCGGGTACACCCCCCTGCTCAAGGCCAAAAACTTGGGCAAACGCCTGGGTTTGAACAACCTTTACATAAAAAACGACAGCGTTAATCCGTCGTTTTCGTTCAAAGACCGCGTGGTATCGGTAGCAGCCACCAAAGCGGTCGAGTTTGGCTACGACACATTGGCGTGCGCCAGCACCGGTAATTTGGCCTGCAGCGTGGCCGCTCACGCCGCCCGGGCCGGGGTAAACGCGGTGGTGTTCATTCCCGCCGATCTCGAACGGGGCAAGGTCATCGGCGCGGCGGTGTACAATCCGACCCTGGTTGCGGTGGAAGGCACCTACGACGAGGTCAATCGCCTGTGCAGCGAGGTCAGCGACAACTACCATTGGGCCTTCGTAAACATCAACATGAGGCCTTACTACGCCGAGGGCAGCAAGACCCTGGGCTACGAGGTTGCCGAGCAACTGGGCTGGCGGGTTCCCGACCACGTGATTGTCCCGTCCGCATCCGGCGCCATGTTCACCAAAATCTGGAAAGGGTTCAACGAATTGGCCTGCCTGGGGCTGCTGGACCAGGTTGACCCCATCCCCTTCGGCGCCGACCAAAACACCGTGCATCACCCCGCGGTCACCACACGGATGCACATGGCGCAGGCCGCCGGTTGTTGCCCCATCGTAACCGCGTGGGAGAATCACCAGAACCAGATCAGGCCGGTCCGTCCCGACAGCATCGCCAAATCTCTCGCCATCGGCAATCCCGCAGATGGGATCTACGCTCTCCGGGTGATCCGGGAGTCTGATGGTAGCGGATACGCCGTACCGGAGAATCAGGTGGTGGAAGGCATCAAACTCTTGGCGGAAACGGAAGGGATTTTCACCGAAACCGCCGGCGGCGTGACTGTCTCCACCCTGAAGTACCTGGCGGAAACCGGCGCCATAGGGGCCGACGAGCTTGCCGTAGCCTACATTACGGGTAACGGTCTCAAGACGCAGGAAGCCGTGGAAGAAGTGGTCAACCCCCTTTTGGTGAAACCGATGATGGGCTCGTTCGAGGCCGCGTTGGAAAACCGCTTGGCCGCCCGCGCATAGGAAAACATGGCTAAGCAACGAGTGCGGTTTACTTTTTCATCAGACTTGGTGAAGGAACCGATAATCTACCGCTTGGGCCGCGATTTCGACGTGGTAACCAACATCCGCCGCGCCGACGTGCGCACCGACGTGGGTTGGGTGGTGCTCGAGCTGGAAGGCTCCGAAGAAGACATCCAGCAAGGGCTGGCATGGGTCAGTGATACCGGCGTCCGGGTCGATCCCATAGCCGGCGACGTCATCGAAGGTTAGAACCCGCCACCAATCGAAATCATATTGCCTCCCGGAACCATGCCATTGCGCACCGAGCGCGACAATCCAGTATCTTGAAGAGGAGTTTCCCATGGGCGTTACGGTACGCATCCCCACACCGCTGCGACGCATGACCGGCGGAGCCGACAAAGTTGAGCTGGAAGTCGCCGACCTGTCACAGATGATTGACCGGCTGGAAACCGACTATCCCGGGTTCAAAGAGCGTTTGCTGGACGAAGAAGGTGAACTGCGCTACTTCGTCAACATCTACGTCAACGGAGAAGACATCCGTTTCGACCAGGGGCTGCGTACCGCCATCAAATCAGGAGACGAAGTCAGCATCGTGCCGGCTGTAGCCGGCGGCGGCTAACGCCGATGGCCACGCCGGGGGCCGGGCCATCCCGGCGGCAGATTGACCGATTGGGGAACGGCTGCGGGAAACCGCGACGGCAGAACACCGTGCGCTGCCTGCTGAGTACCGGGAGTCGTTCTTTGAAACGCTATTGCTGACGACCTTTGACTTGGGCAGATTGGGCATCGGAGAATCGGCTGGCGGTCGTTTGAAACGCCCGGAAACGGAGTACACAGAACCTTCGCAACGCAAGGAAGCCTATCGTCGGTTGACTGAGCTCGAGGAGAGCCAAGCTGACGAGCTGGAGCGTTTCGTCAAAACCGGCATACCGCTGCGCATGGAGTATGTCTTGTTGCTGGCCGACTCGGTAGATACGCTCCGAGTGACTCACGGTAACTATTTTGACGGCCCCGACGTTACCGACGAAGAGATTGCGGAGTTGCGCCGCCGCAAGCGCACCAGCCGACCAGCCGGAACGGTCGCCGGCTGAACCGGCCCGGCTTTTGTCCGTAAAATGCGCCCGGCAAGCGGCTTGCCGGGCTATTTGTTCAGTACAAGTGGCAGGCTACCTGGTGAACCGGTGACAATTGCCTAGTCTCCGGGTCGATTGTCGAGCATTGATCCATCGCCATGGGGCAACGCGGGTGGAAATGGCACCCGGTGGGAGGGTTCAGTGGCGAGGGGACTTCACCGGAAATCACCATTTCCTCGCGTTCAATGTCGGGATGCGAGGGCAATGAAGCGGCGATCAGTACCTTGGTGTAGGGGTGACTGGGGTTGGCAAACAGTTCCCGCGTTGGCGCTTCCTCCACCATTCGCCCAAGGTACATGACGCCCACCTGGTGGCTCATATAACGAACCGTCGCCAGGTTGTGCGCGATGAGCAGATAGCTGACGCCATATTGGTCCTGCAACTCCCGGAGAAGGTTCATAATCTGGGCGCGGATGGACACGTCCAACGCCGATACGGGTTCATCCAGCACGATGAGTTTGGGGCGCAGGGACAATGCGCGGGCAATGGCGATCCGTTGGCGCTGTCCGCCACTGAATTCGTGCGGGAAGTAATCGCCCTGAGCCTGGCGCAGGCCAACGTCGCGCAACAGCGTCTCTAATTGCTCCTGGGCTTCGTGCTTGCCCATCGGATGGTTGGTCAGCAGCGGTTCCATGATGATGGATCCGACGCGCATCCTGGGGTTCAGTGAGCTCCAGGGGTCCTGGAACACCGCTTGCACCGAGGCCCGGTATTCCCGGCGATCTGCGTTGGTGAACTGCCGGGTATCCTTGCCGTTGAACTTCATCACTCCGTCGGTCGGGGTTTCAACCTGCAGCACCATGCGCGCCGTCGTGGTTTTTCCGCAGCCGGACTCGCCCACCAGACTGTACGTCTCGCCCTCCCGAATGCGGAAGGAGACGCCGTCCACCGCTTTAACCTGACCCATGGCGCGACGCATGATAACGCCCTTGGTGATGGGGAAATACTTTCGGATATTCTCCAACTCAATAATGCCATCGCCGTTGTTGGCAGCGGCATCGGTGTCGGGTCGGGTTGCTGCCTGGGTCATCAGCGGGCCTCCTCAGTCAAGCGCCAACAGGTCGCCATGTGCCTTTCTCCCACTTCAACGATAGCTGGAAACTCCTCCAGGCACCGCTCGAAGACATAGGGGCAGCGATCCGCGAATGTGCAGCCAGGCGGCAAATCGTCCAAAGCCGGTGGTTGCCCCTCTATGGAGTACAGAAAATCCACGTCCTCATCTACGTTGGGCACCGAGCGCATGAGGGCTTCGGTGTAGGGGTGTTGCGGATTGTTGAACAGATCCCGCACATCAGCGATCTCGGCCAGGCGTCCGGCGTACATGACCGCCACCCGGTCGCACATCTTGGCGACGATGCCAAAGTCGTGGGTAATGAAGATGATGGCCATGCCCGTTTCGTCCTGCAGCTCTTTGAGCAAGGCCAAATACTGATATTGGATGGTGGCGTCCAGTGAGGTGGTGGCCTCGTCGGCGATCAACACATTTGGCGACCCGGCTACCGCGATGGCTCCCACGACCCGCTGGCGCATCCCGCCGGACATCTGGTGAGGGAAGTTGGCGAAGCGCGAATCGGCCGCCGGAATTTTCACCTTTTCCAGCAACTCAATCGCGCGAGCGCGCAAGCTGGAACTGCGGCTTTCGTCGCTCTGTCTCAGCGTCTCAATTACCTGATTGCCGACGGTGTACACGGGATTCAACGAAGTCATCGGATCCTGCAGGATCATGCAGATTTCCTTGCCGCGTATCGCTCGCATTTCGGCCGCAGACTTCTCCAACAGGTCTTCGCCTTTGTACAGGATTTGTCCGCCCACAGTCCTGCCCGCCGGTCCCGGCACCAAACCCATGATGGACAACGCCGTCATGCTCTTGCCCGAGCCGGATTCACCCACGACCCCAAGCGTCTCACCGGGATAAAGCTCGAAGCTCACCCCGTCCACGGCCTTGACGGTTCCGGTGCGCGTAAAAAAGTAAGTCTGGAGGTCTTTTACCTCCAATATGGGACTTGTAGCGGCGGTGGTAGTCAAAATGCCATCTCCTCCCCGTTTTTGCGGCGACAAGGTTAGCGTATGGGCGGCAGGGTGGCAAGGGCAGATCGACCAACTAATGAGGGAAAGTCGACCGGATTAAGTTATCAATCGGGGCGGGTTGCGAAGACGGTTCAGCAACGGGGAAGCGCATATGTGACATCACGGGAACGCGATGAAATCTGGGTTCGCAAAATGTATGCGCTTTAGCAAAACCAGCGGTGGAACCGCGTGCCCCAAGATTGTCGCGCTGCCAAAGCTCGCAAAGATACCCGCCCAGATTGAGACCGACTATTGAAGATTGATCACCACGTCGCTGCCGAACCGGAATCCGGCCACTTCACAAGCCACTTCCACTACGCGCTTTATCGAAGCCGGCCCCCTATGTGTGCTGACGTACCATCCAGGAACTACTTCGTGGGAAGCGACCTCCCCCTTGCTTGGGTTAGTAGTGTACAACTGTCGCTTTTCTTTCGCTACGAAACGGACAGCGCGGGAGTTGGAGGGGTTTCGCGTTTCTAATCGTTCGAGGAAGGTTGGGTCATCACTCGAGAAACGTTTCAACAACTGTACCATGACGTCCACGGCCGAAGCGCATTCTCGGGTTTCACCGCGCAAGGCAAACCCAACAAAATCCAAAGCCGTGGGCGATGTCGGTAATTCCCGCTGGTCAAGGCGCTCCGCGTTTACAGGCGAGCCGAGGGTGTCAGCATTTCGTTCAGCCAAGAAATTGGCACATGCATCCGGATCAGGCTCAAATCCGTAGAGTTCCGTTACTTTTTCAATCAAAGCGGTCACCAAAGAGCCATCAGGATCGCCAAACAATGTTTGCAACGCAACTGGCAATACATCACGGACCGTTTGCACGCGGCTACTACTATCCTCGATATCGGCCAGCGCATGTCTGATATTATCTCCTTGCAGGACATTCTCCATTGACAGATAACGCTGTAACTGAGCGCAACAATCGTCGACGCTCCTTTCCAAAATGTCCAGCATATGTGCTTTGCGATCTTCGAAAGTTCTGTTCAGGTCCCAACTCTCATGATGGTCTATCCTTTTCCACGGGAGGACGAAATGCCATTTTGTACCATCAGTAAGTACGGCGAATTCCACGTTAGCATGATAGCAATACTCAAACAATTGGGGTTCAGCATCTGATGATTTTCCCAAACCTTTCGCTTCGATGAAAGCCAGCGGCCTTCCGTTTTGGTTCAGCAAGGCGTGATCTTCCCTACGAGGGTGGGTCTTACCAGGGATATCGATGCTGAATTGCGGGGCAACCACACTTGCGTCGAAAACAGGCCAGCCCAAGCCCTGCAAAATAGGCATGACCACAGCCTGAGACACCGCCGCCTCATTGCGGATCCTGCCCCGCTTTATGTTCTCTTGGGCCAACCGTACTGCGTCTATGATGTCCATACGAATTCCTCCAAACGTAATGTGCGATATTCGCCTGAACCAGAGTCGCTGGAACCCACAGGAACCTCCCGACCCCAAGGATCTCAACCAGTTTGGGGTCCCGCCGCATCATGCTGCTCGTCAGCGTGATAGGAGGAGCGCACCAACGGTCCGGAAGCGACGTGTTTGAAGCCCATGTCCTCGCCGGCTTGGCGCAATTCGTCGAATTCGGCGGGCGTGTAGAAACGGTCGATGCGGATGTGCTTGATCGACGGACGCAGGTACTGACCGATAGTCAGCAGGTCGCAACCCACCGCGCGCAGGTCGGCCATGGTCTGGCGTACCTCGTCAACGGTCTCGCCCATCCCCACGATGATACCCGACTTGGTGGGCATATCAGGATCCAATTCCTTGACCCGGCGCAATAATTCCAGGGACTGACGATAATCGCCCTTGGGGCGGACTCGCCGGAACACGCGTTCCACGGATTCAATGTTGTGGTTGAGCACCTGGGGTTGGGCAGCAACCACTTTGGCCAGCGCATCCCAATTGCCGTCAAAGTCGGGGATCAGCACCTCCACCCGGCAACCGCCAACAGCCGCCCGGACCTGCTTTATGCACGCGGCAAAGATACCGGCTCCTCCGTCGGGAAGGTCATCGCGGTTGACCGACGTGATGACGCAATATTTCAGGTCCATGCGCTTGACGGTGGACGCCAGGCGAAACGGTTCCCCCAGGTCCAGCGTGCCGGGGCGCCCCGTGGTCACCGCGCAGTAGGCGCAGGCGCGGGTGCAGATGTCCCCCAGGATCATGAACGTGGCCGCCGAACGCTCCCAACATTCTCCGATGTTGGGACAATGGGCTTCCTCGCAAACGGTGTGCAACTGGCTGTCCCGCATCAGTTGTTTCAGCTCTATGTACCGAGGACCGCCCGGCATACGGACTTTCAACCAGTCCGGCAGACGAGGACGCAATGGGGCTTCGGTGGTGGTCATATTGGCTCCTGAAATGCCGCCTTTCAGAGTTCCCAATGGGAATCAGAGAAACTGCACTAGTCTCGGTTCAACTCGGCACTTTTCTGCGGCGATGATAGCGTCAACTTCTCGAACGGCGGCTTCCAACTCTCCGTCCCTGTTGACCACTCGGTAATCGAATTCGCCGATTCGAGACAATTCGACGGATGCTTCTTCCAAGCGGCGCCGCATTTCGTTTTCGTCTTCGGTTCCCCGACCCATAAGTCGCCTGCGAAGTTCGTCCACGCTGCCGGGCATCACGAAAATGGTCAGCGCCTCCGGCGCTATTTGACGTATGGTAGCCGCACCCTGCACGTCTATCTCAAGGATAACATCCTTGCCGGCGATCAGGGGATCGCGCACCTGTTGCCGCGGGACGCCGTACCAACGGTCATAAACCTGGGCGGATTCGAGTAGCTCATCCCGTTCCCTCATCCGCAGGAAAGTTTCCAAGTCCACGAATATGTAGTCTTTGCCGTCTTCCTCGCCAGCCCGCATGGGACGCGTGGTTGCCGTGACCGCGAAATGCCACGGGCGGTCCAGTTCCCGCAGCCCGGCCATCACAGAACCCTTGCCTGATGCTGAAGGGCCGGATACGACTACCAACAAAGGGGGCGCCGGGCTGGCCTGCGGCAACTCGGTATTCACCGACATCGTTAGCGATCAGCTACCTTCGCCAATCTCGCCACCGATGGCGGCCAAATGCTCCCAGAAGGTGGGATAGGACACCGACGCATCCTCAGCGCCGCTGATCACCGTACTGCCGGAAGCAGCCAAGCCGGCCACGGCCATGGACATCGCCAGCCGGTGGTCGCCGTGGCTCTCTACCTCTGCCCCGGACAGTTTCCCGACGCCGTGAATCACCATGCCGTCCTCTCGAGGCTCCAGAGCGCCACCCAGGCGGGTCAGCTCCGATACGGTGGTGGCGATGCGGTCGGACTCCTTGACGCGAAGCTCGGCGGCATCTCGGATCACGGTATCGCCTTCAGCGAAGCAGGCAGCCACCGCCAGCACGGGAAGCTCGTCAATCATGATGGGGATAATGTCTCCGCCCAGGTCGATCCCCTTGAGGCCGCCGGAGGACGCCACGACGTCCGCCACCGGTTCTCCACCCTCGACACGCTCGTTTTCAAGGCGCAGCGAGCCACCGGCGCCCATCATCTGCAAGGCGTCGATGATCCCGGCCCGGCTGGGATTCAGGCCAACGCCGGTGATGGTTACCCGGGCGTTGGGATGGATCAGGCCGGCCACCATCCAAAACGCTGCCGACGAAATGTCACCCGGAACGGCGACATCCACGGCATCCAATTGCGTCGGATGGAGGGTGAGCGCCAGGCCGTCGGTTTCTACTCGGGCGCCCATGGCGGTCATCATGCGTTCGGTGTGGTCACGTGACAACGCCGGCTGATGCAAAACCGTCGGGCCGGCGGCGGTAAGGCCGGCTAACATCAGGCAGGATTTGACCTGGGCGCTGGCGACGGGCATGTCGTACTCGATGGATCGGAGGTTGCCGCCCCGTATGGCCAGTGGCGCCAGGGTATTTCCGCTGCGGCCCATGATGGATGCGCCCATCTGCTGCAGGGGTTGAACAATCCGACCCATGGGCCGGGACCGCAATGAACCATCACCCGTGAGCACGGAGAGGAAGTCCTGACCGGCCAACAGGCCGGAAAGCAACCGCATGGAGGTGCCGCTGTTGCCCGCATCTAGCATATCGACGGGCTCGGCCAGGTTTGCCCCCGGTCCGGCCACCCGAAAACTGCCGGGTTCATCCAACGGATCTATGGTCACACCCATAGCCCGGAGACAAGCCGCTGTGGAACGCACATCAGCGCCGTCGGAAAGCCCCGTAACGGTGGCCTCGCCCCGAGCGATGGCGTTGAGGATCAAGGAACGATGAGAAACCGATTTGTCCCCAGGAACGGCCAGAGAGCCGGCCAGACGTTCGGGGCTGCGGACAGTTAGCTCCATTTGGTTCCTCCCAATCCGCCCCAACCGAATCAGCGACCGCCCCGTTGGTTGCCATCGTTCCCGCCTCGATCATTAGGCGGGGCGCCCGTCATCATACGGCGGGCGCGGTCGGCCCAACCTCCCAGGAACATTTGCCCCACCGATTGGCTGAATGTCGGGTATTCCGGCGTGTTCTCCAGTTCGCGCGCCTTCGAGTTCACCTCACCGGCCAGCCACTTGTTACGCGCCAGACGGGCGTCCTCAAACATCTCACCGACGGCATCGGTATCAGGGGGAACGCCGTCGGTGTCCAGCAGTTTGCGGTATTCGTAGAGTTCCCGTATAAACGCGTCGATCCAGGCTACGATTGGTTGGGCGTTGCTGATGCAAATATCCCGGTGCATGGTGGGATCGCCGGAAGCCAGCCGGGTTATGTCGCGGTAGCCGGACGACGCCAATTGGCCGATATCGGTCCAGTTGGCTGACTTGCTGGTGCATCCGACCAGGGCCGTGGACAGGACGAAAGGCAGGTGGCTTACCGCCGCGACGAAGCTATCGTGTTCGTCAACGCTGATGAAATAAGGTACCCCTCCCACAGCTTCCGCAAGGGTAGAAATCTCCCCCACCGCCCGTTGGCTCGCCCTGGGGCTGGGAATTACGCAGTAAGGCTTGCCGGCGAACAGTTGACCGTCGGCATTCTCCGGTCCGGGGGTTTCCCGTCCGGCCATCGGATGCCCACCCACAAAGTCAACGGATGCTGGCAGCAATTCGTCTGCCCACTGCAACACCTGGGTCTTGGTGCTGCCCACGTCGGAGACGACACAGCCCTCCGGCAGGTAGGGAGCCATACCCTCCATCAGTTCTCGCATCGCCAGCACTGGGGTTGCCAGCACAATGATGTCGGCTTCGGCAATAGCGTTGCCCAGCCGAGACTCCACCCGGTCGAAAGCCTGTCGCTTCTGGGCGCCGGTCCGCGCCGAGGACTCCGCATCGGTCCCGACGACGGACAGGTTACGCAGCGTGGAGCCGCGCAACGCCAAACCCAGCGATGTGCCGATGAGACCTGTGCCGATGATCGTAACTTGCGCCAAGACCCTATCCGTCAAGTAAAGGTTGCCCGTAGTGTACAACATCCGTTGCCGCTGGTAAAACGGCAAGACATAAATTGGGGAGTAACAGCCCATTGTCGGTTCGTCGCAGACTCTCCCGGCTCAGCCGAGGTCCGAGGTTCCAATCCGAATGTCACGTTGTCCGGATACTCCGTTTTCCATTCACGCGAAATTGGCGTAGGAACCCCCTTACGAAATAAAGTGCATCACTCATGCGTACCCAGTTTGATCAAACCTTGATGTTGCTCACGCAACAGGATCCCGAGGTTCATCATTGGACACTCCCCTCGCAAGCCCAATTGTCCCTTTGCGTCTCTGCGTCTTTGCGTTAAAGCTCCGTGCCATGGGCCCGCCGTAGCTCATGCCAACAAACTGGGTACGCGTGAGAGTGCATCAGGGTTGACAAACCATCGCTGCGGCTCTACGGTGCTTTTTTAGCGAACCTGTTGGATTGCCACTATCCGTTGCTCCGGAGGTACGAAATATGGTCGCCGCTGACAAGATTGCGGCCGCCGCCGGCGGTCCGGAGGGGAACGACGGTCAGCCGTATATCCGGGTGAATTCAGTCTGGAAAGTTTTTGGGAGAAATCCCGAGCGAGTGCTGGAACCCCAATACGCTGACCATGACAAGACGTTCTTCCAAAGCGAATTTGGCAACGTTATCGGCCTCCAGGACGTTTCATTCGACGTCGCGCGGGGCGAAACTTTCGTCATCATGGGCCTGTCCGGTAGCGGCAAGTCAACCATGGTGCGCTGTCTGATCCGTCTGATTGAACCGACCGCCGGCGAGATCGTTATCGCCGGGGAAGAAATTACCGGGATGACGGACAAGGAGTTGATCGAATTCCGACGAAACAAAATCGCGATGGTGTTCCAACATTACGGCCTCATGCCGCACCGCAACGTGATTGAAAACGCCGGATGGGGTCTCGAAGTCCAGGGCGTGAAAAAACCGGAAAGGGACGCCCGAACTCGTGAGGTGCTCGCCCTGGTCGGCCTGGCCGGGTGGGAAGATTCATACCCGCGCCAACTCTCCGGCGGTATGCAGCAACGGGTCGGCCTGGCCCGCGCCCTGGCCGTGGACACCGACATCCTGCTGATGGACGAACCGTTCAGCGGTCTGGATCCATTGATCCGCCGGCAGATGCAGGACGAGCTGCTGAGGCTGCAAACGGAATTGCACAAGACCATCGTTTTCATCACCCACGACCTGAACGAAGCTCTGAAGCTCGGTGACCGCATCGCCATCATGCACGACGGGAAAGTCGCGCAGATCGGGTCTCCCGAAGACATCGTACTGCGACCCGAAGACGAGTACGTGGGCGATTTCACGCAGGATGTGCGCCTGGAGACCATCCTGACGGCGACGAAGGTCATGGTGCACCCCAAAGCCACCGTGATGGGCCACCAGGGGCCCAGAGCTGCGCTGCACACCATTGGCGACAGCGACGGCGACGCCGCTTGGGTAGTGGATATGGCGCAACACTACATCGGTCTGCTTTCCATCGCCAACGCCGAACGAGCGTTGCGGGCCGGCGTTAAGCGGCTTGATGAAGCGTGGGATTACGTGGACCGCGAATACCTGGCAGTAGCGCCGACCACGTCCTTTGACCAACTCATTCCAATGGCAATGACCAGCGATTACCCGATCCCGATCACGGACGCCCAGAACATATTGATCGGAGAGGTCCATCGCAGCGCGCTGGCAGAGGCGATTGCGGAAACCTCCAACGCCGACCAGGATTACGCGGCCAACGTGGCGGCCAACGAGGCGCTTGCCGCAGACGCCGCAGCGTCTTGAACACAGCGAACCCGCCGGACGACCGCCCACTAGGCCGCCCATTTCGGCTGCTGCTCCTCCCTCTGGATTACGAACGATGTCAATTCGGTACGGCGTGAGCCTGCTCACGGATCCCGATTTTACCGCCAGGGCCTACCGGGCGCGGCAGTTGATCTGCGGCCAGTACGCGTGTTGGGCCGCCGAAATGCACATGGTTCATCTGCCCATGTCGGACTATTTCCCTTTCGACGGCGCTGAAGACCCGGACGCCGAAACGCTGCTGGCTGCGGAGTTGGAGCAACTGGCCGACCGCTACCGCCGGGTGTCCCCTCGCTTTCCAATATTCAACCGCGGCATCACCACGACCCGCCTATCGGATTCTGATGGAAATATCTGGCTGGACTTTTCCCCCGAGGTGGTGAACGAATCCCTTTTCCGATTGCAGTCAATGGTCGCGGACCTGTTGGAGCGCAGCAACGGAGTAGGTGGCCCGAGGCGCGTGTTCGGCCCGGATTTCCCACCCCAAATGCCGCTGCTGTCTCACGCGAATCTGTCCGACTCGGTTTTCGACAGTGCCCTGGAGTTCGCGCGGGCGGTCACGGACGAGCTGAAAGTGTCGCAGATCACCCGTGCCTGGCGTCTGGCGCTAACCCGCTTCGCCTCCGACGCCGCCGGCGACGACTGGTCCTATGGGCGATGGGCTCCCGACTTGCAGTGGCGGGTGGTCGGCAGCTTCGGTCTGTAGGACGCCCTCCGGATCAAACCGGAAAAGCCTGATCCAAAGACTGCCGTTGCTCCGGCGTCAAATGCCAGCCGGAGGCCGCACAGTTGTCCTCGGTGCGCTGCACGCTGTTTGATTTCGGGATGGCAATAATTCCGGCTTGGTCCGACACCCAGTTGAGCGCGACCTGAGCGACCGAATAGCCGGTTTGCCGCGCCACCTTCTCCAACGTTTCGTTTCCCCGGTTCATCCCCAAAGCGCGACGCAGCCGCCCACTGGCGCTGCCGGTCAGAGCTCCTTCATGCAAGGGCGAATAAGCAATCACCGTGATGCCATGCCGGCGGCAATAGGGAATGACATCCCGCTCGGCGCCGCGACGGCGCAGGTTGTACAGGATCTGATTGGATACGATGGGCACATTAGGCATCGCGGCTTGGGCAGCCTGCATTTCGCCCACGGAAAAATTGCTCACTCCCACATGGTCAACCAAGCCGCCTGATACCAGTCGGTCCATCGCGCGCATAGTTTCCGCGATGGGAATTCGCGGGTTGGGCCAATGGATTTGATACAGGTCGATTTTGTCCACGCGGAGGAGTTTCAGGCTCCGATCGGCGGCGCGAAGCAGGTCGTCATAGCGCAGGTTGCTGCCCAGCACTTTGGTCGCGACCAATACTTCGTCCCTGATACCGACGATGGCCTCGCCCACTGCATCTTCCGTCCGGTACATTTCCGCTGTATCGATCAAGTTGGCGCCCAGTTCAATTCCGCGTCGCAAAGGCTCGGGACCTCCTGTGTACCGCCAGGTCCCGAGACCAATTTCCGGAACCAGGACTCCGGTCTTGCCCAACTCTTGGTATTGCATGAAATCCATTCTCCCGTTTGTCCGTTCAATTGGCGTCGCCGTCGCCAGAGTTCCCCACCCGTTCCTGCCGGCTGGGGCGCATGAGGGCCGCCGGGATCGCGGCGAGCAGCGCGATGATCCCCGCGGCGCGGTAAAAATCGTGGAACAGGTCCAGGCTGGCCATTTGCAAGGTCTGCTGGTACTCAGCGTAAGCGCGGGTTCGAGCCGCCGCATCCAAACCGGGGGTCGTGAACGGTGATGGCGTTTCCGCGAAGATAGTCAGCATCTCGTTTACGCCCCAGGCCGACAACGCGGCCATTCCCAGCGTCATCCCCAGCATACGCGCCACGACGATCATGGACGCAGAGACGGCGCGATAGCCGTCCGGCGCGGCGGCAATCGCCCGGTGCATCAGCGGCGCGATCACCAGCCCGAAACCGACGCCGGCCACCACCATATCCCCGGTAAGCCTCGGTTCCGAAATCTCAATGGGCCACCCGCTGAGGCGGAACATGCCCACCGCAATCAGGATGAGGCCCGGCAACGCGATCCAGCGGGCGTCCACCCAGCGCAGCAAAAACCCTCCCAAGACCGCGCAGATCGGAATAGTCGCGGTCATGCGGAGCAACCACAGAGCGGCGGTGAAGGAGTCCACCGGGCGTTGTGGCACGTCCATCACCGTGTTCGCCATGATTACGGTGGTCGCCATGGCAATAATCAGCGACACACCCACCAACAGCTGAGAGATGTTTGCCGTCAAAAAGGCGCCCGCTCGAAACAGCGCGCTGGCCAACAGCGGTTGGGCCGTCCGCCGGTGGAGAGCGATGAGCGCCCCAACTGACAGCAGGCATCCGGCCAGCAGCCACCAGGGCGTAGCGGACGAGAGCCGGAACAAACCCTCGTGGGCGACGGCCAGGCTGAGCAGGGCCAATGCCGCCGTCAACGCCATCGCGCCCCGGTAGTCCATCCTGGAGCCTTCGATCCGCCGCTCCGACAGGAACAACAACGCGGCGCCGATCAACGCGGCCTGCGGTATGTTCAGCCAGAAAATTGCCCTCCACCCCCAGAACTCGATCACCGCTCCCCCGTAGGCCGGGCCGAGCATACTGCCGGCTTCGGCGGCTCCGGCGACTACTCCCAAAGCCAGACCCCGTTGTTGTGGGGAAACCAGCGCCGCGGCGATGGCCAGACTGATGGGAACCGTCCCGCCTCCGCCAATGGCCTGGATCACCCTGGCGGCGACTATCTGGTGGAGCGGGTCCATGACGCCGTTCAGCCAATCCCACTGACCGGACAAGGCCACCAAGGTCGTTCCCACCATGAAGACACCCAGCGAGACGTGATACAGCAGGCGGTAACCATAGACGTCGGCTAACCTGCCCAGCAACGGCATAGCGACGGTGTACCCCAACAGGTAAGCCGTGACAATCCAGATTACCGTTTCCAGGCGAAAAATGGGTATCTTGAGGTCAGCCATCACCGCCGGTAAAGCGGTGACAACCACCGTTTGGTCCAGCGCGGTGATGAAGGTTCCTGAAGCGATGGCGCCCACCATCAGCCAACGGGGAAACCTTCGTGGTGCCAGGACAGGATGCATGAGGCGGCCCGGCTTGGCGGAGGTCCGCCTACCCGCCGGTCAGGTCAACAAAGTTGTCGGGTGGCTCGATCTCAACGGGTTCGTTAATATCCGTGAGGGTGATGCTGCGCACGGTGTCAGGCCGATCGAACTGACCTACCGGGCCGGTGGCGCGCAATCGCCGCAGCATTCTCTCTTCGACGCCCGTCCATATCTCGACCTGCAAGATTTGCCCTTCCTGGGCGGTGATGGGCAACCAATTCATCACCGAGGCCGGCGCCGTTCCCGAAATCTTGTACGCATTGGTGTCAGCCACAACCTCTTGACCCATGAGGACCGGGTTTCCAGTCTCCGCCACGACTTCGGCCATAATCTCAGCCAGTCGGTCCACCGGTATCGGCGACAGAGTGGGCGACTGTTTGATCCATGCACCGGACAAAGGGTCAGCAGCGTAGTAACCCTCCCGAGTAATCACGACCTGCATCTGAATATATGTTCCCGACGTCGGTTCGGTTTCGGGGTTCGGCACCAGATAGGCGTCTGCCGTAAAGTCTGCGCCCTTGTCGGCGTCCCAACTGCCGGTCACTTCGGTGATCTTGGCACTGAATGGGCGTATGAATATGCTGCCGGTTTCGTGGGTCACACTGAACATTGCGGATCGCGTGGCCTTCACGTTTGCCGCAGTTTCGGCCAACAACGCCGCCGGGTCAATGTTGGGAGTGGCCGTCGGTTCCGGGGTATCCTGAGTGGCGCAAGCAGTCGCCAGCGTCAGGAGCGCGATTAGAACCAGCGCGGTTGGCAACGTCGTCAGCGAGTGGACCAAACCGCGATTCCACCGCCCGCTATGTCGCTCAGGCCACCGCCGCCTGCCGTCTCGGTAACGTACACCCGGGCGCCGCCCGCGCCGCTGCCGTTTCGCCGCTCGGACAGGTATTGTTGCGTCCCGGATACCACCAGCGCTGATCCGTCAGGCGCCCAAGGCGAATGGCTCCGGGAATATTGATCGAAAAAGGCCAACATCAAAAAGGTCTCGCCGCTGGGCGAAAAGCGCAGCCCCCCTACGGCCTCACCGCTATCCCCATGGATCGAACTACCGTCGGCGAGACGCCACTCCATTGTCCGGTCTTCCTCGTTGAGCGCCACCCAGGCCAGCTTGGTCCCGTGGGGTTCCCAAAAAAAGCCCAACACCCAGTCGTCTTCCCTGACGACACGCTCTCCGCTGCCATCAACAGACACCACTCGCAGCCGCCGATAGGCGGGCGCGCCCTCCACCTGCCGGTCGGCGACGGCTATGGTTTGACCGTCGCTGGACCACAAGAACGCACACGTACCCTCCACTTCGGCCAAACGCAATGGAGCGTAATCTGGTTCACCAGGTCGGCCTATCCAAACGGCTTCGCTGTCCCCGCCCGGGGCAGACCAAACCAATCGCGACCCGTCGGGCGACCATGCCGGGGTTCGGAAAGACCGCGAGTTACTCACCGCCTGCACGGTCAATTGACCAGCCGCATCATCCAGGCGCAGAACCGACACGTCCTCGCCACTGTGGACCGCCAATGCGGTGCCATCCGGCGACCAGTCGAAGTACAACGGAGCGCCCCGCTGAACCGGCAGCGGTTCAGCGGGCGCCGCAGCGCCGGTCGCCGGTATCGCATCTACTACAAACAGCGTCAATCCTTCCGGCGTTGCCGCAGTGACGCCCAACCGTCTGCCGTCTGGAGACCACTGGACATAATGTGGTGTGCCGTCTGCGATGGTCAAGGGAGCATCGTTAACGAACACCGCCCCGCCCAAACCGGTTGAAGCTTCCAGCGACAGCACGCTGATTTCCGCGTCGCTTGGAGAGCTGCCCGTAATCAACGACACCGCAATCCGTTCACCGTCAGGTGACCACACCGGCCAACTGTAAATCCGATCTCGGCGCTGGGGTTGCGCCAAGATGCCTGGGGACCGGGCCGCCGTGCCCGATGTCAACAGACGACGGTCCGTGCCGTCGGGATTGACAGTCAACAGTTGGCCGTCGGAATCGATGTAGGCGATGCGGTTGACAGGCATGGTTGAAGCGGTTCCCGGAAGTTCGGTTGGATTCGGCCCGCACGCCACCGGCACCCACAATGCCGCAGCCAAAACGAGGAGCATCAGATCCCGGAGTTGGGCGGCGATCAGTGCGCACCTTGCCGGCTGTTTTACCGGCGACGGTGTTTCCAGCGTGTGCATTGGCGTAACGGTAGCATCCCCTAACCCAATTATCAATCGCCATCAAACCGCCGTCCCCTCACCTCCAAGGCCGTTGCCCTGGCGATTTGGTTTTCGCCGCCGCAGACGGAAAATCTTTACGAGACGCCAGGCGCAGTTGCAGGAGTTCATTTGTGGTTTAATGTCTGGAGAGAATCGATTTTTTGAGGCCGGGGGACCAGCGTGATCAGGGAGATAATCAACGAAAACGGAGAACGCGCTCCGGCCGGCCGGGTGCTGATGGTACAGGGTACGGCGTCCCATGTGGGCAAGAGTGTGCTGGTCTCGGCTTTGTGCCGGATGCTGCGACAGGACGGCCTGCGCGTCGCGCCATTCAAGGCGCAGAATATGTCGAACAATTCCTACGTCACCCCGGACGGCGGGGAGATCGGCCGCGCCCAAGCGGTTCAGGCGGAAGCGGCCGGGGTGGACGCCCGCGTGGAGATGAATCCGGTGCTGCTGAAGCCGGAAGCGGACAGCCACGCCCAGGTGGTCCTCATGGGTAGGCCGCTCACCTCCGCCCGCGCCCGGGATTATTTCGACCTCAAGTCCACCCTCTGGACTTCGGTAACGAAATCCCTCGATACACTGCGCAGCGAATACGACGTGGTGGTTATCGAAGGCGCGGGAAGCCCAGCGGAAATCAACCTGAAAGCCACCGAGATCGTCAACATGCGCGTCGCGCTATACTCGGGCGCGCCGGTGCTCCTGTGCGGAGATATCGACCGGGGCGGCGTGTTCGCTTCGCTGGTCGGAACGCTGCAACTGCTTGACGAAGCGGAACGGGACGCCGTAAAGGGTCTGCTCATCAACAAATTCCGAGGGGACGTGACCCTGCTTAACGATGGACTGACGTGGTTGGAGGATTACACCGGGAAGCCGGTGGTAGGAGTGGTGCATCACTTCCGTGACATCCACATTCCCGAAGAGGACTCGGTGGCTCTGGACATTACTCCTCCTCATTCCTCCGCGCCGGATGTACTGGATGTTGCGGTGGTGCAGGTGCCGCACATCTCCAACTTTGACGACTTCGACCCGTTGGCCCGCGAACCGGGCATAAGTCTTCGCTATGTGCAGCACGGAGACCGACTGGGAGATCCCGACCTGGTAATACTTCCCGGCAGCAAGACCACCATTCCCGACCTGATGTGGATGGAACGGCAAGGGTTGTCCGATGCCGTAACAACGGCATTCGCCCGTGGCGCGGCCATCATCGGGATCTGTGGCGGCTACCAGATGCTGGGCCGGACGCTGTTGGACCCGGATCGCATCGAGTCAACCATCGGCGCGGCGGACGGGCTTGGGTTGCTCCCCTTGGTGACCACCTTTGCGGGAACCAAGGAAACCCACCGCGTTCAAGCCACCGTGCGGGACGAGGCTGCCGCTCCCGGCGGCCTGCTGTGTGGCGCAGCCGGTGAAACGGTGGTCGGCTACGAGATACACATGGGGCGCACCGTCGGGGAGGGCATCGTCCCTCCCTTCACGGTGTTCGACCGCGCTGACGCCGCCGTAACTCCCGAAACCGCGCTGGACGGAGCCCTGGAAGCCAGCGGGCGGGTCCTGGGCACGTACATCCACGGCTTGTTTCACAACGCCGGCGTCCGGCGCGCCCTCTTGCACGAGTTGGCCCGCAGGAAAGGAGTGACTTTGCCCGAGGGCGTGGACGTCGCCCGCGATCGGGAGTACGACCGGTTGGCCGATTGGGTCCGGTCCAGCCTTCGCATGGAGCTGGTTTACGATATGATCGGGATGACGCCGGATCCATGAGCGTTATCCATTTCGTTATGGGCGGTATCCGGTCGGGCAAGAGCGCTTATGCCGAACAACTGGTGGGGGAATTGGCCGGCAGTCGCGGCGTGACCTACCTGGCCACGGGCGTAGCAACTGATTCGGCAATGGCGGAGCGCATCCGGCTGCATCAAGAACGGCGCCCCGACCAATGGGAAACCCTTGAGGTACCGCTCAACCCGGTGGGTGGCCTGCAGAAATCGCGCGGCAGCGCCGGCGACCGGTCCGTATTGTTGTTGGATTCGTTGGATGGATGGGTGACCAACCTGCTCATTGAACACGAAGGCACCGCGGCCACCGAGCTGACGGCGCGGACGGTCGGGGCGGTGCGTCGCTTCGTGACATTCGTGCGTGAAATCAAATCCGACGCCGTCGTGGTAAGCAGTGAGGTCGGGCAGTCCCTGGTCGCCACTTCGGCGCTGGGCCGGCAGTTTCAGGATTTATTGGGGACGGTGAATCAGGCGGTGGCGGCCGAAGCGGATTCCGTGACGCTGGTGGTGGCCGGTATCCCGGTGCTTATCAAGCCCGTCTCCGCGGGAACGTGATCCGTCGGGGTGCGGGTGAACTCGTTGAGCGAATTGATCGGCACGGCCTCCGCATCTGCTCCTGGCACCTGTGGCGAACTCGTGCAGGGCATGATCGGTGACGTTGACTTTTTGGTCACGTGTCCCATCAATCAGTTCTCTCACGTGACGGTTACCCTGCTTCCCCAAGTCACGGCGTTGGAGAACCGGATACGCGGCGTTGACCATCT
>JAGWBI010000066.1 GCA_021295965.1 Dehalococcoidia bacterium | reverse complement strand
GCAACAGCGCGCTCGACCGCCTGGCCAACGCCAGCTACCAGATCGTCATCGAGGGTACCAGCTACCGGGAACGGCTGTCGCCACACCGCGCCCTGCTGGGCAAAGGGGGTGATTGACCGGTAACCCACAACCTGCTATTGATCAAAATCGCCACGCGCCCAGGGTGGTACATAGTCCTTGGCGATCACTTGTTGCTGTTCTACGATTCTGTCATCAGCTAACTGGTCAGCGAAAATGTCCTGATGAAGGACGTTACGTTGAACCAAAAAGAACAAGCCAGAATCTCAGTGCTCAACTCCGTTTTGGAATACCAGGTCCCCATCGCCGATGCCGCCGAGTTGCTGGGCGTGACCCAGCGCCAGGCGCGGCGGATGCTGGCGGCCTACCGCGAGCGTGGCGCCGCCGCGCTGGCCCACGGCAACCGGGGCCGCCGTCCATCCGCCAGAGGCGGACCACTGCACCAGGCGGGGGCGCCGTCGTGGTGCGACTGGCGACGGAGCGTTACGAAGGCGCCAACCACACCCACCGCACCGAGTTGCTCAGTGAGCGAGCAGGCATCGACCTGAGCCGGCCCATCCGCCAAAGGCGGACTACCGCATTCTCACCAGGGCGGGCATCGGCAGTCCCCGCAGCCGGCGCTCTCCGCAGCACCGTTTTCGCCGCCAACGGATGCCCCAGGCGGGGATGCTGATCCAGCTGGACGGCAGTCATCATGCCTGGTTGGAGAACCGAGGGCCCAAGTTCGCCCTGCTGCTGGCCGTGGATGATGCCACCAGCGCCGTGGTCAACGCCGTGTTTTGCACCAGCGAGACCACCGCTGGCTACTTCATGCTGCTGGAGGGCCTGATCGAGGGCTCAGGCATCCCCCTGGCGCTGTACAGCGACCGCCACGCCGTGTTCAATCCGCCTGAGGCGGACCGCCCGCGGAGGCCACCCAGTTCACGAGGTCATTGCAGGAACTGGGGATCCGGCAGATCTTCGCTCGCTCGCCGCAGGCCAAGGGCCGTGTGGAACGGGCGGCGGGGACCTTCCAGGACCGGCTGGTAACCGAACTGCGGTTGGCCGATGCTCGGACCATGGACCAGGCCACAGCGGTGCTGCAGGACTTCCTGCCCCGCTATAACGCCAGCTTCGCCGTCCAACCCGAGCATCCGGAACCGGCCTACCGACCGGTGGATCCCGATCTCCGTCTGCCGGAGCTTCTGTGCTTCAAAGACACCCGAAAGGTGGCCCGCGACAACACGGTGAAGTACAACTGGCGGGTCCTGCAACTGCTGCCCGATCAGGAACGCGCCAGCTATGCCGGCAAGCGGGTGGAGGTACTGGAACGGCCCGACGGAGAGCTCATCGTCAGGTACGAAGGCCGTCGCGTGGTCACCCAGGAACCGCCGCCGCGCATGAGCGCGCTGTGGGCCGGTGTCACCGCCTGGTCTCCAGGCCCTGAACTCAAGCGCGTGGTCAGCAGCGTGGGGGATCACCACATCAGCAGGTCCCAGCAGCGACACCTGGCCGCCCTGGAACCGATGCGTCCGGCCAAGCCTGTCCTCAAACCCGTCGCCGGAAAGGACGCCGCTGCTAAGGACACGACCAGCAAGGCATCGAACCCGTGGACGCGTACGCCCACGCCAACCCAATTGGCTCGGTGGAAGGCGATCCGGAAGGGCCGGCTGAAAGGGCTGTCTCTGCGGGCCATCTCCCGGGAACTGGGCATATCCCGCGTGACCGTGCGCAAGTACGCCTACGCCGAGAAACCGCCCACCAAGAAACTCAGCGCCAAGGAACGCGCCAAGCTGATGGCGCTATGCAAATCCACCGCCGCCGCCAACTAGCCACGCGGACGTTTTCGCTTTCCATTTATAGGGACGGAATCGCTGGACAACAACAGATTTCCGCCACCCTTGACAGCTAAGTTTGGACAACCGGCCGTATCGCTCACGCGTACCCAGTTTGTTGGCATGAGCTACGGCGGGCCGATGGCGCGGCGCTTTAACGCAAAGACGCAGAGACGCAAAGGGATGATTGGGCTTGCGAGGGATTGTCCAATAATGAACCTCGGGATCCTGTTGCGTAAGCACCATGACGGTTTGATCAAACTGGGTACGCGTGAGGCCGTATCGCCGTTGACAAACTCTACGGTGATCCTATCCTACTATCAGCGTCGGGCGGAGTTCCTTGCAGGTACTACGATTGACGCTCTGGTTATTTAAGACTCGCAACATAACCAAGACTGACGCTCGAGGTGAAGCAGTCGGCTCACGAATGCAAAAGGGCAGTGGTACGCCTAGTTTGCCGTTCCACAGATAATGAGGTGTCCGGAGAGGGGAGTACCCGTGTGGCTGCGACCTCCCAGGTCAGAGGCGGGCGGGGTGCATCCAGTAGCTACTTGTCAGTAGGCGCCTCCCAGCTTTTCAACCTCGTGGTACTGTCCATCCTCGCCTATCACGGTGAGGAACACTGCATCGGACCCCTGGTTGTCGCGAGGCCCGTATCGGAGTTGGATACCATCGATATCAAGGGTCGCAGTCTGGTGCAGGGCGCCGATGAAACATTCACGGCTGAGGTCGCGGCCGCAGCCTTCGAGGCCGGCGATGGCTAGTCGTCCGGCCAGATAGCCCTCCAGGGAAACGAATCCCGGTTCCCGATGGGGGGCGTAGGCGGAGAGAGCCGCTTGGTACCGGGCGACCACGGGAATGGTTTCGTCGTGGGGTAGAGGCACCACCTGGGTCACGTAAACTCCCGCGCCGTCATGGCCCAGCTCACGGGCCAGCGCATTACTGCCCACGAAAGAAACCGTCATAAACACGGGATCGGCTTCGCGGCGCACCAGCTCGACAGTTCGGGCCACGGGTGCGTAGGCGCCGATCATGATGACGGCTTCCGGTTCGGCCTCCACTATAGCGGCCACCGCCGACTTCACGGCGCTGGTGTTCCGTTCGTAATGCGAGGACGCTGCGGGTTCCAGCCCGCGGCGTTCCAGGGCAAGCCGCGTTCCTTCAAGTCCGGTTTGTCCGAAAGCATCGTCCTGGTAGAGGACTGCCACCCGAGTGACGTCCAAATCTTCAGTGAGCCGTGCCACCATTTCCTCGGTTTCCTGAAAGTAGGAGGCACGCAGGTTCAGCACGTTGTCCAGTTCCGGGTCGCGCAGGAACTCGGCGCCGGTAAATGGGGCTATAAAAGGCACGCCCGCAGCATGAGCGACCGGAGATGCCGCCCGCGCGGTGGGCGTGCCGACTGCTCCGATCAGCGCGAATACCTTGTTGCTCTCGATCAGGCGCTTGGTGTTAGAGACGGCGTATTCGGTTTCGTAGGCATCGTCCAATGTCTCGAGGATTAGCCGGCGGCCGTGAACCCCGCCGTTCCGGTTGACCTCATCGAACGCTGCCTGGATGCCCAGCCGCATCGCTTCGCCCAGTTCCTTTGCAGGTCCCGTGAAAGCGGCGGATTGGCCGAACAGGATATCGTCGTCGGAGATACCGGGATCGCCGTGTTGGTGGGAGTTCGCCGTCTCTGCGTGTGATGTGTCTTCATTTTCGCCATTGTTTGGTGTTGTCGCATCCTGCGTGCTGGAACAGCCAACTCCCAAAGCGAAAACCATAAATGCCACCGCCATTGTTAATGCTACGAGACGGGAAAATGATATACGAGCCGACTTCATTAGTATGCTCCCGCACATAAACTTAGCGAAAGGTATCACAGGTAATGTATCCGTGTCAGGCGTGAGAGGCGCCGATGGTGCGGGTACTTCATGGAAGACATATCTATCCATGTCAATATAGCTTTGACGCTCACGCGTACCCAGTTTGTCATTGCGAGTCCGCCTCTGGCGGATGGCAATCTCGTCGGCATAGCAAGGGTTCTCCGCGAGTAGCCGTACATACCTCAACGAGATTGCCACAAACGCCTGGCGGCATTTCCGCAATGACAGATGGCGGAAATTGGGTACACGCGAGAACTTTGACGTGCCATTCCGCTAGCGGCGATGGCTGCGTTGCCGCTAGTTGTGGCGGCGGCAGATCCGAAGGGATTTGGCCAGAATACGTTGGTAACCGGCAGGCGGCCGGCCGGTTGCCGGGAATTCCGAAGAAGGCTGGCTGGCTCGGGTTCAGCCTTTCGACGACGAAACCGAAACAGTTCCGTCAACGGGGGCTGTCGA
>JAGWBI010000032.1 GCA_021295965.1 Dehalococcoidia bacterium | reverse complement strand
ATAGGCCGGATGTGTAAGGCTGGTAACAGCTTCAGCAAACCGGTACTAACCAGTCGAGTGATTTGACCCACGCTAAGAGTTTCTAATTCTCTTGGCTCGGTTCAGCGCTCATCATCAATCGATAGCCAAGTTCAAATTTCCTATTCAGTTACAGGCGCACACGCGCCTCCGACGTGGGGTGGAGCAGCGGTCCGCCAGAGGCGGATCAGGTTTCGGGGTGGAGCAGTGGCAGCTCGTCGGGCTCATAACCCGAAGGTCGTTGGTTCGAGTCCAACCCCCGCTACCAAAAATTATCCGTGACAAAACCCCCGGCAATACCGGGGGTTTTTTGTTGCTAGCCTTGGTTCGCGGCCATCAAATGACTCCACGATTGGCCAGTTCGCGCATAGTTTCCGGCTCGATTCCCAAGAGGTCGCAATAGACCAACTCGTTGTCGTGACCCACTGGGACGGAGCCGCGCCAGATCTTGCCCGGCGTTTTGGAAAGCTTGGGAATTACGCCCACCCCTTTCACCGGCCTTCCGAGTTGTTGGTCCTCCCATTCAGCGTGAACTCCCCGGGCGCGGTAATGGGGGTTCTCGGCCATCTCCTCCGCGTTCATGATGCGGCTGCAACCAACCTGCGCTTCGTTGAAGATCCTGACCACTTCGTCAACCGTGCGGTCTTCCACCCAGCCGCGCAGGATGGCGTCGAACTCGATGCCCTCTGGCGAATTAATCTCGCGGCGGGCCTTGATCCACTTCTCGTCTTCCGGATCCAGTTCCAGCACGCGGCAGACCCTGGCGTACACCGCCGGGCCGACGGCGGCGATAACGACCCAGCCGTCGCTGGCTTGAAAGGTGTCCCAAGGCTGGGCGTTGCCGGCCTTGTTGCCGGCCCTTTCGCGCACCATCCCCAGCTCGTGGTAGGCCACCATGGTGCCGGACAGGATGCGGTGGACCGCCTCGAACTGGGCCAGGTCGATGACCTGTCCTTCGCCGGTGCGTTGGGCGTGAATGTAGGCGGCCAATGACGACCACAGGCAGAACAGAGCCGTGATGTAGTCCGCCGTCCAGGGCACCGCCCGCGTCGGCGGGTCGGGTTCGGGATTGCCCATCAGGTTCATCATGCCGCCGAAAGCCTGGGCCGTGAAGTCATAAGAGGCCCGGTCCACATATTCCGGGTCGCCGTCCTGCCCGTATCCGGAGATATGGCAGATGACTATGCTGGCGTTGGCAGCCAGCACGGTGGCGTCATCCAAACCCCACTTGTCGTAGGTGCGGGCTTTGGAACTCTCCATCCAGATGTCGGTGCGCTCCACCAACTTGAGGAAGATGTCGCGCCCCTCTGTCGTGCTGAAATCCAGCGTCGTGTTGTACATATTGCGGTGATCCTGGATCCAGGAACTGGCTGCCAGGCCCCCGTTGGGAGTTTCGATGGGGAACTCCGCCACCCGCCAATCCTCGCCATTGCCGGGACGCTCAATATGGATCACCTCGGCGCCCATCTCCGCCGCCATTTCGGCAGCAAAGGGCTCCGCCACGATGGTGCCGGTGGAGAGGATGCGAACCCCCTGAAGCGGGCCGAATTGTTCGGTCAATAATTTAGGTTCGGACGGCCCCATTTGCGACCTCCTTGGGACGAGAATTGCGGCAAACGGCCCCAATATTATCAGTTTCGTCGACGCCCATACCCAGTGGAATTGAAAGGCCCCGGCGGTCCGGGGCCTTTTGGTGTCCGATTTTAACAGCCGGTAAAATCGGTCAAATGCGGTCAAAAATCCACCGGGCCACCTCGAATGTGAACCCGGGCAGCACGTCCTCGCCCAACAGGTTGGCCGGATTTTCCAGCAACTCCGGTTCCGTCTGGCCTGCCCGATAGACATAGACCCGGCGGTTGCGGGCGTCAATTAACCAACCCAGCAGAACGCCGTTCTGAACATACAGCCGCATTTTAGCGTGGAGAGGAGATAGGTTGTCATGGGTCGAACGGATTTCGATAACGAAATCCGGACAAATCGGAATAGGTTCTCCAGGGGAGGGAGGATGCGCAGCCAACCGGTCCGGGGAGATCCAGGCAGCGTCGGGCACCAGTACACCGCCGGTAACCGGCATACGATAGAAAGCGTTGGAGCCAGTCGCCATCCCACCGAAACTTCGGCTCCAAACGTTTAATTCGGTAGCGGTATCGTTTTCATGGAGCCCTCCGGGATGATTCACTGGCGGCATCGCGATTATCTCTCCTTCCGGAGTCAGCTCATACTGCCAGACGCTTTGGCTGTTCCGGCTGCAAAACTTGACGAACAGCTGCTCCAGTCCCTCCCCGGCGGCTGAGACGCCTAAGTCGCGCAGGTCAATCACCAGCGCGTCGTCCGGGGCTATGCGTACTGTCGGCGCGGTAGTCATGATGAAGTCCAGCCCAGAGGGAGTATCGATCAGTCCGCCGCCGCTGCCGCGCCGGAAGCCTCCAGGCGGTGCACCACCTCGTAGGTGTGGAATTCGCCGGGACCCAGCAGGAAGTCGGGCGGCCCGCCGGCGTGAGCCGAGCGGAAGGCGTCGCTGCGGGTCCAGGTGTGGTGATGCTCCTCGGTCTCCCAGTGGGTGACCACCAGGAAATCCTCGTGGTCGGGGGTCTTGTGCATCTTCCACAACTCGAAGCTGATGAAACCGGGGTGGTCCTGCACGGATCCACGGGCCTTGAACATCTCTGCAAGGGTGTCCCCATAGCCGGTCTTGACTTTGATGCGGTTGGTAGCGATGAACATGGCGCCTCCTTTCTTCACGGTGGCAGTGTGAGTCGTCTATTCCTCGGGGATCAGGTCGGACAGTTGGGGCAAAGTTTCGGTGGCGAGCAACTCCAGGGAGCGCAGGCCCTTGGCCCGGTCGGCGCCCCAGTCGTGGCACAGCATCAACAGAGTGCCAAAACCGCCGGTGTCGTCGTAGAGCTGGCGGATCTGTCGCGCGCACTCGTCAGGGTCGCCCACAATCCAGAAGTTTTCCAGCATATATTCTGGCGTTATCGCGGAGTCGGGCAGATCCGGGTTGGTTTTGACGCCGTCAAGGCCGCGCTGCCCCTGGCCCAAAAGGGGGATGAAGTATTTGTTGAGCGTCCGCGCCGGTGGGCCGTTCATGATGTCGGACACCGCCTGCTCCGTGGTGTCGGCCACGTAGATTTCCCGGGCGATGCGCCACTGGTTGCGGGATACCGGTCGTTCAGCGGCCCCGGCTCCCTTGGAATACGCCTCCCAGTGGCGGGGGAGGTGCGAAGCGTGGAGGAACAGGGTGCTCATGGGCCACCAGCCCAACTCGCCGGCGACCTCCAGCGTTGGCGACGACGGGCTGCTGCCGGCCACGGCGATGGGCGGGTGCGGTTTCTGGTACGGACGCATGTGGTAGGCCAGCCCCATTTCCGGCCGTGCGGCGGGTACAGTTACGTCGTAGTACTCCCCCTGGAAATGGAACCCATTCGGATCGTCGTCAGTCCACATCTTGACGATGAGCTCGGCGGCTTCGCGCATTCGGTTGCGCTGCTGGCCGGATTCCCGGTCCATGCCGAACATTTGGGAATCGGTGGGCACGCCGCCAGAGCCGATGCCAAAGAAGAACCGCCCCCGGGCCAGGTGGTCAAGCATTGCCATGCGGTGAGCGATCATGATGGGATCGTGAAAGGCCAGCAGGGACACGCCGGTGCCCATCACCAGGTTTTTGGTTGCGCCAATGGCCCGGGAGATGAACAGGTCAGGGGCCGGCATATTCTCCCACTCGGTGGTGAAATGCTCGCCGATCCAGGCCTCGGCATAGCCCAACTCGTCGGCATACGCCATCAGTTCCAGGTCTTCATCGTAGGTGTCGGCGTGCAGCCGGCCCGGCGGGTGCAGAGGCATATTGAACAGGCCAAGTTTCATGGCGCGTCTCCCATTCAGAGGGATTGGGCAACTCTGCCCAACAGGTTGATGGTCTGTTCCATGTCGGCGGCAGGGTCGTCACCGGCGGTCACCGGCGTCACCAGCAACTCGGAGACGCCCATGTCCAGCATCGCGACCATGCGCTCGCCGACGGTGTCGGCGTCTCCCGTCAGTACCGTCGCCTCGATCATGGCGTCACTCCAGGTTTCCTCGGCGGCTTCCGGGTAGCCGGCCGCCGCCCACATACGCTGGTAGAAGGGCAGACGCGGATAGTTGGAGAGCTGCTGTTGGACGGCCAGCCTGGTGGCGTCCGGGTTGTCGCTGATGCAAACCGGCGCGTGGGCGATCAACGGCGGTGTCTCCCGTCCACCCTGGTCGGAGCCGCGACGCATGGCCGGGAGAGCCTTGTCCCGCAGGAACACCGCCGGGCTGACCCAGCTGATTGCGCCGTCGGCCAACTCCCCGCAAAGCTCGTAGGAACCTTCCTGGAGAGCCGATGCCATGACCGCAACATCCACCGGGCGCGGAATGCTGGCGTGGGCCGTGTATTCCTGGCCGTCGAAATCAACAGAGCCCTCGTGGAGCAACGCACGGAGGATGATCAGGTATTCGCGCAGGTTGGTCAGCGGCGCCCGGAGGCTGAAACCGAACATGGAGCGCATCGTGGGCCGGTGGCTGGGGCCAACGCCCAGGCGCAGCCGGCGGGGCGCCAGCTGGTCCAGAACCTGGACCTGCTGGGCCGCCACGATGGGATGGCGTGGGTAGGTGGGAACAATGGAGGTTCCGAATAGGATGTTGTCGGTCTGCACGGCGGCGGCGGCGAACAGGGTCAGCGCGTCCAGGCCGGTGCCGCCGGTGGTGAGCCACGTGGCCTGTACTCCGGCCGCCTCAGCGCGGCGCATGAGGTCCAGGGATGCTTCGGCATTGGGAGCGCCGGCGTGGAGGCCGATGCGTTTCGTCGGCATGGGATTACCTCGCGTTTTGCGTGTGTTGGTACGGGCCTATCGTATCATCGGGGGGCCGATTTGTAGAGGACAGGCCCGGTGCTATAATCGAATGCAGGAGTGAGATTCATTGTGACCACTGTAAATACCATAGAAGACCTCGTCAAAATCCTGGACGATCACCCGGAGTGGAACGAGGCGCTTCGCGCCAGGATGCTTTCGCGGGAGTTGTTAAACCTGCCCCAGGCCTTCGCCGAATTTGCCGAAAGTACGGAACGCCGGCTGGCAGCTTTGGAAACCTCACTGGCAGCCTTGGAAACCTCACTGGCCGAGTTCATAGCAGGCACGGAACGCCGGCTTATGGCCTTGGAAGCAGGGCAGAATCGCCTTGATGCTCGCCTGGCTCCCATTGCGGCGGCCCACGCCCGCGATGGCGCGCTGCGCATCGTCGCGCGCATCGCCCGGGTGGTCGGTTGCCGTGATTACCGGGTCCTGGAACTGGGCGACATACTGGAAATGCTTGATGACGCCGACACGGCCGGCATTCCGCCCAACGAACTGACCAGCTTTGAAAACGCCGACATCATCGTTGAAGCAACGCATCGCGAAACCGGCGAACGCCACTACATCGCCGTAGAAGCCTCCTACACGGGCAACTGGCGGGACGTCGATCGCGCCACTCGCAACGCCGGCTATTTGACCCGGTTCACCGGACAGCCGGCCCATGCGGTGGTAGCAGCCCAGCGCGTCAGGCCTGGCATTGAGCGACTGGTTGAGCGAGGCGAAGTGCATTGGGCGCAGATTTTACAGAAGGAGTTGGAAACAGAGTAGGCATCGCTCCTATCCACGCAGGGCTTGTGCAAAGTCCCTTTAGCCGCTCATGGTGAGCTTGTCGAACCATGCTCCGGCGACGGTGGCATCCTTCGACAGGCTCAGGATGAGCGGAAACCAAAGAGGCCGATTGCTTTGCATCGGCCCTGCCTATACGCGGCCCCAAAACCAACTCGCTACACTAACCCCAGGCTCCGACACATCTCCAGCATGGCCTTGGCGGTTTCTTCGTGGGCCACGTCCACCATGTCGCCGGCGTAGGTCACCGCTGCCGTACCCTGTTTCCGGCTTTCTTCCATAGCGTCGAGAAGGCCCTGCCAGAAAGCGATCTCCTCGGTGGTGGGCGTGAAAATCTCGTTGACGATGGGCACGTGGGACGGGTGGATCAGGTTCATCCCGGTGTAGCCCAGCGCCTTCAGATTGTTCGCCCAGTACCGGAGCCCGTCCAGGTCTCGGATGTCGAACCAGCCGCCGCTGATGGGCCACTGGATGCCGGCGGCCCGGCTGTCGATGAGGACCTTGCTCCGCAGGTACAGCGTCTCCGTACCCTCCAGCGTCCACCGGTAGCCAACGCTGCGGGCGGTGTCGCCACCCTTGCCGCCGCTGCCGCCCATGTGGGCCACCCGATCCGAGGCCATGGCGATGTCGTAGGCCATGCGGATGCCCGACGCCGTTTCCAAACCCGGGTCGATGCAGACGGTGTTCAAATCCATGCCCGCCTTGCGCTCGAAGTACCGCAGCAGCACGTCGGCTTCCACCACGTCGGCCGGCGATTCGACCTTGGGCAGCAGGATCCCATAGAGGCCGGGACGGGTAACAGCCTCCAGGTCGAACCCGGTTAGTCCGGTTTCCAGGCGGTTCACGCGCACGAACAGCGTCTGCCCTCGCTCGGAGAGTTCGTCGATCATTTTTGCGACCACGGGGCGAGCGGCGTCCTTGTCGTATTCGGGCACCGAGTCTTCAAGGTCCAAGATGAGAGCGTCCGGCCCGTACTGCGGCGCCTTGCGCATCCAGTCTTCCTTGTTGCCGGGGACGAACATGACGGAGCGCAGGGGTTTAGTGATGATGCGGGGCATTTTCGAGTTACTCCTGGAGCAGTGGCATATTCAATGGGGACACTGTTTGGGTCAGATCACGCCTTCGGACTTCAGCGCTTCCACTCGCTCGGCATCAATCCCGCACAGTTGTCCCAGCACCTCCACGTTGTGCTGACCAAGACCCGGGGCTCCCGGGATGTCAGGCAACGGTTCGCCGTCGAACAATACCGGGAAGCCGGCCACGACCTCGTCCACCTCACCACCGAAGGCGGCATTGAGCATGGGACGTAGCGCGCCGCGATCACGGAAGTGCGCGTCGGCGAGGATTTCCGGCACCGTGCGGACCGGGGCGCAGGGCACGTCGCCGGCCGAGAGGCATTCCAGCGCCTCCGCTCTCGTCATCTTCCCGACACGTTGCTGCACCTCGGCACGAGCCGCGGCGGCGTTCTCGGATCGGACCTGGTAGCGGGCGAACCGCTCGTCCTCGATCAGCTCCGGCGTACCGATGGCGTTGCAGAGGCGACGCCACTGGTCGTCGCTGGCGGCGGTGATGATGATGGCGCCGTCGCTGGCGTGGTATTGCCCGGTGGGTCCGCTGCGGCTGTTGTTTCCCGTTCGCAGCTCCTCCAGGTTTTCCATGAGCATCAGCGATGCGAGCGTGTCCATCATGGAAACGTCCAGATAGCAGCCCCGGCCGGTGCGTTCTTTTTCTCGCAGGGCGGCCAGGATGCTGGTGGCGGCGAACATGGGCGTGACCAGGTCGCCGATGTAGAAACCGACCCGGGTGGGCGGCCCGTCGGGTTCGCCGTTTATGTCCATCAGACCGCTCATGCCCTGGATTTGCGGGTCGTGAGCCGGCTGGTGAGCATAAGGGCCGGTCTGCCCGTAGCCCGAGATGCTGGCGTAGATGACGCCGGGGTTCACCGCCGCCACGTCGTCGTAGCCCAGTCCCAGGCGGGTCATGGACCCAGGAGCCAGATTTTCCAATACCACATCGGACTGTTTCGCCATCTCCAGGAACAGTTCCCGCCCTTTCGGGTTGCGCAGGTTCAAAGTTATGCTCTTGACGCCCTGGCTGCGCTTGAGAAATCGAGTGGCGATGTGATCTTCCGAGAGTTGCTCGGATTGGATGCCGTCCGGGCCGGCGAAGGGCCCGTTGCCGCGCACGGGATCGCCCCGGCCCGGTATCTCCACCTTGATGACCTCGGCGCCCAACCGGGCCAGGGTCATGCTCAGGAACGGCCCGGCCAGAAACACGGTAACGCCCAAAACCCGCAAATCGGAAAGCGGCTGCATCATGAACCTCTCTTACGGTCGGTCGATCCTCTGCCGGACTGCATTAACGAGTGATGCAATCGAGCATCCTACGAGGCCGCAGTGTAGCACGCGCCACCGAGTATAATGCCGTCGTAAAAAAATGATGCGGCCGCTCACTTACAACCCCAGCGGTACCCGTTCGGGATTGAGAGGAAGCGAGGTTTTGTGGGCAAGTATCGGCAATGCCCACCTAACTCCGATTATCAACCCACTACGTGATCGTAGCGCTCCAAGCACGACTGGACCACCAGTTCGATGTCCTCTTCCAACAGGTAGCCGGATCGGGCCAACGCCTGGGCGGACGCCTCGACCCGCCGGGCGTAGTCTTCCCGGTCGACGTACCGTTCCGCTACCGATGGCCTGGGGTCTCCTGCTGAGATACGTTGTGCTTCCGTTGCCGCGAACCAGTGGGTTGATCCCTGCATTGACATCAGCTGCTCGGGAGCGCCGGTGTCCGGGTGTCGCAGGTTCCAGCCGGTGTGGGTTCCCACCGGCACGGTGAGGTCGGGCAGGCGGATGCCGGACAGTTCGTTGCCGTCGGCATCGGCGGCGGATACCAGGCATGGGTACTCGCGTCCCTCTTTCACGGGATACGCGGCGATACCGACGCTACTTTCGGGTCCCACGTCAATCTCGCGGATTCGCCACAGCCTTGACTGGTCCGGCGCGCTCTGACCCGGAATGGACGGCAGACTGACCAGGTAATCCGACTGCGGAACGGCGGTGCCGTCGTCGAGACGCGGATGCCGGCTGGCCGGCGGCTCGGCGCCGTCGGTGACCCAACGGTCCAGGTTGACCAGGGCGGCGCGCAGCAGGGGGATGTAGTCAACCGCGTTGTAGGGATGCATACCGGTCGAGCCGTCCGGCCCCTGGCCTTGCATCAGTTCGGGAGCGCCGGGGAGATGCTGAGTGCCGGCGAAGAGGTAATGCCGGGTTTCGCCGGCGGGTTCCAGATCCACGCCGATTACGCCATCAATTTGGGCCAGGCAGCCGTCGCCGCGCCAGTATTCGGCGGATGAGTTGGTGTAAATGATCTTCGGCGCCGCGTTCCGCTCGCGCAGCCGGCGGAGCAGGCCATCGTTCTGCTCGGTGAGCGGGTCAGTTAGATCGTTGTCCGAAAAGGGGAATTGGTGGCCGAAACCGGGGTTGGACTGGCAGGAAGGCTGGGCAAAGCGGTGGTTGAACTCGCCCATGCGCCCGCCGGCCACGTGGGGAAGCAGACCGTCAAAGACGGGACCGCCCTTTTCGTCCAGGTTGAGGCCGAGATAGACCATGTGGCGCAGCAGGCGGCCGCATTGGGAGACGCCATGACCGTAGATACGCTCGTAGCCGGCCTGCACATGACCAAACTTCCCGGGTTGACGCAGCCAGGTGGCCGCTTCCCGAATAGCCAGCATCCCGCAGCCCACCACCACGGGGTTCGCTGCCGTGTAGATGGCGTAATAAATCTTGCCCGGCTGGAAGCCTCCCTCCAGGCTGATATGTTCGGCGTCCGGGAAATGCCATTGCGAACGGGGGATAACGGTGTCGGGTCCGTCTTCCCAGTCGCGGACCAGCAGCATGGCGTCAGGGCCCTCAAGATCGGCGACGGGATAGGGCCGGTGTTCCCGGTTGGCAAGGAGCCGGGTGGTGTCGTTGGCGTTGGGACGCATCTCCACGCAGGCTTGTCCGGTGACCGGGGAACCATCAATGCGGATGCCGGGAGCCTCCAGGCCGAGCAGGGCGGCGCTGCGATAAACGTCCCATTGCCAACCGATGGAGAGGACGGAATAGCCGTGGCGAAGGAGAAAACCGTCACCTTCGGGAATGGCGTCAGAATCGATTGGAGGTGTCGGCCCCCGGTTGAAAAAGGCGATGCTGCGGCGTCGGCCCCGGTTCACCGCCTCGACTATAACTCGTCCGTTGCCGCGGGCAGTGTCTTTGGGCGATACCAAGGTAAAGTCTGACTGGAACCGAACCCGGCCGGCTTCATCGAGAGGAGCGTACTGCAAGTCCACGATGGACTGGTTGGCCGCGTTATTGGGATCAACGGCGTAGGTCAGCACGCCCTCAACGCGCTCGTATTCGCCAGCGTCGGCAAATGATTTGCCGTCGGCGTAGGGCTGACGGCTCTTGATGTCAACTGCGATGACTGCCATGTTGGATCTCCTGAAAAAGGCGGCTAATCCGGGAATCTGCTACGGCTCCACTCCAACGCCGCCCGCAGTCCTCCCTCGGCGCGGATCCGGGAGAACTCCTCTTGCTCCGGAGTTTCGGCAGTGTCGAACTGCGTCATCAACTCCAGGTTGTGGTTGAGCGCGGAGAGGAAACCGGCGGATTCCAACGCACGGTTGACCGAGAGCTTGGTGGTCTTGATGCCGATGGCGGGGATGTTCTTGATCTTGGTGGCAACTCGTTCGCACTCGGCGATCAGGTTGTCGTGGGGCACCACCCGGTTGACCATGCCGATGCGAGCGGCTTCGTAGGCATCCATCATGTCGCCGGTGAGCAGCAGTTCCTTGGCCATGGCCAGGTTCACCGAGTAGGGCGTCATCAGCAGGGGCGCACCGAACCCCAGGCGGATCTCAGGCTCGCCCAACATGGCCCGTTCAGATGCGATTTTGACGTCGCAGATCTGCACCAACTCACACGCGCCGCCCAGGGCGTAGCCATTGACGGCGGCGATGACCGGTTTGCTCAGGTTCCATACCATCAGGAAAGTATCAATGTTAGCCTTCAGCCGGGACCGGCGACCATCCACCGACAGCGGGCCGCCATCGGCTTCACCGGCCTCGGATTCGATGTCAAAGCCCGCGGAGAACGCACGGCCGGCCCCGGTCAGGATCAACACCCGCACGTCGGGATTGGCCTCGATGCCTTCCAGCGCCTCGCGAAACTCGGCCATTAATGTCTGGCTGAGGGCGTTCAACTTGTCAGGCCGGTTGAGCGTAAGATAGCCGATTCCGTCCCGTTCGTCGTAGAGCAGTGTCTGAAAAGCCATCATTTGAATCCCCCGACCTTAATCCGCGTATTATCGCGTTTAGCCTCTGATGAAGTGCGCGCGCAATGGTGGGTTGCATCCGGTAAGGCCCACGGTCCCCATGATTGGCGGTTGATTATAGCAGGGCATTCCTTGCCCAATTTGGGCAACCGGCTTAAACTTACGCCGCAAATTAGATTTTGCCGATAGCAATCAGGGGGTGCCATGACCTCGCAAGAGCATTTTGAGCAGGACCGCAGCAAGCTGATTGAGGCTACCATTTACCTGAGTGAGCTCTCACTTGACGACCCCAATTTTGCAGTCGCCAAGTTGGTCAAGCTCCTCTACTATGCCGATTGCGAGTCCTATATGCAGAGTGGCGCGCCCATCACCGGTACTACGTACCTCCACTTTCCGCACGGGCCACACCCTGAAAATTGGTACCAGGTCCGCGAACAGATGGAGCAGAACGGGGACGTCGAGATACTGTACGAGACCACGGTCCCAGGCTACCGGGAGTATCGCATCATCCCGCGCCGTGCCGCCGATTTGGAATGTCTCAGCCCAACCGACCGTGAATCATTAGAGGCGCAGGTGAAGCGCTTCGCCGGTATCAACGCCGCCGGCATCGAGCAGTATTCGCACCAAGAAGTTGGTTGGCTTTCCACCGAGGATGGCCAGCCCATTCCATACGCTCTGGCCGGCGTATTTTCGGCGCCAATGAGCGCGCAAGACATTCGGGCCAGACGCGCCGCTAGGTGATGGGCCGGATCCGCGCAAGCCACACTCGGCCGTCATCTTCAAGAATTTCGTACTCGATTTCTAACCGACCTTGTTCGTATCTGGCCGAGCGAGGGAATCTGACAGTTCTGACGTTCGCCGGTAGATCGGGAACGGAATGAGCGGCGTGGGGCGATACAGACAAACTATCTCTGATTGACGTCAGCACGACAGTGTCTGTCATTGGGTTGATCCATCCTTCCGCAACGCCACGCCGCCAATCGGAGTTGAAACTTTCTCGCTCGGCGACAATATACCGTCGCCGCCCGCCCGGCGGCGCCATATGCTGCCCTCGATCAATAATTTGGGGGCGGACCATGATCCGCCCCACTAGGTCACTCACACTTGTTCCACCCGCAGGAGTAGCAGGTCAGGCATCCCTCCTGGTTGACCACGCCGCCGTTGCATTCCGGGCAGCGCTGGGCGAAACCGACCGGGTAGGCCGGCGCAATGGCATGGCCGTTGCCGGCTGCGTTGCCGTTGCCATTCCCGTTTGCTGCACCTCCCGGGCTTCCTGGCAGGGTCAGCTGCACGCCGGCTGGCGGACTGGATCCCGCGTCAATGCCGTTCATCAGGTTGTCCAGCACCAGCGCTACCGCGTCGGGACCGGAGCCGACCAGGACGCCATCATCCCAGGCCGGGCAGCAGGTGATGCCCCGCAGCTGGCGCGTAACCTCGCTGGTCTCAATGCCGGCCCGCAATGCCAGAGAGACCAGCCGGGACACCGCCTCCAGCAGCGCGGCGTCGCAGCCGCCGGCCTTGCCCATGGTGCCGAACACCTCGAAGGGCAAGCCGTCCGGGTCCACGTTGACGGTGACGTACATATTACCGTGCCCAGTCCGGACCCGTTCCGTGATGCCCTGGATCTGGCGAGGTCGTCCCCGGGGCACTCGCGGCCGGGGCACTTCTATCTCCACCACGTCGGACTTGCCCTCGGTATGCGCCGGCTCAGTGGTCGTCCCGGTGCTGAGCACCTGCTCCGCCTTGCTGCCGTCGCGATAGACGGTGATGCCCTTGCAACCCAGGGTGTAGGCCGACTGGTAAGCCTCCGCCACGTCGTCAACGGTAGCGTCGTGGGGGAAGTTGATGGTCTTGGACACGGCGTTGTCCGTGTATTCCTGGAACGCCGCCTGCATCCGCACGTGCCAGCGCGGATCTATGTCGTGGGACACGCGGAACACGTCCTTGACCCAGCCGGGCACGTCCAACTCTTCCAGCGAGCCGATGGCGGCCAACTGCTCCATCAGTTCTTCCGAGTAGAACCCCTCGTGGCGGGCCACTGCTTCGAAGTACGTGTTGCCCTCCACCAGCCGGGTGTTGTCCATCACGTTGCGCACGTAGGACAGGGCAAACAGGGGCTCAATCCCGCTGGAGGCTCCGGCGATGATGCTGATGGTTCCCGTGGGCGCGATGGTGACCGGGGCCGAGTTGCGCATCGGACGAGCGTTGGGTCCCGTGTTGTACGCGCTGCGCGCCCATTCCGGGAACGGGCTGCGAGTTTCCGCCAGTTCACCGGACGCCCGATAGGTCTCATCCTGGATGAACCGCATCACCTCCCGGGCCAGGGCCAGGGCCTCATCGCTGTCGTAGCGGATGCCCATCTGGATGAGCAGGTCCGACCACCCCATCACGCCGAGGCCGATGCGCCGGGTGCGCCGGCTCATGTCGGCGATTTCCGGTATGGGATACTCGTTCATATCGATCACGCTGTCCAGCATATGGACGGCAGTGGTGATGACCTCGGCCATGCGCTGCCAGTCAATCGCCACATCATCATCCGAATACTTGACCATGCGGGCCAGGTTCAGCGAACCCAGGTTGCAGGATTCGTAGGGGAGCAGGGGCTGCTCGCCGCATTGAGCCGCAACGAACCCATTCGCAACGATGGTGTGAGTTTCCGGCTCCGTGGTGCAGTACACGTCGGTATTGCCACAGTACGTAATCGATTGAACACGGTCGGTGAATGAATCCCGGTTAGACTTGCGCTGTTTCGTTTGCAGCCAAGCGTTCGCTTTTTCCTGTTTTATCGGTGTCAGGAATCCGATCTCGGCTAAAAATCGATCTCGGCTCTGGCCATCCATGACCAGCTCGTATTGGTCGCTATAACTATAGAGCTTGGGTTGGCGGCGAGAGTCGGGCATCAGTTTTGCGCCGGCTGCTCTTCGGTGGTACAACTTGCTGACTATTCCTTCGTTGAGCAGAAGCAGTTGTACCTCCTTAAGCAACTGCTTCGAACTGTTAGCGAGCCTTATAGAGCACGAGGCTTTGCGGGCTGACACATTCACAGTTCCGTCAGCGGTGAAGAGGGCGGACAAAAACCCCAACACTGCGTATCGCGGTGCTTTCCAAATGGATGCCGGCACGGTTTTCTTCAATCCGTCGGTCTCAGAGACACCAAGGGACTCCAGGAATTGATAGAAGGCGGACTTGTAATACAACGTGAGCGTGTCGTGCCGCTCGATGCAGGCTCCATCCATGCCCAGCCATTCTTTGATGAGGCCCTGGAACTTGGGCGCGAGAATTTTCTTTTCCTCGGTGCCGAACAAGAGTCCCACAGTCGAGTTAGGCACGTGGCGGTGACCGGGAGTCTCATGGCTCACCCAGCCGTCGCCGATGACCCAACCGAGGAGTTCGCCCAATTCCCTGGACCACTTGTTGGGGAGTTTAGCCTCCCCTCTCTCGATACGAGCCTTGAGCTTGTTTGCCGGAGCGAATGGAGGCAGGGAATCGTCTTGATTCCAGACTCCTTTCCCGGATTGGATCAAGATCTCGTCTCCAGGATGGAGTTCGTGGAGCTCCTTCGGCCCTTCTTGAGTGAAGAACTTGTGATCTTCGGTGGCTATGACCTCGAATCCGTGCGAGGTTTCCAAACGAAACACCGGCCAGTCCTTGCGAGTCCGGAATACTGGAACAGCAGGCCGCAAAGCAACTCCAACCTTCGCATCGACTGCAACACCTACGCCTCCTCCATATTCGACCTGTCGGAGGGTCGCCGCCCGGTTGTCCGTCAACACAGAAATCTTGGACTGTTCGAGGAATAGCTCCTCGAACGTAAGCAGGCCCCGGTCCGTTGCCAGCCTGACTTCACCGGCGAAACAAGGATTCGTGGACTCAATGTCCCCCAATTGCGGATTGGGATTGTCGCGATTAATACGGTCGAGGAATACGATGCCGGGGTCGCCGGTGCTCCAGGCCAGTTGGGTCATGCGCTCGAAGACTTCCCTGGCGTTGAGCCGGCCGGCCACCTGGCCAGTGCGCGGGTTCACCAGGTCGTAGTCTTCGCCGGACGCCACCTTTTCCATGAACTCTTCGGTTACCGCCACCGAGATGTTGAAGTTGTTCAGATGCCGCCCGTCCTCCTTGGACTGGATGAAAGCCAGAACGTCCGGATGGGTAACGTGCAGGATGCCCATGTTGGCGCCCCGGCGGGTGCCGCCCTGCTTCACCACGTCGGTTGCGGCGTCAAAGGCATTGATGAAGCTCACCGGGCCTGAGGCCACGCCGCCGGTGGAGCCAACCACGTCCCCCTCCGGGCGCAGTCGGGAAAAGGCGAAGCCGGTACCGCCGCCGCTCTTGTGAATAAGCGCCGTTTCTTTGACCTTGGTGAATATGGAATCCAGCGAATCCTCAACCGGCAGCACGAAACAGGCCGAAAGCTGCTGCAGCTCGCGGCCGGCGTTCATGAGGGTAGGCGAGTTGGGCAGGAATTCCAGCCGGCGCATCACTTCGTAGAACTGCTCCTCGGCAGCAATTCGCTCCGCCTCGGTGGCTCCGTATTCCAGTTCGGATTGGGACAGATTGCGGGCCACCCGGCGGAACATGCCCTCCGGGTCTTCCAGAACGTTGCCCTCGCGGTCCTTGGACAAATAACGCCGCTGCAAGACGACCCGGGCGTTGTCGGTCAGTTCTCCGCTCCTGTTGTTGTATTCCTCCGCGACGCCGGCCGCGGTCATGGCATCCCGGATGCGCCGCCTCACCGCATCAGCAGATCCAAGTCCCGACGGCATGTTCATATTAGTTGCACTGGCTACCACAATTGCCTCCGCCCGCATCTTCAGGTGGTACGGGATATTTCGCTATCCGTTGTCTCATTCACAATTCCAGTCCATCCCCATTGAGGATCTGACAAATTGACTGGACAAAAATTGCGCGGCGGGACGCTGAGAGCCAGCGCCCCGCCGCGGCGATTGTTAAGCGTTGGTTTCACTCCTTCCTTGCAACGCCTGCAGTCTCGCGGACAGGTCCAGGTCAAACCTCAACCCCTTGTAGAAGTAAAGCACCGGGACCTCACGCACCGGGCGCAAATCCAGGCCGGTGAGCGCGGCGGCGAGATCCTGGATACGGTGGAAAATGCCCGCCGGATCGGGCCTTTGCCTGGTGACCAGGCGCACCACGCCGGCGGTAATCCGGATCCCCAGGCTGGTGAGGGTCTCGCACACCATATCGGCGAAATCCTTCAACACTCCGTCCGCAAAGGGTCGGGTGGAAACCAGCCGCATGGCGAGTCCGTTGCGCGTGTTGCGGCAGCCCGTAACCGGAAACGCGGTCTGCAACTGCCGGACAATCCGCGACTCGTACCCTTCCGGACACGGGCCGCAATTGATTTCAACGTTGTACTGAACTGTCTGCTGCATTTGGTCAAGCTCCGGAGCCTTTCACTCCTCGTGAATGGATGTCTATGCCTATTTATTGCTACGCCGGGGCGCTCCAGGTAGTTCAAAGATCACCCCGGTTGGTCGTGGCATTCATGCAAACAGGCCATCGTCCTCCTGCGACGCCGGCAGCGCCGCCCAGCAACTGACCAAACAGGCCCGGGCCTCTCGGTCCAGGTCATCCTGCAGTTCGGCAAAGGGATTGGGGATCCACGAGTCGCCAATGTCCGCGTCATTGACCTTCCAGTCAGACGGAACCCACATCTTCCGCAGCATCTCCTCCATATCGTGAACCCGATTGTTGTGGGTCAACAGCCTGGTAAAGGCGGAGTATTGAACGCTGCTGCTCATAATGGTGTTGAACACCTCCCTTGGGGGTTGTGGTTGGCGAGCAGTTAGCATTTTTGCCGAATCGGCTTGACCGCGAACGCCCGGCGATGGTGGCGGCGCCGGCGCGCCCAGAGTCTCAATATTGTTGTGTGACGTCTTCATGCGTTTGGTGGCAGATGCAGTCAGATGTCGTCACGCGGTGGGCCGGCGTCCCGGCGCGGAGCGGCGAGGGGCGCTCCGGGTGCGGGTGCGGCGGTTGGAAACCGCAGCCACGCTGACCAAGGGTTCCGGCTGGCCCTGCCGCAAGGACTGGGCTTGCTCCTCAAAATCTCCAGCGGCCTGGAAGTCGTAGTACACCGACGCATAGCGCATATACGCCACTTCATCCAGGATCCGCAGCCGCTCCAGGACCATCAGCCCCAGATCCCGACTTTTGACCACACCGCTGCCCAGGCGCTGCAACTCCGTTTCAATGTCGTCGGCGAGGCGATCAATGTCGCGACGGGAAATCGGCCTCCGGGTGCAGGCCATGTCAATTCCCGAAATCAACTTGTCCCGGTTGAATTCCTGTCGTCGGCCATCCCGTTTGTCCACAAGCAGGACGGGCAACCGGACCTGCTCATGGGTGGTGAAGCGCCGACCGCAGGACAGACATTCGCGCCGGCGGCGTACACCGTTCTCGGCGTCTCGGGAATCGGTAACCTTGCTTTCACCGGCCTCGCAGTAGGGGCATTTCATGACGTTGCAAACCTTTTGGTCGATTTTTCAAACAATTTTTGAAAACGGTATATGTTGTGCTTTGTTGCGGCAAAACCACAACTTGTAGTGGTCGGATTATAACGGAGCGGATTACCGTTTGACACCAAATGAAGGTCGCGAATTTGAGCCGATTTCGCCGATTTTTGGCGGCTGCACCGACACCGACGAAAAAATTGCCCCCCTCCCGCAAGGAGGGGGGCAAAAACCTTAAGACTAATCTGAGCGTCAGCGATTGAACCCCCGGCGGTTCTGGCGGTGCTGGAGGAACGTGGGCAACTCGTAGTCCCGTCGCTCGGGAACATCCATCTCGCCCAGCAACTTTGCGATTTCGTCCTCCGTCGTTTCCATCATGGCGGGAAAGTCCGCGGCCACCATGGTCATCTTGACCTCATCATCCAGCCGAGCATCCCGGTTGGTGCCGAAGATGATGTTGGCGTTGGGATCGGCCAGATCTTCCACCACTGCCGCCGCCTCCTGAACCTCCTGAAGCGACAGGTTGTTGCCGCCGGTGAGCACGAAAAGGATGCGTCGCGAGCCCTCCAGGGAAATATCCAGCAGCGGACTCGACGTGCATTGCCGCGCCGCTTCCCGGGCACGTCCTTCGCCCCGGCCCCGGCCGATGGAGAGCCACGCCTGGCCGGCGCCCGTCAATATGGTCTTGACGTCGGCGAAGTCAACGTTGATCTCGCCCGGAACCGTGACGACTTCCGCGATGGCGCTGATCCCCTGGTGCAGGACCGAATCGGCGAGCTTCAGCGCGTCTTCCCATGAGTACGAGTCCGCCTGTTCCTCGTTGAGGGCCAGCAGGCGGTCGTTGGGGATGACGATCATCGTATCGACGTGGTCCTTCAGGCGCTCCAGGCCGTCCTCGGCGTTCTTCCGCCGCATCTGGGCCTCAAATCCGAAGGGCCGGCTGACCACCGCGATGGTCAACGCGCCGCTTTCCTTGGCGATTTGCGCCACGGTGGGAGCAGCGCCGGTGCCGGTGCCGCCGCCCATACCCACGGCCAGGAAAACCATGTCGGCGCCGCGCACGGCTTGCTCGATTTCGGAACGGGATTCTTCCGCCGCCTGCCGGCCCAGTTCAGGCTGCGCTCCGGCGCCCAAACCGCGGGTCAGGTTCCGGCCCAGCGCAATCCGATAGTGAACGTCGCAACGCGCCAGATGCTGGGCGTCGGTATTGAGCGCATAGTACTCGACCACCGGCAGCTTTTCCTTATACATGCGACTCACCGCGTTGGAGCCGCCGCCGCCGACGCCCAGTACTTTGATCAGCGGCACGCCACGCCCAATTTCCGGGATCATGCCATCAGTTTCATCAAAGCCGCCGGGCGGCTCCCAAGATGCCGAGTTATCCTGAAATATCATGTTCGTTATGCCTCCTGTTATTTGGTGCGAAAGAGCAGAGCTGTCGGTTTGAAATCACGGGCTTTCGGGACGTCAATCGCGCTCGGATTGGCGCGACGCGACGCGGGCGAAGGGCCGCCGCAGCAACGAACCCGGAGACCAGTTGCGTTCCCTCGGTTCCCGGGTGAAACGCGGTTCGCTTCGGTTCCGGTGTTTGACTGACCATTGGAGCGCGCCCAAAACTCCCGCATACTCCGGTTGCCGCATGGAGTCGGGCAACCCGGCGTACCACAGCGGCGCGCCAACTCGGACCTGGGTGCGCAGGCCTCGAGCCGTCATTTCCGCGAAGCCGGGCATACGCGCTGCGCCGCCCGTCAGGACGATGCCACCGTGGAGCGGGGAATCCATTGCCGCTTTGGACAATTCTTCGTTAATCAATTTGAGCATTTGCAATGACCGGAGGTACAACGGCTCGCAGAGTTCCCTTCGACGGACGACCCGCTTCGGCTGAACTTGCGTCGCCGGTATCAGTACCTCTTCATACGGGTCCAGGTCATCGGGCAATACGTGACCATGGTTCAGCTTCAATTCTTCCGCAATCTGGTAGGGCATACGCAAAGCCACCGCCATGTCTCGTGTCAGCTGGTTGCCGCCCATGGGCACCACGGATGAGTAGAATGGCGTCCCTTCCCGGTAAGCGCTAGTTTTGATGGTGCCGGCGCCAATATCCACGATAGCCACGCCCATCTCGCGCTCATCGGCGGTCAGAACCCCTTCGGCCGATGCCAAAGGGTGCGACACCATGCCCTCCACGCGGATTTTGCACGCCTGGAGCGCTCGAGCGATGTTGCCTAGGGGCACGGACATCCCGCGCACCACGTGGGCTTCAAGCTCCAGCTCATTGGTGTGTAAACCGGTGGGATCCCGCACGCCGGCCACTCCGTCCAGCCGATAGCGCATGGGAATGATATGCAGCATCTGCTCGGACCGGTTGTCGAGTTGCTGTTGCAGAACGCCTGAAGCGCTGCTGATCAGCGAACGCAGATGCTGCTCGGTCACGGTCAATGAATCCCCGCCGCTGCCCAGCATCTCCGTTGAATTCTCGCTCACCAGATGGTCGCCGTTCACCACAACAAGGAATTCCTCCACGGGATTGCGGCCCACGTAGCGGAGGCATTCTTCGAGGCTGTCCCGAACGGAATCCTTGACCTGATTGAAATCATCAACGATCCCCTGTCCCACCCCCAGGGACGGGGCCGAACCCATGCCCAACGGCTTGAGCTCGCCTTCCGACCCGAGTCTGGCGACGACCGAGACCACTTTGCTGGTGCCAATATCGATAGCGGCGTAAATCGGTTCCTGTGGCATTTGCAAGTTCCTTGTATGATTTGCCGATTGGAATAAGAGTGACCCATTGGAGCGATACGGCTCAGAGACGTTCCGCCACCCTCAGGCGCGCGCTGCGGCTGCGGGGGTTGGAGGCCCTTTCCGCGTCAGTCGGCCGGACGATGCGCCGCTGCACCAGGCGCAAGGTAGGCGTATGCTCGCAGACGCACACCGGCAAGCCGGGCGGGCATATGCAGGTGGCCGACGCGTGGTCCATCCAACCTTTGACCAGACGATCTTCCAGGCTGTGATAACTGATGACGACCAGCCGGCCACCGATATCCAGAAGTTCCTGCGCCTGGGCCAACCCGGTTTCCAGGTGCTCCAACTCCCGATTGACCGCAATCCGGAGGGCCTGAAACGTTCGGGTGGCCGGGTGTTGGCCGGTGCGACGACCACCAACGGCCCGCGTCACCAGATCAGCCAATTGGCCGGTGGTGTTGACCGGGCGAGCGTTCACGACGGCGCGCGCGATGGCGCGGCTCCGCCGTTCTTCTCCATTCTGGAAGATCACGTCGGCCAGTTCGCGCTCACTCAGCGAGTTGACCAGATCTGCTGCGGTCACTCCTACAGGGTCGTAACGCATATCCAGCGGTTCATCCCGCTGGAATGAAAAACCGTATCCTGGGGAGTTGACCTGACGCGAAGAGAAACCCAGATCCAGCAAAATCCCGTCGGCGGCGGCAATGCCGTTTTCTGCGGCGATGCGCGTCATTTCCGCATAGTTCCCGTGGGCGAACCGGGCCCTCCGGCCATAACCGCCCAGGCGGCGCGCTGCCACCGCCAACGAACGCGGGTCGCGGTCAATGCCCAACACCACTCCATCCGGCGCCGAGGCATCAAGTATGGGCTGGGCGTGTCCCCCTTCGCCCAACGTCCCGTCAACGTAAACGCCGCCGGATTTGGGAGCCAGGAACCGCAGCGTTTCTTCCGGTAGCACGGGCCGGTGCTGATGTTCCGGCGCTTCGCCGGAAGCGAATGCAACAGGCCCGTAAACAGGCCACGGGAAAGCCAAGCCATACGACTTGAACATCGGAGGGATTTTTGCCGCCGTCGCCAGCACCGTCACTATCCTGGGTTGGAAATTGAGAATCGCGCGCGATGACTGCCCCGAACGGGTCAGCCAAGCTTACCCTGGTAATTTAGCAAAGGGGTCTGGCACTGCGCCTGCTGATGGAAATGCACAATTCGCCGATTTTATAAAATTCAAATTCCGCCCAAAACATCCCCATGTCAGAAAGCCTTTCAGCGAGGTCTGGGCTTCGCTGCCAGCAATCCCAACGCACTGGAGGCGCGTGACCGCAAAGCCCGAGTCCTTCGCTTTTCGCGAATCGGCGCGGTGTGCTATACTCCCACACACCAGCGGGCAGGCCGGTGGCGACCGCCCTGCCCGTCGTTTTTGCAGCAACAGCAGCCCACAGGAGTGAATCGGCGGTGAAGATCACCAGGGAAAATTCATCACCAATTGAAGTCACGTTAACGGTGGAATTGGCCACCGAGGACGAGAACCCCTTCATCGAGCGGTCCTACCGCCGGACTGTTTCGCGCATCAACATTCCGGGCTTTCGCCGTGGCCGCGCCCCCCGTCATATCGTGGAAAGCATGGTGGGCCGCGTCGCTCTGGTGCAGGAAGCTCTGGAGTTCATGGTCCCCGAAACCCTGGACAAAGTCCTCCAGGATGAAGAGGTATCGGCCTTTGCCGAACCGAGCATCGAGGTCACCGACCTGGAGCCGGTTTCTTTTACCGCTAAGGTTCCCCTGGAGCCCACCGTTGACCTGGGCGACTACCGGTCCATCCGCGTTGAATCCGAAGCCGCCAGCGTTGCAGACGAAGAAATCGACAACGTGCTGGAACGGCTGCAGGAAGAACAGGCCGTTTGGGAACCCGTCGAAAGGGCGGCGCAATATGGCGACCGCCTGAACCTCAACGTTCACGGAGCCATGGACGATGAGACCGTGGTGGAGGACGAGGACGTGGAGTACGTCCCCAACGAAGAGAACGTACTGCCATTCCCCGGCTTCGCTCCCAACCTGGTCGGCCTGGCTGAAGATGACGAAGCTGAGTTCACCGTAACAGTGCCGGAGGATTACCCCAGAGAGCAGTACGCTGGACAGGAGATCGACTTCAAGGTATCCGTGCTGTCGGTGAAAGAAAAGAACCTGCCCGAACTGGATGATGATTTTGCCAAATCCGTGGGCCAAGGCTTCGACGATCTCGCCGCGCTGCGAACCAATATCCAGGAATCCTTGACCGCCCAAGCAGAGGCGACGGCCCGCAACGAACTGGAGCAGAAAAGTCTGGAGGCCCTCTGCGATGCTGCCGTGGTAAACGCCTCGCCAATCCTCTACGAGCGGGAGCTGGACGCGATGGTCGCCGACCGCGAGCGAATGCTGCGCCAGCAGGGCCTGGACCTGACTACCTACCTGCGGTTCGTGGGGAAAACCGACGAAGAGTTCATGGACGAGATGCGTCCCACCGCCGAGAGGCGTTTGGTGAGCGGTCTGGTCCTGCGGAAACTGGCTGAAATCGAGGAAATCGAGATAACCGACGACGACGTGCAATCCGAAGCCGACCGCCTGATAGGGATGTCCGCCGGCGAAGACGAAGAAGAACAGGCCAACCTCGACTCTCTTCGCGAGTTCCTTGGCTCGGAGTCCACTCGAGACAACATCCGCTCCAGCCTGCACAGCCGCCGGGTCATGGAGCGCCTTACCGACATCACCCAGGGCAAGATTGACGCCGACGCTGACGAAGCGGAAACGGACCAGGACGCCGCAGAGACGGCAGGCGTTGACGACGCCACCGAAGTGGCGGATGACGCCGAGGAACCCCAAGCCGCTGTTGACGGCGAGGACGATGCAGAAGCGCGGGCCTGATCCCGTCGCCAACCACCCCAGGAGACACTCTCAATGTCGCATTTGCTAGATCCCTCGGGACACCCGATGCCGGCCAACGTCATTCCGGGGATTATCCGACCCACCAACGAAGGCGAACGCGCCTTCAATCCCTACTCCCTGCTGCTCCAGGCTCGCATCATCTACTTGGGCACGCCGGTGGATGACGATATTTCCAACGCCATCGTGTCCCAATTGCTGTACCTCAGCTGGGACAACCCAGACGAAGATATCAGCCTGTACATAAACTCCCCTGGCGGCTCGGTTCTGGACGGAATGGCGATTTACGACACCATGCAGCTGATCAAGCCCGACGTGGCCACGATCTGCATCGGCAAGGCCGCCAGCATGGGCGCTGTGTTGCTCTCGGGAGGTAAGAAGGGCAAACGCTACTGCACTCGCAACTCCACGGTTCTCATCCACCAGGTTATGGGCGGCATCCAGGGTTCCGCTTCAGACATTGAGATCACCGCCCAGGAGATCCTGCGATTGCGCGAACGCTTGAACACCATCCTATCGGAAAACTGCGACCAGCCGTTCGATAAGGTGTCCCGGGATTCCGACCGGGACTACTGGATGGACGCAGAGACGGCGGTGGAATACGGCATCGTTGACCACGTTATGGACCAACTTCCCGACGCGTTCAACCGCGCCGTCGCCTAGCAACAACCTGCCGGCGTTCCGCCCCGAACCATTCTGCCATTCAACAGGAGACCCCAATGGCCGTTCCCTTTGAAGATTCTCCCTTGTTGCAGCCCACCAACATCGTCCCAATGGTCATCGAGACCAGCCCCCGGGGCGAGCGGGCTTTCGACATATATTCTCTATTGCTGCGCGAGCGTATTATCTACCTGGGCACACCCATTACCGACCAGGTGGCCAACGTCATTATCGCCCAACTGCTCTATCTGGAGCGCGAGGACCGCGAGCGGGACATCAGCCTGTACATCAACAGCCCCGGCGGCTACATCGCATCGGGCCTGGCCATTCTGGACACCATGCGGTTGATCAACTCCCCGGTGTCCACCATCTGCGTCGGCACCGCCGCCAGTATGGCCACCGTGCTGCTGGCCAACGGCGAGAAGGGCAAACGTTACTGCTTGACCAACTCCACCGTTCATATGCACCAACCCAACGTGGGCAGCTTCCAGGGCCAGGCGGCCGACATCGAAATCCAGGCCAAGGAAATTGTCCGCCTCAAGGAACGGCTTAACAAGATCCTGTCGGAGGCCACCGGGCAAACCATCGAAAAGATAGCGGACGACACCGACCGCGACTTCTTCCTCACCGCCGACGAAGCCATCGAGTACGGGATCATTGACGAGATACTCGGGGCGCCAGAAGAGGAAGCCACCGCCGAAGCCGCCTGATCCCGGGCACTCCCACGAAACAACGCTTCGTCACGCCTCATATCGCGCCATGACCACCGGTAGCCGCAACGCCAACCGCAACTCCCACCGTTGCGTCTTTTGCGGCGGCCTGTTTCCACAGAACCGGCTGATGCGTCCCCCGGGACAGAGCCGAGGCGGCATCTGTTTCGACTGCATACGGGAATTGGCCAACTACGTGGCCGAACGTGGCGGCAAGAAAGGGCGCGGCGCCGGCGATGGCCGCGCGCCTAACGGCAACGATCGAGTAGAGCCCACGGAACAAGCGACTGCCAAATCCGGCGATTCGCGCGGCATCGTGGTCCCTCGGGGAATCTACGCCAGCCTGGACTCCTACGTCATTGGCCAGGAAAAGGCCAAAAAGACCCTCGCCGTCGCCGTGTACAACCACTTCAAGCGGGTTCGGGACGAAGCCGCTTCCCAGGATGTTGAGGTACAAAAATCCAACATCCTGCTTATTGGCCCGACCGGGTCGGGCAAAACCCTGCTGGCGGAAACCCTGGCTCGAACCCTGGAAGTCCCTTTCGCCATCTGTGACGCCACTTCTCTCACCGAGTCGGGATACGTGGGCGAGGATGTGGAAAATATCCTGCTCCGACTCATCCAATCCGCCGACTGGGATGTTCCGCGAGCCGAACAGGGGATAATCTACATCGACGAACTTGACAAGATCGCCCGTAAAGAAGGGGTCAATCGTTCCATCACCCGCGACGTAGCCGGCGAGGGCGTGCAGCAGGAACTCCTGAAAATCATCGAGGGCTGCATTGCCAACGTTCCGCCTCAAGGCGGCCGCAAGCACCCCCACCAGGAGATGTTGCAGATCAACACCCGCAACATCCTTTTCATCTGTGGCGGCGCGTTTGACGGCTTGCAAGAGATAATATCCAAGCGCGTCTCGACCGGTTCCTCCATGGGTTTTCTCGCCCAAAATCCGGAACGCGCCGAAAAAAATGGGAACGGCACGGCAACGCTGGAGCAAGTCACCCCCGAGGACTTGCTCCAATTCGGTTTTATTCCCGAATTAGTGGGACGCCTGCCCGTGGTCGCCGCGTTGCAACCCCTGGACCGGGACGATCTGGTGAGAGTGCTCGTCGAGCCGAAGAACGCCATTGTCAAGCAGTACCAACGGCTTTTCCAACTGGACAACGTCAGGCTGGAGTTCACCGACGACGCGTTGGAAGCGGCGGCGGAACGCGCCTTGACGTACCATACCGGAGCGCGAGTCCTGCGTCACATTGTCGAAGACGCTCTCCTCGAGGTGATGTACGAACTTCCGTCGCTCGCCGACATTGGCCGGTGTGTCGTCCATGGGGAAGCCATTCGTGGCGAGGCGTCGCCCCGCCTGTACCGTCGCGAGGGCGGCCGGTACCTGACCCTGAGATCCGCCATCGCCCAGGCCGCTACGTTGCAGAAGAAATCCGCTTAGTCAGCGTCTTCAGCGGCAATGGCCGCTTCGATCTCTTGGGTCAATGGCAGACCACTGGGAAACCGCTGCCGCAAAGGATTGCCGTCGGTGTCCAACGCCTCTCCCGGCTTGACGATTAACCGGCCTTCGGCAACCGCCCGGAGCGTCGCCAGCATGAGATGGGGTTCCCGACGATAGCCTTCGGCGCGGATGCGTCGGAACAACGGGTTATCCTCGCCCTCGACCGCTTGCACTTCGGCCACGTCACGTCCGGCCAGCGCCCGCCAATCCACGTCAAAAGCGCCGGCCCCGATAGGCACTACGCAGTGGGACAGTACCGGCCCCCGGTCAACCTCCTCGGTGGCCAGGTGGATCATTGCCCCGGTTCGGGTGGCCCGCGTCTCGATTAGCTGCCAAATGACCGATTGCCAGGTTCCGATGGGGCCGTCGGGCAGTGCGCCGTGCAGATTCAACAGCGGGTAGCGCCGGCACATTTCGCCGCTGCAAATCAGCATATAACCGGCCAGCACACAAACGTCGGGTCGGTAATCCTGCAAAAGTTCCATCACCTCGCGGTCGAAACCGACGCGGTGACGAGACATCCCGCCGCCGCCGTGTTCGCGGCGATAACGGCTCGAAGACAGCGTCACCAGCGGCAGGCCGCGAGAACGGACCAACTCGAAAAACGCGTCGGAACCCTCCGCTTCGCCGGGTTCCCGGTTGCTGAAAACGAACTCGATGCCCGCTTTCAATCGACCATCGGCGATGGCATCGCAGAAAAAACGAAGCAGGCCGCGCGAACCCTCGCCCCGCCCGGTGGAAAACCAGCCTATCCGCAGCACGGCATCCCTCCGATCCGAGCCAGATCCTCAGAATGGCGCGTCGTCATCGTCGAAGAGCGACGGATCGTCCGGATCCAGCGGGGGCGGAAGGTCCCATTCGCCGTCTTCCGTTGACGCGCGGTCGGCTGGCGCCGCGTTCTCCCGGCCATCCCCGATTTGAGTGATGCGGAGTTCCGTTTCGTTGAGCAACTGCTGGCACCGACCGGCCAACTCCATGCCCTGTCGGTACAGTAGTTCGGAGTCGGTCAGCGACAGTTCGCCCTGTTCCAGCCGGGTGACCGTGTCCTCGAGTCGGCGGTAGGCTTCTTCAAAGGGTAAGGCGGCCAGCTCGTCAAGCCACTCTGCGGTGGGTTCGGTCATGATGGAGGTTC
>JAGWBI010000031.1:35162-35646 GCA_021295965.1 Dehalococcoidia bacterium | reverse complement strand
TGTGACCTGGAAATCGAAGCCCAACTGGAGCGGTTTGAGGACCGCAGCGACGGTGGGTCTCCGGCCGACAATGGCCGTCAGCGCACTCAGGGCAACGCGCCCCGCTTCGACGTCAGGACACACCTGTACCAGATGACGGGAGTGGACCTGACCCGCATCGACGGCATTGACGGCTTCACCGCCCTGAAGGTGATCAGTGAGATTGGCACCGACATGACGAAATGGCCCAGCGCCAATCCGCCTGTGGCGGAGTCCTGGCTGGGGCTGAGCCCCGACCACCGCATCACCGGCGGCCGGGTCATGAGTTCAAAGACCAAGCCCAGCGCCAACCGTGCCGCGGCGGCCTTGCGTCTGGCTGCCAACGCGCTGCACCGCTCCGACAGCGCCCTGGGCGCTTTCCTGCGGCGGAAGAAGGCCCAGATGGGCGCGCCCAAGGCCATCACCGCCACGGCCCACAAGCTGGCCAGGCTCATCTACACCATGC
>JAGWBI010000031.1:25526-35057 GCA_021295965.1 Dehalococcoidia bacterium | reverse complement strand
GATGCTGAGGACCATCCTACGGACGCGCCCCTCAACGCACCGGCAGCGGCCTGAAAAACCCAGTTAGTGGGGAGTCCCTTTAGCCGCTCATGGTGAGCCAGTCGAACCATGACTCCGAAACGGAGGCATCCTTCGACAGGCTCAGGATGAGCGGAAACCAAAGAGGCCGTTTACTTTGCACAAGCCTTGCGGGTAGGCCCTGCAACCCTTTGTGGCGACCCTTGCTCGGTGCTAAACTGCCACGGCAACGCTCATACCCAATCCTGGGTTCAGAACAGCATCCGGAGGCAAGCATGGCTACCCACACCGAAACTGCGGTCAACGATCTGCAAAGGACCGCCCTGGAAAACCTCTGGGTGTACCTGAGAGAACCCAGCGACATGGCCGAAAAGGGCGAACCACAGATCTTCGTGGAAGGCAAGGGCTGCCAGGTCACCGACGCTTTGGGCAACACCTACATCGACGCCATGTCGGGCCTCTGGCTGAAGAACGTGGGCTACGGCCAGAAGGAAATCGCCGACGCCGCCTATGAGCAGATGCTCAAGATCACCTACATGCCCATGGGCACCACCACCGAACCCACGGTCATGCTGTCGGAAAAGATCGCAGCCATGATGCCGGGTGACCTCTCCCGCTGCTTTTTCACCAGCGGCGGTTCCGAGTCGGTGGAAACGGCGCTGAAGTTGTCCCGCGCCTATTTCAAGCGCATGGGCGAGCCACAGCGCACCAAGTTCATCAGCCGCAAGGACTCGTATCACGGCGCGACCATGGGCGCCATGGCCCTGGGCGGCAACTATCTCTACCCCAGGGAAGACTACGAACCCCTGATGCCCAATACTTTCCACGCTCCCCAGCCCAACTTCTACCGCTGCGAATTCAACAGCGAAACGCCGGAGGAATGCGGTCAACGGTGCGTGGACGCCATCGAGAGCATCATCCAGTTCCAGGGACCGGAAACCGTTGCCGCGGTCATCGCCGAACCCATTTCCAGCCCCATGGGCGCGGTGGTGCCGCCGGACAACTACTGGCCCCTGCTGCGGGAGGTCTGCGACAGGTACGGCTGCCTGCTGATCGCCGATGAGGTGATCACCGGCTTTGGTCGCACCGGCAAGTGGTTCGGCTGCGACCACTGGGACATCGTTCCCGACATGATGACGGTGGCCAAGGGCATCACCAGCGGGTACATCCCCATGGGTGGAACCATTCTGCGCAAGCATATCGCCGACGCTTTTGTGGGCAGCCCCAGGGCGGCCTTCCGGCACGTGATCACCTTCGGCGGACATCCGGTGGCGGCGGCGGCCTCGCTGAAGAACCTGGAAATCATGGAACGGGAAGGGATGGTGGAGAATTCGGCGCGGATGGGGAAATACCTGCTGGACGGACTGGAGGAGCTGAAGGCAAAGCACTCCATCATCGGCAACGCGCGCGGGTTGGGTCTGATGTGCGGCCTGGAGCTGGTGAAGGACCGGGAGACCCGGGAACACTATCCGGCCGACGCCGGTCTGGGTCCCCGGCTGACCCAGGGCTTTGCCGACCAGGGCCTGTTCCTGCGCGGGGGAGACCTCATGAACATCATGCCGCCCCTGTGCGTCACCCCCGGCGAGGTTGAGCAGATCGTGTCCACCATGGACAGTGTGATCGGTCAGGTGGCGTCGGACCTGGGAGCGGCGTAGTCACGGTTCGCGCGGAAAAACCACACCAACAGGAGCCCGAAACGGCGAGACTGGTGAAATAGTTGGCCCAGATTCTGGCTGTTGGACGCAGGCTCCAGACCTTCCGCGCGCTGCGGCACCGGGAGTTCCGCTGGTTCTGGATCGGCGCCAACGCCCAGGCCTGGGCCAGGGGGATGCAGTTCCTCATTCTGGGCTGGTTGGTCCTGGAACTGACCGGCTCGGCCTCCCGCATGGGGTTCATGATCTTCCTCTACGGGATGCCCACGCTGGCGTTCGTCCTTTTCGGGGGCGCCTTTGCGGACCGGTTCGGACGGCGCGGACTGCTGATGCTGACCCAGGCCCTGGTGGGTGTCCTGGTCCTCGGACTGGCTTTGCTGGACACCGGCGGGCTGATTGCCCTGTGGCACATCTACACGGCGGCTTTCGTTCTCGGCGCCCTCCAGGCCATCAACACCCCGGCCCGGTTGGCCATAGTCCGCGACCTGGTGGACCGCGACGACCTGATGAACGCCGTGGTCCTGAACTCGGCGGTGATGAACTCGGGACGAATCCTGGGTCCGGCCCTGGCCGGAGGCGTCATCGAACTGGCCGGAATAACGCCGGCGCTGTATCTGGCCGCCGGCTTCTTTGGCGTTGGCACGGTGACGCTGTTCATGGTCCGACGCGTGCCAGTGCTGGCCCGGGACCGGCAATCGACCATCCTCTCCGAACTGTGGGGCGGGCTGCGGTACTGCTGGTCCAACCCGGTCACCTTCACCGTCATCGGTATTGGGTTCGCCTTCGGCTTCTTCGCAATGCCCTATGCCCAGTTGCTGCCCGCCTTCGCCAAACTGGCGCTGGACACCGGCGCCGGCGGAGCCGGACTGCTCATGACCGGCGCGGGTATCGGGTCCCTGTCCGGCACGTTCATCATGGCGTCGCTGGGCAACTCAACCCACAAGAACTGGCTGCTGCTGGGCTGCATCTTCCTTTTCGGAATAGCCCTTTTCTGCCTGGCCTGGTCGCACTGGTTCTGGCTGTCGTGGGCGATATTGTTTCTGGTCGGGATGGGCAGCATAGTGCCGATGGGTACGACCGTGTTGCAACTCTCCGTCCCAGCTGAGTTCCAGGGCAGGGTGATGAGCGTCTGGTACGTTTCCGCCGCGCTGATGTTCATCGGCTCCTATCCGATGACGCTGGTTGCGGAATACATCAGCTGGACCGCAGCCTTTGCGGGCGGGGCCGCCATCTACCTGTCGGTCGCGTCGGTGCTGGGGGTCTGGCGACCGACGCTGCGCCAGCTGCGGGTGTAGCTGGAAGTGAGAGCGTTTGACGCTTTGGAACCGCGTACAATAGAGTCGAAATGTTGGCTCAAGTTCCGCTCACGTGCTGAGCAGCCACCAGTGGGACGATTGAGTCGCGGGATGATTGGTTTCCACCAGGGAGATTGTTCATGGCATTACAGTTTGGGGTTTTCGACCACATCGAGCCCATTCCCGACGTACCGCTGGACCGGATTTACGGGGAACGGCTGGACCAGATCGAGCGGCTGGAGTCCGCTGGGTTTTATTCCTACCACCTTGCGGAGCACCACACGCCGGCGGTCCACAGTCTCGCGCCGTCCCAGAACGTTTTCCTGGCGGCTGCCGCAGAGCGGACGACAACCATCAGGCTGGGTCCGTGCGTGTACGTGCTGCCGCTGCACCACCCGGTGCGCCTGATCGAGGAAATCTGCATGTTGGACAACCTCAGCAGCGGTAGGATGGACATCGGAGTGGGCCGGGGCGGAGTGATCGAAGCCTACTTCTGGGGACAGGAGGGAGACGTTGAGGTGAACTATGCCCGTTACCTGGAGACGCTGGAGGTGGTCAAGGAGGGACTGGGCAACGATTCCTTGACCTACCAGGGCGAGTTCTACAACTTTGACGACCTGCCCATGCGCTTGCGGCCCAAGCAGGACCCCTACCCGCCCCTGTGGTACATGCGAAACGTGGAGACCTCCGCTGTCAACGGGATGCATTCCATAATCGTGGGGAACCTGGATTCCTTCGGGGCAAACGTGGAACGCTACTTCCAGCTTTGGGATGAGCACCAGGGGCCGGGGGCGTTGAACGCCCAGGGCGAAGCGCCCAAGATCGGGTTGGTCAACCACCTTTACCTCGCCGAGACGGATGCGGAAGCCGCCACCATCGCCCAGCCGGCGTGGGACCAGTACAAGTGGAACCTGGCTGCGCCGCGCCGCCTGGAAGTGGAGCGGCGCGGCCTGACCCAGTTTTCGGGAGGCAACTCCAACCCCAGGCCATCCAACCTGCCCGACCGGGAGGCGGAGGTCAGCAGAGCCGCCGCTGCCCGACGCTCCGGTTCCGCCGGGCTTGAGGAACACGCCGCTCCTGGAGGAGGCGGGTTCAACGTCGTCGCCGGTTCCCCGGATTCCATTCGGGACTATATGGACGATTATCTCGAGACGGGAGCCAACTACTTCGTAGCCGCCTTCCAATGGGGCCACCTGTCCAATGAGGAGACCATGCGCTCGCTGGAACTGTTCGTGTCCGAAGTCATGCCCCACTACGTCTAGGATCCCGGATGGAAAGCCGCCAGTTCCGGTTGACCGGGGGCAACGGGAGCCGCACCTACGGCTCCCCGAAACATTTCACGGCGTTGTCCCACAGGATCTTGGGCAGGAGATCCCCCTCCACCGCTTCCCAATTCAGCACCAGGTCAACCGATCCCGGAAATCGGGTTTCCGGGTGGGGGTAGTCGGAGCTGTACATCAGCAGATGGTCTCCCATCATATCGGACACCATCCGGACCATCTCCGGCCCCTCGTGAAGCACTATTGAGGCGAAGAACCTGCCGCCGGTCATGTACTCGGTGATGGTGTGCTTCAGCTCGGGGACGTAGCCCATGTACTCCACCTGGTCCTGCATTCGCGCAGTCCAGAAGGGCAGCCACCCGAACCCCGATTCCAGGATCGAAAACCGGATGGACGGGTAGCGGTCCATGATTCCGGCCCCCACGAAAGAAGCCACCGCTCTCATCGCTCCCCACGGGTGGGAGGCCGTGCGGCCCAGGAAGGGGTTCTGCCAGAGGTCCCGGTAACCGGGGTACCCGCCGGAAAACGAGTGATGGACTACGCACAGGCCCTCTTCCGCCACGGCGGCCCACACCGGTTCCAGTGACGGGTGATCCATCGGGAAGTCCAGCGGCAGATTGAGCCAGATCCCCACGGCCCAGGATGTCTTGCCCCAGGTTTTGATCTCCTGCACCGAGTCCTCGATGAATCGGGCGTCCAGGGTCAACAGGGCCTTGAGACGGTGGGGTGAGGTCTCGCAGAAATCGTTCAGGAACCGGTGGTTCGCCCGGATGAACTCGACGTCCACCTTGGGATCGTCGTGGCCCCTTGGCACTCCGGGCACCATCAGTTGCACGTCCACGCCCTCTTCGTCCATGTCCCGCAACCGGCTCTCCGCCACCCATTCGCCGTCGGCAGTGGGCAGCCTGGAACCCATGAACTTCTGGGTTCGCCGTTCCGCGTTGGCCTGGGGAGCGGCTTCGCCAAGTGTCCGCGGCGCGTCCGATCCCCAACCGCCGCCAAAGCCGCCCAGGCTATAACGATGGGAGTACGGCGGCTCCAGGACAGACCCGGCAGAGGTTCTCCTGATGGGCGTCTTGTATTGCTCCAGCTCCGGCACGAGTTCCTTGACCGAAGACGCCAGGTAGGGCTCAAGATCCTCCGCCGAAGCGGTCACGTGGGTATCCGAGTCGTACACCTTGAATCCGTTTCTCATAACCCTGCTCCTCTTCCTGCAATTCGGACAAACGTGGCTTTACCGTATTCCAGCCGAAATATAGGGGCAATACGGGGGACTTGTCCATTGTGCTCAGAGGGCTGGAACGATCACGTCGCACAGCAGCGCCAGCGCCTCGTCCACGTCCGGACCCAGCTCGGAGTACATCAGCTGTCCGAAGCCCTGCTCGCGTGCGGTGTCCCGTACCTTCAGCATTCGTTCCAGGCAATCCTCCGGCGTGCCGGCGATGAAGATCGCGTCAATCATGGAGTCAGTGACCAGGTCGTCAAACTGCTGCTCCGTTGCGCCGTTCCGGTCGGCCTGATCCAGCCGCTCAACGTCCGGCAGGGTCACGCCCAACCGTTCGATGGCCTCGGGGGTGTAGCCCTCGCGGTACATGTTCAGGACCCGGCGCCCGGCGCTTTCCTTGACGAACTCCCGGGCCGCTGATGCGTTTCGCGACAGGGAGATCTTGATCTCCGCCACCTTGGGGACCGGCCCGTCCTGCCGTTCGGCGGGCAGCGCGCTGTTGAAGGCATCCAGCAGTTCGGGAACCCGGCCGGTGCGCAGAGCGGCCATATAGTGTCCTCCGAAGATCAGGCCGTCCATGGTTTCCCCGCCAACTGCCATGCCCAACGGGCCGTTGCTGCCGCAGTAGAGGCGCACCGGTGACGCGGCGCTGAAATTGAGCTGGAAGGTGGCGGAAGGGTTGAAGTGGTAATACTCCAGCAGGCTGGGGTAATCCGCGAAGCAGACCGCCTCGCCATCCAGGAGGCGCCGCACGCTCCGGGCGGTCTCCCGGAGTACGCTGACCGGACGCGGCGTGCGAATGAGCGACGGCGTGCGGGGATTGCCCCGGCCCAGCCCGATGCTCAATTCCCGCCCGTCCATCAGTTCGCTGAGGGTAGCGATCGAATCCGCCAGGTCAACGGGGTTTCGGAAATACTGGACGGTAACCGCCGTGCCCAGCTTTATCTTGAGATGGCAGGCCATCGCTGCCAATGCCACAAAGGACTGACGGCTTCTCAGGTTGTCCGTAACCCAGAGTTGGGCGACGCCCTTGGCCTCCGCCTGGGCGGCCAGCTCCACCAGATGGGGCAGAGGAACGTGAGCGTAGGTGGGCAGGTGAAACTGAATTCCGGTTTCCAGTGGAAGCATGTCCTCTCCGTCCTCGGGATTTGTTCACGACAACTCGCTTACTTCGGCGGCCCGCCGGTAGTTGATCACAAGCCGACCACGCGGATTCGGTGATTGTGGGTGTCGGCGATGAAGAGGTCGCCCTCCGCATTGATGCCGCAGCCGTGGGGATGAATCATCCCGGCTTCAACGGCGGGGCCGCCGTCGCCGCCGGAACCTTCCCGGCCTCCGGCGATGGTGGTTACGATGCCGGTGCGGGCGTCGATGCGCCGGACGGCACAGTTGTCCGAGTCAAGCACGATGATGTTGTCATGCAGGTCGCAGCGCATCGCTTTGGGGGATCCCCAGGTGGCCGCCAGCGCCGGTCCGCCGTCACCGGAGTAGCCGTACACCGCCTCGGCTCCGGCGATGGTGGTCAGCGCGCCGTCCGGCGATACTTTGCGGACTCCGTTTCCCTCCCGCTCACACACATAGATATTGCCCCGGCTATCGGCGCACACCGCCCGAGGTCCCATCAGGCTCGCCTCGGCGGCGGCCTTGCCGTCCCCGTCGCGGGATTTATCTCCGGTTCCAGCGAAGGTGGTGATAATCCCGGTCTCCAGGTCCACCCGGCGGATGCGCTGGTCCTGCACGTCGGCAATCAGCAGGCCGCCCCGTCGGTCCAGGCACAGGTCGTTGGGTTCCCGCAGCATGGCTTCGGCGCCGGGGCCGCCGTCACCGCTGTACCCGAATTCGCCGGTGCCGGCGACGGTAGAGATTATGCCGGTGCGACCGTCGATCTTTCTCACCGCCGGGTCAAAGCGCTGCGCGAAATAGATGTCTCCGTTGACGTCGATGGCCAGCCCGTATGGTTGGTTGATGATCGCATCGACGGCGGGGCCGCCATCGCCGGCGTACCCTGGCTCGCCGGTGCCGCATATCAGCGTGATTGTGCCGGTGTGCGCGTCCATGCGACGGATGCGGTGGTGGCGTCCCATGCACACGATCATGTTCCCCTGGGGATCGAACTCGCAGGCGTATGGAGTTTGACAGGCGGCGTCAATCGCCGGACCGCCGTCGCCGTCCCAACCCTCCGACCCGTTCCCCAACACGGTTTGAATGATGCCTTTCGCAGCGGGCATGTACACCTCCGGCAGTCGCCTCATGTTCCGGTGAGTTTCGTCCTGGCGTGCATTGTATATCGGGTCTGGCGATATAACGACATTGACGCGGGGGCAACGGGCGCTTCCTTTTCGCGCGTACCCAATTGCCCTCAACCCGTCATTGCGAGTCCGCCTCTGGCGGATGGCAATCTCCTCGCCGGAGGGATGATTTTTGGGCAGCGGGTTCGCCATCCGCCGCAGGTGGACTGCGCTCCTCGCAATGACCAACTGGGTACGCGTGAGGCGCTCCCTCCCGACAGCCGGGTTTGTTCAGCCGCCAGGCTCGCTCACGCGTACCCAGTTTGATCAAATCGTCATGGGCTCACGCGCCAGAAAACCGAAGTTCATCGCCAGACACGCTCCGCACAAGCGTCTTCGCGCCTTTGCGTTAAATCTCCTGTGCAATGGCCCAACGGGGTAGTTCATACCACCAAACTGGGTACGCGTGAGGCCAGGCTCGGATTTGACATCAGCCCCGGGCCGGCTCCAATACCCTGCGAACCAAATAATACCGGCGGCATAGCATTGACAACGATAATTGTGGATTTCAAAATGGCCGGCCAACCACTCCGTCGCGACGAGACCATCCACCTGGCTGCACGTTCCTGGAGAAAGGATCTTGCGGATAGCGACACTTCCAAGATTGCATACGCTGGATGCGTGGCTCGCCCACCGCAACTACCGGCTGTTATGGTGCGGTAATTTCTTCGCCAACAACGCCCAGTGGATACAACTGTTGAGCGTGGGTTGGCTGGTCCGCGACCTGTCGGAAGGTTCCACCGTCGCCGGTCTGCTGGTGGTCACCGTGGGCGGCATCAACACCCTGCCCGGCCTGGTGGTCGGCCCCTGGGGCGGCGTCCTCAGCGACCGCTTCGACCGGCGCAGGCTGGTCATCACGCTGCAACTGATGATGGCCGCTTTGGCCTTGTGCTTCGCCCTGCTGGTGTTGTCCGGGCGCGTGGCCGTGTGGCACGCCTACCTGTATGTAATCCTGGCCGGCGCCTGCCGCTCCATGACCCAGCCCATGCGCCAGTCCCTCATCGCTGGCACCGTGCCCCGGGAAATGCTCGGCAACGCTATGGCCGCCAACGTCCTGACCATCACCGGCACGCGCATCGTCGGGCCGTTTGTGGGCGGCATCCTCATATTCACCCTGGGGTATTTCTGGAATTTCGTCATCGAAACTGTGCTGTATCTGGCCAACGTGGCGATGATCTTTCCGTTGCGGACCCCCTTTCACCGTCCCGGCAATGCTCGACAGCGCGGCTCGGCCTTGACCAACATGGTGGAGGGTTTGCGATACGTTTGGAGCGGTGAGCGCGCCTTCTTCCAGTTGATGGTGCTGTCCGTTATCCCAAACATCATCCTCCATCCGGCCTGGTTCCTTTTTCCGGTGTTCACCACCGAGGTGCTGCAGCGCGACGCCAACGTGGGCGGATACCTGCTGTCGATCACCGGCGTGGGCGGTCTGCTGGCGGCGCTGTTCGTCGCGTCCTTCGGCTTTGTCTTTCCCAAGGGCAAGGTGGTGCTGGGCGCGGCCATTGCCAGTTCCGTGCTGCTGGTTTTCTTCGCTTATTCGCGATGGATGGGCCTGGCCTTCGTGGTCATCGCTGCCATGGCGTCCAGCCAGTCTCTCTTCCGCACCACTCGCGGCACGTTGATACAGACGTTGGCCCCCGACAGCCTGCGTGGTCGCCTCACCAGCTTGCAAAGCATCGACCGTGGTTTCCTGGTAGTGGCGAGCCTGGGTGTCGGCTTGCTTTCCGACCTCACGTCTCCGTCAACCGCTATGGCCATCATCGGAGTCCTGGG
>JAGWBI010000031.1:0-25445 GCA_021295965.1 Dehalococcoidia bacterium | reverse complement strand
TCGAAATGGACGTGAACGCAGGGTTATACTCAAGCATCCAAACTTGGCGACCCTGAAATCGGATCCAGAGACCGAGGAACCATGCCTGATCTGCCGACACGAACCTTGGGACGCACCGGCCTGCCAGTCACCACGCTGGGATTCGGCGCACTGGAGTTGCGGGGCATGGTAGCCGGCGTGGGCCGGCCGCTGTCGTCAGGCCAACCCGCTGCAATCCTGAATGCCGTGCTGGACGCCGGCATAAATTACATCGACACCGCCGTTGACTACGGATATGCCGAGGAACACATCGGCCGGCATATCGCGCATCGCCGGTCCGAGTTCTACCTGGCCAGCAAATGCGGATGTCCCCTGGATAACGCCGGGTTCCAACCGGAGGAGCGGACCCGGTTTGGCGTTCCCCTGCCCCGATTCCACGACTACAGTCGGGAAAGCATCGTCAATGCCTGCCATCAAAGCCTCCGGCGGATGCGGACGGACTATCTCGACATTGTCCAGTTTCACTTCAGTCCGGCGAGGGAAGTTCTCGAACAGGAGGGGGCCATCGAGACGCTGCAGGATTTACAGCGCCAGGGGAAGATCCGCTACCTGGGCTGTTCCTCGATCCTGCCGAACATTTTTGACCACATAGCCATGGACGTATTCGACGTGTTGCAGGTTCCGTATTCGATCCTGCAGCCGGAACATTCCGAGGCGATTGAGCGGGCGGCTTCGGCAGGGCTGGGCATAGTCATCCGCGGCGGAGTAGCGCGCGGACAGCCGGGCGCGGGACAGGGAACGGCCCAGGTATGGGACCGTTGGGAGCAGGCGGAACTGGACGACTTGCTGGAGGGAATGACCGCCACCGAGTTCCTGCTCCGCGCTACCATCTCCAACCCGCATGTCCACACCACCATCGTGGGCACGCTGAATCCGGCGCATCTGCAAGAGAACGTCGCCGCAGTGCGCCAAGGGCCATTGTCTGCCACCGTGATCGAAGAAGCGAAACGCCGCCTGGATTTCGTTCCCGACGAACAGTAATCCGCTCGGCCATTGCGCCCCATATGCGCACGAACAGCACGTTGGCAAGCTGGCTCAACATGGTGAACCCGATTACGACGGGCAAAGACAGGCCCAACCGGGTCAGCAGGTACACCCCGACGTAAGCGGCGGCCACCGGGCTGGGGATGGCGATGAGCGGAGCAGTTGCCTTGGGGAAGAACGCCAAGGCCAGGAGGATGGCGCCAATAGCGATTCCGACCCTGCGGGCCGCCACGCCAGTAACCTCAACCAGGGAAACGGCGCCGGAGTAAGTGGTGTTGGGCAGGGCGCCGGCGAGACCCGAGAGGAGATTGCCCTATCCGTCGGCGTTGAGGACGCCCTGGAAACCCGCTCCGACCAGGAGCGGGCGCGGCGGGTTTCCATCTGGTTCGTAACGGACGTTCTCGTTTATTGACGCTTCAGCCATGAGTTATGTCCCATTCCTGACGGAGGATGGCGGACGGTAGCCGACGATGGAGCCGCCCACGCGGTCCAATTTACCGCCGCCGTTTACGAGTGGACTTGGTCATTGAAACCTGCGCGTTCCACGCCGCGCTCAGGGGCTGAAATCGATGCCAGTACATGAATTCTGGCAACGGCAAGCGGGTTCGCGTCTCTTTACCCGGTGGAAACCAGGGTAGCTCGGTTTGAGACCCCACTGCTGTTCCGTGACGGGCATGGAGGCGGAACCTCACGCGGGCCCACTTCACGCAAGCTGCCTTTGAGAGGAGCGACACAGCTATCTCGTTGACGGTGAGGCGATCCTTCCGGCGACGAGATTGCCATCCGCCAGAGGCGGACTCGCGATGACATAGGAGTTACGCAGTTGGCCGCGGATCCAGTGTCTGGATTCGTTGATGACGGCGCCGATCCTTTCACCATATGGCTTTTGGACTCCGGCTTTCGCTGGAGTGGCGGGCAGGTCATTTCAAGTGCGTAACTCCTATGACAGTCGGAACGATAGTGGGCCCATGAGGAATCCGCCCCCTCACGCGTACCCAGTTTGTTGGCGTGAGCTACGGCGGGCCCATGGCGCGGAGCATTAACGCAAAGGCGCAGAGACGCAGAGACGCAAATGGACAATTGGGCTTGCGAGGGGAGTGTCCAATGATGAACCTCGGGATACTGTTGCGTGAGCGCCATGACGGTTTGATCAAACTGGGTACGCATGAGGAATCCGCCCCAATTGACGCCTGCCCACCGCTGCGGTATCGTTAGTGCCACCCACGCAACCGATACTGGGAGTGTCCCATTATGGCAGAACAGGAACTTCCCCTCTTCGATTACGACGAGGTCCAGATTGGCGAGGAACTGGGCTCCTACGAGTACCTGCTCACCCAGGAGATGGTGGACCTCTACCGCCGCGCCGTGGACGACCCCGACGCTGTGTTTCCCACCATCGCCGTGAAGCACGACGCCACCTCCCTGGCCCTGGCTTACGACGACCAGACCGGCAGCATCAACGCCGGCAACGAGATCGACCTGTTCAATCCGCCCATTCCCGGCAAGAAAATCCGCGTCACCGGCCGGATCCACGACAAGTACGTCCGCCGGGAAAAGCCCTACCTGGTCATCGAGGCCACCGCCACCGACGAGGACGGGCGTGTCATCGAGAAAATGCGCACCTACCAGATCAAGAAACCCGAGGAGTTGGGCAAGAAATGGCATCCCCAAGGCTAGACAGCGAAACGCTGCCCGTCATCAGCAAGCACATCACCCAGGACGTCATCAACCAGTTTGAAGCCTGCGGCATCCTGAACCGGTCCAACATCCACAACGACCCGGAGCTGGCCTCCAAGCGCCTGGGGACCACCTACGCCATCGCCTCCGGCCGCATGAGCATCGCCTTCTGCACCGAGGCCATGCGCAAGTTCATCGGCGGCGACGCCTTCCACCGCTCGGGCAACGTCAACCTGAAGTTCCTGCGCCCGGTCAAGCACGGCGACACTGTAACCGTCCACGGCCAGGTCAACAGCCGCGACACCCAGGACGACGGTACCACCCTGGTAACCGTTGACGTGTACTGCGAAAACCAGAACGGCGACAAAACCGCCGTCGGCCAGGCCAGCGCCCGCGTGTGAGCGCGGATCCGACGCTACCGTGATCCATTGCGCTGGGCGTGAGGACGCACGATGACCACGGTCGTTGATTACCACTCCGAACGGAGTTGGCACTTCCTCGATCTGGTGGACGATGAAGTCGAACGCGGGGAGTTGGAGGAGGCCAGTAACAAGCTATGGGGCGCGGCCGCCCATGCCATCAAAGCCGTCGCCGAGCGCAGAGGTTGGCAGCACGGAGCGCATAGAGATCTGGAGGAAACTGTGTTGCGCCTGGTTGATGACGAGGGCGCCCCGCCGGCTCTGTACACCTACTACGCGTTGGCAAGCTGGTTTCACTCACGTTTCTACGGCGGGCCGCCCAATGCTAACCAAATCCGCCACGGCAAGGGGGAGATGGCTAGTTTTATCCGCCTTCTGGAAAATCTGTAAAGCTTAGCGGGTATCTGCTCGGCTTAGCATCGTAATCCCACAATGACAATGACCAGGTCAGAGTTCGGCAAAGTCGAAGTCGATATCGTTTACTGCGTGCCTTGAGGCTACCACGGCCTCGCCACGTGGCTGGCGATAGAGTTCTGGCGCTCCCAAAACGTGGGAGACGTCGCAGTCAAACTGACCCCATCCGACCGGGGCCGCTTCGAGATCTACCTGGACGGCGAAAAGATATTCGACCGCTTTGAGGAAGAGGCCGAATATCCCAGCTATCAGAAAGTGAACGAACTCAAGATGGTCGTCGCCGAACGGGTCTTCGACGTCGAAGACGAAATGATGGCAGCAGGTAAAAGTTAGATGGCCAACGCCGAACACGTTGCCATCGTCAGGGACGGCAAGGCCGCCCTGGACGCCTGGCGCGCCGAAAACCCCGATACCCAGCTCGACCTGCGCATTGCCGACCTGAAGGGGTTGGACCTAGCGGGCATCGACCTGCGCGACTCCGACCTGCGCGGCGCGGTGCTGTCGGACGCGCGCCTTACCAGGGGGAACTTCGCCCGCGCCGACCTGCGCTCCGCCGATTTCACCGGCGCCGATCTGTACGGAGCAACCCTCGCCCAGGCGCAGATGGCTACCACCATACTGCGCAACGTCAATCTCTTCTGGGCCGACCTCAAGCAGTCCAATATGCAGGAGGCCATCCTGCAATGGTCGCGCCTCAACCGCGCCTTGTTCCTCAGCACCGACCTAACCGGCGCCGATTGCAGCCAGACCACCGCCATCGAGGTTGACCTCCGCTCCGCCAACCTGACCGATTCCAACTGGCAGGGCGCGAACCTGAACGGCGCCGACGTGAGCCGCGCTGTCATGCAGGGCGCCGACTTCACCAACGCCAAGATCCGCGACTCCATGTGGATCATGACCGACATGAGGGGAGCCAACTTCAACAAGGCCAGCCTCCACCGCTGCGACATGACCATGGGCAAGTGGGACGATACCACCAACTTCCCGCCCGGCTTCGACCCAACGCGGATCGAGAACCGGGTGGATGACTACTAAAACCTCGTAACAGACCACACTAGGTGGGGTTTCGATTATGATTAGCATTGATCCGGCCATTGCTGGAGCAGTGATCAGTTTCTTCACACTGCTTGCGCTCCTCGGAGGCGGATTTTTCTGGCTGGGCAAGCTCAGCAACCGGGTTGGCCATTTGGAAAACCGGGTTGACCAACTGGTTGAGGAGATACGCGACATGCGAGAGGAGCTCAGAGAAGAAATTCGCCGCGGCAACCAACAGCTCCTCCTCGCTCTGGCCAGTCACTCCCACGACGCCGACGGCCAGCCCATTTTCCGCGTTCCCGTCAACCCCGAATAAGCGCAAGCCGTATCCTTCCCCTCACGCTATGGCCATCCTCATCGTAGCATCTCACCAGGCCGGCGCCGGCAAAACCTCGGTCGCGGCGGGCCTAGGAACCCTGATCTCCCGCACCGGAACTGCCGTGTCCGTGTGCAAACCCTTGTCGTCGATCGGCCGCGCCGACCCCGACGCCGTATATTTCGCGGCGAACTTCCGTGGTGGCGTCGCGGTAACTTCGGCTGAGGACAATGCCGGACTGGACGCCGCCGCCAGCGCAGTGCGCTCCCTTGCCGGAATCAGCGAACACATTGTTGTAGAGGTCCCGACCGCCGCCGGCGACCCAGGGATAGCGTCATCCACAACCCAGGGCCTGGCCGAGCGACTGTCCGCCCGGGTCGCCGCCGTTTTCGGATACGACGCGACCCTGTCGGCAGTCTCTATTTCCAGCAGTATAGCGACCTTGGGCGACCGCCTGGCCGGCGTCATCGTCAACCAGGTGCCCCGCTACCGGACGCAACAAGTGCACGACATACTTGCCGAGGTCGCTGCCGCCGCCGTTCCGGTGATCGCGGCCCTGCCCGAAGACCGGCCCATGCTGTCCCTCACCGTGACCCAGCTGGCCCAGGAACTGGACGGACGCTGGGAACTGGAACCCGCCGACACCGACGAGTGGATTGACCGTTTTCTCATCGGCGGCAACATCATGGACTCCGGCGCCGGCTACTTCGGTCGCTACTCTCACCAAGCGGTGATCACCCGCGCCGAGCGGCCCGACATCCAGATGGCCTCTCTCATGCAGGACACCCGCTGCCTCGTCCTAACCGGCGGGTCCCGACCCACCGAGTACATCCGCGTGGAGGCCCGCAAGCGAGCGGTTCCCGTGTTGCTGGTGGACCAGGGCACGGTAGCCGCCGCCGACGCCGTGGGCGGTTTGCTGGATGTTGCCGTGCCGCACCAGCCGCACAAGGCGGAGCGGATGGCCGATCTGCTCGCGGAGCGTATTGATATAGTGGGTTTGGTCTCGTAGGGGCGCGGCATGCCTCGCCCCTACGGCCCGACGGGCTAATCCTGCATCTCGAACCGCTCGGACTCCGGCGGCCGCGACCACAGTTCCTCGGCTCCGGCCATGGCTACCGCCCGCTCCGGGCTGGCTCGCCAGGCGTCGTAGATTTCGTTGCTGTCCCACGTCACCAGCGTGGAAATCTTGGTGGGGTCGGACAACGATATGAAGGTGTGCCGCGCGCCAAACCCGGGGGCCTTGCTCTGGGCCTGTCCGTTGCGGTCCAGCAGCGCCTTCGCGTCCTCCACCTTATCCTCTTTGGCCCAGTGATGCGTCAGTACGCCAATCAGTGCCATGGATGCGCTCTCCTTGTCTTGTCTCAGCTAATCGTCTGTATTGCTGGGAATGTTGGTCCGGCCCCGGCCCCAGGGAAGATCCAGCCGGAACCGCAGGCCCTCCTGCCGCACGTGCAGCACCCGGCCCATCACGTAGGCCACCAGCGCCGCGCCAATGCTGAACACCGCGCCCATCTTGCCCGGCTCCTCGAAGGCCGAGCCATAGGGAAACGCTTTGCCCGCTACGAATAGCGCAACCGTCAAACCCAGGCCCGCAATTATGCCTATCACCGGTAGATGCCGCAGCGACATCCCATCCGGCAGGGGGAATCCCATCCGCTGTGCCGCCCATGAAAATAGCGTAACGCCGATTCCTTTGCCCACAATCAACGACAGCAGCACCATCAACGTAACCCAGCCGATGTTGGTGAAGGCGACGCCCGCGTTGGCGAAGGCGAAAAAGAACAATCCGAAGTCAACAAACATTTTGAGCTGGTGCTCGAACTGTTCCAGCACGCTGTTTCCCGAATGCTCGGCAACCTCGGTGGCGTGAGGATGCGGAGGGCCTCCCATTTCGTGGGAATGCGGTTCTTCCTCGTGGGTTTCGATTTGATGGCCCGAATGGGGCAGGAAGGGCACGATGGGCGCCAACGCCAACGCCGGTTCCACGCCGGCCTTCGCCATCCCACTCCAGGAAAGCGCGCCGCCCACCAGGATGTACGCCGGCCACCACGGAACGCGCAGTCTCCGCAGCAGATAGGCGGCAGCCATTCCTCCAACCACCAGCAGCAGCCAGATCGGTTCCACCGGATGATGGGGATCTGGGTAGAAAACCGCGATGATGACCAGTCCGATGGCATCGTCCACCACCGCCAGCAGCAACAGGAAGTTCACCGCCGGATGCATCGGCCCAAACAACACCCGCGCCACCAGCCAGGCCAGCGCGATGTCAGTGGCCGTCGGTATGGCCCAACCGTTGGCAACCTCTCCGAAATCGGCGGTCCCCCGATAGATCACCCACGCCAGCAGCAGGTAAAGTCCTGCCGGCCCGAATACTCCGCCCAGAGTGCCGATCAGCGGGTTGATGGCCCGCCGCAGGGGGTTCAGCACGCCGCCCGGCAGCGTGGACTCCGTGATCTCCTTGGCGGCGATGCCGAAGAACAAGCACATGAACATCCCGTTGATGATGAAATGTACTGTCAAGGAATGCCCGAATATGTAGGCATGATCCCCGAAGGGATGGAAATGCACCAGTTCCTCATACCAGTGTTGGCCCACGTTGGCCGCGACCAACCCCAGCACAACGCCGGCAATCAGGGGCAGGGAGAATTCCTGCAGGAAGTCGATCACCCGCATCACCGGGTGCAAATGTTGGGCTCGTTGCGCGTGCATGGGTTCTCGGCGCTCGTGATCATAGCCACGATTTGCGCGTCGGCAATTTTACCACCAAACCCGGGACCATTTTCCCTAACCCACGTACCGAATGCTACGATGACGCCATAGATTTGCGGCGGTTGGAGCGGTGGGTAACGACGGCGCTCTACATAGCAGGGGGTGCAGCGCTTGTCATAGTCCTGGCCAAAAGGTTGTTGCCGAACGGTTGGATATTGCAGCGTGCGGCAAACGCCGTAGCCGAGCTCCTCACCGAGTTAGGCGGCATCGGCGAAGGGTTGCTCATCGTAATCATCCTGCTGACTTTGGGAGGAAACCGGATCATGGTATCGATTTTCGAAGGCGTTGACCGCTACCGTGAGTGGAGGCGCAAGAACGAAGAGCTAAAGGCGGAAGCGAGAGAGGAAGGTCGCGCCAAGGGCCTCGAAGAAGGTCGCACCAAGGGCCTCGAAGAAGGTCGCGCCGAGGAACGCGCACTGTTACGCGCCCGGTTGGTAGAGTTGGGGCTAAGCCCGGACGACGTACTACCCCCGGAAGCGCCGGCTACCCAAACCTGATAATCCCCCGGCGAGCGCGCCATCACACACGCTGCTGCCAGCAGTCGTAGGCAACCGCCACCGGCCCGTCGTACACCGACTGCGCTTCCGCCGTCAGCAACTCGGTGTCAGCGTGGAACGGGTCGTCTATGTGGGTCAGTGTCAACGCCCCGACGCCGGCCATCTGGGCGATGCGACCGGCCTCCGCGGCGGTGGAGTGAGCAGTCTCGTCCGCGCGTCTTCGGTCCGCCTCCGTGCAGATGGCTTCGTGGATCAGCAACGTCGCCCCCTCCGCCAGTTCCGCCAGCGACGGACACCACCGGGTGTCGCCCGAAAATACAATCGCCCGTCCGCCCGATTCCACCCGCCACGCCTGCGCTCCGTCGATATGGCTCACCGGCGCGCACATGGCCCGTACCGTTGGCGTGATCTGTATCCACTGTCCAGGCTCGGCGGGCCGGAAGGCGAAACTGCGTCGCCCGTCTCCCCGCCTCACCGCGCCCTCTGAATCGACCGACAGCCTCCGCGTCGGATAGGCCAGCAACCCGCCCAGGTCGGCGAGGGCGCCCTCGGAACCATACACCAGCATGGGGTGCTCGGCAGGGTTGCGCCGGCTGCGCTGCATCTCGATGTGCGGCAGTCCCTCGCAGTGGTCGGCGTGGCTGTGGCTCAGCAGGCAGTGGTCAAAGTCCGTGGGCGAGAAGCCCAACTGTTCACCGTGGCGCAAGACGGTATTCCCCGAAGCCGCGTCGAGCAGTATCCGCTCGCCATCGGGACACTCCACCACCATGGCAGTGTGGTTCCGCAGAGTGCTGCCGCCTCCGCCAGTGCCCAGGTAACTAATTGTAAAACCTGCCGTCATTAAACTATCCCCCTGTTGTCATTCCAGCCAAACATAGCGTCGTGGTGGCGTCCTTACTGTCATTGCAAGCCGGCAGCGCGGCATGTGGCAATGGCCCCGGTCGCTACCAGGCTGCCTGGTCGCTGTGCTTCCAGCAGCAACGACGGCGCCAGATTCTATCCCAACGTCACCCGCGAGCGGGGCAGCACCGCCGGGTTAACCAAGAATTCCGGCATCCGCCCCTGCAGCACGTCCACCGTGGCCCGCGCCGTCCGCACTTCCAGCTCCAGCACCGACTGCTGCGACAGAAAGGCCACGTGGGGCGTGACGATCACGTTGTCCATACCAAACAGCGGATGATCCGCCGGCGGCGACGCCGACTCCATGACGTCCAGCCCGGCTCCGGCGATCTGTCCGCTCCGCAGTGCGTCGCACAGGGCCGGCTCGTCCACGATCGCCCCCCGGGCGCAGTTGATCAGATATGCCGACGGCTTCATCCGTTGGAACGCGCTCTCACCAATCAATCCCCGCGTCTGGTCATTCAACGGCGTATGCACCGTCACATAGTCGGACGCGGCCAGCAGATCGTCCATCGACGCGGCGGTTACCCCGTCGGGCAGTTCGGCACCCGACGGCAGATATGGGTCGTAGGCGAGCGCCGCCAACCCGAAGGCCCGCGCCTTTCCGGCCACCGCTCGCCCGATGCGCCCGAACCCTAAAATGCCGATGGTCTGGCCTCTGAGTCGGGTCAGCGGATGCGGCGACGGCGTTCCCTCCCACCGGCCCGCTTTCGCCATACCGTCATAGAAGCCCACCTGCCGGTTCCACGTCAGCAGCAGCGCCATCACGTGATCGCTGACCTCATCCACGCAGTAGTCGGGGACGTATGTCACCGGGATCCCCAGCTCCGTCGCAAGGTCCACCGCGATGTTGTCCACTCCCACGCCGTAGCGGCTGATGACCCGGCATCGCTCTGCCGCCCGCACCACCGCCGGCGTAACCTGGGCGAAGCACGTCATAATCCCGTCACAGTCCACGGCCAGCGCCGCCAGCGTCTCCTCCGATCCATCCGGCGCCTCCACCACCTCAACCCCGTCACCCAGGCCGGCCGTTAGGACCTCTCGCTCCGGCGCGGTGGAAGGCCAGACGAAATCGGTGATAAGGATGCGTGTGGGCGTTTCGACCATGATGATCCAGTCCAGACGGATAGATGCGAGCATAGCCCGTTTCAGGGTCAATGTAAAACCGTGCGTCCGCGACGAACGCACGTTACGACCGAGTTCCACCGTAATAAAACATTCCCAATCTTGCTGATCTTCAAATCCCACAAATCCTGGCTCTGACGTGCCACCGTCCCAAACCGGGTACGCGCTAACCCCGCAAATTCACCGCCATATGTTATGATGAATTTAATACTCACAATCATTTGCAATAAATAAATCATCAAAAGGATATACAAAATGAACACTCATAACATCAGACTGGTACAGGAATCCTTCGCCAAGGTTGCCCCCATCGCCGAGACCGCCGCCGAGCTCTTCTACCATCGGCTCTTTGAACTGGACGGCAATCTGCGGCATCTGTTCCACTCCGACATAGAGCAGCAGGGCCAGCGGCTGATGCACATGGTCGGCCCCGCAGTTCACCATTTGAATGATCTGGACACCCTGGCCCCGGTGGTCCGCAAGCTCGGCGCGCGCCATAAAATCTACGGCGTTGAACCCAGCCACTACCACAGTGTGGGCGAAGCGCTGCTATGGACCCTGGAGCAGGGTTTGGGCGACGATTTCACCCCCGAGGTGGCGGACGCCTGGGCCGCGACCTACGGCCTGCTGGCCGGCGTGATGCAGGAAGCGGCCGACGCTGCGGATCATCACGCGCCCGAGCTCCAATTGAGCCCGGCCTGACCTGTCGGCCGGCTTGCTGTCACTATTAGCGGGATGTCCAGTGCGTGATAGGCTCTGGGGCAGGACTTGTGGGATTTGGCGTCTTTACCTTCGTCAGATGCGGGTGAGGCGGAGAAGGGCGCCGATGTCTTCCTCTTCTTCCAGCCGCCAGAGGCGGGACAGGAGTTCCTCGGTCTGATCGGGGGTGAGCAGGTTTTCGCAGAGAGCGCGAAACTTGGCCTCGACCTCGGCGTCAGTCATGGGGTTCAGGTGGTGGCCGCGGAATTGGGCAACCTCGGCGCTGTAGGTCTGTCCGCCGCGCATCCGCAGGTCGAAGTTGCAGAGCATCGCTTCCGGGAAACGGTTGTTGGCCTCATCGGATGCCTCGATGCGAGTGCGGCCGATCAGGGTGGCGATGCCGGGGTCGTTGATATGCTCGTCGGAGAAGTGGCCCTGGTTGAGGGTGTTGTAAGTCAGGGCGATGGCGGTGGCGTAGGGCATACTGTGGTCGGCGGATTCGCGGGTCTTGGGGTGGTACTTCTCCTCGTCGCCGGCCATGATGTCGATGGCCTTCTGCAGGGTGCGGATGTGGACGTCCTCGATGTCGTTGACGCGGAAATCCGGCACCTGGTTGCGGGCGGCCAGGGCGGCCTCCACCACAGTCTGGGAGTAGAGGCCCAGGGCGAACTGCTTGATGTTGCACTCGTGGACCTTGAAGGGCTGGCCCTGGTCGCCGCCGAAGGGTTCCAGTTCGTAAGGTCCCTTGGTGACTGCGTTGAAGAAGCCCAGCTCGCCCTCGAATATCGGCGCCGGTCCGGTGAGGCCGCGCTCGGCCAGCAGTGCGGCGAAAACGGCGTTGCGGCTGGCGTTGGCGTAGGCGCAGCCCTTCCAGTGGGATAGCTCGCCGACCCGGGTCTGTCCCAGGGCCAGGCTGGGCGTGATACCCAGGTTCAGCGTCTGCTCGGTCTGGGCGGCGGACAGGCCCATGGCGCGCGCCGCGCCCAGGGAGCTGGCGATGGCGCCGTTGGTGACGTGGTCGAAGCCCAGGGCCCGGATGTTGAAGGCGTCGCCGAAGCGGCAGAAAGCCTCGTAGGCGACGGCGGTGGCGGCGAGCAGGCGGCGTCCGCCGGCTCCGGCCAGTTCCGCGCCGGCCAGGGTGGCGGCAATGCTGTCGCTGGGATGGCCCGACTCCAGGGTGGTGTAGCCGTCGTTGAAGTCCAGGTAGCGGATCATCACGCCGTTGGCGAACGTGGCCTGCTCGGGGCTGCTGGTGAGCCCGCTGCCGATAATGGTGACGGGCCGGCGGTGTCCGGTAACGTCGCCGGCCAAGTCGCGGGCGATCTTGGCCGGTTCGGAAGTATAGCCGCCAATGGCGCAGCCGATGGTGTCGATCATCATCCGCTTCAGGAGGTGGACGGTGTCGGCGGGCAGGTGGCGGTAGTGAAGGTTGGCGGAGTAGTTGGAGACGTATTCGGCGATGGTAGGCATGTTGGTCACCTGCTCAGGAGTCGGGGGATTGGGCTATGCAAGGTGCATTTTAACGCAGAGGCGCAAAGACGCGGAGACGCAGAGAGAAATTCATTTCAGATTGGGAAGCCCAAGCCGGCGGCGACGGCCTGCTGCCTTTGGTCCAGCGTAACGAAGGCTAAGCCCGGCATCGTGCGAGCGGCGTAGAGGGCGCTGGCTACGTGCCAGAGGTCGGCTCCCCGGAGGTAGCCGGCTTGCAGAACGGCGGCTATTTCGGTGTGTAGGGGGCGAGGGGGCAGAATCCATTGCACACTTTCCAACAGTTCGGGGACGAACGGATCGCCCTCACGAGCCAAAGCTGCTCTCACTTCTGCCTCTAACAGGTTTGACGATATCAGGCGCGGGAACTCCGACAGCCGCCGGGAGACAGCCTGGCTATCCGGTTCGTCGAAAACGACGGCCAGCACGGCCGACGCATCTACGTACGCGTCCGTCAATAGCGGAAACGTCGCGGGGTTGACCGACTATCCACGCTCTTTAAGGAACCGCGCTAAAGCACCGGGACGACGAGCTACGGGCCTTATCGGTTTAGCGTCGTCTTTGGCGGGAGTGATGATGCCACGGGCTTCGAGTTCGTCGAACCATTCTTCGTCGGTGAGGGTTTCGACCTTGCGTAATTCATCGACGGTCAGATGCGCGTAGGGTCGGGGGTTTGGTTCCTTGTGTTGTTCTGCGTCGGTCATGGGTGTCCTCCGGGGAGGTGAGCGGGCCGGCGAACGGCGTCCGAATCTATAGCAACGAGATTGCCACGCTGCGCTCGCAAAGACAACGGTTGGGTTATAGCAAGGCGCATTTTAACGCAGAGGCGCGCAGGCGCAGAGGGAGATCGTTTTCAGATCTGGAAGCCCAAGCCGGACGCGACGGCCTGCTGCCGTTGGTCCAGCGTAATGAAAGCCAGACCGGGCATCGTGCGGGCGGCGTAGAGGGCGTTGGCTACGTGCCAGAGATCCGCCCCACGTAGGTAACCGGCCTGCAAGACGGCGGTTATCTCGGCAACGAGTGGACGGTTCGGGAAAATCCATCGGACCGGAGCCAGCAAACCGGGGTCAAACTCGTGCCCTTCACGTGCAAATGCCGCACGTACCTCAGCCTCCAGCAGGTTTGACGATGTCAACCGTCCGAAATTCGCGAGCCGACGTGAAACGAGGGCCGCGTTTGCCTCGCCGAAACCGACGGCGATCAAAGCGGAGGAATCGACATAGGCCTCCGCGAGTTCAGGCGGTGTCATTGCTCACTAACCCCGCTCTTTGAGGAAGCGCTCCAGAGCGCCGGGGGCCAATGGCCGTTTCGGAGGCAGTATCTTCGCGTTAGGATCTTTTGGCGGCGAGATGATACCCCGGGCTTCCAGCTCGTCGAACCACTCCTCGTTGGTGAGGTCTTCGACTTTGCGCAGCTCATCGACCGTCAGATGCGCGTAGGGGCGAGGCTTTGGATCCTCATGTTGTTCTGCGTCAGGCATGTTTGTCCACTTTGGCGAGATTGCCATCCGCCAGAGGCGGACTGGCAATGACAAGTTGAGGCGTTACGCGCCTTTTACGTTGACGATCTGGCGGAAGGTGTGGAGGATTTCTACCAGGTCGGCAGACTGCTCCATTACCAGGTCGATGTCCTTGTAGGCGCCGGGGAGTTCGTCCAGGAAGGCTTCGGAACGGTTGACCTCGACGCCGGCCATGTCGCGGTCGAAGTCGTCCATGGTGAAGGACTTGCGAGCGCGGTTCCGGCTGAGGCGTCGTCCGGCGCCGTGGGGCGCGGTGTTGAAGGAGCCGGCGTTGCCCTTGCCCCGCACGACGTAGCTGCGGGTGCCCATGGAGCCGGGGATCAGGCCCAGCTGACCGTCGCGAGCCTCGATTGCGCCCTTGCGGGAGACCAGGATGTTCTTCCCGAAGTGGTGCTCGCGCTTGGTGAAGTTGTGATGGCACTGGATGCGCTCCACCTCCGCGAAGTCGCCGCAGCGGTGCTGGAGGATTTTGACGATGCGCTCCATCATCTCCTCGCGGTTGAGCAGGGCGAATTCCTGGGCCCAGTCCAGGTCGGTCATGTAGTTGTCGAATTCGGGGGTGTCCTCCACCAGGTAGGACAGGTCGGCGTCGGGCAAGTTGATGTACCACTTCTCCATCAGCTGCTTGGCGATGGCGATATGGTGGGTGGCAATGCGGTTGCCGATGCCGCGAGAGCCGGAGTGGAGGAAGGCCCAGGCGTGGTCCTCCTCGTCCAGCACGATTTCGATGAAGTGGTTGCCGGAGCCCAGGGAACCCAGCTGGTTGCGCCAGTTTTTGGAGAGGTTGTCGTAGAAGTCCAGGCGACCCAGCTCGGCGGCTTTGGCCTCCAGCTGCTCGATGCGCGGGCGGGCGGTCTTCTTGACGCTGCGGTTGTAGTGGCCGGCGCTGAGGGGTATCTGGCTCTCGATGGCCCGGCGGATGTGGGACAGGTCATCGGGCAGATCCTCGCGCTTCAGCGGCGTCTTGACGGCGATCATGCCGCAGCCGATGTCCACGCCAACGGCGGCGGGAATGATGGCTCGCACGGTGGGGATCACGGATCCGACGGTTGCGCCCAGACCGAAGTGGCAGTCGGGCATGACCGCGACATGCTTGTAGATAAAGGGCATCTGCGACAGGTTTTCAATCTGTCGCATCGCCGACTCCTCGATCTGCTCGGCGGGGAGCCAGGACAGGACGCTGGGGCCGATGTTGGTCGGTGGCATGGTTGGCCTCCTGCTCGGAGGGACGGGGTACAGGTTGCTTTATTCCAGTATAGCAACCCGCTCCGGTTCGGAAGCGGGGCCTTTCCAAAGTAGCCTTTGTCATTGCGAGCGAAGCGCGGCAATCTCGCTCCGGGAACATGACCCATACGGGGAAAGCTCTGTTGCATCGACGGGATTGCCACGTCGCTCCGCTCTTCGCAATGACCTTGGAAAGGCCCTGGTTCGGAAGGGAGAAGAGCCGGATTTGGCCCGGGCGACCCTATGAGTGAGGGCCCCATCCGCGTCCTAGCCTACGCCGGCATTGGGGATCGTATTCAGCCAGGCGTCCGTCGCCTTGGGTGAACGGAACCGGAGCACGGCCAAATGCCTATACTCCGGCGCAGCCAGCAGCTTTGAGAACGCTTTCCTCCGGCTCCAGTGAGTCTGGAATGCCCACAGGAAAAGGGAATCTCGAGTCAAAAAATGTCTCCACAGGACCTCACGGTTGCCGTTCCACAACTCCGCCCCGGTTATGCTGCGCACCATGGTTCTTCGAAACAGTCGCCAGAACACCACCGGAAACGGGTAATCCAGCCAGACCAGCGCGGTGGCTCTCGTCCACACGATGTCCCTGACTGCGCTGTAATTCCCATCGGCCACCCACTTTTCACCCGACAGCGTGTCCGAGATGTTCCGTCGCAACACGTCGTCCGGGGTGGGGGTCCAGTTCGGGCCGTGATGATAGGCGTCTAACTCGATGTGTGGCGCCCTCAGGCGGTGCGCCAGCTCAGCAGCCAGCGTGGTTTTGCCTGAACCCGAGGTGCCGACCACTGCGATTCGGCGGAGCTCTGCCAGGCCCTCCCGTTCGCTCGGTTGCTCCACAAGTGTCATTGCGAGGCCGCCTCTGGCGGATGGCAATCTCGTCGGTGTAGCAGCGACGTTTGGGCGAGGCGTGCAGCGCCGGAATGAGATTGCCACGAACGCCTGACGGCGTTCTCGCAATGACCTGCTTAGTACGCTTACGGAGTAGTGGAATGAAACTCGGCGACCTGGTTGAGGTAGTTTTGCAGGAGGTCGTGGCCGACGGTGGTCATTATGGATTCGGGGTGGAACTGGACACCCTCGACGGGTAACTCCTTGTGGCGGACACCCATGATGAGGCCGTTGTCGGTCCAGGCGGTTACTTCCAGGAAGTCGGGAACGGTGTCGGGATAGATGACCAGGCTGTGGTAACGAATGGCCTCGAAGGGATTGGGCAGGCCCTCGAAAACCCCCCTGCCGTCGTGGTGGATCATGGAGGTCTTGCCGTGGCGGATTTCTCCGGCCCGGTCCACCGTCGCGCCGTAGGCGTCGCCGATGCACTGGTGGCCGAGACAGACGCCGAGGACCGGAAGCCTGGTTCCGAAGTGGCGGATCACGTCGTTGGAGATCCCGGCCTCCCGGGGCGTGCAGGGGCCGGGGGACACCACGATGCCCTCGGGCCGCATGGCCTCGATATCCTCGATGGAGGTCTTGTCGTTGCGTACCACCTCAACCTCGGCGCCCAGTTCGCAAAGGTACTGGTAGAGGTTGTAGGTGAAACTGTCGTAGTTGTCGATGAGCAGCAGCATCAGTACAGCTCCACCAGTTCGAGCCAGTTGCCGTCCGGGTCCTGGCAGTAGGACGCCTTGCGGACCATGTTTCCGGCGTCGTCGTACATCGGCACGGGCGGCGTGGGATAGCTCAGGCCCCGGTTGCGGGTGTTTTCGTAGAAGGCGTCGATGTCCTCCACAAAGAAAGCCAGATGGGCGGCGCGAACATCGTTCTTGTCGAAGTCGGCGTAGCCACCCTCCGGGTTGATGTACTGGATCAGTTCCAGCTGGTGGCCGTCGCCCATATCGAAGAACGCGCCCTTGATGTGGGTGTCGGGGAAGCCCAGCAGGGTGGTGGGGAAATCACCAGTGCGCTCGGTGCGCATGGTGAGGGTGAGGCCGAGCACGTCGGAATAGAAGGCGACGGCGGCCTCCAGGTCCTTGACGATAAAGCCGGTGTGGAAGAATGACTTGAGCATTTTTACCTCATTGCTTCGGGTTAAGTCTGAATGTGTTGGCGGTGGTCTGCAACGTCAAGTTCTGCTTCGCCCATCGGCAAATAGGCCGAGCGTCCGTCGTTGCGGGATGGAGTAGGCGCAGGCGATAACCGCATGGCGCGGTCAAAATCGCTGGCGGCTTTTTCGTCATCTCCTGTGTGGGAGTACGTTAAACCACGCGCATGGTAAGCCGTAGGAAATTCAGGTCGCAAACGCAACGCATTGTTGAAGTCAGCCACGGCCAACACATAATCCGATCGTTCATCGTGCGCAAGGCCGCGATTGACCAGGCACTCGAACAACTCGGGGTCAATAGCCAAAGCTACATTGAAATCGGCGATGGCACGGGTATAGTCAAACCGGCGCGCGTAAGCGATGCCTCGGTTGTTATAGGCGGAAACGTTCCCTGGGTCCAAATCCAGCGCTTCGCTGAAATCGGCAACGGCCTGCTGGTATGCGCCATCCCGCAGGTTGAGCAAACCGTTCCGGTTTGCGGCTTCAGCTGCAATCAGGGCTTCGGAGCCTCGCAAAACCCGCTCCCGGCTTTCGGCCGACAAGGCGGCTATCTTTTGATTCAACGTGGTCATGTTATCCGGCCCCCTGGCGTTGCAAACGTGCGGTATGTTCGGCATACCGCCGGTCTGCCCTTTCTACTAATTGTCGGTAGAATCTCCGCTCACTGACACCGGATTTATTGCCGGCGGCCAACAGAACGGCGTCCCTGTTGGCGTCAAAAGCGAAAGCCACTCTCCATACGCCACCGTCGGCATTGAACCGTAACTCTTTCATCCTGGAATATCGTGAGAGTTGCAGATTATCCACGTTGGGGCGACCCAATGCCGGACCTTGAGACTGCAACAGGATGGCTCTTTGCAAAAGGGCTTCCCGAACCGCATCGGATAGCGCATCAAATTCAGGCTCAAAGTCCGGGTGAAATCGGACTGCAAAATCCATGGGCGCATTATTGGTATCGACCAATGCACAGTCAAGCGAGCGCGAACGCAGTTAGCTCACGCCCTCTGCGGTGTCGATGGCGCGCATCATTGCGCCGGACTTGTGGCGGGTTTCCATGTATTCGTCCTCGGCGACGCTGTCGGCGACCACGCCGCCGCCGGCCTGGACGTACATGACGCCGTCCTTGAAGATGCCGGTGCGCAGGACCAGGGCGGTGTCCATGTTGCCGTTGTAGCTGAAATAGGCCACCGCGCCGCCGTAGGGTCCGCGCCGTTCCTGTTCCACCTCGGCGATGATCTCCATGGCGCGGATCTTGGGCGCGCCGGACACGGTGCCGGCGGGGAAGCAGGCGCGCAGAGCGTCGTAGGTGGTCATGTCGGGCCGCAGTTCGCCCTCGACGTGGGACACCAGGTGCATGACGTGAGAGAAGCGCTCCACGTCCATGAACTGGGTGACGTGGACGGTGCCGGGGACGCTGACGCGGCCGATGTCATTGCGGCCCAGGTCGAGGAGCATGATGTGTTCAGCCTGCTGCTTTTCGCTGCCTTTCAACTCCTCCTCCAGGGCGATGTCCTCGGATGGCGTCTGGCCCCGGGGACGGGTGCCGGCGATGGGGTGGGTGGCGACGATGCCGTCCTCCACCTTGGCGACGGTCTCGATGGCCGCGCCGACAATCTGGAAGCCGTTGAGGTCGAGGTAATACATATAGGGAGAGGGGTTGCCTCCCCGCAGGGCGCGGTACACCTGAAAGGGGTGGGCGGCGGTGCGCCGGCTGAAGCGCTGGGAGTTGACCACCTGGATCACGTCGCCGGCGTAGATGTACTCGATGCACTTGTCCACCACCGCCTCGTACTCGGAGACGGTGAAGTTGGACTGGGCCTCGCCGCCGAAGGGAAGCGTGGGCGTTGCCAGCAGTTCCGGCGGCAGTTCCAGAGGACGAGACAGACGGTCAACCATGCGCTCGATCTTGGCGGTGGCGGCCTGGTAGGCGGCGTCGATTGATGACGGATCCGGTTCGCCGTCGTCCAGCCGGGCGTGGCTGACCACCTTGATGTCGTGGCGCAGGTGGTCGAACACCAGCAGGGTGTCGGTGAACATGAACACCGACTCGGGCAGGCCCTGGGGGTCGTTCTCCGGCATGGGCACGCGAGGCTCGAAGTAGTGCACCGCATCGTAGGCCACGTAGCCCACGCCACCGCCGTGGAAGGGAGGCAGGCCCTCCACGGGGATGATCTGATAAGAATCCATCTCCCGCTGCACCAGAGTCAGAGGGTCAACCTGGCCGGAGGGCTGGTCCGCGCCGGTGCTGAAGACGTCGTAGGGTTCGGTGCCGATGAAGCTGTAGCGGCCGATGCGCTCACCCCCGGCCACCGATTCCAGCAGGAAGGAATAGGGCGGACGGGCGACTTTGAGATAGGCCGAAACGGGAGTCTCCAGGTCGGCGTTGATGGAGCGGTACACCGGGCACAGGTTTCCCTGCCCGGCCAACGCGCGGACTTGTTCCAATGTGGGGTAGTAGGTACTCACGATGTTCCAGTCCATTGGTGTCTGGGGGCGGCGAGGGCAGGCAAAGAAAAGGCCCGTCCCCTGCGGGACGAGCCTGAAAGGCCGCAATGCCACCCTGCATACGGTGTTCGACGAGCGGTTAACGCGGCTCAGGCGTCCACGCCTACTGACATCGAGCGTTCGGCGGGCGGCTCCGGGGTCCATTGGGCGTCTGCGCCTGGCGCCGGTTCGCAGCTACTCCGGCTCTCTGAGCCTCGCTGGACGCTTACTAATCCCCTTCACGGCATTTGGTTATTCGGATTTGCGAGGTTAATTGTATGGCGGGAGGTTAGGGGCGTCAACGACGGGCCGGGAAACGGTTGAGTTGGCCGGGCCAGTTGAGAATGCGGCCGTCATCAGTGATGAGCTGGTGGCCTTCCTGAGCGGTGGCCATGATGATGCGGTCAGCGGGGTCGTCGTGGAAATCGGGCAAGGCAACGGAGCGGGCGGCGATTGCGCCGTCAACCGGGATTTCTACGAATCCTGTGGCGAGGAGATTTTGTCGCCATTCGAGAGCGTTTACGTCAAGGGTGAGGCGTCCCTTTACTAATAGCAGGGCGACTTCCCAGACGGAGATCGCCGAAAACGCGGCTATACTGAACTCGGTCGCTCTACGAATTATGAGGTCGGCTTCTCGACCGAGTCGCGGGTTGGATTCAAGAAACCAAAGCAGGGCGTGGGTGTCCGGCAGTATCAAACCAAATTTTCCTCGTCATAGTTGCTGCTGTACCACTCGGGAGGCAGTGGGGACACAATGTCGCCGTGAATTTTGATTTGACCTTTCATGGAGCCGTAGCCGTTCAGAGGCGGCTCCTCGAATTGGGTCATTTGCGCGATTGGCTCGCCGTCATGGAAGATGATTACCATGCCGCCACACTTGGCGAGCTCTGCGACTACTTCTAGGCAACGCTCTTTAAATTCTTCGGTATGGATGGTGAGGATGATAGGTTGGGGTGTGACGGCCTCGGTCATTATCCATCTCCAATCTTCAGTCGGGAACGGAATCAGCATATCGAGTCTATCACGGCGTCAGCAGTAACATCCCGGGTCCCGTCCTTCCAGATCACCTACCACGGCAGGAAACCCTCAAAGGGCAATGCCACGGCCAGTATGGTGAAGGCCAGCAGTTGCGTCGAGATGTACTTGTTGAAGCCGAAGGCTTTGCCCACCTTGGCCGGCTCTCCCCCTTTGACCAGGTTGTTTTCGTAGATCAGCAGGACTACGGCCACGGCCCAACCCATGAAATAAAAGACGTTCAACTCCATCCAGATGCCCAGGGCCAGCAGAGCGGCGGCGGCCAGGCTGTGCAGGACCCGCGTGGTGCGGATGGCTTTGCGGACGCCGAACCGGGACGCGATGGAGTTGATCCGGTTGGCCCGGTCGAAATCGTAGTCCAGGCTGCCGTAGATGGTCTCGAAACCGCCGGCCCACATGGCCACCGCGAAGGTCAGCAGCACCGGCTGCCAGATCAGCTCTCCGGTCACGCCGATCCACGCCCCCGACGGCGCGATGGACAGGGCCAACCCCAGCATCAGGCTGCACAGCCAGGTGTAGTACTTGGCGAAGGAGTAGAGGATGACATAAGCGGCGGCCACCGGCGCCAGCATTAACGCCAGCGGGTTCAGCTGCCAGGCGGCGACGAAAAAGATGGCCGCGCCCACCGTCGCCATGCCGCCGACTTCCAGGGGTTTCAAAATGCCGGCGGGTATGTGCCGGCCGGCCGTGCGCGGGTTCTGCGCGTCCTCCCTGGCGTTGATGATGCGGTTGGCCGACATCCCCAGCGTCCGTACCCCCAGGAAGGCCAGCGTGATCCAGATTAGGATGTGCCAGCCGGGCCACCCGCTGCCGCCGGAGTAGTGGGACGCCAGCACCATGCCGATATAGCCGAAGGGCATCGCGAACAGCGATTCCGACACGTTGATGGCGTTGAGATAGTGCGGAATCTTGCCCGCGATGAAGCGGAAGGGGCCAGGGTGTGCGGGAGCAGTCTGCATCGGGGCCTATGGTAACATAGCGACGGTACGCGGGCCGTCAGCGCTATGGGCGCGCCGGCCTATTCTTATCGGAGCGGCGCCTACCCGATAGGGGGTTGCCATGCTGATCAAATCGCTGCACCTCAAGAACATCCTCTCGTTCAAGGACACCAGGCTGGACCTCCAGCCCCTGAACGTGCTGATCGGCGCCAACGGTTCGGGGAAGTCGAACCTGATTGACGTGATCGCCATGTTACAGGCGGTACCGGTGGACCTGCCTGCGTTCTTCCGGCGCAGTGGACCTACCGGCGATTGGAAATGGAAAGGTGGCGACTCTGAAGCCCCCGATGTCCGCGTCTCGGCGATACAAGCGGATATCCACAACCCGGAACGTCCAGATATGCCACTCCGTTATGATTTGCTGATTGATGCAAGCGACAACAGCTTGAAGGTGGAGAGTGAATGGCTATTAGACCTTAGTCCGGACACTGGACAGAGCCGACCTTATTTTTTCCGGGGCGCTAGCGGCGATGGTAGAGCAATGCCGTCTGAAGAGGCTGTTGCCATCGCCGAGTTAACTGGGGAAGGCATCCGTACCCAACTGTCGGCAGATACCATTGACAGTGCCCAATCAGTCTTCAGCGCAATGCGTCATCCGTTCATCTTCCCAGTACTCTCCCAAACAGCGGACAGGTTGTCCGCCATCAAAACATATCGGAGTTGGAATGTCGGTCGTAACAGCGCGGTGCGCTCGCCGCAGCCTACCGACGGCGTTGTTAGCTTCCCAGAAGAAGATTTCAACAACCTGGCCCTCGTGGTCAACGATTTGAGAGAACGTCAAGGGCTGGGTCCAACTATGGACAAATATTTGGAGCGATTTTATGAGACATATCAAAGCCTGCACACACCGATATATGGAAACACCGTTAGCTTAACCGTGCGGGAAGCGGGCTTGTCCCGCCCATTGCCGGCTCCTCGCCTGTCCGACGGAACCATCCGCTTCATTGCCTTGCTCGCCATCCTGTGCCACCCAGAACCTCCACCGCTGATCTGCATCGAGGAACCGGAAATCGCCATGCACCCTGACTCTCTGGGGCTGATAGCTGAACTGATGCGAAAGGCGTCCGAGCGCACCCAGATCATCGTCACTACGCACTCACCACAGTTCGTTGACCTTTTCTCCGACGAACCTGATACGGTGATAGTTTGCGAGCGGGACCGGCACCCTGCGGACGGGACCCAGTTCAACCGCCTCTCCCGCGAAAAACTGGGGGACTGGCTGGTTGACTACACTCTCGGCGACGCATGGATGCGGGGCGCTCTAGGCGGTGTACGATAATTGACCGTGAACGTGTACCTGGAAGGTGGCCCGTTGTTGCGGCCTGCGATGAAAGCGTTCCTGCTGGGTGCCGTCAATGCGATACATCACCAATCCGTTGTTCTAAACGTTATACCATGCGGCTCAGGCGACGACGCCATCAGGAAATGCCGCAGGGATTCGAACGCAGTTCTACTCGTTGACTCAGAGGGTGTACTTACAACCCAATTGGCTGATCGTGTAGCAGGACAGGTTGGCGGTGACAATAGCGCATTTTTCATGGTCCAGCTTATGGAAGCTTGGTTTCTCGCCGACCGTCCGACTTTGGGAGCGTACTACGGGGCCACATTCAACGCCGGCAGGTTGCCAGGCAATCCGAACATAGAAGACATCCCCAAACCAGATGTTGAACGAGGTTTGCGCAACGCTACCCGCAGGTGCAGCAAAGGCGCCTATAACAAGACGACCCACGCGCCGCGCCTGCTGGAACTCATCAATCCTCCCGCCGTTTACAACGCCTGCCCCAACTTCGCCCGCCTCATCGACTTCCTTCGCGGTCAAGACCCCGATTGACTTGTACCCGCGACCTCAATCGTTGACGCTTTTCGCGCCCGTCCCCTACAATCGATTATGTCCCCCAATGGCCTAATTTCGTAATGCAACTTACGGGAGTCGTAACCTGGTATGAATACAGACGGCGACAGCATACGCAGATCTTTCAGCCAATTTTTTGAGGAACGGGGGCATCTCTATATGCCCTCCGCGTCGCTGATTCCCGCCGGCGATCCGACGTTGATGTTCACCTCCGCCGGGATGGTGCCTTTCAAGCCCTTCTTCATGGGCGAGCAGACGCCGCCGCGCCGCCGTCTCACCAGCTGCCAGAAGTCCTTCCGCACCACCGATATTGACGAGGTGGGCGACCGAGATGCTGGGGAACTTCAGCATCGGCGACTACTTCAAGAAGGACGCCGTCGCCTTTGCCTGGGACCTCTGCACCAACGTGTTCGGGCTGGAAGCGGAGCGGATGTACGTGACCGTCCACCTGGACGACGACGAGGCCTACGACCTCTGGCATAACGACATCGGCGTGCCGCCGGAGCGCATCTACCGCTACGGCAACAGCGATAACTGGTGGGGGCCGGCCGGCCTGGAGGGTCCCACCGGTCCCTGCTCCGAGCTGCATTACGACGGCGGCGCCGAGAAGGGGCGCGGCCAGCATCCTGTCACCGACGAGATGATGCCGCCGGACGAACTCACCGCCATGCTGCGGCGCGAGGCCGACGACGGCATACGCGCCGAGCCGGGCGGCTGCCATCCCAACTGCGACTGCGAGCGTTTCGTGGAGCTGTGGAACCTGGTGTTCATGCAGTTCTACCAGGATCTGGGGGGCGTCCGCACGCCCCTGCCGGCGCCCAGCGTGGATACCGGCATGGGCCTGGAGCGGGCCGCCGCCGTCCTGCAGGGCAAGCCCAACGTCTATGAGACCGACCTGTTCCAGCCCATCATCGATGCCGTTTGCGGGCTCACCGGCTACGAGTACGGCGAGAAGGCCGACACCGACTACGCCATCCGCGTGGTCGCCGAGCACGCTCGCGCCGCATCGTTCCTCATCAGCGACGGGGTGGTTCCGTCCAACAGCGAGCGGGGCTACGTGCTGAGGCGGATCATACGCCGCGCCATTCGTTACGGCCGGCAGTTGGGGCTGGATCGGCCCTTTATGACCGACGTCGCCGGCGCGGTGATCGCCCGCTTCGCCGACGCCTACCCGGCGCTGGACGAAAACGGCGACTTCATCCGCCGCGTGGTCGGGTTGGAGGAAACCCAGTTTCTCGACAACATCCGCCAGGGTATGCCGCTGCTGGAAGAACGGCTGGAAACATCCCGCTCGGCCGGCGTCATTGACGGCGCGGTGGCCTTTGAACTCTACGACACCTACGGGTTCCCGCCGGAACTGGTGGATGAGATCGGCCGCCGGGAGTACGGCTTGGCCGTGGACATGGACGGCTTCAACGCCGAGATGGAGGCGAAGCGGGAACGTGACCGGGCCGGACACCAGGTTACCGGCGGCATGGAAATCGTCACCGTGTACGAGAATCTGGGCGCCGGTCATACCTCCTTCGACGGCTACGAGCAGACCGCCATCGAATCCCGCATCCTGGGCATCCTGCGCGACGGCGAGGCAGTGGGCCACGCCACCCGGGGACAGCAGGTGGAGATCGTGCTGGCCGAGACCTGCTTCTACGCTGAGGGCGGCGGGCAGGTGGGCGACCGGGGCGTCATCGCCGGTCCCAACGGACGGGTGCAGATCGAAGACACGCAGAGCCCCGTGGCCGGCCTCATCGTCCATCGCGGCGTGGTTTCCGACGGCGACATCGCGCTGGGCGAGGCCGTGACCGCCCGGGTTGAGGCGGAACGCCGCCTGGACGCATCGCGCAACCACAGCGGAACGCATCTGCTCCACGCCGCGCTGCGCTCCGTCCTCGGCCCCCACGTGCGGCAGGCCGGCTCCCTGTGCGATACG
>JAGWBI010000030.1:72571-73245 GCA_021295965.1 Dehalococcoidia bacterium | reverse complement strand
CTGGACAGCGTGGTTGGACTAGTGCGCGACGGGCTACACTGATAATCCGGCTTGGCAACAGGAGGACACCATGCGCATCACCATCTCCGAGGAGGGACAAATTACCATCCCCAAGCGTCTGCGAGAGTATTGCGGCTTCGCGCCCGACGTGGATCTTGAACTTATCCTGACCGAGGAAGGGATGCTCATCCGAAAAAAGTCGTCGGAGCCGGATCCCATCGACGCCGTTTACGGCATCGCAAGCGATGGTTGGGCTGCCAAAGAGTTTGGGAGCACCGACGCGTATCTGTCGGCAATTCGCGGCTACGACTACGCTGCGGAACTTCGCAAGTATAACGATATAACCAATAGCCATGGCGCCGGCCTGCTCATCCGCAAACGGCCATTGGAACCGGAGAGCCCATAGACGCCATTTAAGAAACCTTGGCGGACAGCCGGATCACCTACGAGAATATGTCGAAATTCGCGGCTACGTCACGCCGCAGGAATTCTCAAATATTGTGGCAACGGCAGCTGACACCAACATCTTGCTGGACGTATTCACCCCGGATGAAACAACCAGCCCCCTGTCCGGTGAATTGTTGCGCGTCGCTCGCCAACGCGGCCCACTTCTTATTTGCGACGTCGTGTACGCGGAACTGGTCCCGAACTTTGAAAGCCGCGACGCCCTGGAC
>JAGWBI010000030.1:60167-72451 GCA_021295965.1 Dehalococcoidia bacterium | reverse complement strand
CCACCGCCGACGCTTTCCTGACCAGAGACCGGGGATTCTATTCCACTTATTTCTCAGAATTGCAAATCGGCTGACTTGCCACGGCGCTTACCAGCCCATGATCTATGAACAGCCCATCACATTACGACAACCGAGCCATCCTGGTCGCCCGTGCCGTGCAGAAGATTGTCGCGCCGGATGACATATTCCTGTTCGGCTCCCGCGCCAGGGGCGATTGGAACGACGCTTCCGACATCGACATTTTCACCATCGTCGAAGCGGGGCCGAACACCAAGGAAAATTACCGGCGGGCGCTGAATGCCGGCAAAGCATTGGCGCAGGAACTGTACGGGCATCCCGTCAAGATTGACCTGGTCCGTTACAGCCCCGCAGACTTTAAACACTACCGAACCGCGCGAACCCACCTGACTTACCATGCGCTCAAAGACGGCATCACCATGAACTGCGAACCCGCCGGCCAGAGTGACCGTTACCCGGAAGTGGAACCCAACAACCGGCCCGACGTGGAGCAGCGTTTTATAAATTATCAACGGCAGGTACTGCTGGCGGAGATGGCGTTGGATACAGGTCTGGGTTACGAAGAGGTTGGCCATAACTTCCAGCGCTGTCTCGAAAACGCCTTCAACGGTTTCCTTGCGTATCTGGAGTTTGATGATGGGGATCGCAATGCCTGGCGGCGCAGCCACTCACTCGCCGAATTGCAAGTCGCCATCCGTACATTCCCGGACGGCCAGCGCATTATGGCAGAACGCGATTTCGCCTTCCTTGACGAATACGCGATAGATGCGCCTTACGAAGGTGTCCAGGAACCGCTGCCGGACGAGTATGAGGTACTGGAATCGATACGAGCGACGGTCAATGACATGATGACCTATATCTCCCAAGATTCCGGCCAGGACTTGCCGACGTACACTCCGCCCGGCCCCAGGAGATAACTCTCACATGATGCCCAATGCCGGCAGTCCCGACAGCCTCGCCCGCGCCGGCCGCCTGCTGGGGCTGGACGTGGGCGACCGCCGCATCGGGCTGGCCGTGAGCATTCCGCCGGGAGAACTCATCCTGCCCGCCGGCCACGTGCAGCGTAGCAACCGCCGCGTCGACGTTGCGGCCATCCTGGAGGAAGCCGGCCGACGTGAGGCCGTGGCCATCGTCGTCGGTATCCCCTACGATTCCCAGGGCCGTTCCGGTGAGCAGGCCCGTAAAACCGCGTCCTTCGTCCGCGCCCTGGAACGGGTCGCGGCCATGCCCGTACTGACGGTTGACGAGGGGTTCACCTCCCACGCCGGCGCTGCTGAATTGCGGGATTCCGGGCGCGAGCCCAGCCGGGAACGCGGCTCCGTTGACGCCGCCGCCGCGGTGGCCATATTGCGCCGCTTTCTGACCTCTTAGGACGTATCGCCGGCCGCCGCTCTCTGGCCGACGCCGCTCCGGACGAAGACAGCCGGAATACGCCTGCGGTGTCCGGTTGACGATATAAGAACTGGAGTTCTATAATTGGCAAAAGTATTCGAACGTCTGTTTCGGAGTCTGGCAATGTACGCCATCAACGCCGTTGCGCCCAGCCAACACCAAATCGACGAAACGTCTTTTGCCCACTATGAGGATAACGGATGCGAGGTCGCGGTAACCTGCCTGGAATGCCCACTGCCCCGCTGCAAGTTCGATGATATGGAGTGGTTCGGCAAATACCGCCGCCTGGCACGGGATCTGCGGATAGCCGCCATTATCGACGGGGAAGGGCTGTCAATTGCCGACGCGGCGGAACGATTTTCCGTAACGCCGCGTACCGTGTTCCGCATCCTCAGCCGAAGTCGCGGCGCAATGCGGGAACTGACTCCCGAAGAGGCTGCCGTCTTCGCCAGCCTGGCAAGCTAGCCCGTCCTGCTGGAGAACGGCAGCGCATAATAACGAGCACAATCGCTCCCTGTGGCGGTTCTTCGACGGCGCGGCGTCGGTCAGCGCCAGCATGGCGCTGGCAGTCGCGCTCAATCCGCCGCAGGCGGACGTTTTCTGCGACGGCCTGCCCCTGCTGGGCTATCTCTATGAGCTGGCCGACCGGGAGACGGGGTTATAATAACGGCGACGGCGTTGATGTTTCCCACCACCGCCGCACTGTATGGAGGTTTCAAGTTGTTCTTCGCCGCCGAAGAAGCCGTGGAACGCAAAGCCCGCGAACGGGGCCGCCGGGAAGGTATCGCGGCGGGACGCCGCGCTGAACGTGCTGGAGGAGTACGGCGTACCGCTCTCTTCGGAACTGGCCCAGAGACTGGCCGGCAACGAGGAGTAGTCCTCGCTCTAACCCCGAGGCAAACCCAAGCCCCGGCTGGAGATGATCCCTCGCTGCACTTCCGAGGTGCCGCCGGCGATCTTGTGGGAGAAGCTGATCATCCAGTTTTCGGGCAGGCGGCCCTTCAGCGGCGCCCGCTCCTCGCCTCTGCCCATTGCTCCTGGCAAACCGGCGATCTCCAGCACGCTGTTGGCCGAGCGGTGCAGCGCCTTGCTCATGGACGCCTCTTTGTTGGGCACCAGGCCCTCGCCCTGCATCCAGGCCACGTTGTAGGCCATGAGGCGGGCCACCTCGCATTCCACGTAGCGGTCGGCCAGCAGGTTGCGTACCCACGGCTCCTGCGTGACCTTGACGCCGTTGCGGGACACCTTGCCTGCGTACTCCCGCGTGTCGTCCAGCAGACGGCGAGCGATGGCCGAGTAGTCGATGCCGGAACGCTCGAAGTCCAGCAGGGTTACGGCAACGTACCAGCCGCGATTTTCCTCTCCGACCAGGTTGCTCGTCGGTACCCGCACGTTGTCGAAAATCACCTGGTTGAACTCATGGCCGCCGGTCATGTTGATTACCGGGCGTACCTCAACGCCGGGGGACTTCATGTCCACCAGGATGAAGCTGATGCCCCGGTGCCGGGGCGCTTCCGGGTCGGTGCGGGCCAGGCACATTATCCAGTCGGAACGGTGGGCCAATGTCGTCCAGATCTTGGCTCCATTGATGACGTACTCGTCGCCGTCACGGACGGCGCGGGTGCTCAGCGACGCCAGGTCCGACCCCGACTCCGGCTCGCTGTAGCCCTGGCACCACTGGACTGCACCCCGGGCGATGGGCGGCAGGTGGGTTTGCTTCTGCTCCTCGCTGCCGTGGATCATCAGGGTCGGGCCCAGCATCCGCACGCCGAAAATGTCCCGGCCCGGGGCGCGCAGATAGGCCAGTTCCTCGTTGTAGATGGCGGAGCGCACGGGGGAGGCGTCCTGGCCGCCATACTCCTCCGGCCAGTGCATGGTCAGCCAGCCCCGCTCGGCCAGACGGCCCCGCAGGTGCATGGTAAAGTCCCAGTCGTACTCCTCCGGCCAGCGCCCGCCGCCTTCCCAATCGGGCGGTAACTCGGACTGGATGAACTGGCGCAATTCGCCGCGAAACTGGTCGTCGTCGGGAGTGAAACGGTACTCCACCTGGGCCTCCTTCACATACCGGCCGGCGTGATACGCAGGGGCGAATGATCATTCGCCCCTACCGCTGGAATTCAGGAACGACGGTCAGGCATCCACGGCTACGCAAGTTACGGTGCGTACCACGCCCACGACGGTATGAATCTTTTCGGTGACCAGTCCGCCGACCACCGACATATCGTCGCCGGAGATGACTGCGATGATGTCGTAAGGACCGGTGACCACGTCAACCGACTCGATGCCGTCCAGGTCGCGCAGGGTGTTGGCCACGTCGCGGGTACGACCAACGGCGGTTTCAACCAGCAAAAAGGCTTTTGTAGCCATGGCTTGGCGTCTCCTGTGTCAGGGCTGAAGCGGGGCAGTGGTGTCATTGCACCTTCTGCCCGCAAATCGCCCGGCAATTCTACGGTGGCCCCGCCGGGAGTGTCAATTGAACCGGACCGGGCTACAACTCGGCGGCGAGCCTTCGGATCAAGTCGGCCGCTGCCGCGCGGGTGTCTTCCCGTCGCAGCGCGTATTCCAGCGACGCCCGCAGGAGGCCCATGGGGTTGCCGCCGTCGTAGCGGACGCCCTCGAACTCGCAGGCATAGAGCGCGACGTCTTCCATCAGCAGGGCCAGGCCGTCGGTCAGCTGGATCTCGCCCCGCGCTCCCGGCGGCGTGCGCTCCAGACTATCGAAGATCTGCGGCGGCAGCAGGTAGCGCCCCACGATGGAGAGGTTGGATGGGGCCGTGCCCGGCGGGGGTTTCTCCACCAGCCCGTTGACCCGGTGCAGCCGCTCGCCGGCCGGATCGGTGTCCACCACGCCGTAATTGTGTACGATCTCCCAGGGCACGCGTTCCACCGCTACAGAGGCTGCGTCCTCGGCATGAGCGGTGGCGGCCAGCATTTGGGACAGAACGCCGGGAGTGTGCTCCACAATGTCGTCGGGCAGGATGACGGCAAAGGGTTCGTCGCCCACGGCATCCCGCGCGGTCAGCACCGCGTGGCCCAAGCCCAGCGGTTCCTCCTGGATCACGAAGGACACGTCGGCCAGCCGGGCGCCGGAACTGACTTTTTCCAGTAGCGCAGCATCGTCGGCGAGACGGGTCTCCAAATCGGGTCGGGGACGGAAGTACTCGGCGATGCCCTCCTTGCCGGGAGACGTTACGACGATGACGTCGGTGATACCGGCCTCCGCCGCCTCCTCAACCACGTACTGCAGCATGGGCCGGTCGAGGATGGGCAACAGCTCCTTGGGCACGGAGCGGGTGACCGGCAGGAAGCGGGTGCCCAACCCGGCGGCGGGTATGACGGCTTTACGAACGGCGGCGCACATCGCATTTGATGATAGCACGGCTCACGACGGGCCGGCGGGGTTGGGACTACGTTGCGCTGTCCGGCGGCTCGATGCCGTGCTCGCGCAACAGGCGTTCCAGCTCGAGACGGGCCGCCCGTTCCTGGTCCCGTGCCTGCTCCGCCGTCAAACGGCCCGCCCGTTCCTGGTCCCGCGCTTGCTCGGCGGTCAGGCGGCCGGCTCGTTCCTCGGCTCGTTCCTGCTCTGCCGCCAAACGGGCCGCTTGTTCTTGGGCTCGCGCCTGCTCCGTCTCCTCCAGGTTGGGCAGATAACGTCCGGTTGCGGGGTCACGAAAGCGGAACCATGCCCGGCGCCCGTGGAGTTCCAGGTTGAGGACCGGGCTGAAACCCTGGCACCGGCCGGTCTCCGAGTCAACTTCGACGTCGATAGGCACATATTGGCCGTCCACCTGTTGATTGCCTCGGAGAAGTGGCCGCATGGACTGACCTTCGGGGTCATACTGCCAGTATTCCTGTACTCCCCATGATTGGTACAGGTCCCACTTGCGCGCCAGGTCATTGCGAACGGTGCTGTGGGAAATCACTTCCATGGCGAATTTCGGGACCTCGCTCTCCAGCCACGTGAAGTACGAGCGGCGCAGTTCATTTCCCACGTTGGGAATAACGTACACGTCCGGCGCGACGAAGACCCGGGGATTGCCCTCCTCGTAATAGATGAACATTTCGGCGGCCACGAGGGTGGTCGGATCGTCGAGCCACGACTCCAGGGCAGCCTGCATATAGGCTTGGGGAACGAAAAGGAACATACCTACCACCGGCAGAACGTCGCAGGCCATCGGGTAATAAACCCCGTCGTCCGGTTCCGGCGGCCGACCCGACTTGCGCCGGGCAATGGGTGGGGTACTCATGGGGTCACTCCGAACGCAAGAGCGGCTCTTCCGCCTCGGCCGGCGGGTTTGCCGCCCTTGGCACGGCGCGGCGGGTGCTGGCCCAATAGGCGATGACGATCAACGCCGGCATGGCGAGGATTATTATGCCGATAATGATGACGATGGTGAGTTCGGTGAAGCCAAGGGTGCCCAGCAGGATGTGGCTGAGCGCCTCCATTATCCACTGGAGCAGCGTGGGGTCGGCTTCCCCGTGATGCTGCCCCAGGGCGGCCAATATCGCCGCGATGGTCATTCCAGTCATCCCCGTCACCTCCAGGAGTGGGTGTGCGGGTAATCAACTTCGTTCATCCTGTCATTGCGAGCGAAGCGCGGCAAACTCGCCGCCAGAACGAGCGTCTCTCGGTCAGCGGGATTGCCATCCGCCACAGGCGGACTCCGCTCCTCGCAATGACAAGCTTGGTATGCGTCAGGCTGTAACTCTAGTAGCGCGTGCCGGCGCCGGCGGTTGCCGTGGCCAGCTGCGGGCCGCCCTCGGCGGGCCGGGGGTTGTAACGTCCGGAGTAGTGGTACTCCTTGATGCTGTAGGCGGCGATGGACGCCGGGATCAGCGTGAGGCCGGCGATCAGGAAGGGCCAGAAGTAGCTCTCCCCGAACCACTCGTAGGCGTAACCGGCGAACTGGATGCTGAAGAAAGAACCAATCTGGTGGGAGAAGAACACCCAGCCGCTGATGGTGCCCAGGGCGCGGAAGCCGTACACGTCCGCCGTGAGCGTGGACGTTAGAGGCACGCTGGCCACCCATGACATTCCCGAGAGCAGGGCGAAAGCCACCAATCCCAGCATCGGTTCGCCGAACACGGGCAGGAACACCAGGCACATGAAGGCCACGCCACGGGTGGCATACACCAGCGACAGCACGTTCTTGCGGCGCATCCGGTCGCCCATGAAGCCGGTGATAATGACACCGGCGGCGTTGAGCCCGGTCATTACGCCGAACAACAACGCGGCGAAAACCTTTTTTTCGTCAAAGGTCATCCACAGGAAGTTAACCGTTTCCGGGAGGATGTCTTCAGCGTAAGGGATGAAGTGAATGCTCAACAGTCCGGTGGTGATGCCGCAGACGACGTAGGCGCCCGACAGTTGCCACATGGGAGGCGTCTTGAAACACTGGCGCCAGCTGTTCACCTCGTAGTGACCGCCGGATGGACCTCGTTGGGGGGCGGTGCCGGCGGGGAGGTCTTCAGGGTTCGGGTCGCCATCGGGGTTTAATCCCAATTCCTGCGGATTGGGGCGAAGGAAGAACACGGCCAGCGGCGCGGACAGGAACACCACCATGGCGCCCAGCAGGAACCACACGGTACGCCAGCCCACCAGTTCCACACCGAAGATATTGAGGGTGGCGTTGTCGATGACGCCCATCAGGTAAGCGGCGAAGGGGATCATCAGCAGGCCGCCGATGGAGGTGCCGGCGGCGGCCAGGCCGGTGGCCTTGCTGCGCTTGCGCCGGAACCAGCGCACCACCAGCGCGAGCATATTGGTGATGGACGCCGCGCTCAGGCAGGTGTTGATGATGATGGAGAAGACGAAGATGAACCACAGCAAGTCCAGCGGTATGCTGACGAAGCCCAGGTTCACCATGTGTTCCAGGTCCATCATGAAGGACAGGCTCATGATGGCGAGGCCCATTATGGAGAGGCCGATACCGAATACACGGCGGGGGCCGTACTTGTCGAACAGGGCGCCCATGATGGGCTGCATGGCCCCGTTGATGAGGAAGCCCACCGAGCCGACCCAGGAGATGTCGGAACGGTCCCAGCCGAAGGTGGGTTCCATTTCGGTGACGAAGAGGCCAAATCCCTGCCGCCCGGGCATGGACAGGAAGGACACAAAGAAGCAGGTGGCGACGATGTACCAGCCGAAGTACATCGGCGCCGTGACCGTGGCGGCGGATTTGGGAGTCATACGCCCTCTTGATTCAAAGGTTCCGTGAACGACGGTACGCAGGCCGTCGGGTATCGTGCCATCATAACAGGGAGGTATGAAGGGCGCTAGTGGAGCGTTGCTTCGCCCGTACCCGGTTTGTCAACGCCGGGTAGCGTGGCCCGATCTTTGACAAATCTGGCGGTCTCATTGAGTGGCCGACGGCGGCTCGGCAACGAGATTGCAAGGGCGGCTGTACTGGTCGAGATTCAGCGCATCCCCGCGTCCGACTCCGCCCGGTAGGCCAGAGCGTCAAAGAAGATTTGCCCGTCGATGAACGGCAGTATTCTATGGCCTTCGCGCAAGAAGACGCGGACGCGGGAGCCGTTCTCCACATGCTCCACGTGGGACTTTATCACTTGGACCTGCTGTCCCGACGGCAACTCCACCGTGTACATATGAAAGGCCCCCAGGAACTCCCGGCTCGCCACCACACTGTCGCCGGTGGGATCCGGAATGATGTCCATGCAGTCCGGGCGCACCATTACCTGCAGGACCTTGCGCTCGGGCCAGGGAGAGGGCCAGAACGTTGGCCACGGCGCGCTGCCCACCTCGCAGGCCAGGCGATCGCCATCCTGCCAGGCGGGCAGGAAATCGGCCTTTCCGAAGAACTCGGCAGTGAAGCGATTGTCCGGGCTGTGGAATATCGACTCCGGTGACCCCAGTTGCTCGATGCGGCCCTCGTTCATCACCGCGATCCGATCTCCGATCTGCATGGCCTCTTCCTGGTCGTGGGTAACACAGACCACGGTGGCCTCCCGTTCCTTGAGGATGGCGCGTACTTCCGCCCGCAGTTGGCTGCGGAGGCCGGTGTCCAGGCTGGAGAAGGGTTCGTCCATCAGTATCAGGTCCGGCTCGGGAGCCAAAGCTCGGGCTAATGCCACCCTCTGCTGCTGACCGCCCGATAACTGGTGCGGGTAACGGGCGTCATAGCCCTCCAGGTTCACCAGTCGAAGGGCTTCAGCCACCTGCGCTTTCCGTCGTCTTCCCTTGCCGAGGCCGAATGCGACGTTCTGCGCCACCGTCAGATGAGGGAACAGGGCTCCTTCCTGGAACACCATACCCACCCGACGCTTGTCCGGGCTGACATTGGCGCCCGGGCCATATACCGGCCGGTCCCCGATGTGGATGGTTCCGGCGTCCGGTGTCTCGAACCCGGCGATCAGCCGGAGCATGGTGGTCTTGCCGCATCCGCTGGGTCCCAGCAGGCACAGAATCTCTCCGCGCTCCAGATCCAAGTCAACTCCTGCGACCGCTCTGACGTCGCGAAAGGACTTCCGTAACCCAGACAGCCTCAGAGCGTCGCGCCCCGACACCGGAGCGTTGACGACCGATTGTGCATGGTCATTAGACGAAGCAAACAGCATACAAAGTACGTGTATGGCGTTAATATGAATGTGAAAAGAAAACAGGCGTCAGTCTATCGACGGCCTATTGAGCTGTCAATACATTGGGTCTCCTCCAGCGCACCCAATTTGCTTCAACCTGCCACTGCGAGCGAAGCGCGGCAATCTCATGGGTGTAACGGACATCGTCGCAGGAACGAGATCGCCGTCCGCCGGCAGTGGACCACGCTTCTCGCGATGACAAACTGGGTACGTGTGAGATTGGGATCTCACCAGCGCATTTTCAAGGTCTCCAACGTCATTTGCCAGCGCAGCGTGGCAAACACGCGCCGGAAGCCGGGTCCGTAACGGCGAGACGGGCCAACTTCTCCACAAGATTGCCGCGTTGCCGCGCTCCTCGCAGTGACTTTGAAAAGACCTTGGCCTCCTCTCACGCCTCCCTGCGCTTGAAAGCAGCCGCGATCTGAGCTGTCAGGGCCCTGAAATGCGTCGGATTGGAACCGTCTGGCAATACTATATTTTCGATGCTGACACTGCCCCGGCAAAAACCGGACAGGCGTGAGCATTCAGTCCGCCACTGCTCACACCATTGGTTGTCGCCACTGCCGCGCCTTGTTTATGTGTATTGAACCGCATGGTAAGTATCTACCCCCATATCGGTATGCGCTTTCTGAAACGGTGGGATTGCGTAGGCCACCGGTCCCTTCCAAAGTGGACTTAGTCCGGATAGCGCACAATATCCGGCGACTCGGGGCAACCATAGCCGGGTCGCCACGCACCCGCGTGCCCGATAACCTCAGTGTCTGCCCACGGCGGCAACCAGGCCGTCATTCATCTGCCCCGGTCACCGCCGCCGGCGGTTCGCCGGCTATCCCAGGTTTCGCAGCAGGCTCCCGAAACCGTCTATCGGCTTGGTCCATCCCAGCCGGCGAAGGGCCATCCAGATTGACGCCTGGTTGACGGTGATGACCGTCTTGCCCAGTCTCTGTTCCAGCTCTTCCGCTGCGTCCAGCGCGCGCCAGGCCGTTCCGGGCAGAAAGATGGTATCGGCATCATCCTGGGCCACCTCAAGGACGAAGTCGATGATGCTCTGGGGCGGGTCCATGTCAATTTCCCGTGGGTTCATGGAGTCCTGCATCCACGGTTCGCCGTCGGCGCTCAGCACCTCGAAGCCGGCCTCTTCCATCAGCGGCTTCAGGCGGTTGCGCAGGTGGAAGTTGCGGTAGGGCCCGGCGATGCTCAGCCTGCGGCTGCCCATGTGCCGCATGGCGGCGATGCACGAGCCAACGGCGGTCACCGACTGGATCCCGCTGGCATCCTCCATGATTTTCGCCATCATCCGGTCGTATTCCAGGTAGCCCTTGTGCCACGTGCCGGAGGTGCAGGCATACACCAGGACGTCGGGACCGATGTTGGACAGGGCGCTGGCGCCCCGGGCCACGTCATCGTTCATCTTGCCCACGTCGAACCCGAACAGCGCCCAGTCGATCTCGTTGGCCTCGGCGCTGGTCATGCTGAGCCGGTGCCCCGACTCGGCGGAACTCTCCGGCTGGCTTCCCCAGGCGCCGTTCCACATACGCTCGAAATGCACCGTAATTTCCGGCGGCACCACCCGGTAGAAGTCCGGTTCCACCACCGGATTGGTGGCGGGAACGAGGGCGCCGATTCGCTGGGTGTTGGTCAGATTTGCCATGCTCTTCCGCTCCAGGTCGATTTCTCGCGTATTATACAAGCCGGATTGCGTTACACTTAACTAACCTGCACCAAACGCGACAGACCATGACAACTCCCAATCCCATATCAGAACTTCTGACAGCCTTGGACAACGACCCGCAATTGGAAGAGGCGTTGCGCCAGCGCATCCTCACCCGGGAACTCCTGGATCTGCCCCAGAAGGTAGCCGAACTGGCCGATACGGTAGCCCGGATGGCCGAGATGCTTGACCGAAGGCTCACCGCAGTGGAAGAGCGGATGGACGACCTAGCCGACCAGCAAGTGGCGACGAACGAACGGCTGGACCGCATGGACGAACGGTTCGACCGCGTGGATGAACGGTTCGACCGCATCGAGGACGAACAGAGAATCATGCGAGGTCAGCTCAACAACCTGACCGGATCCGATTACGAGCGCAAAGTAGTTCGACGCGCCTCCCGGCTCGTCAGGCGACACCTCGGCCTTAGGAACGCGACAGTGCTCGTGGCCATCAACCGACCGGATGGCGACACCATCGCCAACCTGCTGAACGACGGAGCGGACCGGGGGATCATCACCGAAGACGATGCCGAGGAACTCGACCGAGCCGACATCATCCTGAGGGGTAGTTCGCCGGAGGGCGAAGACGTGTACGTCGTCGGAGAAATCTCCATCACCATAGACGACAACGACGTTGACCGGGCCAGTGACCGGGCCGGCATCCTGCGAACGGCCAGCGACACGACCACCCATGCCGCTGTCATCGGAACTTCCATTTCCGACGGCAATCTGGATCGGGCCCGGGCGAGAGACGTCACCGTCATCATTCAGAACGAATGAATAGGAATGCCACGAAGCGGCACAGCAGATTTGCCCGCCAATAGGCGATAAGCAAACTATGGATTTCCGACTCAACCGGGAACTGAAGGCGTACTGCCAGGATTTCGCAACTGTCCGCCGGCTCCTCCAAGACCACGCGGCGGTCTTCATCGAAGTCAAGGAGCAGGTTGACCGCTACTATCACCTGCCCGCCGGAGACGCCGCCGAAGGCGCGCGCCGGCTCAAGCTCCGTGTTGAGAAGGGAAGCAGAGAATTGATCTATTACTACGAACGGCAGGAAGGCAACGCCCGAACCAGCCGGTTCCAGTTGGCTCAGGCCGATGATCCCCGAATAGGCGACGTGCTGGAAGCCGCCCTGGGCGTCAGGGCCGTCGTCCGAAAACAGCGGGAACTGTGGCGCAAGGACAACGTCGTGTTCAACCTGGACACGGTGGAAGGCGTTGGCCGGATCCTCGAGGTTGAGGTGCAGGACGCGGATGGCCGCGACATCGACGCTCAGGTTGCCGAGTACCGCCGCCTGTTCGCGCCCTGCCTGGGCAGCGACATCGTAGGTTCCAACGAAGACCTTGTTGTCGCGGCGGGGAAGTGATGCGCACCTGCTTTGTCATCGCGAGGAGCGTGGCGACGTGGCGATCTCTTTGTCATACCGGGCATCGCTACGGCGACGAGATTGCCACGCTTCGCTCGCAATGACAGGGTGACTAGTTCCCTGCTTTGATGAAGTCGCTGACTCGCTCGGCGATCATCATGGTGGTGACGTTGGTGTTGGCGCGCACCACGTCGGGCAT
>JAGWBI010000030.1:59487-60138 GCA_021295965.1 Dehalococcoidia bacterium | reverse complement strand
CTGCTGGTCAACCACGGCCATGGGGTCGTCGTCCGTCCCCATCTTGCAGGTGCCCGAAATGTGATACGACGTGCTGATGTTGCGGCGCAGCCAGCCGTCCAGCGCCTCGTCCGATTCCAGGTCGGCCGGCGTCGGCGCGATTATCTCCTCGATGATACCGCCGTAGGCGCTGTGTTGCAGCAGCGACACGCACAGGCGGACCGCCTCCCGCAATCGCACCCGGTCCCAGTCCTCTTCCAGGTAGCGGTAGTCCATGCTGGGCGGCGTGTTCGGGTCGGCGGACTCCAGCCGCAGCTCGCCCTTGCCGGCCGCCAGGTACAGCCCGCAGTTCACCGTGTGGGCCGGGTTGTCGTCCCGCACCACGGTGTTCAGGGACGCCGGGGAAAGTATCATGTCGTTGGGCGTATCCGAACCCGTGGCGGTATAGCGCAGCCGTAGGGCGCGCATCCCGTTGGGGTCCTGCGGAACGTCCTCCTTGACCATGAACCGCACCGACACGTTGGGGTGGTCGCGCATGTTCTGGCCGACGCCGGGCGACTCCACCGCGACGGGAATGCCCTGGGCTGCCAACTGGTCGGCGGGGCCGACACCCGACAGCATCAGCAGCTGCGGCGATCCCACCGCGCCGGTGCAAAGGATGATCTCGTCGCC
>JAGWBI010000030.1:27163-59303 GCA_021295965.1 Dehalococcoidia bacterium | reverse complement strand
GTGGCCTCCGGGTGGTTCACGTCAGGATGGAAGGGGTATCCGGCGGCGGTGGCGGCCTGGAAGAATGCCTCCTGGGACGGCGGCCAGGTCTCGCGCTGGTGATGCCGCACCGGCACCGGGCCGTCGGTGCCGTGGAAGTCGTCGTGAAAGTCGGCGTCGTTCTCCAGCTTGCGGAAGTAGGGCAGGCATTCCAGGTAGCCCCAGCCGTCGTTGCCCCAGGACTCCCAGGTGTCATAGTCCTCGGGAGCGCCCCGGATGAAGGTCTGGCCGTTGATGGCGCTGGAGCCGCCCAGCACCCTGCCCCGGGGCACGGGCATCGGGCCCTGATCCGCCGTAGCCGTGCCGGTAAAGGACCAGTTGTACGGCGAACCGGCGGCCCGCGCCTCCAGGTTCACCGTCCCCCAGCCCAGCTTCAGCATATCGGGCAATTGATTGAAGTCGGGAAAGTCAGGCCCCGCCTCCAGCAGCAGCACCGACCGCTCCGGGTCCTCCGAAAGCCGCGTCGCCACAATGCACCCAGCCGTGCCGCCGCCAACAACAATATGGTCATATTTCATGGGGATGGCTCCCTATCTACCTGCGTTGGATGGGGGCATTGTACACGGGATTGGGGAGCGGCAAGACGGAACCACCAACGCTAAAGGAGCATAGCTCGAATACAGCGACCGGCGGTTTTTTCGCGGCATCGTCGCCAGCGAGAAACTGCTCAACAAGCATGGACATCGCTAGAAAACAACCACCGAACGGGTATTTGTTTCAATCACAGCGAATCCGGCATTCCAAAGTTCGTCCAAGACGCTATCACTCGAGCACAACATTTGGATATCGTCGGGGACTAGGTTGACGGCCTGTCGTTCGACCAATTTGAAATCTAAGTGGGCGCCTGACGCCAATCCATGATTGCCGAACTCCGCTTGAAGTTGGTCAAAGGCACTTTCGAGAGAACGCTGCAGCCAGTCCAAGAGGTGCAAAAGTCTGTGCGCCAAATATGTACATAGAACACTATGTCCGTCCCCTGCTACTCCACCAGCAAGCGGCGCGATGGCAGAACCCCCGAGGTTTGGGGCAGAATTAACACGTTTGCGCCTCAACTCCCATTTCTCTCGGTCAGTGATATCCGTTCCGGAGACCCCATATAGGGCACTCGATTCGATCAATGCTGGCCTGTTGGCTTGCACGATTTCCAGAAGATTTTGTCTGACGAACGTCATGTCAGGGCCGCTGTGGCCAGGTTTCGGTTCCGCGTCCTGGTGCGGCCGAACGTCTACGAAGTAAACGTCATCGTTGGACACGATCACCATAAGCAACCAATCGGAACGTCGAACGAAGCCGTCGTTATCGATGGAGCGTGACAGGTGCAAATGGTGCATCCCGTAGTCCCATAAGAGCAAGTCCGTCGTTTCCGTGTCGGTTACCTTTCCTTTTCGCTTAGACATCTTGGATTGGAACGACATAACGCAAAAACCACGTTCAAAAAGGTAGTTCAAGTAGAAAACGGTTCCCCAAGCTTCTATTGCCTGCGCTCTTTGATCCGCGTCATCGTTGCGGACAAGTTCGCCAAGAGAATCGTGGATCTCTTCTGAGAAATGGACCTTACGTGGGATCGGTTCAATCCTACGGATTCGCATTTCGAGATAGCGTTGGACCAAGTCGTCAACGTTAGCATTTTCCGGGAATGAGATGCCGCATTCTGCAAAACTCGAAACGATGATGTCGGCTAGGTCGCCGCGAAAATCCATGATCCTGATACTTCATATGCTTCGTATAGCGGTCATTTATTCTAACGGACGGTTTACATGGATTGATATACGCGATGGCACTAACGATTTGCGCAAAGGCAGATCCAAGCCTTGCACGAGAAATGTGATTCCAAGTCTTCTTGACCATGAGGGCCGTTTCTGTGCCTTCTGTTGGTCGGGGTAGCGTCAACCGTTCACGATGCGTCGATTTCCAGAATGCGGATCTCTCCCGGGTTCATGGAGTTCACTGTGTCGTTTATCGCGGTCAGAGCGCGGCTAACGTGTGGCCGGCGATTTCCGGTGATGATGAGTATAGCGATGTTTCTGCGGGACAGGTTCTGCTGGTGGGGGATCCGCTGGTCGACGGTGATCAGCAGTTGGTATCCCTCGCTTTCAGCCTGGTCCAGGAGTTCGCCGTTGCTGAGAGTGTGCCAATTGAACTGTAAGGCAACGTCCACTTGGTGGCCCGGCAGGTTATTTCTAAGCAGTCTTGGGACGTTGTTGTCCAGCAGTATCTTCATCGGCGAAGTGTTTCTCTAGGGACTGAATTTCGTGATCGAGAAGGGCCTCGATCTGTTCCCGGGTGACGGCCCCGAAGTCGTCGATGAACTCCTCGATGGTTGGGCTGTCCTTGAAGGCATTGAAGAGGCTCGCCACGGGCAGCCTGGTGTTCTTGAAAATCCAGGCTCCGCTCACTTTGTCGGGGTGACGTTCGATGGCATCACAACTGTCCCAGTGGTTCATGGTGTTGTCTCCTTAGCGCATGGCGCTTTGCGGGCCGTTTGAGTTTAGCACCGGCTGCCCGGTGCGTCCGCGCGTGTTCTGAGACGGGAGTTGGTTCTGGCCATTCCCGGTAGTTCGTTGACGCTCCGCTGTAGTAGTATCCTCCCGTCAACCACCCCAACTTGCGAGGAAACAAAATGCTGAACCATGCCCCGGTGGAGAGTGTTGCGGAAGCTTACCTGGAGTTGCTGGCCGCCCGTGGGATTGATTATTTCTTCGGGAATGGCGGGACGGATTTCGCGCCCATCATCGAGGCCTACGCCAAGCGCACGGTGCAGGAACTGCCCGCGCCGCATCCCATTCCGGTGCCCCACGAGGTCACCGCCGTCAGCATGGCTCATGGCTACACGATGATCACCGGGCGTCCGCAGGTGGTGATGGTGCATACCGTTCCCGGCACCGCCAACGCCATCGGAGGCATCGTCAACGCCGCCCGTTCCAACGTGCCCATGCTGTTCAGCGCCGGCCGGACGCCCATCACCGAAGGCGACGCCCGTGGTTCCCGCGACGGCAGCATCCACTGGGCGCAGGAGTCCTTCGATCAGGCCGCAATGGTGCGCGAGTGGGTGAAGTGGGACTACGAACTGCGCCACGGGGCCGACCTGGAAAGCCTGGTGGACCGCGCCTTCGCCATCGCCGAGTCTCCGCCGGCCGGCCCGGTGTACCTGACCATGCCCCGGGAGGTGCTGGCCGAGGAGATCGACGGCCTGTCGTACCGGGATAGTTCCCGACAGCAGAAGGCCGGCGACCATATGCCCACGCCGGAGTCCATCGGGCAAGCCGCTCGCGCGCTGGCCGGGGCCCGCAATCCCATCTTGGTCACCCGGGGCGGCGGCAAGGATCCCCGGGCGGTTGCCCCGCTGGTGGAGTTGGCCGAGCTGCTGGGCATGGCGGTGTTCGAGTCGGGGGCGCTGTACGCCAACTTCCCCAGGAACCACGCCCTCTACGCGGGGTCGGACGTCGGATCGGCCCTGGCCGACGCGGATGCGGTGGTCGTGCTCGAGGCCGACGTGCCCTGGACGCCCAAACGACACCAGCTTGCCGAAGACAGCATGGTAATCGGCATCGGCGATGACCCGCTCTTTTCCAGCTACCCGGTGCGCGGGTTTCAGGTTGACCTCAACCTGGCCGGCACGCCCCGGCTGGTCATGCAGGCGCTGGTTGACGCGGTACATGAGATTGGCGTCGATGCGGCAGCCGTCAAAAAGCGGACGGGTGAATGGGAACGTCGCAACGACGAGATGCGGGCCGGCTGGCATCGTCAGGCGGTGGCCGCCAGCGAACAGACGCCCATCAGCAAATCGTGGTTCACCAGGTGCCTGTCCGACGTGCTGGACGACGATACCATTGTGCTGAACGAACTGGGCATCGACGCGGTGCAGATCGACATCAAGCAGCCGGGCAGTTTCTTCGGCGTGCCGGTGTCCGGCGGCCTGGGCTGGGGCGTTGGCGCGGCGCTGGGCGCGAAGCTGGCCGACCCGAACCGGACGGTGATCTGCTGCGTTGGCGATGGGTCGTACATCTTCGGTTCCGGCACCGCCGGTCACATCGTGTCCGATGCCCAGCGACTACCCATCCTGACCATCGTGTGGAACAACGGCATCTGGAACGCCGTGCAGAGCGCGACTAGGGGCACCTACGCCGATGGCTACGCCGTGCAGACCAACAACTTCGCCGTCACGACGCTGTCCCAATCCTTCCAGTACGAGTTAATCTGCCAGGCCGCCGGCGGCTACGGCGAACGGGTGGAGGATCCAGCAGAAGTGCCGGCCGCGCTGGAACGTGCCCTCAAAACCGTGCGCAACGAGAAACGGCAGGCCCTGCTCAACGTCATCGGACAGTGACGGGTTCAGATGGCAAGGCGGTAGGCTGCATTCAGCGAGAGATGGCGATTGAATCCAGGTGGTCTGACGTTCATGCCTCGCCCCTACCCCCCCTGCGGAAACGGTTGCTCGCCCTGCCCCCAAAAGCGACGCGGCCAGAGCGACAGACGATTCTTGACCTACTGACGAGCGGCCTAGTGGATTGATCGTCCGAAGCAGACCGGTGTGGTCGCATATCCGTGATCTGGTCTATAACATGGTGGTGCAGGTGCCTTACATACAGTTGCGTAAAAGGTACTGATTATCGTGCTGCACCATGATCCCTGAGAGGAGGCGTCCGGAACGCAACACTACTACCACCCACCATGGTACATCCGATGGGTTCGGTCAAACACCCCTCGGTCGCCTTTGGCTTGGTATCCTCCCGGATCATGATCCACACATTTTCCGATACGTCTCCAAACCAACTATGGTAGATTACAGCACCGGAGACGCTTGGCTGGACAGTGAATAGCTAGCCAAAAGACCCCGCTAAACGGGTTTTACCCCTCGGCGCTTTGTTGCTATGGATCCCCTGCGTTCCATACCGAATGAACAACGACAACGGATTCCTCACCCGCGCCGAATGGAGGGTGATAAGGAGTTTCATTAGGAGCCTGATCATCTGCGTCGTCTTTGCCCTATGCGCATGGGCTTCGCAGTGATTCTGGCAACTGCTCCTTGATCCAGCGAGTCTGATGGGGACGACAATCACTTTCCGCTGCCAAGTAATTTTCGGTGTGGGGGCCGCGTGTCACGCACTTGCCGGAGTGATTGTCCTGTGCCATTACTCACTCAGGGACGCCGTGAACCAGATCTGGGATCGGAGGAATTGACGATGCAAAAAATAGCTGACTTTTTGCGTCCCTCGCGGTTTTTGGATTATCCCATTTGGTCTACGGTATGGTATGTGGTGCGTTTGAGGGCTTGATCAAACTGTGGAGCGACCAAACGTATGACTACGCTCTGGCCTACGGTTTCAGTGCGGGTCTGTCGCTCGTGGTTGGGATGCTGATCGGCGTCCAGACGTTTTACTTGATCAATTTGCTGCTCCGCCGCTACATTCGGGCAATCAGATCCCATGTGGATGGGACCATGGAATTAGTAGGGGTAGACCCGGCGGAACAGACCTCCACATCGAAAATTCCCTTTCTTTTTCATGCGGCGACTTGGTTCCAAATGGGGTCCACCGTCCTGGGGGCAATGGTCCTCTGGGTGTCAATATGTCACCTAGTCATACGGTTGCTTGTGGGTTTCCCGGAATGGACCGCCAGTCTGTTTACCGCGCCCATCGGCTTGGGGATGCTTGTCTCGGGAGTATCCGTTGGATTGATCCAGTGTTACCAGTTGGATCGCCAGGCGAAGGATCTGCGGCGCAGAGTCGTCGCCCACCTCAGTGAGGAGGCAGATCTTGAACCCGTTTCGGATGGCACGGCAGTCGTTACGGCGCTGCAGACCGGTGAGAAGTGGGTGGGGAGCCTGACCGGATTCCGTAGCGGGGTTCTGAGAACGACGTAACGTCGCGAACTTACCAGAGACACCAAAAGGCCGGGGCTTCGATCCCTGCGTCACCTCCCTTTCGCTTGCCTCGGAGGTTAGGATCCCGCAATCCGGAGTGCCCGAGCGCAGCGCAGCAATCTCGTCGCTGGGTGGAGCGACGATCGCCGCTTCGCTGCGCTCCTCGCGATGTCAAAGCAGGCATGGGTGAGGGTGAGGAGTTCTCTATTTGGCGAAACGGTTCAGTGTTAGAATTCACGATGGTCATGGAGCTTAGGCCCGCTACCGTTTTAGCAACGCGCAGTGCCATAGATTCTCATATCGTTCCCTCAAATCTTCACCAACCAGCATCAAACGTTGACAAACCACGCCGTCAATCATTCCTCTGCCCCTCCGGTAGTCGTCGGTATCACCGGCGCCAGCGGAGCCGTTATTGCCCGGCGGTTGGTTGATGCCCTGCTGGAGCGGGAGACGCCGGTGGTGGCGGTGGCGTCCAACGCGGCCCGCATGGTGTGGCAGGAGGAGCTGGACGAGTCCTATAACGGCGCGGTGGCCCGCTGGGTGGAGTATCCGCATTTTCGCCAGTACGCCATCAGCGACCTGTTCGCCCCCATCGCCAGCGGCACCTTTCCCACCGCCGGCATGGTCATCGCGCCGGCCAGCATGAACTCCGTGGCGTCGTTGGCCCACGGCCTGACGCCCAACCTGCTGCTCCGCGCCGCCGACGTGACGCTGAAGGAGAACCGCCGGCTGGTCCTGATCCCCCGGGAGACGCCCCTCCACGCCATCCACCTGGAGAACATGCTGACCCTGTCCCGGCTGGGCGCGACCATCCTCCCGCCGGAGCCGCCCTTCTACCTGAAACCCCTGGACATCGACGGCGTGGTGCGCTTCGTGGTGCAGCGGGCGCTGGTGGCCCTGGGCGTCGCCGACCGCCTGCCCGACGATATGCAGTACCATGACCGGGAACGGTAGGGCGAGGTCGTTGCGTATAGTTGCGTATAATGTTGATATCGGCAGAGCCGGCGTCATCACGCGAGGAACGGAAGGCTGATGGTCGAGACCAACATCGCCGTCAAGCATGACCCCAGGGCGGAGCAGGTCGCCCGGGCCGTCCACGAAGCGCTCAATCCGGTGCAGACCATCCTGTTCGGCTCCCGCGCTCGTGGCGATTATCGGTGGTATTCGGACATCGACATCTTCGTCATCACCGGCAGCGAGACGGAGCCGGACTACCGGAACTACGCCAAAAGCGTTGCCGAGCAGGCGCGCCAACAGTTGCTGCCGGAAGCCGATAGGGCCGACGTAATCTGCTCCACGCTGGAAAAGTTTCTCAGCGACCGCCCGTTGAAAAACAATCTGGCCAACCACGTCGCCAGGGACGGAGTGGCCATCATGCCTCCTGACGAAATCGGATATTCCAACGACTACGGCGAAGCAGCCATCGACTGGAACAACGTCCGGACCAGGGCGAAAGACGCCGTGGACAACGCCGATGCCATCCAAAACAACGTTGATGTTGACCGCATCGCAGAGAAAGTGTTGGGCCACATCGCGCAGCAGGCATTGGAACATGGCTACAAGGCACTGCTGGGGGCCAACGGTCACGAGTATCCAGTGAGTTGGCAGGGCCACAACCTGGACGGACTGGCGTCGCTGGTGCGAGAGCGGTTAAGCCTGGCGGCGGACTTCCCCATACCGGGCCAGGAGTACGGTTACCTCAGCGAGTTCGCCGGCGGCGCCGTTTATGCCGACGACCTGCCCCTGTTGAACCGCCAGGCCATCCACCGGGACATCCCCGCCGCCGTGGAGCGGCTGATGCAACTCATCGCGGAAACCTCCGGCTATGACCCCGCGACGGACCCCGAAACAACGGCGTAACCGTCCACGCTGCATCTTCGCGGCGCTCCCCTGCCGTCATGCCCAAGATCACCTACTACGTTGCCGCCAGCCTGGATGGCTACATTGCCGACGTCAGCGGTGGGGTGGACTGGTTGCCCCAGGACGAAAGCAACGATTATGGCTACGCTGATTTCTACAGCACCGTGGATGCGCTGGCCATGGGCCGCCGTACCTATGACCAGGTGCTGGGGTTCGGTGAGTGGCCCTATGCGGGCAAGCGGGTTTACGTTTTCACCAGCAATCCGCCCGATGACGACCCGTATCGTGTCGAGTTTGTTCGCGCCGACCCGACGGAGTTCGTGCAGACACTTGCGGCTCGTCACTCCGGCACGGTATGGCTGGTGGGCGGCGGCAATCTCGCGGACCAGTTCCGCCGCGCCGGTCTCATCGACGACTATCTGGTGTTTGTGATTCCGGTCATCCTAGGGCGGGGCATACCACTGTTCGACGGTGACGCTCCGCTCACGGCCCTGGAGTCGGTAACGACGCAGACCTACGATGACGGCGTCGTCATGCTCCATTACCGCCCGGTCGCCGGCTAACGTCATGGCCCACCTGACCGGGTCTGTCATCCCCAGGTGGAACGAAGCGTGCCTATCAGATGAACTGCTGCTTTGCCCAACCCTCTTCGAAGGTCGTGTGGAAGAAGGGGGCCGACTTCTTGCTCTGGTACATCCACTTGCCTTGGACTCGCACGTATTCCTCTTCGTCGAGACCGGCCCGCCACATCGCCTTGCCGGTGTCTCCCACGGTGCACGGCATGAACAGGTACCACCGGGCCCGGGCCGTATCGCCGGTAACTTCGATCTGCGGGTTCAACCCGTAGTGCAAAGCAAAGACGAAATGGCCGGAAATTCCGCGAAAGAACTCGCGAATCGCCTCCCTCCCCTCGTATCTCCCCATCCCCTGGCTTTCCCAGGTGGCGTCCTCAACAAACAATGCGGCCAGCCGGTCCGGGTCATAGTTGTCGTCACAAGCGGCGGCGTATTCTGCCTTGAGGTTGCGCAACGCCTCAATATCCTCCAGGTGACGAACCCGGTCCCGCAGCTCCACCACCACCGCTGCCAAGTCAGCCGTTTGATCAGTCGACATCTGATTACCTCTCTGCATTTCGTAGATTTCCAAATCATGATGGGGCTTTAGCACAAGAAAAAATATCTGGCAATATGATTTGAGACTCACGCGTACCCGGTTTGATCAAACCGTCATGGCGCTTACGCAACAGGATCCCGAGGTTCATTATTGGACACTCCCTCGCAAGCCCAATCATCCCTTTGCGTCTTTGCGTTAAAGCTCCGCGCCATGGGCCCGCCGTAGCTCATGCCAACAAATCGGGTACGCGTGAGGATTCGAGAAAGTGCCTTTTCGCAGAAGTGCCGGACTGGCTGGACGCCCCTTGTGTCAGCGGCTTTCCCGGTTTTTGCCTTTCTTCAGGCCACGAGAATAAGGTCCGCCAGCGCGGCGCTTCACCACAACGTCGTCTGGTACCATCAAAACCTCAGCCAATGACGTGTTCGCTGGAAACCTAACCGGACTTTCCCCTGAACGTCAACAAGCAACCCCCTCATGCGTACCCAATTTGCACGGCCTGTCATTGCGAGCGAAGCGCGGCAATCTCGGTACCGAGGGCACCCGTCGCTCACTCAACGGGGTCGCCGCGTCGCTACACTCCTCACGATGGCAGACTGGGTACGCATCAGGCAAACCCCCGAATTCCGGTCCACCTGGGGTCAGATTCTTGCCGACCGAGCCGTCAAATTTCGTTCGTACCGTCGCGTCGCGCAACTCCGGCGTCGTCATGCTCCATTAATGCCCGGTCGCCGGCTGACGTCATGGCCCACCTGACCGGCGACGACAAGCGGCGTTACGTGGCGGAGATGTTCGCCCGCATCTCGCCGCGCTATGACCTGATGAACTCGCTGATGACCGGCGGGATGCATCACCGCTGGAAGCGGGACACCGCCCGCCTCACCGCCGCCGGCGCGGCTGGAACGGAGCGCGGGGGAACGGACGGCATCGGGGCAACGCTGGACATCGCCACCGGCACCGGCGACCTGGCCTTCGCCCTGGCGAACTGCGCGGGAGTCACCGCCGTGGTCGGCGTTGACCTGTTGTCGGAGATGCTGTCCATCGCCGCCCGACGCCGGCGGGTCGGCCATCGACCGGGCGACACGCCCATCACCTTCGCCCAGGCCGACGCCCTGCAGCTGCCCTTCGCCGACAATACCTTCGTCGGCGCCACCGCCGGTTTCAGCCTGCGCAATATGCCCGACGTGCCCGCCGCCATCAACGAGATGGCCCGCGTGGTGGCCCCCGGCGGCAAGGTCACGACCCTGGAACTGACCCCCATGCGTCCCGGCATCCCGGCGATGATGGGTCGTCTCTACTTTCACCGGTTCGTGCCTCTCATGGGCCAACTGGTTGCCGGCGACCGGGCGGCCTACACCTACCTGCCCGACAGCGTGGACTACTTCCTCACCGCCGACGGACTGGCCGAGGTGTACCGGCAGGCCGGCCTGGTGAACGTGGGCTACCGCCGGCTCGGCCTGGGCGGCGTGGCCCTGCACTACGGCGACAAGCCGGTTTGACTCTACCGACAGACGCCTTGTCGGGAGTTACGCCCCGTCCATGGGTGTAATCGACGTCATCCTTTGTGATGTCCTTGCGGCAGCAGCCTTCCGGATGTTGGCGGCTGGCAGAGCCTCGGTGTTGACGTCGTTGCTGATGGTGAGGTAGCGGCAGCCTTCGGCTCATTCGTCGTGCCGGCCGAGCAGCACCGCGCCCGCCAGGCGGCGGGTGGCGGTCCGATTGGGGAAGACACCCACGACGCCGGTGCGGCGACGGCCCGACGAACTGGAGCCAAGATATTCTTTGATGACTTGGTGGGAGTTTTGGCCGTTATTGGCTATGTACACGAAGGTGAAGGCTTCCAGCCAATCCCGGCCCGGCCCGTTGACTTCCAGATGGCCCTCGTACGCTACCCAGCCGATGCGGTAGTATTGGGTGTCCGTTACGGACGCCCAGGAGAAGGCGACTTCGCGGAGCTATCGTCGTTGGAGGAACGCACGTTGGAAAGTGCTGGTAGCGCGTCTTGTGCGGAGGCAATGGTGGCGCCTCCGCTACTGATGGTCGCTACTGCCAGTCCCAGTGCCAGGGCCGCCAATTTGAAGAATTTCACCTTCATACCCTCCTGCTCTGTATGCAATCTGGGGTAGGGATGGCAGCCGCGGCCGTGGAGGCGCCCGATATTCATAAACAGCAGCGACCGTTGGACCCAGTCGGGTATTGCAACGAGGGCTTTGACGATGATCCATTCCAATCAAGGTAGGCTCTAAGTGGAGGACAGCATTATGCGATTTATCAACCCGATCATCGCCCTATCACTGCTTATGATCCTGGTTGCGACCGGTACCGGTGATCACGTCGTGCATGCGCAGGACTCGCTATCGCCGCCGACGGGAGTTACTGCCGTGGACGGGGATAACCCGGGTGAGGTCAAGCTGACCTGGAATGCAGTTCCCGATACGAACTATTACCGCGTTGGGTGGGTGGACTACGCAGACTACCTGGAAGTGACCGGCGCCGGCCTGGAGTGGCTGGAAGCTTTCGTATTCGTTGATGTGTCCAACCGAGGACAGACCTACTACACCGTGCCACGTCTGGAACCCGGCGCTTATCATGCGTTCATCGTGGGCAGCGCCGAGTCGCGCTTCGGGACAGCACAATGGTCGGAGTGGGCCGCACTCACACTGCGGGGCGCGCCGTCGCCGCCGCCCACTGATCAGCCTCAAGCCCCGAGCGGCGCCACCATCCTCGCGATCCCTGTCATCCCGACGGTTGAATGTCACGTGGGTTTGCGCATCAGCCCGGGACAGGGTTGCATCTGGCCGGAACCTGAGCCAAATCCCCTGCACCCCAGCGGCGTCATCGCGTACCAAAGGGTCAGCCAGGGTGGTGACTACGCCGGTCAATTCATTACGACCTGGGATGATGGAAAGATCTGGATATCGGCGCCAGACCGTGGTGTAAGTCAATTCATCACTCGTGGACGCATGAACTTGCGCTATAGATTCTGGGCAGACCGGGAAGACAATAATGTCTGGGTGGTGACCAAGGTGAACGAGGCGGTCGAGCGATAGTGGCTAAGTCAACGCCTGAGCGGTAAATCGCCGCAGTAACCCGTGGCGCCGGCGACTTGGCGTGTCCCTGACGCTGTGGCGCCGTCGGCGTTCGCCTGTTTTGACTTCAGGGCAGGTCCGTCGGCATCGATAGGATAGCTATGTCTTGAGGTGCTGTCGCCGGTCGGTAGGAAACCAGGTCCTCGAGGCTGGTGCCGTCCGTGTTCGCGCGTCTGAACTTGACGAAGCCAGATGCCTCGGTGGTCCAGTACATTTTGCCCGCCAACGTGTCCAGTGCCACACCATTTGGCCGATGCAGACCGTCTTCGGAGGTAAGCAGGTCCTGCACGCCGGATCCGTCCAGACCCGCCCGCTGGATCTTCGCCGTTCCGTCGTCGGCCCATCCCACGCTGTTGTTGAGATCCTCGAAAACCTTCAGTGCTCCGCCCTCCGTCCAATACATCATGCCCGCCGGGAGGTCCAGAGCTAGTCCGCGTACGTTATGCAGCCCCGTGACCAGGTCCTCGACACCAGAGCCATCCAAATTGGCGCGACGTATTCTTGACGCAAACTGGCCGGAGTCGCGGACGTGATCCAGGTCGGTGCCGGCGATGTACATTTTGCCCGTGGTTAGGTCCAATGCAATGCCATCAAGATTCAGGCGGCCGATGCGATCCCCGTAATCGACCCGAACTATTTCGTCGGCGATGGCTTCAACCTGGGTCCCGTCCAGATTGGCACGGCGGATGCTGCTCCCGCTCTCCTCTGTCCAATATATTTTTTCGGCCGCCAAGTCTAGGGCTAGGGACTGCGGGTGTCTCAACCCATCCTCGGCGTGAACCAGAACCTCGGCTTCGGTACCGTCAAGGTTGGACCGCATGATCTTGTCCAGGTCTCGGGTATTTTCGCCGGGGTAGTGGCTCCAATACATCTTGCCGCCCTGCGCATCCAGAGCGATGCCCCACGGCCGTTGCGTTCTCACGTCGCTGGCGATCAATGTTTCGACCTCTGAGCCATCCAAGTTGGCCCGCTGGATCTTGGGTGTTCGAACGGACCAGTCCGTCCAGTAGATCTTGCTGACGGTCCGGACCGTCTCGGTCGTGGCCGATGCCCAGTTGCTGTACTGTGACCACTGCCACTCACCGTCCACGTTTCCCCCCGCCAGCGCGATGAACCAGTAAAGTTGCCCGCTCGACAGGCCGTCAATGGTGGTTGAGCCAGCCGTCGCGGCGGCCGCGGTCCATTTGCCGCCAGCGCCGTCGGGACGCACCGACCAGACATAGTGGACCTCCGCGTTCTGGGCGGCCTGCCAGGTGGCTTTCACCTGACTGGGCCCAGCCGGAGACGCCTGCAGGTTGGTGGGGTTGCCGAGCTTGCTCTGCTGCTGCGCCGTCAGGACTGCGGGCAGGAGCAGGAGCAACGTGAATATCAGCAGGGCCGGCACGCCGGTCTTTATCAGGCTGCTTCGAAACCAATGTGGGCGTTGTCCCATCTTGACCTCTTTGGTTGTGTGCCACTTACCGGCTGGCGCTTCCGCTAACCTCCAATTCACCGAAGAGGTGAATGTGGCGGCGTGATGAAGGGATGAGCAAGTGCCCCGGCTTCGGGGATAATGGTTTTGATACAAGAAACCGCCCTGAAACTAGGAGCACCCACCGGATGCTACCACGAGATGATCCCGACGACCGTATCCAAATCGACTTTGACAACCACTGTCCGGTGTCCAATGCCGAATTGATCCTGCCGGTCACCCTGGCGCGCCACTTGGGAACGGGTGAACTGGCTGACCGGCACGTTGACCTGGGCCGTCCCCCTGGGCGAGCCAGCGCTGGCGACAAGATACTGCCGTTGGTGGCGTCGGCTCCGGCTGGGGGAGCCGGCATCGACCACGCTGGTCTGACCAATTCCGCGCCATCCCATCGGTGGATTCGGGCTAATCCAGCCCCCAAAACCCCCCATCGAGGCCCTGCAAACTCCGGTTGACGCCTCGAAAACCTCTCATCGAGATCGGCCAGATCCGTGGTTTGTTGCCTCCTGCCCCAGCGCTGACCATGGCGCCGCCCTGGGCAAATGGCCGCCCTGTCGCGTGATCCCGGAGTGGACAGCAACCCGGCAGGTCCCCATCGCGGCATGCGCCATTACCCAGCCCAACCATCTCGACACCACCCGAAACCGACCGCTGCCGGTAGCCAGCAGTTGCGCGTGAGCAACCCACCGAGGATGTATAATGGAAGGCACAGGGATCTGGTTAACGGATTCGGGCGAATAGTGCCTTGAATCAACGGGAATAGCCAGTTTGCCGACGCCCAATTGCGTAACTTCCGCCACGCGCTGATTGCGTCGGATCGTACTGCGGCAACCCCACCGGCTGATGCCGCCTCGCCGGCGCCGTTAGCGCAACACAACCCGGTTGCTGCCCCGCCGTTACGTGGGTCGTAACGGCGATATAACGGCCTGCAAATGGTCGGCCATTTCATTGAAATGGGATCTTCCGGCCAATCATACTGGTTACCGGGAGACGGGCCGCCGGCAATGCACTGGGAGGACGCTGTGAACACCGTTAATAACGATCCGGGCGTGCAACCGGAACGATCGACGCCAAGCCTGGCCAAACGCATCGAGGGGCATTTTCAGAGCAAAACATTGGCCGGGCTTATGGGGTTGGTGCCCCTGCTCGTGACGATTTTCGTAATCGCGTTCATAATCGGCTACGCCGACGGTTTCGTCAGGCCGCTCCCCTTCGTATCCGACCGGCCCTGGGATTTCCCAGGCATCGGCCTCATCGCCGTCATCGTTATTTTCTACCTGGTTGGGCTGATGATTTCCACCGCGGCGGGTCGGCGGGTCATGGACGGGGCAAGCGCGCTGTTGGGCCACATTCCCGTCATCAAGACGATTTACGGCGTCACCAATCAGGCCACCACGTTGATGGCGTCGGATTTCAACTTCAGTCGGGTGGTCTTCCTGGAGTGGCCCCGGGAAGGGATGGTGGCCATGGGCTTCGTGACGGGGCGGGCCTACTCGCGCACCAGCGACCATTCACTGGCCATCGTGTACATTCCCACCGTTCCCAACCCGACCTCGGGAAATATGGCCTTCATCAACGAGGACGACCTGTTGGAGACCGACATCGCCGTGGAGGACGCCGTCAAGCTGATCTTCTCCGGAGGCATCGTCTTGCCGCAAACCCTGGCGCTGGCCAGAATGCCCCGGGAGGCTCGGGATCACGAGTTCATCGGCCGGTTCGAGACCCATCGGGAAGAGTGAGCCGCCGGCCGGGAATCCGCCAATAGCCATCCCATCGTCGGGGCCATACAAAGCCGCCTCGACACACCTTGATCAGTTTGCCGCCGGCAGGACCCCGGCGGCCCGTCAGTCCGGGCGCAGAACAAGCCCTCCAGTCGCCGGCCGCCGCCGCCGCGAGGCAGTCTTGGCTTCTCCGGCCATCACCGCGGATATGCGCCAGGCCGCGTGACGAATGACGCATTTGTACCGGCAGTACGATCATTCGTTGTATAATCAGATATGAAAACTTACTTCAGGAGGATAAAAATGAACAGAACTCAGCGTGATCTGGTATTGCTGGCCGCCGGCATCGGCATTGGCGTCGGCTTGGGCATGCTGCTGGCTCCCCGCAGCGGTCGGGAGACCCGAGAGGTACTGCAGCGCACTGCAACCCAGGCCGTTGATCGAGGACGAGACTACTGGCAGCGCATCCGCAGCAGCGGCGGCAACTCGGAAGTCGTGGACGTCGTTGAGGCACAGGACTAGCGATCACCTGTCGCCGGAGGGATCGGAACATTTCCGACCCTCCGGCCCTTTAAATTAACGAGAAGGAACCACGATATGCCGCCAGACATATTGGCGATTGTTCGGGATATTGCCATTATCGTAATGGCGGTAATGGTGACCGTAGCGGCGGCAACGCTTACGGTAGTTGTACTGAAGATATTTCCCGCATTGAGGCGGGGCGCACGTAATTTTGAAACCGCTTCCCAGTTGATGCTGGAGACGTCGTCACGGATCACAGGCCTGGTGGCCATGGGCAGCGAACTCGGCATTTTCCTGTGGGATCTGATAAACCGCTTTCGCAACCGAGACAATGCCGAACCGCCGGCCGAAGACGCCCGCCCCCAGCAGAACTGATTGACGGGTCCCGCCATTTCCCTTCCCTCGGCTTTTCACGGATCAGGATGGCGGGAGTTGGTCATTGTTCCGTAGCCGGTGACCGAGATCTCAGCCGCGTCCGCAAAATGGTGGCAAAATCAGAGTTCTCCGGATTTTGCACATGGCAGGAACCGAGCCGTTTGGTGGCGCAACACATCTAATCTCGTTAATTTCCCAACCTGATCAATCCTGATTCCGATTAACACCACCAAATGAGTACGCAGGAACGAGTGCGCTACCTTGTCGCGGTTTGTTGGCTTGCGCTATAATTTACACTGAATAATATTCGCGTGAGTGGCGTGTGATGGCAGACATTTTCAACAAATTGCAACCAATAGTTGAACGGTATCACTCCATTGAGGAGGAGATGGCGCAACCCGATGTTGCCGCCGACTTCGCTCGGCTGCGGGAGCTCAACCGGGAGCGTTCCGGTCTGGAAGAACTGGTCGCCATTGACAGTGAGCATCGCAGGCTGTTTGAAGAACAGGGCGACCTGCGCGCGCTGGTCAGCGAGGGCGGCGATCCCGAACTGGTGGAGATGGCCCAGCAGGAACTGGAAGAGGTGGAAAATCGCCTTGACACGCTGGCCCAGCAGTTGAAAATCGCCCTGCTCCCCAAGGACCCCAACGACGAGCGCGACGTGATTGTCGAGATACACTCCGCCGCCGGAGGGCAGGAAGCATCCCTCTTCGCCGGCGACCTCTACCGGATGTACCAGCGTTTCGCCCAGGAGCAAGGCTGGGCCGTGGATATTTTGGACTCGAACCCGTCGGACCTGGGCGGGTTCAACCGCATCGCCTTCTCGGTGGACGGCAGAAACGCCTTCAGCCGCCTCAAGTTTGAGGCCGGCGTGCATCGCGTGCAGCGAGTGCCGGAGACCGAAGCCCAGGGGCGCATCCACACCTCCACCGCCACCGTCGCCGTGCTGCCCCAGGCTGACGAGGTCGAGGTCAACATCAAGGAAGATGACCTTCGCATCGACATCTTCCATGCCGGCGGACACGGCGGACAGAACGTGAACAAAGTCGCCACCGCCGTCCGGATTGTCCACGAACCCACGGGCCTGGTGGTGGTGTGCCAGGACGAGCGTTCCCAGTACAAGAACAAGTCCAAGGCCATGACCATCCTGCGCAGCCGGCTCTACTCCGCCGAGCAGGAACGCCACCAGGCCGCCATCTCCACCAGCCGCAAGGCTCAGATCGGCAGCGGCGACCGCAGCGAGAAAATCCGCACCTACAACTACCCGCAGGACCGCATCACCGACCACCGCATCGGACTCACCGTCCACGGCGTGCAGCGCCTGATGGACGGAGGACTGAGCGACATCATCGACCGGCTCATCGCCGACGACCAGGAGCGTGGTCTGGCCAGCGTATCCGCCTGATTTTTCCCATCACTACGTGCGTGTACGGGGGCGAATGATTATTCGCCCCTACACATTGGAATCGCCATGCCCAATCTTCGCACCGTCATTCAAGAAACTCATCGCACTCTGGAGGCCGCCGGCATACCCGACGCGCGACTGGAGGCGGAGGTGATGGTCATGGACGTGATGCGGATGCTGCGGCAGGCCATTTTCGCCGAGCAAGAATCCCAAGTTTCGCCCCAACAGGAGGAACAGTTGGCGGCCATCGTGGCGCGGCGACTGACCCGGGAGCCGTTGGCCTACATCCTGAACTACCGTGAGTTCTACGGCGTCAACCTGCTGGTCAACCAGGACGTGCTCATTCCACGTCCCGAAACGGAAACCATGGTGGAGCACGCCCTCTTCATGGCGCTGATGGGCATGGAAAGCCGCGAGCTGGTCATAGCGGACGTGGGCACCGGAACCGGCGCCATCGCCGTCAACCTGGCCATCCATCTGCCCGCCGCCCGCATCTACGCCAGCGATGCCTACGACGCGACGCTGGACGTGGCCGCCTATAACGTGCGTGTGCACAACGTGGCCGACCGGGTGACCCTGCTCAAGGGTGACCTGCTGGAACCGCTGCCCGAGCCGGTGGACGTGATCGTCGCCAACCTGCCCTACCTGCCTACGGAGCGCATCCCCACCCTGCAGCCCGAAGTGCAGTGGGAGCCGACCGCGGCCCTGGACGGCGGGCCCGACGGCCTGGACCACATCCGCCGCCTGATAACGCAAGCCTCGGCCGGCGACCGCCTGAAGCCCCACGGCGTCATCCTGCTGGAGATGGACCCGGAGCAGATGGGCGAGGCGCAATCGCTGGCGTCGGCGTCATTCCCGGAGGCGGAAATCACCGTCGAGCCGGACCTGGCCGGCCGGGACCGGGTGCTGTCGATAAGCCTGGGCGGCGACCGTTACGACGATTAGGTCTGCGGGTCAGGCAGGTTTTCCAGGGTCTGGATGAAATCGGCAACCGGTTCTTTGCCGTTGTAGATCTGGTTTGCGGTAAACGGCTGGTCCCCGTAAAACCCGCGGTGAAACCTTGACGCCAAATCGTATAGGCCGCTCAGTCGCGGCGGTGCGCCTTCGGCTAACAGGCGCATAACCGCCGTTTCCAACAGAGCGTGTCCGTTGTGTTGCCAGCTTCGAGCTTCGGCAACAGCTTTGATGGCATGGGCTGCCGCACCCCATAGTTTATTGGCGGCTTCCTCCAGCTCGTTGCGATGCAGTTCGTCATCCACCAGGACTAGAAAATGCCTACTCTGGGCGCGATAGTAATCAACGCGGTCATCGGGCGCCATGGGAAGCACTGAATTGCGCGACATCCCAAGCTTCGAACTCAGCCATCAATTGAGCAATATCCGCCTTGGTATAGCAAATCCTTTCCGTGTTCATGGGTACTTGCCAACCTTCGCGGCTGTACGCGCTCCCCAACAAATACAATTGCCCCAGCCGGGACGGCATACCTTCCTCGGCGGCAAGTCGGTCTGCCGTTTCACCCAAATCAAGAACAGATTCGTGCGGCCAACCACGCCGGGCGGCGGCTGATTTGATGGAGTGTGCAGCAGCGGCCCACAACTGATCTCGAGCGTGCTCTCCCAAGCCCGCGTCCAAATCATCGTTTACGCGGCGAAGGCGCCGCCAACTTTCTTCGCGATAGTATTCGGCGGCGTCGGCGGCGGTGGACGGCGGTGGCGGAGCGATTTCTGACAATGTTGGCGGTTTGGGATATTCCAAAGCGTAGACGAACTGCGCCAATTGACCCCTACCGTAACGGATTTTCCCGGGGCTGTGAGCATGGCTGACAGGCGCGGCCCGAAAAGCGTACAACATCAAGAATTGACCAATCAGGTCACTTGGCAAGTTTTCCTCGTCCACCAACCTGTCAACGGTTTCAGACAGCAGGCTGTCAGAACCGTACTCCCATCCCCTGCCAGCGGCAGCGCCCCTGATGCTCTCCGCTGCGGCACTCCACAGCTTGGTTGGAGCTGACTCCAAATCGCCACGACCCAGCGCGTCGTCGACCTCGCGCAATAGTCGACGAGTTTCTTTACGGTGATAGGCGACAGTGTCGGTGGTGGTCATCTCATCAGCTGTTGTCGTCGGGCAGCATCAGGTAGTGGGGTTCGCCGAAGAGGTTCTGGCCGCGCAGGGCGTCGCCGTCGGCCGGCGCGACGTTGGCGTAGGGGTCGATGCTGCCCCAGGGTGTGGAGCGGGAGGCGAAGCGGAAGTGCTCGGTGCGTCCGTCGCGGAAGGTGACGTCCCACACGATGTCCTGTCCCTCGTAGTGGGGCTGCACTTCCGCGCCCAGCGGCACGAAGTCGGCATAGCCGCGCACGTGGATGGCGTTTTCGGGGCATAACTTGACGCAGGCGTAGCACTCGGAGCACATATCCGGCTCCTGGTTGCTGCCCTTGTTGACGATGCCGTCCAGGACCATCAGGTCGTTGGGACAGATATAGACGCACTGGGGGCCGCCATGCACGCCGGCGCAGGCGTTGCAGGCGGAGGGGTCAACATAGGTAGGCACTCTCGGTTCTCCTCTGGATGGGCAATAAAGCAAAGCGGCAAAAAAGTCTGCGGGGAATTGTAACATCAAACGGTGACCGTTGTAGGATTGGCTATGGCGTTTGCACGCTGGTTTCGAGTCGTTGCGCCAGGGCGTCAAAATCCTCAGGGCATTTCCGCCGGATAGCGCGGACACGGCGTGATGCTTCCTCGGCCAACACCTTGCGACCACCGCCTTGTGAGTTGGCTACGCCGCGCTGCGCAGCCAGCGGTTCAAAGTATTGTTCCTTGACGTGTACTTCGGCGCGCACGTCCGCCCACCGCCAGTTGTTGGGCAAGTCCACGCCGGCCAGTACCCACGTTTCCAACTCTTCCCAGGCATTTTCGGCGAGGAAAAGCGCGCTGTGGCCGAATTGGGATTGAATTGCAGCCTCGAGGTTGTCGAGGCTTTGACGCCGCCCGGCCACGCCGTCTCGGTCAACGCACAGTATGAATATGTCGGTCATCCCCCGATTATCGCGGACGATTTCGGCGATACGGTCCAGTTTCAGGGCATCACCGACGCCGCCGAGCAACGGTTTCCGGCAAATAGCCACGTGTACATAAGGCGTGCCCAAGCGTCGGAACAGACTGTCAAATAGCGGCTTCAGTATGTACTGGTCTTTGCGGAAGTCTTCGGGGATGATGAGGACATTCATTCTTCCTCCATCCCCCAGTCGTCTTCGTCGTCATCGTCCAGATGATCGGTATCGTAATCTCCCTCTGAAAACTTCATCGCCGTTTCTAGCCAGCCTTCAGTTAGGAGTCCCTCCATACCATGAGATTTTCGTAACTCCCGCAAGTTGTACAGTCCAGCGATAGGGCGGATCACGCTGTCGGACCAATATTCGTCGCGATAGACCACCGAAGTGTTCTCAAAAGTCTCGTCGTTCATCCAGGCCAGCAGAGCAGGGTTATGGGTGGTGGTGATGACCTGGATATTCCCCTTGGCCGTCTGCCGTTCAATCAGTTCCAGCAGTAGCCACAACCGATTGGGGTGGATACCATTGTCAATCTCCTCAAAGAAGTAGGTGCCGCCGGCGTCCTCATTTAGTAGCACAGCCAGGATGCCCAGAAAGCGCAGAGTGCCGTCGGACGCGCTGTAAGCCGACACTTTGCGCCCGTTGCGCTCCACGATTTGCAGATGGACCCGACCGCTGGGGTCCCGGGGAAACCCAAAGCCGGCCACGTCCATCGGCGTCAACTCTTCAAACCATGAAAGAAGGGTCTGCTTGCGGTCGGCGTCGGCGCAGATTGATTCCAGGACGGAGGGCAAGTTCTGGCCGTAGTCGCCCAATGTTGTTGCGCCGGGGATGGATGGTTCTCGCATTCGTTCCGGAGCAAGTTCTAGAAAGCTCATATTCTGGAGTGCCTGCATTATCCCTGGATCGGTCACAAAATCACGATACATCGATTTGTAGATCTGAAAAAATTGAGACAAAGCAGGTTGGAGACTGCTGATGCGCCCCGGCGGTTGTTGAGTAATGTCCTCGCCAAACCTTAGCCGCATCCAAAAGGGATCTTCAGAACTCGCACTAGCAAAAATCGTTCTCGCATCGGAGATCAGAGATTCTTCAGTTATGCGAAACCCCTGAGGGCCGAATGGATCGAACCATATGGATATCGAATAGACCGATCTTTCGCCGTCAACACGATCAATTCCAGCACTGAGGGAAAAGGTCGAAGGAGGAAGATTGAACTCTGGGTCCAAGCGCCCGACCTCCTTCGGAGCCCCTCTAATCTGATCCCATTCACGCTGCCCTCCTGGTCCATATTTGCCCCCCAAAATGTCCGCCAGCGTGTACCCCCGCCCGATGCCGTGCAGGAAGCGGAAAGCGTCGCGGATGTTGCTCTTGCCGCTGGCGTTGGCGCCGACGATTACGGTGAAGGGGCCGAGCTTCAGCGTCTCGTCGGCGAAGTTCTTGAAGTTGACCAGGCGAAGGGATGTAAGCATGGTGATGCTCCCGCTGCCGTTTCCCATTGTTGCGGCGCTGGATTCACTATACCAAAACGCCTTTGGTGGCTACGAGATTGCCGCGCTGCGCTCGCAATGACATCGGCTAAACGGCCGGGGTGACCGCCAGCCTACGGCCCGCCGCTCGCGCCACCCCGAACCATATCGTGACCAGCAGGCACAGGCCGGCGGATATGCCTATCGCGCTGGGCCAGCCGACCCAACCGGAGGCGGCGGCCAGGGGCAGCGCTCCCAGGTAGTGGAAGCCGGGCGTGAAGTGCAGCACGCCCATGACACGGCCCCGTATCTCGGCCGGCGCGGTCAGCTGCAGGATGGTGGTGGCCAGGGGCCAGACGGTGCCCAGGCTCAGGGCTCCTACCACCAGGAACAGCGCCCATGATGCCCAGAACCAGTGCGACCATGCGAACAGCGTCAGGAAGGCGGCGAACGAGACCAGGCAGGCCAGCAGCCAGCGGTACAACCAGGCCCGGTGCATGAACGTGATGCTGAGGTTGCCGATAAGCGAGCCGACGGCGTTTGCGAGCAGCAGCAGTCCAGCGCCGTAGGCCCCGCTGCCCAGGTGCTCTTTGGCGAAGGCCGGAATGATCGCCAGATGGCTCATGCCGAAACCGCCCCACGAACACGCCAGCACCAGCACGGTGAGCAGCACCGGCGAGCGCCAGATCTGGACGACTCCGTCCGTGAAGTTGCGCAATATCGGATCGGAAGCGGGCCGCACGGATGGGGCGCCGGGCCGGATCCGGGACACGCACAGCACGCTGACCACGTAACACGATGCGTTGACCAGCAGTGCCGCGCTGATGCTGACATGGTCGATGACCGCTCCCACCAGCGGCGGGCCGACGATCCTGCCGATGTGCACCGCCGCGTTGAAATGGGCCACCGCGTCCAGCAGCGTGCGCTGGTCCACCAGGTCGGCCACCATTGCCACCCGCGCCGGCTGGTTCAGCGCCTGCAACGAACCCAGCAACACGGCGGCCAGGTAGATGTGCCAGACCGCGATCACATCGGTCAGCGATAGTACAGCCAGGGCCGAGATGGCCGCTCCCACCGCTATCTGGATTACCATCAACAACCGTTTCCGGTCGATGCGGTCGGCAATCACCCCGCCGACCATGAGCAACCCGACGTTGGGCACTCCGTACAGGAAAAGCACCAGGCCAAATTGAGTGCTGGAGCCGGTGACTTCCAGCACCAGCCAGCCCAGCACCAGGAACTGCATCCCCTGGGAGAGGGCCTGGGTGGAAGAACTGGTCCAGTACCACCGGAAGTTGGAGGAGCGCCAGGGTCCGAGGATCCGGCGCCCGTAGGACACGGCGCGACGCTCGGCGGTTTGGGGCTCTACCAAGACCGGTTCCCCATGTCCACATTCACCATTAGCGTGGTCGCGTGTACGAAACGAATCACGGGGCGATTGTAATGCATTGCAGTGCCGGCCGGAGGATTGGCGGCTTGGAATGGTATCATCGGGCCAACTTACGGACAGCGAGGTATGGATATGGATATTGGAGTGAGCGCCCGGGCTTCCAGCGATTCGGTTGACCCGGCAGAGTTGGCGAAGCGGGCCGAGGAACTGGGGTTTGAGTCTTTCTGGCTGCCGGAACACCCGATCCTTCCCGTGCATACCACGTCGCGGTATGGAGGGACGCCGGACGGGTCGATACCGCCTTCCATGGCTGACATTGGCGACCCGCTGATCGCCCTGTCCATGGCGGCGGCGGCGACCAGCGCCATCAAGCTGGGCACCAGCATCAGCCTGGTGCCGGAGCACAACCCGCTGATGCAGGCCAAGCAGATCGCCACCCTGGACAAGTTCTCCAACGGCAGGTTCCTGTTCGGCATCGGCGCGGGCTGGCTGCGGGAAGAGACCGAGATCATGGGCGGCAATTTCGAGCGCCGCTGGGGACAGACCCGGGAAGCCATCCTGGCCATGAAGGAGCTCTGGACCAAGGAGGAAGCCGAGTTCCACGGACGTTTCTTCGACTTCCCGCCGGTCAAGTGCTCACCCAAGCCGGTGCAGAAGCCGCACCCGCCGGTACTGCTGGGCGGTTATGCCGCCAACGTGTTCAAGCGCGTGGTGGCCTGGGGCGACGGCTGGATGCCGGTGCGCGTGACGGAGGAACAGGTACGAGAAGGGCGGGCGACCATGAACGAGCTGGCCGAGGCCGCCGGCCGCGACCCCAGCACGATACAGCTCATCGTCACCAATGTTCAGCCCAACCGGGAGGTCATTGCCGGTTACGAGGAAGCTGGCGCCAACCGGGTGACCGTGGCGATGCCGCCGGACGCTGGCGCCGATGGACTGGGTGAGCTGGAGCGGCTGGCGGAACAGGTGCTCGGGTAATGTCGCTGGGGGAAGGGTTGCAGCCGCCCGACGACCTGCCGGCGTGGTGTCTCATGCGCGGCCAGCACGACGGCGAGCATTGGGCGAAAAACGACGCCGCAATGCACGAACTGGTGGCGTGGGCCGATATTGAGGACTTCGAGCATTACATGGGGCCGATACCCTTCCCCTACGACAACGCCGCGGCCGTGCGGCTGTACGAAGCCGCCCGGTCGGACGCATCGGCCAACGGCGTCACCTTCAGCCACCAGCACTATGCGGGCGGGTTCCTGGAAGCCGTGTACTACGAATGCCGGAGCCGGCTGGGGCTGGACCGCTGACTGCGGCGCGTTGGGGGAGTCGCATTCCCAAGCCTGCGCACTTTGTCATCGCGAGGAGCGTAACGACGTGGCGATCTCGTTGAGGTGTGGTTTGTCTTGCCGGTATGAACCGTGCTTCCGGCACGAGATTGCCGCGTTTCGCTCGCAATGACAGGCTGCGCAATGTGTTACGCATGAGCATCAAGGCTTGTGCAAAGTCTCTTTAGCCACTCCGGCAACGGTGGCATCCTTCGACAAGCTCAGGATGAGCGGAAACCAATGAGGCCGATTACTTTGCACAGGCCCTGCATGAGTATCGCATTCACTTGACATACCCGTCGCTCTAAACTACCGTTGCCCCAATATTCGACCACTCTCAGGAGGTACTGACATGGCCCAGATTGCCGGACTTGGACACGTAGGCATCTACGCCACCGACCTTATGAATATGCGCGATTTCTACAGCCGCGTGCTGGGGCTGAAGATCGCCGATGAAGACCTGGAACAACGCCGCATGGTGTTCATGAGTTCCGATCCCGTGGCCGAGCACCATGAGTTCGTGCTGATGGAAGGTCGCGTCACCTCCGACGACGCCAAGGTCATTCAGCAGATATCCTTCGCCGTCCCCTCCATTCAGGATATGCGTGAATTCAAAGCCCGCATCGATGAGGAAAACGTCACCATCGACCGCATCGTCAGCCATGGCAATGCCTTTGGGATGTACTTCTTCGACCCCGAGGGCAACCGCATCGAGCTGTACTACAAGACCGGTTTCCCGGTTCCCCAGCCCCACGGCGATCCCCTGGACCTCTCCCGCAGCGATGAAGAGCTGCTGAACGAGGCCAAGGAACTGCTGCACAGCAAGCGATAATCCACCAGCCGCACCACAACGCCGCCGCCGCCGCCCCACCGGCAGCGGCGGTTTGTCATTTGCCAAGCCCCTACGAATGGTAACTCCTCGCCAGCCCGCTTCGCCATTGTCTGCCGAGACCGGCGGCCCGATGGCTTACGACGACCTGCCCCGGCGTTACCACCGCTGGAAGTGGCAGGTACTGATTTCGTTCTGCGCCTTCTACTTGTTCGTCTATACCGGGCGGTTCAACTTCTGGCCCACGTCGCCGCTGATCAAGGACGACCTGCAGCTCACCAACATTGAGATCGGCGTCATCAACGCCATGCTGCTATGGGGGTTCGCCCTTGGCGACCTGGTGCACGGGCGGATGTCGGAGGCATACGGGCTGCGCCTCTGGGTTACGCTGGGCGCGGTGTTCACCACCGTTTTCAACTGGGCGGCATCGTTCGGCACCTCGGCGGTCGGCTTTGCGATTCCCTGGGGACTGGCCGGATTCGTCAACGCCGCCTGCTGGTCGCCGGCCATCAGCATGATCAGCCAGTGGTGGCCGCGACGGGAGCGGGGCATCGCCATGGGTTTCGTCGGCACGATCTCCGGAGGGTCGATGCTGCTGATGTGGTGGCTGAGCAGCTGGGTGGCCGCCGAGTGGGGTTGGCGCGCCGCCTTCCGCTATCCGCCGCTAATCATCCTGGTACTGGGCGTCGCCTTTTACTTCCTCACCCGCGACCGTCCCCGCGACGTGGGGTTGCCCGAGTACGTTGAGGAGGACCAGATATCCGCCGCTCCCGAGTCGGTCAGCGAAGAAGAGTTGAGAGGTTTGGGCCCCTATAAGCTGCTGCTGACCAACTCCCGTTTCCAGCTGGCCTGCCACGTCAAGGGGCTGGAGAATGTGGCCCGCTACGGCCTCACCACCTGGGTGCCCTTATACTACTTCGAGGCTGGCGGCCTGGAAATAACGCAGACGGTGCTCATCACCTTCCTGCTGCCCCTGGGCTATTTGATCGCGCCGCCCATGTCCGGCTTCATCTCCGACAAGTTGCTGGGGAGTCGCCGCCGCCCGCTGGTGCTCGCATCCTGTTTCTTCTCCGCCGCCGCGCTGGTGGCAATCGCCATCGCGCCGCCGTCAAACGCCTGGCTGGGCGCGGCTTTGATGCTTTGGGGCGGCATCAGCATGGGCGTGTCGCTGATCTCCACCATCTCCGTGGACCTTTCGGGTCGCAAGATGGCCGGCACCGGGGCCGGCGTGCTGGACGCCCACGGCTATCTCTACGCCGGCGCCCAGGCGCTGATATTCAGCGTCCTGCTGGACATGACCGGCAGTCCCTGGCCCATCGTGTTCCTGGTGATGGCGGCCACGCGGCTCATATCGGCCGGGATGATCAGCCGGGTGCGGGTTTAGGTTCTCACTCGTACCCAGTTTGTCATCGTGAGGAGCGCAGTCCGCCTGCGGCGGATGGCAATCTCGTCGCTGAGGGTTGCCTCCTGAGGCAACGAGATTGCCATGCTTCGGTCGCAATGACGGACTGGGTTGGACGCAACGCCGCCTCTTGCCATGTTTCATCAGGCGTGGCAATCTCCAAGCGTAATGACCCGCACCTTGGGACGAATTGCCTATCGCCTCTACGTTGCCGCCATAATCGGCGGCGTAGTCATCGTCGCCGTGCTGACCCTGTATCGCCCCGTTGCCACTGCCATCCATACTGTCGCCTTTGCGGCGGAGGTGTTGCCTTCCCCGGTAAAAATCCAACCCTGGCTGGCTGCGGAGCCTGAACGCCGAAAGGTGAACTTCCGGCGTTATGACGGGTTTGAGGGTGATGCCGACATATACGTGATCCCCGACGGCAAGCGACGGGCCGGGGTGCTGATCTTCCTGGGGGCCAACGCCGCCGGCGCCGACGACCCGGACGTGATCAACCTGGGCAAGGCCCTGGCTCGCACCGGTTTTGCGGTGATGTATTACTGGTCGCCCACCATGGGGGAGCAGGCGCAGATAGACCCGGAAGAAGTCGCCAATCTTGTCGCCGCCTTTGAACATCTCAGCCGGCAGGAATTTGTCGATCCCAACCGGGTTGGTCTGGCCGGCTTTTCGGTGGGGGCGTCATTTGCGCTGGTGGCGGCCGCCGACCGGCGCATCGCTGACGACATTGATTTCGTCAACGCTTTCGGCGGCTACTACGACACGCCCGACCTACTGGTACAGATCGCCGCCGGCCGCGCCATCTACGAGGACGGCGAAGTACTGTGGGAGGTCGATAAGCTGACGCGCCGGGTGTATGACAATATGCTCAACGACGCGCTTGATGAGCTGGCCCATCAAGAGGCGTCCCGGGCCTACGTTAACGGTTCCTACCACCCACCGACGCCAGAGCTACCCACCGAGGCAGTGGCGGGTCTGTCGTTGCTGGCGGGGGTTGGCAGCATCGCAGAGGCCCGGCGGCTGTACGACCAAATGCCGGCAGAGTTCCACCAGCGCGTCGATTCCATTTCGCCGTCCCAGCATGTTGGCCAATGGAGCAGGCATACCGCCATGCGGGTGATGCACGACCGGGGCGACCCGCTGATACCCGCCGGCGAGTCCCGTCGCCTGGTTGACACTCTGCGCCGGCAGCGCCCCGACATCACCGTGTACTACACCGAAACCGACATCTTCCGCCACGTCCGTCCCGACGCCAACCGGGACACGAAATCGCTATTGCGGGGAGCCGGCCAACTTTACCGGCACATGTACCACATCGTAGCGGTGGCGCGGCGACCGGCGGCCGGCTAGCCGTCGTCGGGTTTTGTCCATAGTGGGGTCAGCCGCCGTTGGGCGGTTCGATGCCATGTTCGCGAAGCATACGTTCCAGCACCGCTGCCCGATCTTCAGCCGACTGAGCCCGCCCCTCCGCGGTTTGGGCGCGCCCCTCCGCAAACTCGGCCCGCTCCTCCGCGATCTGTCGCGCCGCTATTTCCTCCCGGAAGTTCCTCAGCCAGGTTTGGCTGACGGGATCGTACATCCTCAAAACACCATCCCTGGCAGACAGGTCCAACCCCAGCACGGCGCTGTACCCGGTCAGTGCCCCTTCCGTTTCGGTCAAGGTTATGGTCTCGTAATCGCCGGAGTCGTTCAGCCGCTCTCCGATCAGCATCCGCCGGAAGTACTGGCCCCGGTTGGGGTCGAAACGCCAGTACTCGGTCACGCCCATGGCGGCGTAGATGTCCCGCTTTTCGGTGGCGTCCCGACGCCAGGTGTTGGGGGACGCTATTTCAAGCACGAAGTCGGGCGCCTTGCCCTCTCGCCAGACGAAGTAGGAAAAGCGCGGACGGTCTTCAACTCCGAAAGTTACCAGGACGTCCGGCGCCACGTTGCGGTTGGGGTTGTTCATCTCATAATAGACGAATATATCAGCCGACACGTACACGTCCGGGCGGTCGTCGTAGTGATGGATCAGGGACTCGCTGATGTCGATCAGGGCACGGCGCTGGTGGTCGTTTTCGGCCATGGGTTCATCATCCGAGTCGGGGTAGAAGACGTTGGGGTCTTCTTCCGGGACGCGGGGAGTGTCGTAGTCCCTTCTGTAGGGTTTCGCAACCATGAGCGTTACGCTCCCAGAGGGTAGTCGCGTCAGTTCCGGTTCTTCAGCCGTTCCAACTGCTGCACCGTGCCCGGCAGCTTCCAGTCCACGTACAGCAGGACGTGTTCCTTGATGGCCTCCTCGTGCACCCGGCACGAGAAGCAGGCCCGGTCGATGCAGAGGCCATGCCGGGGCCGCAGGGACTCACGCAGGGAGATCAGCTGCTCCGCCAGGTTGGGGTCGATGGGCTGACCGGCTCGCGCCAACTCCAGCAGCTCGTCCATCTGCCCGGCCAGCCGTTCCAGCAGCTCGTTGTATCGTTGCAACCCCTGCTCCACGAAATTGCGTGGCTCCTGGGCCGTCGGGTAGGGGATCATCTGCATATCGGGAACGTCGGCCATGCTGCACCTGCGCTTTACCGCGTGATAGCGTCAATCGTTGTGGGCGTAATGTACCACACCGTCGCCGTCAACCTGTCATTGCGAGCGCAGCGCGGCAATCTCGTCGGGATGGCAAGGGAGTCGATGCCCGATTGACCGGCGCCGCAACGAGGTTGCCGCCTCGCTGCGCTCTTCGCAATGGCAGCGGGGTACAGTCAGGCGTCGGCGTGGTTCGGCGTTGGTTGGCCGTCCGCTGCCAGCGCGGCCTCCATGGCGGCAATGGCGACCTCGATCTGGTCCTCGTCGGGCTGCCGGGTAGTGATCCGCTGCAGCCAGAGACCCGGCGCCGATAAGACCCTGCCGAACCAGGCGCCGCGATGGGCGCCGGCAAAGCGGATGATCTCGTAGCTCACCGCCGCCACCACCGGCACGGGAACGATGCGGGAAAGCACGCGCCAGTACAGTTCGGTTCCCAGAACCGCGTCCAGAATGGCGAAAGCCGCCACCGATACGATGGCCACAGTTATCAGAAATGCGGTGCCACAGCGCGGGTGCGGTGTGGGATGCCGGCGCACGTTGTCCACCGTCAACGGCTGGCCGGCTTCGTAAGTATGTACCGCCATGTGCTCGGCGCCGTGATAAGCGTACACCCGTCGGATGTCCCGCATCATCGAAATTCCAGCCACGTATCCCACTAGGATGACCAGCCGGATGATACCTTCAATCAGGTTGCTCACCAGCAGGGACGCTACGAAAGGCTCCAAAAGACGCACCGCCAGCAGGGGCAGCACCAGGAAGATGCCAATGCCCAGGGCCAGGGCAATCGCCATGGTTGCGCCCATGGCCCATTTGCTGCCGCTTGACTGTTCGCCCTGGGTATCCTCCTCGCCGGCGGCGATGATGGCCGAGCGTTGCAGCGATTTCATGCCCAGCCACAGGGTTTCGGCCAGGATCAGCACGCCGCGCAGGAAGGGTATGCGGCGCATCCTGCCGGAGAACCGGGTGCTCACCGGTTCGGTGGTGCAGAAGATGTCCCCGTCGGGCCGGCGAACCGCCAGGCTGTAGTTGCGCACCCCGCGAATCATCACGCCTTCGATCACCGCCTGCCCGCCGTAGAGTGGGCGGGACGGCTGGGATGGGTTCGCCAGAGGTTGGCTACTCAATCAATGCTCCCTTTGACTATCGGGACGTGTGGAGAATCCTGTAGGGGCGTATGATTATACGCCCCTACACGCCGGCCAGTTTGTACCAAGCCTCTCTGAACGTATCCTCGGAGAAGGCGTCGGGTTGCAGCCATCCGGCTATGGCGGACCCGTTGAATTCTTCTTCCAGCCGGCCCTCGGCTCGCACATCGTCCTGAGACAGGAGATACGTCACCGGTGTTTCATCCAGGATGTAGGTGCTGATGACCAGGTACTCCCAATCCCAGTCTAACCCGGCCACATCGTAAAAACGCACCGCCTGGCTGTGTTCCTGGGAATGAAACTTGAGGCGGATCTCCCGGCCCTGCTCCGGTCGGCCGGCGATGACCTCGTCCTCGTTGGGACTGCGGCGGGCTATGAAGCACTGCCAACCGTGTTCGGCCAGCCGTTCCTCCAGGTAGATGCGGCCATACTCGCGGACGGTCTTGGGGATGTAGCGCGGCATTTTACGGTCCTCCGCCCGGTTTGACGCAAACACATAAGGGCGACGCATGCGTCGCCCCTGCAGATACGGTATGCGATGGGAAATCAACCGTCGAGGTTGAAGCGGCGGCTGAAGCGTTCGATGCGGCCCTGGGTGTCCACGATGCGCTGCTCGCCGGTGTAGAACGGGTGGCACTTGCCGCAGATCTCAACGCGCAGCGCGGGCTTGGTCGCGCCGGTCTCGAAGACGTTGCCGCAGGAGCAGGTGACGGTGGATTTGAAGTACTGAGGATGTATTTCTGCTTTCATGGCGATGCCTCTATGCTGCCGTGGCTGCTGCGACATCGGGCATCGGGTACACGCTGACCCGGCGCTTGCCCCTGGCAGCCCATTCGTAGGTGACCTGGCCCTCGATCTTGGAGAACAGGGTGTAGTCCTTGCCCATGCCCACGTTGGTGCCGGGGCGGATGCGCGTTCCCCGCTGGCGCACAATGATGGAGCCGCCGGTCACCCGCTCGCCTCCGTACTTCTTGACGCCCAGCCGTTTTGCGTTGCTGTCGCGGCCGTTGTTGGTGCTGCCGCCGGCCTTCTTGTGGGCCATGTCGCTATCCTCCGGTATGGGGCTCTTATTGGGTGTCGATGTTCTGGATGCGGATGCGGGTGTAGTTCTGCCGATGCCCCTTCTTGCGGCGGTATCGGGTCTTGGCCTTGTACTTGTAAACGATGACCTTGCGGTCTTTGTAGTGCGACTGCACCTCGGCAATGACGCAGGCGCCGTCCACGGTGGGCGCGCCGAAGCGCATCTGGCCGTCGCGGGACACCGCCAGCACCTGGTCCAGCGTGGTGGTGCTGCCCTCCGGGACCTCCAGCAGTTCCACGTCCAGCACGTCGCCGGGTGAAACGCGGTACTGCTTGCCGCCGGTTTTTACGATTGCGTAATCCATTTCGGTAATCTCCCAAACGGCCTACTATTCTATGTTTGCGCGGTTCCCGCTGTCAACCGGACGATTCGCGCACGCGTACCCAGTTTGGTGGTATGAACTACCCCGTTGGGCCATTGCACAGGAGATTTAACGCAAAGGCGCGAAGACGC
>JAGWBI010000030.1:24414-27107 GCA_021295965.1 Dehalococcoidia bacterium | reverse complement strand
CGGAGCGTGTCTGGCGATGAACTTCGGTTTTCTGGCGCGTGAGCCCATGACGGTTTGATCAAACTGGGTACGCGTGAGGACGATTCGCTCACGCGTGGCCGGTTTGTCATTGCGTGGAGCGAAATCCGCCAGAGGCGGACTCGCAATGACAGTTTGCACTACGAGACGCCAGCCGATGTGGTTGGGTCAGGTGATCTCGGGCTGCACTCCGTCGGGAAGGTCCACCTCGAAGGCGGAGAGGATCTGGCCCACCAAAAGGTAGTGGCCGATGAGGGCGGTGATTTCCACCGTCTTCTGCATCCCGAAGTGGCCGGAGACGGCGTTGAAGGTGTCGTCGCTGATCTTGTGATTTTGGGACAACTCCTGGACGTATTTCACCAGGGATGCCTCGATGCCGCTCAAGCCCTCGGGGGCTTTGCCGGTGGCGATGGCGTTGACCACGTCCTCGGAAACGCCGGCCTGCCGGGCGAGGCGGGCGTGGGCGGAGAACTCGTACTGCTGCCGGATCTCCCGGGCCGTGGCGCAGATGATAATTTCCCGGTGCGCCTCGGAGATGTCCAGGTCGAAACGGACGTAAGCGCCGGTGTGGGCGACGCGGGCGGCCAGGTCCGGGCTGTGCAGCAGCACGCCGTAGGGACCGCGGACGCTGCCGCGGCTGCTGGCGATGGAGTCAAAGAACTCCTGGTGTTCGGGGGCGAGTTGATCGCGGGTGACGTCGCTGAGACGGGCCATTGGATGCGCTCCTTGGGTTGGTTTCGGGATGCTATTTGCTCAGGCAATATACCGCCGCCGGGGGCGGGTATTCAAGCCGGGGTATTCGCGTTCGGCACCGGCCCGGTCCTGATGACCGTGAACTTGCCCCGCCAGTCAACAGCCTCGTTGGCCAGAGTGTTGGCGATAAACTGAGCTTGGGCCGTCTCCGGGAGACCTCGAAACCGAAACAGGACTACACCGCATTGGGCCTGATGCCCGTATTGATAAATCAGGCTGCCGTAGTCTGATTTGTCGCAAGTTATCACCACTCGGTCTTCCCGCATAGCTCGCGCCAGAACGGTAGCGTCCGATACCGATGGCATAGCCTGGGACACCCAAACGATGTCATGGCCGTCGGCGCGAAGCAACTGCACTGCGGCTTCCAGCATATTTTCATCGGCCAAGCCGCGCATAATCCGATTGGTTAAGGAGCGGACAGGCGGGTTTTCCTTGCTCCATCCGGCCCGTGGTATGGGCAGAACTCGGTGTCCCAATCTTCGTAGGCGACCATGCCGTGGGCTTCGGCGTAGGCGAAAGCGGCGCGGACGCCTTCACGATACAGAGTTGGATAATTTCGCAACAGGTCGTCTTCCGTGGCGCCGGAAGCCTGCTGCTCCAGCAGCAGCCACACGGGAATCCTGGTCCCCTTGACGATGGGACGTCCGCCACAGGTACCGGGGACTTCTACAATAATTCCCTGCCAATCCATAGCTCTGTCTCCAGGCGATAGGTTGCATCATTACCGTGACCCTTGCCGCTTCCACTGTATCACAGACCCCACAGCTACCCGGGAAACTCCAGGTCCAGCGAGATGTCCAGCGCGTCGGTGGAGTGGGTCAGGCCGCCGATGCTGATGAGGTCAACGCCGGTTTCCGCCACGGCGCGGACGGTTTCCATGGTGATGCCGCCGGAGGCTTCCACCGACGCCCGGCCGGCGATGATGCCCACCGCTTCCCGCATCATGTCCACCGACATATTGTCCAGCATGATGATGTGGGCGCCGGCGTCCACGGCCTCGCGCACCTGCTCCAGCGACTCCACCTCCACCTCGACGCGGATGGTGTGGGACGCCCGGGCGATGGCGTGGCGCACCACGGCGCCCAGCGGTTCTTCCAGCGAAGCGCGGGCGGCCAGGTGGTTGTCCTTGATGAGGATGCCGTCGGCCAGGTTGAGGCGGTGGTTGTAGCCACCGCCCATGCGGACGCTGTACTTGTCCAGGAAGCGGTGGCCGGGCGCGGTCTTGCGGGTGTCAACGATGCGGGCGGCGGTCCCCTCCACCTCGCGGACGTAGCGGTTGGTGGCCGAGGCGATGCCGCTCATGCGCTGCATGAAGTTCAGGGCGGTGCGCTCGGCCCGCAGGATGGATGCGGCCGAACCGCGCACGCTGGCGATGTCCTGCCCGGGGGAAAGATCCGCGCCGTCGTCCATCAGCAGGGCGACGTCAAGGTCGGGGTCAACGCGGTGGAACACGGCTTCGGCGACACCTGCGCCGGCCAGCACTCCGTTGGCCTTGGCTCGTAACATGCCGCTGCCGACGACTTCGCCGGGAATCAGTGTTTGGGTCGTGGGATCGTTGAACGCCTGGTCCTCGGTGAGGGCCGCGTCGATCAGGTTGAGAACCTCCGGCGGAAGCTGCTGGGTCATAATGTCCTCGCGACGGATGGGAGTTGATGGGTGACTGATGATGGCGAGTTTGCCACGCCCGCGCGTTCGCCGCAATCGGGGAAGCAGCGGCGATTGACACCGCAGGGAGCGGCTGATAGCATTTTGCGGCGTTCCAAGTTCGTTTTCGGGAGTGTTTTGTAGCTGTGCCTGCTCAGATTGAAAACCGTGATTCCACCAACGGGACTTCCCGCCGCCGCTTTCTGGGCGTGCTGGGGATCGGCATCGCCGGCGCGGCGGTTGTGGCGAGTATGCTGCCCTTCGGACGGCGGAACAAC
>JAGWBI010000030.1:9118-24303 GCA_021295965.1 Dehalococcoidia bacterium | reverse complement strand
CCGCCCCTACGCATTTGGCCGTCGTGGGTCAACGACGATTGAATTCGCGCTCAAGCTGGTACTCAGTGAAATGCACCACCGTCGGCCTCCCGTGGGGGCAATTGTGGGGGTTTTCGGTGGTTTCCAGCTGGCGCAGCAGGGCGTCCATTTCGTCCTGGGCCAGGGTCATGCCGGCGCGAACCGAGCCGTGACAGGCGATGGTGGCGACCAGCGCGTCCTCACGCTCCATTACCACCTGTTCCACGGCCACGGCGTCCAGCAGGTCAGTGAGGGCGGTTGCCGGATCGCTGCTCCCCCGGGCGGCCAGCGTGGCCGGCACGGCCCGGACCAGCCAGGCGTTGCCGCCGAAGGGTTCCAGCTGGAAGCCGTACTCCGCCAATAGTCCGGCGTATTCCTCCACGGTGGCAGCCTGGGACGCGGACAGCTCCGCCGGCAGCGGGGCCAGCAGGGGCTGCGAGGCGCGTTCCCGATGCTCGGAACGATTACGCAACTGGTCGTACACTACGCGCTCGTGGGCGGCATGTTGGTCGATCAGGTACATCCCGGCCGGCCCTTCGGCCACCAGGTAGGTCTGGCGAATCTGGCCCACCACGCGCAACCCGGCCAGCACATCCCGCAGGGACCCGCCCGTAGGCGCAAGGGATGTGGTGGGCAGGGTCAGAGGGTCCGGCGCCGTTGTCGTACCCCCGGCGTAGGGGGCCGGCACGCGAAACGCCGGCGTGGCCGGCGGCGCAGTATCGCCGGCCGGCGCGTTTCCGGAGGGAGTGAAGGAGCGGGTCACCTGGCGCACCGGTGCGTGGGCCACCAGCGCATCCCGCACCGCCCGCTGCACGGCGGAAAACAGGCGGTTTTCGCTGCGAAAGCGTACCTCGCGTTTGCTGGGGTGGGAGTTGACGTCCACCTGCTCCGGCGGGATGGCGATGTCGATGACGGCGATGGGATAGCGTCGGTCGGGCAGCGTCCCCTGATATGCCTGCTCGATGGCATAGGCGATGGAGCGGTCATAGACCCACCGATGGTTGACCAGCAGGGTGATGTAGGAGCGGTTGTGCCGGCTCAGGTCGGACGCGCTGGCGTACCCGCTCACCGACGCCTCCCCTTCGGAGTGGCTTACGGGCAGCATCCGGCCGGCTACCTCTGCGCCGTAAATAGACAGGATCGTATCCTGCAACCGGCCGCTGCCGGATGTGTTCACCGTCTCCCGACCATCCACGTTGAGGGAAAAGCGGACGGCGGGATTGGCCAGGGCGTAACGGGTCACAACTTCCTGAATGCGGGCGGTCTCGGCGGCCGGGGAGCGGAGGAATCGCCGGCGGGCCGGCACGTTGCCGAATAGCTCCACAACCTGCACCGTCGCGCCCACCGGGCAGCCGATGTTCCGTTCATCGACGGCCTCGCCGTAACGAAACTCAATGCGGGCGCCGGCGTCGGCGTCGGGCGTGCGGGTGGTGCAGGTGACGCGGGCCACGGCAGCGATACTGGGCAGGGCTTCGCCGCGAAATCCCAGGGTGGATACGGATTGCAGGTCGGCGACGGTGGCCAGCTTGCTGGTGGCGTGGTGGCGAAAGGCCAGGGCCAACTCGTCGGCGGGAATGCCGCAGCCGTCGTCGGTTACCCGTATCTCGGCGACGCCGCCCTCGCGGATGGCTACGTCGATGCGGGTCGCTCCGGCGTCCAGGGAGTTTTCAACTAGCTCCTTGACCACCGAGGCGGGACGCTCGATGACCTCGCCGGCGGCAATCTGTGCGGCGACTTGGGGCGGGAGTTGCTGGATGGGCATTGCCGGTCAGTTACTTGTAACGTCGGCATTCGCTACGAATCTTGGGCATCGGCACCGGGACATCTGCGGTATGGAGATCAACGCACGCGGAACATGGGCAACGGTCGTTTCCCTCGCACCAAAGACGACGATAACCCTTGGTTGGCCGGGTGCACAGGAGGCAGGAATGGTGGTGAATAGGCTTGCGCGTCGTGGCATCCGAGTCAATCAAGCGGACGAAATCTTTGCTCTTGGGATGGCGTCGATACATTTTGCACCTACCCAAATGGCTGGCTTGTTTTCAGTTTATCATCCGCTATGGCGGCGCTATGCGGTGAGAGATTGTCAGAATCAGGATTTCCGGGATTACAGGATTGGACTGGCTGAGCAATGGAAAGGTCCTAATCCTGATAATCAATCCAATCCGGTAAATCCTGGTTCTGACGATGCGAGAGCGGCTTGGAATAAGAAGGAGGCGACCAAACGGTCGCCCCCGCGTCACGATAGAAGGCCAGACCGGCTAGAACAGCGGTATCTTGGTGCCCTTGGCGCGGTATTGGCGGTCCTCGGAGTCGCCGGTTGCCAGAAAGTCGCAGATGATGCGATAGATGCGGGCCATCTCGTGGTCAACGCTGCGGGAGAAGAAGTAGGGTGGCACCCAGACGCCGCCGAACTCAGCGACGATTTCCGGATAGTCGTCGATCACGAACTCCGGCTCCACCGGGATTTTCAGCTCGGCAAGGCGTTCCTGATAGTGGTGTGTGGGCTTTTCGTACACACCGGAGACAAACCGGTGCAGATCGTGCTTATCAATAACCTCCCATCGTTCGCCCATTCCCGACCAGATGTAGATTTCGTGTCCGTCGTCCAGCAGTTTTTGGAAGGTGTCCACCGTTCCCGGGCGCAGAGTGTCGTCCAGCCCCAGGATCGTGTAGTCAACGTCAAAAAAGATTTTCATAATCAGTTAGTCGTCCCGGGGTGATCGGTAGAATGCTCTCACATGGATCAGGCGTCGATGGCCTCGGTGATGGCCTTCAGGCTGGCGCCGATGATGAGGCGGTCGCCCAGGCGGACGATGGGCCGGCGCACCAGGCGCGGCTCTTCCAGCATCAGGGAAACCTTGCGGTCATCGGACAGTTCGGCAGCGGTCAGACCCATCTTCTTCAGTGACGGGCTGCGGGACGCGAACATCGCGCTGACCCCCGGCTCGCCAACCTCGGCGACCAGATCTCGCAGTTCCCCTTCGGTGAAGGGCTCTTTGAAGTAGTCCCGTTCTTCCACTTCGTAGCCGTTTTGCACGAGCAACTCCCGCACTCTACGACAGCTGCTTCAACGGGGCCACAAATACAATGTTGCCGTAGCGCTCATCTCAATCTCCTGACGAATTGCGTTGGCCGGCGATGACAGTGCAAGGTATTTTATACCCCCGGTTGCCCCCAACATAAGTGGGGCAAATGTAAATTTTGTGTTATGCGGGCCAAGGTCTCCGGGTTGTCATTGCGAGGAAGGCAGTCCGCCGCAGGCGGATGGTAGTCTCATTGCTGAAGGCGTCGTTGTTCCGCTAACGAGATTGCCATCCGCCAGAGGCGGACTCGCAATGACATGGGCACAAAGGTCAATCCGCGCCCGGGTGATCTGTAGCAGTGTCTGTGTCGGCGTTGGTATCCCGGGCCCGTTCCTGTAGTTCGTACAGCTTGTTGATGGCCTCCAGCGGGGTCAGGTTGGCGACATCCATTTCCAGCAGCAACTCGGTGATCCGGTCGTCGCCGGCGGAGAATAGCGGCAGGGCCAGCTGAGGTGATGGCGTTTCGTTGCGCCGTTTTCGCCGGCTGGTTCCGCGACCGTCAGCGCGTTCCTGCTCCAGGCCGGTGAGGAGTTCCTGGGCGCGGCTGACCACCGACGGCGGCATACCGGCCAGCATGGCAACGTGGACGCCATAAGAGCGGTCGGCGCCGCCGGGAACGATGCGGCGCAAAAAGGCGATCCGGCCCTCCTCCTCGGACACGGCGACCCGGTAGTTGCGGACGCCGGGCAGCGTGGCGGCCAGCTCGGTCAACTGGTGGTAGTGGGTGGCGAAGAGGGTCTTGCAGCCCAGGCGCGGGTTGTTGTGCAGGTGCTCCACCACCGCGCGGGCGATGGACAGGCCGTCGTAGGTGCTGGTGCCTCGGCCGATCTCGTCCAGGATGACCAGCGACCGCCACGTGGCCTGGTTCAGAATGGCGGCGGTTTCCACCATCTCCACCATGAACGTTGATTGCCCGGTGGCGAGGTCGTCCTGGAGGCCGACGCGGGTGAAGATGCGGTCAACCAGGCCGATGGAGGCCGACGAGGCCGGCACGAAGCTGCCCACCTGGGCCATCAAAACGATGATGGCGACCTGCCGGATGTAAGTGGACTTGCCGGCCATGTTGGGGCCGGTGATGAGCATGATCTGGGCGTCCTGGGCATCCAGCGCGGCGTCGTTGGGGACGAAGGAACCACCACCGTCGAGCGCCCGCTCCACCACCGGATGCCGTCCGTCCACGATGCGGATGGCGGGGCCTTCGCTGAGTTCCGGGCGGACGTAGCCATGCCGCACGGCGACGTTGGCCAGGCCAGCGAACACGTCAGCACGGGCGACGGCAGCAGCCAGCCTGGAGATCGCCGGGCCGTGGTCGGCGATCTGGGCGCAGACCTGCCGGTACAGCGTGCGCTCCACCTCTTCCAGCCGTTCCCGTGCGTCAAGGACCTGATTCTCATATTCCTTCAACTCCGGCGTGATGAAACGTTCGGCGTTGACGAGAGATTGGCGACGCTGGTAGTGCGTTGGTACGGCATTCAGATTGGACTTGCTGACCTCGATGTAGTAGCCGAAAACCTGGTTGAACCCGACCTTCAGGTTGCGGATGCCGGTGCGCTCCCGTTCCTCCGCTTCCAGCCCGGCGATGACCCCGCGGGCGTCGCTGGCCAGGGTGCGAATGCGGTCCAGTTCGGGGGAAAAGCCGGCGCGTATCACGCGGCCCTCGCCCACCGATCCCGACGGTTCCGAATCTATGGCCTGGTCGATCAGGGTCGTCACGTCGGGCAGGGGACGCAGCCGGTCGGCCAGCCACGCCACCGGCTCGCCATCCTGGCCAGACAGCACGCCGCCCAGCCGCTCGGCGGCGTCCACGCTCTGCCGCAGGGCCAGCAGATCCCGGGGCGGAGCATTATGCGTCTGGATACGGCTGAGGATGCGCTCCAGATCGGAGATCTCCGACAGCGCGGCGACGGCATCGCTGCGGCGGAAGGCGTCATCGTAGAAGAACTGGACGGCATCCAACCGGCGCTCCAGTCTTTCCAGGTCCAGCAGGGGTTGTCCCAGCCAGCGGCGCAGCAGGCGCGCGCCTATCGGGGTTTTGGTGTCGTCCAGGGCCGTCAATAAAGACAGCTCCTGGCTGTCCCAGCGGCCGGCGGTGAACAGCTCCAGGTTCCGCCGGGTTTGGGGGTCCAGCGTCATGTAGGACGCGGTGTTGTACACCGCCGGCGGAGACAGGGTTGGCCGCTGGCCATCTGGAAGGCGGGATCCGGGCCAGGTGTAGAGCAGGTAGTCGAGGATGGCGCCGGCGGCGCGCATCGCCAGGGGCATGATGATCGCGCCGTTGGATTCCAAACCGTAGGCCTCCAGCGACAGCACGCCGTAGTATTCCAACAGGGTGCGGCGGGCGACGTCCGGGTTGAAGGCGGCGGCGTCCAGGGCGGTCGTCGGGATCGCGTTGCCGTCAGTACCGGCGAAGTCCCGCGAAGTTTCGCCATCGGGAGTCAGCACTTCCGAGGGTTGCAGCCGGGCCAGTTCCAGCGGCAGGCGGTCGTCAGGGATCTGGGAGACGGCAAACTCGCCGGTGGTGACGTCAACGTAGGCCAGGCCGGCCTGCTCGCCATCCCGATACACGGCGGCCAGGTAGTTGTTGGCGCGGTTGTCCAGCAGGGCCGCTTCCAGCACCGTGCCGGGAGTGACCACGCGGACGACGCCGCGTTCCACCAGCCCTTTTGAAGTCGCCGGGTCGCTGAGCTGCTCGCAGATGGCGACCTTATAGCCCTGCTTGATGAGGCGGGCCAGGTTGGCGTCCAACGACACGGCAGGTACGCCGGCCATGGGAACCCGGGTGTCCTTGCCCATGGTTCGGGAGGTGAGGGCGATTTCCAGCGCCGACGCCAGGGTATGCGCGTCGTCATCAAAGCACTCGTAAAAATCCCCCATGCGGAACAGCACCACGGCGTCCGGGTAGGAGTGCTTGATGGTGAGATACTGGCGGCGCACCGGAGTGAGGCGCGCGCCGGCGGCGGTGGACATGGGGTGATTTTACCCCACCGGGAGAGTGGGATAGCGTCGGATGGAGCGGCAGTTTCGGGAATATTGCTATGATAGAGCGGTATGACAATCACACAGGAGTCGTTGACTGGAGATTGAATTATGGACCTGCGCGAGCGCATCGTCTCCGACCCGGACATTCTGCTGGGCAAGCCGGCCGTGCGGGGAACCCGGATATCCGTGTCCTTCGTGCTCAGCGGCCGAAATCGTCAAGTACTACCCGAGCCTGACGGTTGAGGACATACGGGCCTGTTGCCTTTACGCCAGCGAAAACCTGCCGGGGCGGATCCCTCCTTGGAAGTTCGAGGGCAGCTTCCTGGACAGCGATGAGTGGGAGTTGGTGGAAGGAGACGAGGAACCGACGCTCAAAAGCCTGTTCGAGAATGGGTAATAAATGACCAGGTTCATCATCGACGAAAATATGTCCCCGGCTATCGCAGTAATGTTGCGCGAGGTCGGACACGATGCGATAGCCGTTGCCCAGTACGCACCACGAACGCCGGACCGGGACATCCTGGCTTTGGCGGTGCAGGATAACCGCATACTGGCTACCTTTGATACCGACTTCGGCGACCTGATTTACCGGTGGGGTTTGCCGGCGCCGCCGGCTGTAATCCTGTTTCGCCTGGTCAGTACACCCGAGTCTGAAAAACCGCAGTTCGTAGCGCGCCTCTTGTTGGAAGAAAGAGATTGGATCGGCTGCTTCTGGGTAGTAACAGACACAGCCATTCGCAACCGCCCGCTCCCGGCTCGATAACCAGTACCCCCTTACCAGCCTGTCTCGCCTCTGTATATCGCTCCCGGCAACGGGCACTTCGGTCACCGAGTCGTGGCATAAATCTCTTGGGCCTCCGCCAGGGCTTGCGGCCAGAAATCTGAGCGCATCCCGCCGGGGGAATGTAAGTCCACGCTGTGGCCGATGATTTTTCCCAGTTCGCGCTGCATCCGGAAGAATGCCAAGCCGGGGATGTGCTCCGGGTCAAATTGCACCAGCACTTTGACGCGGGTTGCACCAGGATAGTAGTCCGGCACAGCGTCGCCCAGCAGGGCCATACGGGTGATGTGATTTTTGCGGCAGAACTCGACAATCCGCGCTTTGGGGAAGTTGATCTTGGTATCCATTTCGGTACTCCCTGAACCACGCTATTGACACCATTTTAGCAAGGCCGATACCTGTTTCAGCCGGTTTAGTCAACAGCGGGCGACGCCTCACGCGTACCCACTTTCCACAACCTGTCATTGCGAGCGCAGCGCGGCAATCTCGCTGCCGGAACGGTCATCTCTTCCCCAGCGGGATTGCCGCGTCGCTCCGCTCCTCGCAATGACAAACTGGGTACACATGAGCGGGCGACGCTGGCGAATACAGGGCGACTTTACTCCACCGGAACATCGGGGCGCCAAGGCGGTTTCGACAGCGCTGCTATGATAGAGTCGTGTCGAAAGCAACCGACGGGGCATTGACCGGAGACTGCATCATGGACCTGCCCGAGCGCATCGTCTCCGACCCGGACATTCTGCTGGGCAAGCCGGCCGTGCGGGGAACCCGGATATCCGTTTCCTTCGTGCTCAGCCTGGCCGAAATCGTCAAGTACTACCCGAGCCTGACGGTTGAGGACATACGGGCCTGTTGCCTTTACGCCAGCGAAAACCTGGCTTGGGATAAGCCCACGTGGTTGCCCGAGTGCAGTTTTTTGGATAGTGGCGATTGGGAGTGGGTGGAGGGAGGACCAGCGACGGCCCAAGGAAGGTCTGATGCAGCCGGCATTGGTGGTTGATGCAGTTCGTCATTGACGAAAATATGTCCCCTTTTATTGTGACACTGCTTCGCGACGACGGGCATGACGTAATCGCGGTGGCTGAGGATGCCCCACGGCTGCCGGACCCGGAGGTTCTGGCATGGGCCGTGCGGGAAGACCGGATACTGGCAACTTTTGATACCGATTTCGGCGACCTTATCTACCGGTGGGGTTTTGCCGGCGCCCCGGCTGTAGTCCTGTTTCGCCTGGTCAGCACACCCGAGTCTGAAGACCGCTATTCGTAGCGCGTACGCTGATGGAAGAACGAGACTGGGTCGGTTGCTTCTGGGTTGCGACAGAGGCTGCCATTCGCAACCGCCCGCTACCGGTTCGTGAGGGTTGAGTGAACGAGGCCTGGCACCATTTGGGCCGTGGCGATATCGCTCTCAGCGGCTGAACAGACGGGGGCGAATGAATATCCGCCCCCCTGCGCTTTTATTGGGTGATAGCCTTCCGCTATTCTTTCCAGAACCGTTCTTCGGTCCAGCGCCAGCCGTCGGCGGTTACGATTTCCCGGCTGGCCTCGATCATGCCGGGGTGGCCGCAGGCGTACACCAGCGTTTGGGAGCGGTCGAGGCTGAATGTTTCCAATTGTGCGGCGACGATGTTGTTGAGGCGACCCGTTGCGCCCTCCCAGCCGGCGTTGCGCTCTTCCGTGGGCCGGCTGATGGCCGGTACGAAGGTCACCGCTTCGGGATGGGCGGCGGCCAGGTCGGACAACTCGGCGTCGTACACGAACTCGTCCAGATAGGACGCGCCTTCGACCACGTAGAAGTGGTGGCCGTCCCTGCCGTAGTGCAGGTGGTCGCGGACGATGCTGACGAAAGGCGCGACACCGGTGACCGTGCCCAGCATGAGATGCTGAGTGGCCTTGGGATCCATGAGGAAGATGCCCTTGGGCCGGGGTCGGATCGACATGGTGTCGCCGATGTCCATGCGCCACATCCGGGGAGTCAGCTCGCCTTCCGGAACCAGTTCGACGAAGATTTCCAAGAACGGCTCGTGAGGCGCGGAGACGATGGAGTAGGCCCGCTCGATGCCTTCCAGCCCCAGGGTGCAGTATTGGCCGGGCTTGAAGTTGAAATCGAAGCCCTGGGGTTCCAGCTTTATGACCATCAGGTCTTCGGTGTAGTCAATACGCTCGACCAGTCGCGCCCGCGGCAGGTTGGCGGTTCGGTCGCGGGTTGCACGGGCGGTTCGAGTAGTGGTCATGTTGTCTCCGTGTCCGTTATTGATGATGAGGGCCGGATTCTCGCTGGCGTATGAAACCCGTGGGGAGCGCCCACGGGTCAGCCATTATACGCGCCGGGTATTAAAACGATGTTACGCATGGCGACGTTATGCCAGCGATTCCACGCGGCACGGTTCCAGGTGCAGGCCGGGCACTCTGGCCATGGGGTTGATGTCTTCGGACGTCTGCAACTCCACCGCCAACTGGCCGAATAGGGCCGTGACGGAGACGACGCCAGGGGGGACGGCAGCGTCAAGCGCAGCTACTCCGGTGATGCTGGTACGGGCGGTGGCTACGGCCACCGGAGCGCCGTCGGCGATGCCCCAACTCGCTGCGTCGGACGGGTTCAACTGCACCTGTTCGTCCCGCACGATGCGATTCAGGTCGTCTTCTTCGATGGACATTTCGCGGTCTCTTTGCAGCAAAACTCGTCCCGGGGCCAGAAGGGCCGGCAGGTTAGGTTCCGTTGGGATCGCAACGGCGCGGAAGAACGGCGCGCCCGGTTCCGCCCGGCCGTTGGGAAAACCGCCGGCGTAAAGGATCGGGGACGACGGGCTGTCCGCTTCGGGGCAAGGCCACTGGATGCCGCGTTCCTCCCGGGTGGTATAGAGCAGTTGGGTGGGACGGGGCGCTTCCATGCCGGTCTGCATCACCAGCGCGGTTTCCCGGGCCAGCCGCGCGTAGCTGACGCCGCCGTAGTTCGGCGTGATGGCAGCGATTTCGTCCATTACGGTTGATGGATCATCGTAGCCGATGCCGTCAATTCCCAACCGTTGGGCCAACCGGGCCAGCGCCCATCCCTCGGGCATGGCGTCGTTGTTCCTGACGGATATGGCCGGGCGGACACGCTGGATGCGTCGCTCCAGGTTGGTGAAAGTGCCGTCCTTTTCGGCGAAGGTGGATCGGGGCAGCACTACGTCGGCCAGTTGAGCGACCGGGGACAGGAAGGTATCCGCCACGGCCAGGAAGTCCAGCCGCTCGAAGGCTGCCAGGCTGTCTCCCAGCAGGCCGTTGGAAAAGTTGGCGCTGTCGCCGATGACCAGCATGGCCTTGATGTCGTCGCCGGCGGACTGAAGCATGGCGGCCACGCCCCGGCCGGGTTCTGTCCGTAGCGATGCGCCCCAGGCGTCCTCAACCCGCGCCCGGTGGGCGTCGTCGAAGAGGGGGCCGCCGCCGGGAAGCCGGTTGGGAAGGCAGCCCATATCGATGGCGCCCTGTCCGTTGGCCCCTTCCCGCATGGGCAGGACCCCGCCGGCGGCCTGGTCAACGTTGCGGGTGAGCAGGGCCAGATCGGCCAGCGCCACCACGCACTCCCGGGCGATCTCGGGGGCTATGTTGTCCAGCCCGTACACCAGGCCGGCCGCGTTGGCCTGCGCATACAGACGGGCGGCGCGGGCGATGTCGTCCGCGGCCACTCCGGTTACGGCGATGGCCTCGGCGTCCAGCCGTTCCAGCTCGTAGGCCAGTGTCTCGTGACTGTCGGCGTTCTCGCTGAGCCATTCGGCGTCGATCAGGCCCTCGTCCAGTATCGTTTTGAGTATCGCGCCCAGCAGCACCAGCTCGGTGCCGGGCACGGGGCGCAGCCACAGATCGGCGTAGCGGGTCAGCTCCACCTCGCGGGTGTCGATGACGATCAGCGGCGTGCCGTTGCGGGCGGCCCGCTTGATGGGAACGCCGACCACGTTATGGCTCTCGGTCAGGTTGGTGTTGAACACCAGGATGCAGTCGGCTTTTTCCAGGTCCCAAATGGAGTTGGTCGCGCCGGGATAGCCAAGCACGTCCTCCAGAGCGCCGGTCAGGGCGGGCTGGGTGTTGCTGGAATGGTCGAGATTGTTGGTGTTCATCCCGAGCCGGGCGAACTTCTGGGCCAGGTAAAGCTCCTCGTTAGTGCTGTCCGCCGCGGTGATCAAGCCAAAGCCTTCGCCGGATTGGTGCGGGCGCAGTCGTTCCGCGATGACGTCCAGTGCTTCGTCCCAGGTGGCCTGCTCCAAACGTCCGTTGCGGCGGATCATGGGACGACGCAGCCGTTGGCCGCTGGTCAGGTGTCCCAGGCCGAACTTGCCCTTGTAGCAGGCCTGGCCCTTGTTGGCTGGGGAGTTCAGCTCGGGCACAGCGCGGATGACGCGGCTCTGCTCGTTGATTTCCAGGTTCATCTGGCAGCCCACCGGACAATGGGTGCAGATGGTGCGCTCGACTCGAGCCGGCTTTTCCCACTTGCCTTCCCGCTCCGTCAGGGCGCCCACGGGGCACACGTCGATGCAGGCGCCGCAGAACTCGCAGCCCGATTCGAGGAGGGAAGTTCCGAAGGATGTGCCAACCAGGGCCTTGCCGGAGCGTTCGGTGAAGCAGATGGCATTGTCGCCGCGCATCTCCTCGCAGGCGCGGACGCAGCGTCCGCAGGTGATGCACAGGTTGTAGTCCCGGTCGTAGAAGGGATCGCTGACCTCCAGCGGGATGTCGCGGTACACGTAGGTCATGGGCGATTCCAGTTCCATGCCCAGGTACCGCACCGTGTCCTTGAACTCGCAACGCTCGTTTTTGGGACAGGTGACGCAGCGGTCGTTGACTGATACGTGCCTCAGGCACACGTCGGAGGGGCCGCAGATTTCCACCCGGTGGCAGGTGAGACAGCCGTTGGGATGCTCCGCAATGAGCATCTGCATGACGGAGCGGCGCAGCTCGTTGACATCAGGCGTCTCGCTCCACACCACCATGCCATCGGTCGCCGCCAGGGTGCAGGCGGCCGGGAACCCCGGCACCCGGCCCCGTTCGTTTTCCGCGACCACCACGCACATCCGGCAGGCGGCATAGGGTTTCATCCCGGAGTGATAGCACAGGTAGGGGACGTAAACGCCGGCGTCAATGGCGGCTTCCAGCACCATTTTGCCCGGTTGGGTCTTGATTTCCACCCCGTCTATGGAGATGGTGATGTCGTCAGGCATAGTGGCTCCTGGATGGGATAATTTTGTCAGAATCAGGATTTGCCGGATTACGGGATTGGCAAGATTGAGAGAGCGTAATCCCGAAAATCCTGAAATCGAGCAAATCCTGATCCTGACGAATGGCGGCGAACATTAGCGCCGCGTCAACCGGGGTGAGAAAACCCGATCGGGGCATTCTCCGGTGTGGCGCTTTTCCAGGATGTGGGCCTCGAACTCCTCCGGGAAGTAACGCAGGGCGGAGGACACCGGATTGAACCCCAGCTGCCCGTGGCCGCAGAGGGAGCCGGCCTGCATATTCTCGCCGATGTTTCGCATCAGGGCCAAGTCTTCGTCGGTACCCTCCAGGTTGTGGATACGTTCCAGGACCTCCAGCAGGTGGCTCATCCCCATGCGGCAGGGGAAACACTTGCCGCAGGACTCGTACTGGCAGAAGGCGATGAGGTTGCGGGTGAGGTCAACGACACAGGTGTCCTCGTCGGCCACGATGATGCCGCCGGAACCCAGGATGGCGCCGGCCGCGCGGAACACGTCGAAGTCCAGCACCAGGTCCAGGTTGGCATCGCTGGCGGACAGCACGCCGCCCAGCGGCCCGCCGGTCTGCAGCAGTTTCATGCTCTTGCCGTTGGGCACCCCGCCGGCCATGTCGAATAACACCTGCCGGAAGGTCATGCCCAGGGGCACTTCAATCAGGCCGGGATAGGTGATGTCTCCGGACAGGCAGAGGATGGCGGTGCCGCTGCTGCCGTTGATGCGGTTGTCCGGGTCGGGCTGGGTGCCGATGCCGGCGAACCACGCGCCGCCGTTGGCGATGATCTCCGGCACGTAGGCCAGCGTCTTGACGTTGTTGATGTTGGACGGCATCCCAAACACGCCCACCTGCGCCGGGAAGGGCGGACGGAAGCGGGGCATGGAACGCTTGCCCTCAATGGCTTCCATCAGGGCCGTCTCCTCGCCGGACACGTAGGAGTCGCCGGTCAGGGCCACCTCCACGTCGAATGAGAAGTCGGTGCCCAGGATGTTCTGCCCCAGCAGGCCCAGTTCGTAGGCTTGCTCGATGACGGCGCGGGTGCGGTCGATGGGCTGGTTGTGGCCGTGGCGGATGAAGACGTAGCCCCGGTTGGCGTTGCAGGCGTAGCCGGCGATGGTGATGCCCTCGACCACGGTGGCGGGGTCGCTCTCCAGGATGCCCCGGTCATTGAACGCGCCGGGGTCGCCCTCCTCGCAGTTGCAGAGGATGTACTTGTTGGGGTCGGGGTTGCCGGCCAGGAAACCCCACTTGACGCCGGCGGGGAAGGCCGCGCCGCCGCGTCCGCGCAGGCCCGACGTCCGCACCTCGCCCAGGGTATCCTGCGGGGTCATCTCGGTGAGGGCCTTGTTCAGCGCGGAGTAACCGCCATTGGCGATGTACTGGTACAGGTCGGAGGGGTCGATGTTGCCGGCGTTGCGCAGGGCGATGCGCTGCTGCAGCGCCATCATGGGGTGTTCGCTCAGGTTGGGGATTCCGTCAAGCGCGGAGTTTCCGTCGCCCAAATATCCGATGGCATACCTGGCTATCGGGGTCCCGCCGGCGACGTGCTGGCTGATGATGGTCTCGGCAATTTGCGGCGTGACCCGCTGGTAAAAAACCCGGGGGCCGTTGGGCATCTGCACGTCCAGCAGCGGTTCGGCGAAGCACAGGCCAAGAGTGCCGACTTCCGAGACGTTGGCTGCCACCTGTTGCTCGGCTAGGGCGGCGTTCACGGCGCCGACGACCTCGAATCCGCCGGCGGCTTCCCCAGCCAAACCGGTACCGACGCGGATCCAGGGGCGGTCGCCGGCGGTCAGGTCATTCCAGCGGCGTTGCGCCTCGGCGAGAATGGCAGCGAAGGGAGCGTCGTTTTGCGCGGTCACGGCAAGAACCTGCGATTCAGTGGGCTGCTTCGGCGGCTAGGGTGGCGGCGATCCTGTCCCTGGCGTTATTGGGCGTGATGCGCCCGGCCAGGTGGTGGTCTATGGCCATTACGGGAGCGTGGGCGCAGGCGCCCAGGCAGGTGTTGTAGCGCAGGGTGGCCCTGCCGTCGGGGGTGTCACCCTCGTCAGACAGGCCCAGCGCGTCCTGGGCGGCGGCGATGATGGCGGTGGCGCCCATCACATGACAGGAGGGACCCCAGCAGACCTCGATACGATGCTCGGTGGGCGGCTCGAAGCGGAAGTTGGGATAGAAGGTGGCAACTGCCCACACGTCGTTGATGGTGGCGTCCATGCGCGTGGCCACCGCTTCCACCGCTTCCGGGGGTATGTACCCGATAGCGTCTTCAACTGCCAGCAGCGAAGACAGGACGGTAACCGTACTCTGCGGCTGATTGTTAACAGCGGCGTCAATCAGGTCGCGGGCAGCGTCGTCCATTTGTGAAATCCGTTACAAGTGCAGTTAAGAACGGCGTCAGTCTAGCACAGGCGGCGACGGACGGGCAATGCGCGCCAAGGGGGAGCTACTCCCGGATAATGCGATTTACTTCCAGAACGATGTCCGGGAATGCCTGGGGAGCAATGGTTTCCCCAGGACCAAAGTAGCGCACGGTCGTGTACTCGTTACCGGATGGATCAGTGTGGGCTTGACGATCCAGGCTTCGGGGATGCCGGCCTGGGCATAAAGCGGCAACTTTTCGTTCCGGTCATAGTCAACGGTGGTGTCGGATACCTCAATCAGCAACAGGACATCGGCAGGTCCGGGATGTCCGCCCCCGTAGAAATCATCGCGCCATAGCAGGAGCATTACGTCCGGCTGAGGTTCGCTGTTTTCGTCAAGTCGCACCGGGTCCCGAACGGCAATCATGGCGCGGCCCTGTAGGGCCGGAGGCATTGTATTGGCGAAGAGTTTGACGCTGGCCGCATGCCAGTCTCCGATGGGTGGCATTGCGATGACGTCTCCACGGAGCAACTCAGTACGGTCGTTTTCAAACAGGATGCCGGCGCCGGCCATGGCGTAGTATTCGGCCACGGTGAAACGCCGGCGGGTCGGCGCGAGGGCTATGGGAGCGGCGGTTGCAACGGCGGAGGTCATGGCGAATCCTGCATCTCACTCTCCGACGATGCGGCCGATTTCCAGAACGATGTCGGGGAATGTTTGGGGCGCGATGCTCTCGCC
>JAGWBI010000030.1:0-8997 GCA_021295965.1 Dehalococcoidia bacterium | reverse complement strand
TCAACGGTGGTGTCAGCTACCTCGATCAGCAGGAGCACGTCCCCTGGCCCCGGATGTCCGCTATGGTAGAAGTCGTCCCGCCACCTGAGAAGCATTACGTCCGGCTGCGGCTCGCTATTGTCGTCCAACCGGGTTGGGTTCTGGATACTAACGATGGCCCGCCCCTGTAATTGAGCCGGGAGCGTGTTGGTAAAGAGATTCACGCTGGCGGCATGCCAGTCTCCGATCGGAGGCATAACTATCAGGTCTCCGTCCAGCAGCTCAACGCGGTCGTTTTCCGACAGGACGCCGGCGTCGGCCATGGCGTAGTACTCGGCCGCGGTGAAACGCCGGCGGGTCGGAACGGTTGCTGGCGGAGCGGTAATTGCAACGGTGGTCATGGCGAACGCCGATCAGTCTCCGATAATTCGGTTGACTTCCAGAACGATGTCCGGGAACGTCTGGGGCGCGATGCTCTCGCCTGGGTCGTAGCGCTGCACGGTGGCGTATTCGTCGCCGGAAGGGTCTGAGTAGGATTCAACCAGACTTCCGGGATGCCGGCGCGAGCGTAGCGGGGTAGCTTTTGGTTGCGGTCGAAGGACAAGGTTGAGTCGGAAACTTCAATGAGCAGCAGGACGTCGGCGGGCGCGGGGTGACCCGACCGATAAAAATCTTCGCGGCGGCGGAGCAGCATAACGTCAGGCTCGGGCTCGCTGTATTCGTTGAGCCGCGTCGGGTTCTGAATTCTCACCTGAGCCCGTCCCTGCAAGGAAAGGACGAAATTCTCATTAAGCCAGTCCACCACGAAAGCGTGCCAGTCCAGTACGGAGGCCATAAGTATCACGTCTCCATCCAGCAATTCAACGCGCTCGTCATGGGCCAGGATGCCGGCCTCGGTCATAGCGTAGTATTCCGCCACGGTGAAACGGCGGCGCGTTGGCGCTGCCCGCGGTTCCGCCGGGGATGCGGACGGAGGGGATGTTGCAACTGTCGGTGTGGTCATGGGAACCTCATGCTTGTGCGGTTTCCCGGTTCTCCAGGGCCTTGTCCATCACCCGCTGGAAGACCTCGTAGGGTTGCGCGCCGGTGAACAGCAGGTTGTCGAAGACGAAAGTGGGAATGCCCCGGATGCCGTAGCCCAATGCTTCCTGGTACTGGTCCACGACCTTCTGGGCGTAGTGGCCCGACTCCACCCGTTCCTTCAGCTCGTCGCCGTCCAGGCCCACGCTGGCGCCGATGTCGGCCAGCACTGACGTATCACCCAGGTCGGCGCGCTGGTCCCAGTAGGCCTCGTAGGCGGCGTGGTGGTACTCCATAAACTTGCCCTGCTCCTGCGCGTACTCGGTGGCCTGCAGGGATTTGAGGCTGTTGTGGGTGTAGCGCGGCGGGCGCATAACCAGGTTGGCTTCGCGGGCGTAGGTGCGCAGTGGGTCGGAGAGCTCGTCATCCGATTCACCGGGGCGCGACTCGCGAACCCGTCCCTCCGGAGGGGTATCCGGGCGCAGCAGATAGGCCCGGCCTTCGACGGTGACGTCGTATTCTTCAGCCAGTTTGTCGACGCGTTCCAGGCCGACATAGCACCAGGGTCAAACGTAATCATACCAGACGATGACGTGCACCGGATTGGGATCGTCGGGATGGCTGTGTGCCGGCGGTTGGGTGGTCATGTCAGCACCTCGGCTGGGTTGTGGTTTCCGGGTCGATCCCGAAAAACGGTTTTGGTTAGCCGCCGGCCTGGCAGGACGCCAGCCGGTCCAGCAACGGATACAGCCCCTCCAGGCTGTCGATATGTTCGCAACCGGTGACGTTGCTATGGAAGCCGCCCCGGTCGATCAGGACCGGGTGCAGGCCGGCTTCCCGCGCCCCTTCAACATCGGAGCGGGGCTGGTCACCGACGTGCATCGCTCGGTCCGGGCTTACGCCCATGCGTTTTAGCCCGGCCTCAAAGATGGCGGTGGCCGGCTTTTCGCCGACCTCCCGGCCCGTGATGGAGAACTCCAGGTACTGGCGGATATCCAACTGTTCGGTGAGTTCGTCCATGTCGCGCCGCAGATTGGTCAGCACGGCCAGCCGGTAGCCCCGTCGCTTCAACTCAGCCAGGACCGGGCGGGTTTCCTCGAACTCCACGAATTCCTTGGGCACGGAGATGGCCATATCCCAGATCTGCTTGGCCATGCGCAGCGATACGGCTACGCCGGCTTCTTCCAGGATGATCTGTTCGTAACGGGCGAAAAACTCATCCCGTCCGGCGGCGTCCCGTTCGCCCAGGGGCAGCCGGTGGTTCTCCTCGTTGAAATACAGGTCGGCTATGGCGTAACCGCGAGCCAGATTTTCCGGGGGCACGCGAATACCCAGGTTCTGGCAGGCGGCGTGCTGGATCTGGGGCAGCGGCGGCCAGAACCGGACCAGAGTGTTGTAAAAGTCAAAGAAAATAGCCTCAATCATGGAAGTCGAAACAGCGGCGCAACGGAAGACTGGCCTTAAGGACCCAAGGTCGCCGGCGCCAATAATAGCACAAGTGCGGTCAGCATTCGTGGCGCCAGTTCCTGGTCATGCCCGGCAACAGGCCGCTCGACAGTTGGACAGGCCATAGAAACAGGTCCGGCAGAAGCAGACCCAGACCGCTTCGCGCTCGTCCTCCCCTTCGTGCTCGTGGTCATCCCCGAAGAAGTTCTCCCTTCCCTCCTTGATGAAAAAGGGGATCAGGATCAGGGAGGCCACTGGGTCGGCCCACCACCAGGCCAGCAGCGCGTTGAACCCCAGCCCGACCAGGACGGCCAGATCCTGAAGGTCGCAGAACAGGCTTTCCACGGCCTCCGCTCGCAAGGACCGGGACTGCATCCGGGCGGCGACGCGCATCTTGGCCACGTAGAGGCCACTCATCACGACGGCGCTCGCTACCGCAATCCCGACGCCGACCAGGCTTGGCTCCGGCCTGGGCAGCCAACCCAGCAGGCTGGCCCCGGAATGAGCGAGTACATAGGCCGCCAGCACAAAGAAGGTAATGCCCACCAGCTTCTGCGCTTTACCCTCAGCCGCTTCGTCCTCCATTTCACCCTGCTCCCGGGTCAACCGCCACACGAGGACGCCGCCGGCGAACAGCTCGATGACACTGTCTGCCCCGAAAGCCAGCAGAACCACACTGCCCGCCCGGGCGCCGGCCCAGAAAGCAACCACGGCTTCGGCCAGGTTCCACACCAGACCGACCGACACCAGGATAAGCGCGGTTCGGCGGAGGGTGTCTTGTTCAGGCATCGGGGCTGGTTCCTCTTTGGAATTCGTCATCCGCCAGAGGCGGGAGGAGTTTCAAGATTACCGGATTGTCAGGATTGGGGGAAGATAATCCCGAAAATCCTGAAATAACGTCACCCCGTACTTGTTACGGGGCCGGGAAATCCTAATCCTGACAACTCAGCCAACGCCTGTGTAACGTCCGCCGGTGTGTCCAGCCGCCAATGAGCGCAGGTGGTGGCATCCGCCGGGCCGACGAAAACCCCGGCGCCACCCACGTCTTGCGCGGCCTGAAATGCGTCCTCGTCGGTGGCGTCGTCGCCGATGTAGATGGGGAAGGCGTCGGGGGCCAGCCGTGAACGGATCAGGGTCAGCGCGCGTCCCTTGTCCCAATCCACTGCCGGCCGCAGTTCCAGGGCCGACTTGGCGGTGGTGACCCGGCACAGGCCGGCGGACACGAGGGGCCGGGCCGCGTCGTCGAACACCGCGGCGACGGCGTCGTGAAATTGCTCAGGCGTCTGGCGGAAGTGGACGGTCAGCGTCAGGGTTTTGTTCTCCACGAATGCGCCGGTCACATCGCTCAGAGCGGCGTCCAGCTCTCCCGCAGCCCGCGCAATGGCCGGCAACGCGGCTGCTGCGTCGGGATGGAGGTATTGCAGGCCGGTGCCGTCGATCTCCAGCCCGTGGTTGCCGGCGTACGCCAGTCCCGGAACGCCTACCTTGCGGGAAACGTCCTCCAGCGCGCGCCCGCTGATCACGCCCACCGTGCATTTCGGATGGCGAGCCAGCCTGCCCAGCAGAGCGGCGTTGCCCGGACGGAGTATGGCTTCCTCCGGGCTGGGCGCTATTTCCGAGAGCGTGCCGTCGAAATCGAGCAGCAGCAGGATATGTGATTGCCCATCGGCCAGATTGAGCAGATCAGGGCAAACCTCTGCCATTGGGCGGGACGTTACGCCGTGGTTGCGGTGGTGAGCCGGGCGTGGTCGGGAGTGCTGGCCTGCATCAGGTGCATCATGATGCGACCGGCCCACTTGTAGATGTTGTTCTCCTGCACCGTGTTGCGCATCTGGCGCATCCGGATGCGCCGTTCCGTTTGGCTCATGGTCAGGGCCTGGTGGATGGCGTCGGCGAACTGCTCGGTGGCGTAGGGGTTGATGATGAGCGAGCCGGTGAGTTCCTGGGCGGCGCCGGCGAAGGCGCTGAGGATCAGCACGCCGTCCTCGTCAACCCGGGACGCGACGTACTCCTTGGCCACCAGGTTCATGCCGTCGTGGAGGCTGCTTTCGGCGCAGAAGCTGGCCAGGCGGCGCAGCGCCGAGAAGGTGGCTGAAGGCAAGGACGTGGGCCAATACAGCACGGGCTGCCAGCCGTCGTGCCCGAACCGCTCGTTGATGCGGTTGACGGTGGCCTCAATGTCGATGGTGAGCTGCATGTAGGAATCGATGTTGGTGCGGCTGGTTGCGCCGGCTTGCAGGAACACCAGCCGGCCCCGGTACTGGGGCCATCTCTCGAAAAGGCGCTCCACGGCCCGCAGCCGGTGGGGTATGCCCTTGGTGTAGTCCTGCCGGTCGATGCCCAGGCCCAGGATGCGCCCCCGATCCAGGCCCAGCTCGCGGGAGAGGCGCTTCATCTCCAATTCCACCTCTTCCGTTCGGGCCTCAGCGTCCAGATTGTCGAAGTCGATGCTGATGGGGAAGGGCCGAACCAGGGTGGTTTCGTTGCGGTAGTCGATCAAGCCGTATTCGGGGTCTGCCTGGGCGTCCAGGTTGGCGTCAACGCAACTTATGAAGTTCTGGCAGTCACCGGAGAGGTGGAAGCCCAGCAGATCGTTCCCCAGCATCCCGTCCAGGATTTCGTCCTGCCACGGGCAGATGCGCAGGATGTCGGGATTGGGCCAGGGAATGTGCCAGAACTGGCCGATGATGGCGTCGGGATTAACCTCGCGGATGTAGCGGGGCAGCAGGGCCAGGTGATAATCCTGGATGAGGACGATGGCCGGGGCGTCGTTGATTTCGTCCAGCACCAGGTCGGCGAAACGACGGTTCACCGATTGGTAGAAGCCGTAGTGTTCAGAGTCGAACACCGGCTCGGTGTAGGCGATGTGGCACAGGGGCCAAAGCCCTTCGTTGGAAAATCCGTAATAGAAGCCGTTGTTCTCTTCTTCGCTCAGGTTGAGCAGGCGCATTGAATACGCGGGCGCGTTGGATGGCACGGCGATCCGCCCCTCGTCGTCCATGGCGGCGCGGTCGTCGGGTCCGCTGCTCTGGGCGATCCAAGTGCCGCCGCAGGCGCGCATCAGGGGGTCGATGGCGGCGGTGAGGCCGCCGGGCGGCATTTCGCCCTTGGGCACTCCGTTCTCAATCCTGAAGACATAGGGCTGCCGGTTGGAAACCACAATCAACCGATAGTCGCTCAATTCCCGGCTCACCAGTCGTTGTAAATCATCGCCAGTCCACATAATGGGCAACCTCCCTTGGCGGGTGCGCCGTCCGGCATCAAACTACATGAAAATCGCTGCCGATTGGCGTTATGGGCGCCGGCCCTGCGCGGGCCAAACCATCGGGCGCCATCTCGAATTACGGCCTCATGCCGAATAATCATTATCACGTTGCAGAGATTGTGCCACAGGATTGGCCCGGGGTCAATGGGGGAATGGCCCTCACGCGTACCCAGTTTGATCAAACCGTCATGGTACTTACGCAACAGGATCCCGAGGTTCATTATTGGACACTCCCTCGCAAGCCCAATTGTCTCTTTGCGTCTCTGCGTCTTTGCGTTAAAGCTCCGCGCCATGGGCCCGCCGTAGCTCATGCCAACAAACTGGGTACGCGTGAGGGCGAATACCGATTTGCCGCTCCAAAACCCCGGTGCTATACTCACGTCATACGATGCTGCTGGCGCGGTTTTACGGTGCGTGTTGGGGCAGTATCGCGGAGGGATCCATGATACAGAGCGCCGTCGTGCAGCAGCTTCGCCAGGGAGGCGTGCGGGTTACGCCCCAGCGTTTGGCCATTGCCGAAGCCGTGCTCAACTCCACCGACCACCCCACGGTGCAGCAAATCCACGAGCGCGTGCAGCAACATTTCCCGTCCATGACCCTGGCCACCGTCTATTCGACCCTGGGGGTGCTGTCCCGGAGTGGCCTGATCCAGGAACTGCCCTTCGCCAAGCAGTCGCGCTATGAGAGCAACGTTTCGCCCCACGTCAACCTGGTCTGCCTGGGCTGCGGCAACATCGCCGACGCCGACGACAGCAGCGAGATAATCGTCCGTCTGCGCGACCAAGTATCCAGCGAGACCCGGTTCCAGGTGATGTGGCAGCGGGTGGATTTCCACGGCTGGTGCCGCAGCTGCCAGCCCTCGGACGAATAAACGCTCACGGCTAACCGCCTGTGATTACCGCAGTCGTTGGCATAACCCTATGGACTGACAACCTGGACCGGATGCTGCGGTTCTACCGGGACGTGCTGCGGTTGCCGCTGCATTCTTTTCACGAGGACGAGGGTTTTGTCGCCTTCCAGCTGGGCGAACTGCGGTTCAACGTGGGCCGGCACGGCGGCGTGAGCGGCGCGTCAAAAGACCCGCTGCGGGTGATGCCCCACCTGGGTGTGGACGACATTCACGCCGAGCACGCGCGGCTGGTCGCGGAGGGCGTGGAGTTCATCCGCGTTCCGGAGCAGGAGCACTGGGGTGGCTGGGTAGCCACCCTGAAGGATCCGGACGGGAACGTGCTGCAGCTGCTGGAGTTTCCTGATTAGGCTACTTCCCGATCAGATCGGGGGTTATCCGATTAGCCTCGGCGCAAACGCTCTTCCAACTGCCGTATGCGCTCCTCCGCATCCTGCCTAGCTTGGATTTCCTGAGCCAGTCTTTCCTCCACCAGCGTAAAGTCGCACAGGTAGCGGCCCGTCTTGCGGTCGTAAAATCGCAGATGGCTTTCGTCGTCAACGTCCCAATCCCACGCCGGATGCCAGCAGGGGCACAGGTCCAACGTGGAGCTGTATCCCCATATCATCCCGTCGGCTTCCGTCGTCAGGTCGATTGCCCGATATTCGCCGTCCACAAATCGGTCGCCGGCCAGGGCGTAGCCATAGAAGTCGCCGCCAGTGGGGTCAACCCGCCAGTATTCGGCGATGCCCAGGCGAGCGTACAGCTCGCGTTTGAACCCGGTGTCCCGTGGGTGAGTGGACTCGGAGGCCACTTCCATCACAAAGTCCGGCGGCTTGCCCGCTTCCCAGATGATGTAGCCGTTGCGGGGCAGGATGGACGCGGGTTTCACGCCGAAGGCCACCAGCAGGTCCGGCTCGACCCGGTTGTTCATGTCGTAAGGGTCAAAGTTCAGTACGCAGGGAGCCCGCACCAGCGTATCGGGACGCTCGTGAAAGTGGCGGGCGACGACGTAGCCCGCCTTGTTGATGGTAGGGCTTTGAATCATGTCGCGGGGCTCCGGGTCGGGGCAGACGTAGTCATCCGGCAGCGGAACCGGGGGCGGCGCAATGGGAACACGCGGGATGTACGGTTTCGTGACCATCTCAAGCCTCTGTCGCGACAGCCAGGCGGCGGCGACGCATTGTGATTTCGCTACACTCGCAGCTTGCGGGCCAGTTCGGCGTTGGAAGGCTCGACCAGGACGGAGCCGTCGGGGAAGACGATGGTAGGGATGATGAGCCGGTTGTCGTTGACCTGCTTCACGTAGTTCTGGGCGTCGTCGTCGCCGTCAACGTTGATGTACTCATAGGCTACGGATTGGCTGTCCAGGTAGTTGCGGGAACGGTGGCAGTCGGGACACCATTCGGCGCCGTAGAGCTTGATGCCAGGGTCGGCGGTATTCATGTTGCGCTCCTTGTTTGGGGCTTCGAGATTGCCATGTCCGCCTGCGGCGAACTCGCAATGACAGAGGCTGGAGGAGATGGCTCAGTCGGCGGCCTGTTGTTCTTCCTGGGGGGTGTACACCGGGCGGACGAGTTCGTACACGTCGTCGGTGTGGCAGTACATATTGCCGGCCAGGCGGCCCGTGGGCTTCAGGGCGGCGTGGTCGATGCGGAGGCCGTTGGGGCCTTCGTAGAGTATGTCGTCGCGGAGGTGCATACGAAGGATCTCGCCGATGACGATGCCGTGGGAGTGGGGCTGCTCGCCGATGTTGACCACCTGGACGAGGCGGCACTCCATGTTGACCGGCGACTCGAGGACCCGGGGCGGCTTCACCATTTCGCTGGGCGCTTCGGTGAGGCCGGCGATGTCGAACTCGGACACGTCGGACGGGTACTCGGCGGCGGTGGCGTTCATGGCGGCGGCGATGTCGTCCACCACCACGTTGATCACGTACTCGCCGGTCTCCTCGATGTTGGTAAGGGTGTCCTTGCGCTTGTCCTGCCAGCCGGGGGCCCGACGCGACGACGAGAAAATCACCGTGGGCGGATTGTAGGCCATGGCGTTGAAAAAGCTGAACGGCGCCAGGTTCACCACGCCGTCGGTGGACCTGGTGGAAACGAAGGCGATGGGCCGGGGCACGACCACGCCGGTAAGGATCATATTGAAACGGTCAAAAGTCTTGGGGTCTATGAGCATATCGGTCGGCTCCTGATGGTGGTGATGCTGCGAAAGACGCAGTTGGGCGAATTTGATGCGGCGTGACGGTAATGATACTCCATAACCGGGGCGTTTTCATGGCAGAGTGGCTCCTGGCAGAGGGGCAGCCGCATGAAAAGCCCTCACGCGTACCCACTTTGAGTTGAGGGGTTGAAAAAGGTCGGCCTCTCCGGGTAAGGAACGGGTTAGCAAGCACGTT
>JAGWBI010000065.1:869-7661 GCA_021295965.1 Dehalococcoidia bacterium | reverse complement strand
TACCGGAGATGAACCGGGAACTGGTGGAGATGGCGACCCATCCCGAGGTTCTGGAGCGGATCACTGAGGAATTGGGAGACGAGTGGAAGGAACACGCCATCGGCACCGCCGGCGGCCACATCGCCGACGTGCAGACGGCGCGAGGCCATGTCATCCGGAGGGACAAATCGTTCTTCACCGACAACCGGGAAATTCTGTTTCCCAGCGACGACGAACGGATCCGCACCCGGCTGGGCGACGACCGGGTTGAAATTGAGTTTGCACCACCGCCGGTTAGCCCCTTTGATGTAACAAGCACCATCGACCGGCTGGCGATGTCAGCGCAGTGGCTGGCGGGGGTGGAGCCGCCGGAATCGGTGGAGCCCGGCTCGACCGACGGCGGGTTCGAGTTCCGCGTCGGCGACCGGCGCTTCCGCTACGACCGGCTGGGACTGCGGCGGACGTAGTAGGCAAAGACCAGCGGGGGCGGATTGAGCGTCCGCCCCCAATATCCCCGCGCGTGCGGGGGAACTTATGGTGTAGTCGCCCCCATCTGGGCTTACCATGGTCTATCCCCGCAACTACCCGGAATGGGTCGTTTAACGAGGAAGCGACAGAATCATATCATAGTGGCAACGAACTGGTAAGCCTAGATGGGGGCGGTTCTTAGGAGGGGGTTGACAAGAGAGGCCGCTAGCCATAGGCTTATGAAAATTCCCTCGTAGGGGGGCCAGCCCCTGCGAGGGTTCGAATCCCTCAGAAAGCGGATGGAGACCGTTACCAAGGAGATTGCGTTGGCTATTCTACCACTTTTGCCTAACCGCCCCCAATGCGAGTACTGCAACCACCGCGCCATTCGTATCTGTGCCAGTTGCCGATACTTTCTGTGCGACGGGTGCAGCCATCCGGGAACACCGATGATGGATACCAATTTCGTTTGCGACCCTTGGTGCCTGTACTGGCGGGACCCTTGGGATTGATGGAAAAAGTGATTGCAAAGGTTGACAGAGCGACAAAAACGGACGTACCATTGTGCCGAAATTAAGTTCGGCTTATATGGTCTAAAAACGAGGCTGCGCTATGTTCAACATACTAACCGAACCGCTTATCCGAATTGCAACTGCAAGCAGCGTCTATAAAGCATCGCTGTCGGAGGTGTACGCCGCGCTGATGGCGGATGAAGTGGAGGCCTTTCCTGCGCTGCGTTCGCACCAGCGCCAGGCTTGGCACGCTTTCCTGTCGCAGTTGGCCGCGATGATGATGCACCGGGCCGGCATCATCGCGCCACCGACGGAAGCGGCAGAGTGGGCCGCCCTAATACGCGGGCTGACGTCGGAGTTTCCAGACGACGCGCCTTGGCACCTTGTGGTGGACGACATCACCAAACCAGCCTTCATGCAACCGCCGGCGTCGTCGCCAGACTTGGAGAAGGACTACAAGGGTGTGGCGGCCACGCCGGACGAACTGGACATTATCAGCACCTCCAAAAACCACGACATCAAGACGGGTGCATTCGATGATGGCAGCACAGATGGCTGGCTTTTCGCGTTGATCAACCTTCAGACGATGGGAGGTCAAATCGGGCAGGGGCACTACCCGGTTTCTCGTATGCAGTCTGGCTGGAACAGCCGCACCAGTTTCACCTTGACGTCTTCTCTTCGTTGGGGTGGGCATATCTCTAGGGACATTGATGCTTTGCTGGAGGTTGATGTTAGTGACTGGCCAATGCGCTGGGACGGTATCGGGTTGCTCTGGATAGAGATTTGGGATGGCCAAAAATTGGAAGCTCTGCCACTGAACAGACTACATCCTTACTACTTGGAAGTGTGTCGCAGGCGACGCTTGCTGGTTGGTCCTGGTGGGATTTATGCCAAACAGGCGACCAGTGCTGGAAGACGGCTGGCCACGCAAGAAAGCCTGGGAGCAGTGCATGACCCCTGGCAGCTAATAGACAAACGGGACAAAAAGGGCGCTAAGGCCCTTGCATTGCAAAAGGACGGTTTTGCGTACGACCGTATCGTGGGATACCTGTTTGACGGTGGGGACTGGGATTTGCCCGTCTTGTTTCAAGGCGGATCCAGTGACAGATTCCTGGTAGCCAGGGGAGTCAAGGGAGATAGGGGCGGCCAGACCGAAGGGTACTACGAGCGCATTATTCCGTTGCGTCCCAGGACGGTTCAAGTATTCGGGCGGACACGACTCCGGAACGAACTCGCAGATGTTGCAAGAGAACGTGTTGCGCAGGTCGGTAAAGTGAAAGACGCCTTGCGCCATTCCATCGCTACGTTTGTCGCGGATGGCGATTCGACCGGCATCAGGTCTGACCAGTGGACGCGGGCCTCAGCATTGTCAAGCAAGTTGGACGAAATCGTTGATCGCGATTTTTTTGATGATGTACAGAACGAGTTTGACGTGGATGATAACGATGCACGTGTCCTGATCCGGAGGCGATGGTTGCGCAATGGCAAGGACGGGGTAATCGATCATGCCCAAGACATCCTGAAAGACGCTACCGACTCGCTGCCCTGCCTGTCAATTCATCGTTACAAAGCGCAGGTTCGCGCGGGAAGCGTGTTCTGGGGTCGGCTGCAAGGGCCCAACGGGCTGCCGGAGTTATTTGATCGGGAGAACGCGGACCAGGAGAACAACGCATGACCGAACAACTACCAACGGAGAACGACTTGGAATTGGGTGGAGGGGAGCCTGTTGCAGGCCCGACTGGTCCTGCCGGACGAGCAACTGAACGAGAGTGGATGTTCAACCGCGAAGTACATGAACACGCGATACGCCATGGTTGGCGACCTTTCCACGTTGACCGTTTTCGAGTCGTGCGGGGCCGTGGTTTCCCAGACTTGGCAATGTTCCGACAAGACCCTGACACAGGCAACTTTGAGATGCTTGTGGCGGAGCTGAAGCGAGACGCCGTGAGCGAATTTCTCGAAGGGCAGGAAGATTGGCTGGAAGCCTTCAATCAAATGGGCATCGTCACAAAGGTGTGGCGCGGAGACAACCCGGATCACCGGGATGAGATGTACGACATCATCGAAAACGGCACGAGTGGCCACACCAGTGTGGTGAAACTACCCCCTACCTCGACAAACAGTCCTATACCGGCGAATTTTGGTGTCGTCATTGCGAACACAATTGAGTCCATCGAAAGCCCTGAGTTCACAACCGGGGAAAGCGCCAGCCTGCGGCGCATGGACCCGATTAATCCCAATAGTCCAGCTTTTTGGAAGCTCATGAGCCAGCGGGGAATGCCCGAGAAGGCCGGCGTCGAGAAATGGGCGCTCATTATGCATGGAATAGCGCTGATGGCCCATGGAACCGGCAACGGAATAGCCCACCGTCCACGTATGCCAGTTGGCAGAACGCTTTATGTTGGCGGCGAACAGCAGGCTGGTGAGCGAGGCTTCTACAGCGAAGATCGTTTGGCTACTCTGCTCGCAGCGAGGGGCACTACTCTACGCCGCCTGCTAGCGAGGCTGTTTCGGCTATTGGCAAATGAAGGGTGCTCGTTCAACTGGAGTGAAATGGCCTGGTTCATCCTAAATGAAGGCTACAACGAAGAACAGGCTGAGCAGAGTCGTATCCGTATCGCTCGCGCGTACTACCGGGCCGAGCGGCGCGGTTCCCAATCATCAGCAGAGTAACCACAGGGAGATTGATGATGACCACCCCCAGATTTTTGCAGATACACACCTTGCACTCCTACCCCGCCGCGCTGCTCAACCGGGATGACTCTGGTCTGGCCAAGCGAATGCCCTTCGGCGGTGTGGTGCGCACCCGCATCTCGTCCCAGTGCCTCAAGCGGCACTGGCGCGTGGCCCAGGACGAGTTCGCTTTGAAAAACATCGACGGATTCACTGATTCGATGCGCACAAGGAACGCGGTGTCACTGGGCGTTATGCAGCCTCTCAAAGAAGTTCATGCTGCCAGTGTCGACGTATTGCAAGGGATTGAAGCAGCATTGCAGGAAAATATCTACAGCGAAAGCGGCACACAACCACTGTTGCTCGGTTTACCTGAGGTGGAATACTTGCAGGCCAAGGCGTCGTCCATCTGCGCAGAACACCCAAATGATCCTAGAGCGGCACGGGATGCGGTCAATCTACTGTTCAGCACACGGCGAGCTAACGAAGAAAGGGATAACTTTCGCGCATTTCGAGAGGCATCCCGATTTCCCGGTGGTCTAATTAGTGCTCTTTTTGGAAGGATGGTGACTTCTGACCCAGCTGCCAATATGGACGCCGCAGTCCATGTTGCCCACGCTTTCACCGTGCATGGTGAAGAAAGAGAAATGGATTTCTGGGCTGCCGTGGAAGATTTACCAAAGGAAGAGGAGGGTCCGGGAGCAGCTCACCTCAATGATATGGAACTCACCGCCGGCCTGTTCTACGGCTACGTGGTGGTGTCCAACCTGGAGGGCTGCGACGCCGGCGAGTGGGAGAACGCCGACCGGGACCTGGCCGGCAAGGTGGTGGAGCACCTGACCCACCTGATCGCCACCGTGTCGCCGGGGGCCAAGCTGGGGTCCACCGCACCCTACGGCTTTGCCGACCTCATGCTCATCGAGGCCGGCAGCCGCCAGCCCCGCAGCCTGGCCAACGCCTACCGTGAGCCAGCTCGGGCGCGCATCGAGGCCGCCACCGAAAAGCTGGCCGGTCACCTGGGCAAGCTGGACGCAGCCTACGGCGGGAAGGAAGTACGGCGGGTGATGTCGGTGGAGGACTGTGACATACCCAGCGCCGAGCGCCTGTGCCTGGACGACCTGGCGACGTGGGCGGCGGACGCGGCGCGCTCCGGCGCGGCGGTGTAGCCATGCGTCACCTCATCATCAACCTGGAAGCCCCGCTGCTGGCCTTCGGCGGCGAAACCATCGACAACCTGGGCGTGATCCGCCCCTTCCCCGCCGTGTCCATGCTCACCGGGCTGTTCGCCAACGCGCTGGGCTGGCGGCGGGTGGAACGCCAGAGGCACCAGGACCTGCAGGACCGCATCGTGATGGCGGCCCGCATCGAACGGGAGCCGGCCGGCGGCGTCCGCATGACGGACTTTCAGACGGCGCAGCTGGCCGCCAACGACCAGGGCTGGACCACCCGGGGGAGGCCGGAAGGCCGTGCCGGCGGCGCCAACACCTACCTCGCTCCGCACCTGCGCTACCGTGACTACTACGCAGACATGCGCGTCACGGCGGCGCTGCGGCTGGAGCCGGCAGACGACGCGCCCACCCTGGACGCCGTGGCGCAGGCGTTGCAGGAACCGATCCGCCCTCTGTTCATCGGCCGCAAACCGTGCCTTCCGTCCGCCCCGCTGTACGGCGATTTCGCCGAGGGCGATACCGCCCTGGCGGCGCTGCTCAACGTGGTCCCGGCGGGCGATACTCGCGGCGAGCCCTGCCGTCTCCAGTGGCCCCGGGGCGAAGGGGTGGACGACATCGAGGCCAGTCGGACGCACATGATCACCGACCAGCGCAACTGGGTCTCCGGCCTGCACGGCGGCGGCCGCTGGGTGTGCGAAGGGACCGTTGACCGCAGCCGTTGGATGGAGGTGGCAGCATCATGATGCAACCGTTGCAGATGGTGCGGGCGGAGATCAGCCAGCGGGACTTCCAGCGCTGGATGGGTATGCGCCGCCTGCAGGACCCCGACCACGGGATGCATTGCCTGCTGACCGAGTGCTTTGGTCGAGACCTGGCGCCCCGTCCCTTCCGCGCCATCTTCCCAAGGGGAGGCTCGCGCGGGTGCCTGTACGGGTACGGCCTCGCCGTAGCGGATGAATTGCGCGAGGCAGCCGGCGCCTACGCCGACCCGCTGCAATGCCGTATCATCCCGCCCCAAAGCATCGACAGCAAGCCCATGCCCGAGCAGTGGACAGCCGGCAAGCGGCTGGGCTTTGAGGTGCGGGTGCGGCCCATCGTGCGTCGCACCGATAAAGCCGATACTCGGCCGGGCAAGGAGTGGGACGCCTTCCAACTGGAGGCGGAACAACATTCCAAGGGCAAGATGACCCGCAGCCGCGAGGAGGTCTATACCGACTGGCTGCGAAAACAGCTGGAGAGTCGCGGCGGCGCCGCCCTGGAATCGGCGACGCTGGCGTCGTTCCAGCGCACCCGCGCCGTTCGTCGGCTGCGGGGCACGTACAGCGAAGGGCCGGATGCCCTGATGCGAGGAGTGCTGGAGATCACCGACGGCCCGGCCTTCGCCAAACTGCTGGCCGGCGGCGTCGGGCGGCACCGTGCCTACGGCTACGGGATGCTGCTGCTGCGCCCCGCAAGCGGCAAGCCGGGATCCTGACCCGGATGGGTCAACGCACCTTAACAACCGAATATCCATCCCCGTCAACGGACAAAGGGAGGCGACGAACATGCTGAGAGGAAGGCTGGGACTGGAAACGGCCCGCATCCCCCACGCCGACCGCCACGGACTGCTGTGGCTATCCCGGGGCGCGCTCACCGTGCGCGACGGCACGCTGCGCTTCGAACGGCAGGCCGGGCCCGACGCCGACAGTTCGCTGGGACCGGGCGAGTACGGCATCCCATTTCAGACTCTGTCAATGATCCTGCTGGGGCCGGGCTCCACGGTGAGCCACGACGCGCTGCGCCTGATGGCCCGGCACGGAACCGGCCTGGTAGCCGTGGGCGAGGATGGCGTGCGTTGCTACACCGCGCCCCCGCTGATGCCCGACACGTCGGACATCGCACGGCGGCAGATGCGGGCCTGGGGAGATGCCCAGGGCAGCCGCATCACCATCGCCCGCAAGATGTACGCCCTGCGCCTGGGCGAGGTGCTGCCACACACGGATCTCAATACA
>JAGWBI010000065.1:0-775 GCA_021295965.1 Dehalococcoidia bacterium | reverse complement strand
TTCCCAACCAGGCCATCAACCACGCCTCGGTGGCGGTCACGGCGGCGGCGGTGATCGCGGTGACCTCGCTGGGCGCCATCCCTCAGTTGGGGTTCATCCACGAGCACAGCGGTGAGGCTTTCGCCCTGGACGTCGCGGACCTGTTCCGCGACACGGTGCTGCTGCCGGCTGCGTTCAAATCCGCCTCCGAAGTTGCCAAGAATCCCCGCCTGGACGTGGAACGGCATACCAGGCGAACGACCGGCGATCTGATGCGGACGGAACGGGTCATCCCCAAGATGATTGACCGCATCAAGACACTGTTCCAGGATGTGACGCCCGTAGAACCCGAATCCGGCGGAGGGCTGGCCCTCGACGCCACGCTGATGGACGGCTGGCCGGACGGAGAAGATGGGGAGGAGGAACTCTGATGACGGTGGTGGTTACCGTAAACGTAGAGGGCCGCTACCGGGGATTCCTGGCGTCGGTGATGCTGGAGATAGCGCCCGGTGCGTACACGTCGCCGGACATGACCAGCGGCATCAGGGATCGGATCTGGGACGTGCTGGTGCGGTGGCATGGCCAGCTGGGCAACGGGTCCATCGTGATGACGTGGCGAGATCCGTCGGCGGTGGGCCAGCAGAGCATCCGCAGCCTGGGCGACCCGCCCAAGGAAATCGTGGATGCCGACGGCGTGTACCTGGTAAGATACGGCGCAGCCCGCTCCCTTGGTGAATAATGGTGAATAGTGACTATCAATTTGCCAAGGGGTTCCCCCGCACGCGCGGGGATAGAC
>JAGWBI010000029.1:10201-35930 GCA_021295965.1 Dehalococcoidia bacterium | reverse complement strand
CGCACCGGGTAGTTGATGGTGATTCCCTCAGCGGCAAGGCGGGAGTGCAACTGCTTGATCAACTCGGTTCGCACTTCAAAGCTCGCCAACCGGTCCCGGGCCTGCACGAACAGCCAGAAGTCGATGTTGCTCTCGCCGAAGGCGTCGTAACCGAAATATGCTCCATATTCCTGCACCGCGCCGGGATGCTGGGCCAGCACCTGCTCCATCACCTGTTGGCTGACCGTCTCCACCCGTTGCAGGTCGCTCTCATAAGCCACGCCGCAGGTGAGAAACACGTTGACGTGCTCGTCGGGCTTGCTGTAGTTGGTGATGATGGTCTCCGCGAAGCGGGAGTTGGGTACCACGACCAGGTTGTTGCCCCAGGTGCGGAGGCGGGTGCTGCGCCAGTTCACGTCCACCACGTACCCGCTGACGCCGCCCTCCATGTCGATGTAGTCGCCTGGGCTGACCACCCCCTCGGTGATGACGTACGTTCCGGCGAACAGGTTGCTCAGCGTCGGCTGTATCGCCAGCGCCACCGCCAAGCCGCCGATGCCCAGGCCGGCGATGAGCGGAGAGATGTTCACACCCAGCACGTCCAGCGACACCATGATTGCCATCACTGCCACCACGATGAGCAGGCCGCGACGGGCCAGCGGCAACGCCCAACTACTGGTGTTGGCCGCCGGCGTGCTCCCCAGGTATTCCTGGAGCCAGGCGAGCGCGCTACGACCGACCGCGTTAATGAGCACTGCGCCGATGATGATGGCGGCCACGCCGGCGGCTTTGTTGACCGCCGCATCCACTTCGGCCGGTAGCGTAAGCGGTACTTCGATGGCCAGGTAGGCGCCCAGCAGGATGATATAGGCGATAACCGGCCGCCGTGCCGCTGTAACCAAGTGGTCGTCCAGCTCACCGGGGAACAGGCGCGCCCCGCGCAGGATCAGGCGGAACAGCAGCCTGCTGAACAAGAAGGCAAACAGGACCGCGCCGGTGACGATAGCCAGACTAACCAGCAGGTCAATCCAGGTAATATCGGCGGCCAAAGCTGCGTCGTTCAGCGCGCGGAGCCAGTTGGTCAGGGTTTGTCCCATGTGAAACTTCGCAGTATCAAGGTGTCGTGTGCAAACTCTGGATGGCTTCCGCTATGCGCGGCAGTACTTCCCCGGCGGCGCCGGCGATAACGGTGTGAGCGTATGGCGTAAGCTGGGTAGGTTCAGGATTGACTTCGATGATCTGCGCCCCCCGCTCGCGAGCCAGCAAGGGCAGCTGAGCCGCCGGGTTGACCGCGCCGGAGGTGCCTACGAGCAGCATGGCGTCGCATCGTTGCGTCTCGGCGAAGCAGGCCTCCAGCGTGGCGGCGGGTATGGGTTCGCCGAACATGACGGTGTCCAGCTTGATGACGCCGCCACACTCCCGGCAGACGGGTGGCACGTCGGTGATGGCGTACTCGGCGCGGGGACGCCGCCAGCCGCAGCCGATGCAGCGCAGGTAGTTGCGGTTGCCGTGGATCTCCAGCAGGTTGCTGCCGCCGGCGCGCCCGTGGAGGTCATCCACGTTCTGCGTGATTACCGCTTTGAGGACGCCGGCCTGTTCCAGTTCCGCCATGGCGACGTGGCCGGGATTGGGCGCGGCGTTGTCCACGGCTTCCTTGAGGTCATAGGTGGGGTTGCCCGGCGTAACCTCATCGTGGAGACGGCGTTCCCACCAGTCCTGGGGATCCCGCGAAAACACCCGGTAGGACAGGTTGCTGGGCTGGCCGTATTTGGTCCACAGCCCGTCGGGGCCACGAAATGAAGGTATGCCGCTTTCCACCGACAGGCCGGCGCCGGTCAGCGCGATTGCGTAGTTGGCGGCGGCCAGGATTCGGGCTGCGTTTTCGATAGGGTCCATGTCCTTCAATTCGGCCCCGCTTCAGGTGATACCACGCCGTCGGCTACGCAAAAGTAGGAGGCCGTGTCTCCCAAAATGGCGCGCAACGGCTCGGCGTCGGTGGTGGTCATCAGAGTCTGGCGATATTGAGAAACCTTTTGCAAGACCCTGACGCGGCGTCGATCGTCCATTTCGGAGAACACGTCGTCCAACAGTATGACGGGGTCATCTTCGCGGGCCTGCGCCAGATAGTCGGCCTCTGCCAGGCGCAGTGACAGAGCGATGGTGCGGGCCTCGCCGCGGGAGGCGAATGAGTTGGCGTCCAGCCCGTTCATGAATATAGCGAAGTTATCGCGGTGCGGCCCGACGGCGGTGGCAGCGGTGGCCTGCTCGCGGGCAGCGTGCCGTTGCAACTGCTCGCGAAAAACCGCAGCCGTATTGTCGGCGGTCTCCTGCGGCGCGACGCTGGGGCGATATTCCAGGGTGAGGGTTTGGTCGGCCTCCGCCATGTTCCGGTGGTGGCAACAAGCCGAGTCAGACAACCGCCTGATGGCATCATCTCGGCCTACCGTTACTGCCGTCCCTGATTGAAGCAACTGTTCGTCCCAGTAATCGAACTCCTCAGGCGCGATGTCCGCTTCCCGCCGCCGGCGCAACAGGCCGTTGCGGTGCCGCAGGGCGGCCTGATAACGTTGCAGGGCGTCCAGGTAAGGCCGGTGGGCCTGGCAGATCAAAATGTCAAGGAAGCGCCGCCGATTTGACGGAGCGCCGAGAACCAGTTCCAGGTCATCGACCGAGAACAGCGTAGCGCCGATGCGGCCCACCAGGCCGGAGGCTGTGCTGCGTTGGCGATTGACTCGTATCTCCTTGCTGACCGGCGGCAAGGCGGTCGTGTTTGATGACGCGCCGGCCTCGCGGTCAGGACCTGCGGTCACTCGCGCCGACGGCAAGTAACCAACCACCGCGGTCATCTGTTGCCCGTCCCGGCAGGCGACTCCGGTGATGTAGGCGGCGTCGCCCATACGTGCGGCGTCGAAGTTGAGTACCTGCCGTTCCCGTTCCGTGCGGAAGGAGCGGCCCACCGCCAGCGTGTACGCGGCCTCCAGCAAAGCCGTCTTACCCTGCGCATTTGACCCGTAGAACACGGACACGCCCTTGGGCAGATCAACATCCGCCTGGCGGAAATTGCGGTAGTTAGTGAGGCTGAGCCGCGCGATATAGGCCAATTGACGGCCTCCTGACGATAGCGCTCAGCAGAGGCGATGCTTTCCGTACCGGCAACCCGCGCCGGCCGGTTGCCGTCGATGCCTCCTGACGCTGGATGGCGGCTCAGATAATCAGCGAGAACCGCCGAATATGCTGGGGTGGGTCATTGCTGAGGCACTGGACACGTCGGCATGTATGTACTCGCCGTCGGTGGCCTCGGCAAGCAACTTGAGAGCGTGATGGTCATCCGGTTCGCCAAGGCCGATGGTATGCACTTTCAGGTCATGGACGTCGCTGCTCAGCAGTATGGCCAACAGTTCGTCTTGGGTGAGATCACTTCTGGACTCGACGCAGGCCTTGCCTGGTTCGCCCAGCGCTTCGGGGCAGGGCTCGACCGCCTCGGGGTCGAAGGGCTGGTAGCCGGAGATGATGTCAACACAGAAGTTGGTTGAGCCACCCAACTCCGCAGGGCAAGGCTTCACCTCATTGGGGTTGACGGTATGGTATGCAGTGACCGTCTCGCCGACGGTGGCCACTCTGACCGGGTGACACACTTCCCCTGGCACTACCGCCATGTCAGCCGGACACGCGACCAGCCCGGCGGGTTCGATGGCGATCGTCTCGAACACCGGGCTGCACACCTCGCCGGGCGCATTGTCGATGCCTGCCCCACAGAGTTCAGCTTTGGCCGGGTCAACTACCACGAACCCGCCGTCGCCGCCATCGGTCAACAGCACTATTACGTTATCGCGTTCTTCGTCTCCGTGGAAGATGAGCGAATCGTGTGCCGCTCCGACCGCGTCGTAAATATAAGCTGGGCGGTCTAGCGTTTTCAGAGTATCGACCGCACGGAGCCATTTGGTGGATGCTTCCAACGATTCCAGCGGCGCTAATTCCGGGAAGGGGTCAGGAACATCGGTGAAGAGAGCCAGGGAGGCCAGGCTGTTCTCTGCGGGGCGTCCAGCATCAGGGTCGGCATAAGGCAAGACCACGGCCAGCAGCGCTTCCTTCACTACTGGCAGGCTGTCACTGATGGTCTTACTGTTATCTACCAGGAAGATGGTATTGGTATTGTCATCAAAAAGAGAAAACACGGCTTCTGCCAGTGGCACGGAGTCGGAAGCGTCCGCGGGAGACGCGATGCCGGAATCGTCCTCGCCGGTCACCAGCAGGAAGATGCCGTAAGCGATTCCCGCCAGAATAGCCAACGCCAGCAGACCCAGCAGGATGAGCAGCAGCGTCCGCCAGTTGAAACGGGGTTGCGGCTCTCCGTAGCTAATGTAGTAGGTTGTCACTGCAAACCACCTCGCGGTTGTCGGGGTCTGTCAGTTGCGCAGGGCGCAACCTTCGCAGTAACCGTAGAAATCAACTCGCTGAGAGGAGACGTGGAAATCGGTGTTCTGGCCGATGGCCTGCTGCAGTTCGGCTACACTTTCCTGTCCCACGTCGGCGTCAACAACTGCGCCGCAACCCAGGCACACCAGATTGGCGTGGGGGGAAAGGTTGGCGTCGTAGCGAGACTGTTTCTGGAACGGCAGTTCACGGACGATGCCGGCTTGCTCCAGCACTCCAAGGGTAGAATATACCGTGGCCAGAGTGACGTAGGGAAAGAAATCGCGCACCCGCTCAAAAATCTCCCGCACGGTGGGATGGTCTGCGGAATTGACCACCACCTCGGCGATAGCGAGGCGCTGCGGAGTGAGCCGTATGCCCAGCGGCTTCAATCGAGCAACAAGATGTTCTTGGGTAGTCATGACGGGTATCTCTCAGACCATTATCCACGCCACAGTATAACATCACGGACAAAGCGGTGTTAGCGGCTTGTCTGAGCAGTTTCCCGTACTCAGGGCAATCGCATTTGGACAGGAAGGCATCCGTCATTCCCGCGAAAGCGGGAATCCAGTGGTTTGCTTGCTTTTCGGCTTCTGGACTCCTGCTTCCGCAGGAGTGACGGGTGAGCCGGTTTGAAATGCGATTGCCCTGTTCCCGTACTGGGTCGGCTTGCTGAGGTGGTGGGGTGGGGTTATACTGCGCCATCATGGCCATTAATCCTGACGATTTCCCGCCGGGTTCGTATCACGAGTTGCCGTTGTTCCCGCTGAACAACGTGGTCCTGTTCCCCGGTATGCCGTTGCCGCTGCATATTTTTGAGGAGCGGTACAAGGCTATGATCGGCTCCTGCATCGACCGGGACGAGCCCTTCGGCGTGTTGCTCATCAGGGAGGGCAACGAGGTCGGCGACCCTGCGGAACCCCATTCCATCGGCACCACCGCCCGCGTTTCGCAGGTGCAGCGCCTCCAGGAAGGGCGTCTCAACATACTGACCCGGGGCGAGAACCGTTTCGAATTGCTGGAAACGGTGCGGACAGTGCCCCATCTGGTGGGCTTGGTCCGATACATTGAGGACACCGAAGGCGAGGTGTCGTCAACCACCGTGGCCGGCGTACGGGAGCAGTATATCCAGCTCCAGCGAACATTAACCGCCATGGCCGGTGGTTGGGATCGTGAAATTTCGGTGCCTGATGAAGCCATCGCGTTAGCCCGCATCGCCTGCGCGACCCTGGCGGTGAGCCTGCCCCTCCCTCCCGACGTTCGGCAATCACTCTTGGAAACCCTCACTGCCGGCGGCCAACTCGAGAAACTGCTGACGCTGATGCGACAGGCCAACCGCATCGTCGCCGAGCAGGTGGAGCAAAACACCCCGTTCAAGGGGCCGCGGCTGAATTAGCCCGTAGGCGGCGTTTGCTCCGGTGATTGCTGGCGGTTCAACTCTGTTCGCAGCCGGCGCACTTCTTCCTCGGCTTGTTCAGCACGAGCTTCGGCTTGCTCAGCGCGGGCTTCGGCCTGCCCGGCGCGGGCTTCGGCGGCGGCCAACGCTTCCAACGCTTCAATCAGGTCGGGCAAATATTCCCGCTCAGCCGGATCCCAGAACCGCAGCAGACGGTTTTCCGAATGTAACTCCAAGCCCAGGCTCGGGCTGTAGCCTCGGATCAGGCCATCGGCGTCCTCGACAACGGGGAGTGGTCGGTACACGCCGTTCTCCAGAATGTCGCCAGCCAGGGGCGCGTCATGCCACTGGCCGCCGCTGGGATCGAACCGCCAGTATTCCTGCACGTCCAGTCGCGCGTATATGTTCCGTTTGGAAGTGTAGTCGTGCTGGCCGGTGCTCGGCGACGCCACCTCCAGCACAAAGTCAGGCGACTGCCCCACTTCGCTGATGACGTATCCGTTGGCCTCTTCAATAAGTTGAGCGGGAAAGGGCAGATCCAAGGCTACAACGCAGTCGGGGCGGGGGGAGTTACGGGCATCGCGGGCTTCAAAACAAAGATAGCCTTCTCCTGATACTAGCGCATGAGGCTGGCGCCGGTAATGGCTGCGCAGCACCTGGTCGATGCGAGCAATATGGGGGCGTTGTTTCATGCCATCAGGAAGTGGGGGCGGATCGGGCAGTTCAGTAAGGCGGGGATACGCCGGAGCGGGTTGTGATTTAGTCGTCACGGCGAGCCTCCCTGGCTGGCGGTGTATATGCGACGGGCCCCAGCCTCAGGAATCATGCCCGAGAAAAGTTCGGGATGGATCATCTCGCCCAGTATCTCCAGGCCGGTGACCAGTCGCGGCCCCGACCGGCTGGTGTAGTTGCTGGCGTCGATGACGAATACGCGGTCATGCTGCACTGCAGGCAGCGACTGCCAGCCTTCTTTTGCCGTCAGCAGCGGGATGTCCTCCATCCCCCTTGGGACCTCAAATCCGCAGGGCATCACCACGATGACCTCCGGCTGGCTCGCCACAACCTCGTCCCATTCCAATGGGAATGAACCCATCTCTTTATCGCCGAAGCAGTTGGACCCGCCGGCCAGCTCCACCATTTCCGGAACCCAGTGACCGCCGCACATCAGGGGGTCGGTCCATTCCAGGTGGAGGACCCTGGGCCGGGTGTCGGCCAGCTGCGCCCGTTGGGTTACAGCGTCAATTCGTTCCTGCATACGGGCGGTTACCTGCTCAGCAACCGCTTCGGCTCCAGTGGCGCGCCCTACTCGGCGCACATCCTCCAGCACGTCTCCCAGGTACTGCGGATCCAGGGAGATCACCTCGGGCTGCTTGGTCATATTGGCGGTGGACTCGGCAACCTGCCGAGAGGAGACCGCTCAAACCTCGCAGATGGCCTGGGTTAGCAGTAGGTCCGGGTCGGCGGCGTCCAATATGTCCTGGTCGATGTGGTAGATGCCCAGACCTTCTGCCAGCCGCTCGGATATGACCCGGCTGATCTCGCCGCTGGTGGGCTGGGTACCTTCAAAAACGCTGCGAACCACCCACGGCTTGTCGCGGGCCTGGGCCGGGTAATCGCATTCGTGGGTTACGCCGTGGAGCTGGTCCTCCAGTCCCAGCGCGTACACAATCTCGGTGGCGGAGGGCAGAAAAGAGCAAATACGCATCGTGAAACCTGCCTGATGAGAGCTGGAGGCATTGTAGCACCGAGCCGCGCTAGTCTGCCTCCCTTTGGACGGTGCTACGGGCGTCATCGGCTGATCCGTTCGTCGGAGGATTGAACCGCTCAATGCGTTCCTCAAGGAAGCGCCACAGGTCCTCGGTCGAGTCGTCGTCGGCCGACGAAGTCCCCGCCGCGCGGGCCGGCTGGCTTGGCTGCTGGGTTGGTTCCGCCCGGTGTCGCTCTGCCGGGGTCTCGGCGTCGATGACTTCCACCGCAGCCGGGGCGGCGCCTTCGGAGCGAGCTGACGCCGGTGGAGCGATGAAGGTGTTGCGGAATATGGGTTCCAGAACCCGGTGTACATGATACCCGGCGAACACCAACGCTCCTGCTGACGCAACCAGCAAGAAGATGGAAAGCGGAGCGGAAAGGCTCCCCAATTCAAACAACCGGATGATCAGCGGCACCAGCATCAGCACGCCCAACAACAGGAGGGCGGTGGCCATGCCATCCAGAATCAAGGTGCGCAGGGTGTAGCGGGCCGGGTCCCCAGCGGTCTCTCGCACGTGGGCTCGCACCGTGAGGTTGGCCAACGCCCTGAGTTCTCGCCAGATGGCCACGGCAGCGGGTATGTTTATGCCCACCGTGGCGCCGGCCAGGATGAGAGCCAGCAACGCATTGGAGGAAGAATCCTTGTTGGTAAGCAGGTCGGGCAGCGTGTACACGGCGGCGGTTCCGATAGCTGTGAGTACCGCGATGATGCACACGTTGATCAAGATGCGGCGCACCAGGTTCTTCAGCACTTGGCCGGTGTAGCCGGGCAATGAAAATGCCGACCAGAAAGACTGCACCCCAAGGTGGATGACCAGGTTGATGGCGAGTACGGGCGGAGGGGAATGTCGCTCGATCCAGTCGTACATTGGCGCGGCGACCCGGGACGTCAGCGGAGCCAGCACTGATGTGATGGCCGTGGAGATGGCGAGAACGGGCCCGATAATCGGGCCGGCGACGGCATCGGCGGCGCTGACCCGTCCGATAGCCAGCGAGAATTCTCCCATCTGCGGCATGGTCATGCCCACCTGCACCGCCGTTCGGGAACGCCGGCCGGCCAGTATCGAGCCGACGGTGTTCGCCATGATCTTGCCGCCCATGAATACTGCCACCACCACCAGGGCCGGCAGGATGAACTCGTCCAGGGTGCGATAGTCGATGAGCATTCCAATGGACAGGAAAAATAGCGAGCCGAACATATCCCGCACCGGACTTACCAGTCGAGTTACGCGGCCCGCCGCATCCGTGTCGCCGATTACCACGCCGATCAGAAACGCGCCGGCGGCGGCGGACAACCCCAGGAATTCGGCTCCCAACGCCAGTCCGAAGCAGCAGCCTAATGACGCCACCAGCAGGGTTTCATCAGACTGCATTCGAGACAGAATGCGCATGAGCCTGGGGGCCAGCACAGCGCCGAAGGCCAGCGCCGCAATGCAAAAGATAGCTAATTTGGCCACCAGCCAGCCCACATCACCCAGACTGGCCGAGCCGGTAGTGGCAACGCCGGCCAGGACGGTAAGCAGGATCACCGCCGCGAAATCCTCGACCAACAGGATGCCGACGATGGTCTGACCCCAGCCGGAACGCAGGTTGCCGCCGTCACGCAATCCCTTCAGCAGGATGGCCGAACTGCTGATGGCCATGGCGCCGCCGAGATACAGGCTGCTAGCGCCCGTTATTCCCATCCAATGGCTGGCGATCAGCATTCCGAGGAAGGTCATGGCGGAGATTTCGATTACGCCAATCACCAGCACCCGTAAGCCGATTTCCTGAATGCGTCGCCAACCCAACTCCAGGCCGATGCCGAATAGCAGCAAAACCAATCCGAGCTCGGCCAACAACTCGATGGTGTCGAGGTTGCTGATGATGGGATGGGGCAGCGTGTACGGGCCGATGATCAGGCCGGCAATCAGGTAACCCAGCACGGGCGGCTGCCACACCAGGCGGGCCAAAGCCAACCCGCCGGCGGCAATCGCCATGGCGATGGCGAAATCCTTGAGCAGACCGGCGCTGCTGTCAGTAAGGCCGGCCGCAAATATGGCCAACGGAAACTCTATGATGCGTCTCCTGGTCGGTGTCCCCGACGCGGACTACCCAAAACTCAAACCCCGGGCGCCCAGGCGCATTTGCGGCGGACGACCGGGGCCGTTGCAATGCCGGGGAACGGCGGGCTAGGTCAACAAGCCCTGGACTAACCGTCGTGCTTCTGGTGAGCCTCGGCGATGAATTCGGCGGTTACCGATGTGTTGGGGGTCGCCACGGCGACCGAACCGTACAGCGGTCAACGCTTTTTCCAGGTGTCCACCAAATGGTTGCCCTGGTCGTCGTCCACGCCCCAGATCTTGAAGTGGATCCGCACGTCCGCGTACAGGGAAATGTCGCCGGGCACGGCGTCAGGGTCCCGGTAAGCTTCGGCGGAGACCTCCATGAAATCGACGGGAGCGTCGTCAGTGACGGCGATGCGCTCCACCATGTTGACGGCGCAGGCGGTAATGCCCGAAAGGAAGAGTTCTCCGGCGCCCACCGCGTCGCCGCCGCCGTCATCAGCGACCCAATGGTGGGTGCGGGCGTTGCAGATTGCCCTGCCGTGGGTTCCGGAACTGTACGTTTGCACGCGGTAGGCCAAATCCAATGTAGCCATGTTGCCCCTCCTGTCCGTGGTGTGTCGTCTTGATCGTTACGCTACGTTACGGTACGCCGTTAGTATGCCCAAATCATAAACCATATGCGACACTACCGCCAACTGTCGTATCATAATGTATGGAGAGGATGGCGTGATGATCAGGTCCGTTAATCAAACCCACGCTGAAGGAGATGACCGCCTGGGCGTCGTCGTAGTGGCGGCCGGACGCAGCACCCGCATGGGCGGGACTGACAAGACTTTCACCGAAGTTCAGGGCGCTCCCTTGATCGTCCACACGCTGCGCCGGCTGGGGGCGTCGGAAGCCGTAGAGGCTATCGCCCTGGTGGTTGCCGCCGAAACGGTGTCGGAGGCAGAGACGCTGGTGCGCCGGTTCGGTGTCAGCAAGATCACGTCCATTTGCGCCGGCGGCGCGCGCCGTCAGGACTCGGTGTACGCCGGCCTGATGGCCCTGGGTCAACGTCGGTGGGTGGCCATCCACGATGGCGCCCGTCCCTGCGTCTCCGCCGACGTGTTGACCCGGGGTTTGGATGCAGTACGTCAATGCAACGCGGCGATTGCAGCCGTCCCGGTCAAAGACACCATCAAGGTGGTGGGCGATGAGGGCTTGATTACCCATACGCCGGAGCGTTCCGCTTTGTGGGCCGCCCAAACGCCGCAGGTGTTTGAGTATCGGTTGTTGCTGGAAGCGCACCGAAACGCGCCGGGCGATTTCACGGATGACGCCGCGATGGTGGAAGCCTTGGGCCATCCGGTACGGGTCTTCTGGGGGAACTACGACAACTTGAAGGTCACGACTCCTGAGGACCTCGCCATCGTTGACCAGATTATCTCGGAGCAGGCCGGCTGAAATTCCGATAACCGGCAATGGATGTGGGTTGCAACGGCATCGTGAGCACGGATACTATGGCACCGATTGCCCTGCGCCCGGCCCCGGCGAGATGTACGCGGCGGCCCAGTTGAGCGAAGATATACTTATAGGCGAAGGGGATAGGTATGGCTGCTAGCAGCGTCAATAGGGCGCGCTATCGAGAATACGCTCAGTATCTGCGCGTGGCCGCCGACCGACTGGACATGGCGGTAGCTCCGGCCCGCTTGGAATATTTGCGGTCCAAGGTGAACTCGGAACGCCATATATTCCTCGCCTGGGTGGCGGTTTGGATGCTCATCGCGATGGCATCCCTGTTGCCGCTGCTGATGGTGTTGGGATACCATTTCAGTTGGCCCGTTCCGGCCTCGGTCGCAGCCCAGGCCGAGGCTTTGTACTCCCAACTGGACGCAATGAAAAGCGCCGCCGCGAATATGGTGGTTATAGTGCTGGGCGCCATGTTTTGCGCCGCTACCACCATCGCCTACGTGCCGATCATAGCGCATCATGGCGCCCTGAATGACCTCGAATACGCCCATCGGGTCCTGAGAGACATAGAGAGAAGGTAAGAGCGGGGCGCTTGCCGTGGAGGCCGGGATATTCCGTGCAATATCGGGTGGGAACTGGAGCGGACGCGCACGCCCTCGCTGAGGGCCGTGCCCTGATCCTCGGCGGGGTGACCGTTCCGCATACCACCGGATTGGCCGGCCACAGCGACGGAGACGCGCTGAGCCACGCCGTCATCGATGCTTTGCTGGGCGCGGCCGGCGCCGGCGATATCGGGATGCACTTTCCCCCGGGAGAGCCGACGTTGGCGGGCATCAGCAGCCTGGTGCTGCTGGAGCGAACCGCCGGTGTCATCGCCGCCGACGGTTGGTGCATCGTCAACGTTGATGCTACAATGCTCGCGCAGCGGCCCCGCCTGTCGCCCCATGTGGGGTTGATGCGGCGCAACATTGCCACCGCCCTTTCCGTTGAGGATCAGCAGGTCAGCGTGAAAGCCACCACCACCGACTACCTGGGGTTCACCGGTCGGGAGGAGGGTATCGCGGCCACCGCCGTTGCGCTGCTGTGCCGGCCGTGAAATCGCGCTACACCACATCGGCGGAGCCACCGCCGCGCATCCGGTTCATATGAAGCTCTACAATACTTTAAGCGGAGCGGTCGAGGAATTCGTTCCCGCCGACGGCAACCAGGTCAAGATGTATGTGTGCGGCGTGACGCCGTATTCCTCCACCCACGTCGGGCACGCATTGAGCTACGTGGTCTTCGACACCCTGCGGCGCTACCTGGAGCACAAGGGTTACGAGGTGCGCCACGTCCAGAACTTCACCGACGTCGACGACAAGATAATCCAACGGGCCCAGGAGGCCGGCGTTTCCGAGGACGAACTGGTTGAGGAATTCATCGGCGACTACTTCCACACCATGGACGCCCTCAATATCCAGCGTGCGTCCGAATACCCTCGGGCCACGCAGGAAATACCCCGCATTATCGATGCCATCGCCGGTCTGATCGACCGAGGCCACGCCTATCCCGCCGCCGGTGACGTTTATTTCCGCGTCACCAGCAAGGATGACTATGGCAAGCTGAGCCACCGCACGCTGGACAGCATGATCGCCGGCGCTCGCATTCAGGTTGACGAGAACAAGGAACACCCCATGGACTTCGTCCTATGGAAAGGCGCCAAGCCCGGCGAACCTTCCTGGGAAAGCCCCTGGGGGCCGGGCCGACCCGGCTGGCACATTGAATGCACCGCCATGTCGCTGGAATACCTGGGTGAGCAGCTGGACATTCACGGCGGCGGACAGGACCTGGTGTTCCCACATCACGAAAACGAAATCGCCCAGAGCGAATCCTACACCGGCGCCAAGCCTTTCTCGCGCTACTGGATGCACAACGGCCTCCTCCAGTTGGGCTCCGACAAGATGAGCAAGTCCCTGGGCAACTTGGTGTCGGTGGTCGAAGCCCTGGAACGCTACAGCCCCGACGCAATGCGGCTGTACTTCCTGAGCAGCCACTACCGCAGCCCCCTGGCCTACAGCGACGAAGGCGCGGCGGCGGTGGAACGCAGCCTGGACCGGGTCCGCCACGCGCTGACGCCGGGCAACGGTTCCGGCCCGCAGGTTGACGCATCGCCCCATCGCGCCCGTTTCGCCGCGGCAATGGACGATGATTTGAACACGCCCCAGGCGATAGCGGCTCTGTTCGACCTTGCCCGCGACATCAACCGGGGCCGCGACGCCGGCCAAAGCATAGACGACGGCCAGACTGCGCTAAGGGAGTTGGGCGCGGTCCTCGGCCTGACCTTCGCCGACCGGGCTGGCGACGATGCCGATCTTACGGCAGCGCCCTTCATCGACCTGCTGGTGTCGGTGCGCTCCGAGTTGCGGGCTGCGCGTCAGTTTGCCCTGGCTGACCAAATCCGCGACGGCCTGGCCGAGCAGGGCGTCACGCTGGAAGATGGGCCGCAAGGGACCCAGTGGCAGCGGCAGCACCCCGGCTAGGGTTGAAAATCTCTATTCAGTCTGACACGGCGAGACGATGTACGACGCAACAACAATCGCAGCATGGGCGACAGCCGGCACACTGCTGTTATCTATCCTCATCTTGGTGGGCGGCGGCCTGTTCAGGCTGGGCCGTATTACTACCCAAGTTGACCAACTTGACAAGCGGGTTGGGCGGCTCGAAGGGCGGGTTGAGCAAGTTGCCCAAGAGGTGCATGGGGTTCGCGAGGAGATGCGCTCCGATATGCAAAACTTCCGCGACGAAATGCATACCGATATGCAAAATTTCCGCGAGGAGATACGCGCCGACATCCAAAATTTCCGCGAGGAGATGCGCGCCGATATGCAAAATTTCCGCGAGGAGATGCGCTCCGATATGCGTGAAATGCGCGATGAAATGCGACGCAATCACGAGCAGTTGATGATGGCTCTGATCAACCACGCTCACGACGAAACCGGACAGGCCATGTTCCGCAACCCGCTGTAAACGCCATTTCTGCGGTGCCACCGTGTACGAACTTACCGATTTGCCACCGCCGGTGGATTGGCCCTCTGTCATCGCCAGTCTTTCCCAAATTGTCGGCCTCGAGCACGTCCTGAGTGACGCGGCGGATCTTGACCGTTATTCCGCCGACGCGCTGACGCCCTACCGGGCCTACTACGCCGACGCCGCCTTCGATCGGCTGGCGGACGTGATAGCACGGCCGGGCGATACGGAACAGGTCTCCCGCATCGTCGCGTTGGCCCAACAGCGTGGTATCCCGGTAATACCCTACGGCGGCGGCACCGGAGTGATGGGCGGCATCCTGCCCGTGGCGGGCGGGATCATTCTGGACCTGGGACGGCTCAATCGTCTGCTGCATGTTGATGCCGTCTCGCAGACGGCTGAGGTTGAGGCGGGGATGATCCTGCAGGACCTGTACGACGCCCTGGAACCTTACGGTCTGATGCCGGGGCACGATCCCTATAGCGTTCCCATTGCCAGCGTGGCCGGCACGATCTCCACCAACGGGGTTGGCTACCGGGCTGCCGCCTACGGCCCCATGGGCGACCAGGTGGTGGCGTTGGAGGTGGTGCTTCCGGACGGGCGAATCATCAAGACACGGGGGGTTCCCAAGCAGTCAAGCGGCCCCAATTTGAACCACCTGTTCATCGGTGCCGAGGGCGCTTTTGGAATCATCACCAAGGCAACCGTCAGGGTGTTTCGCCGGCCCGAAGCCGCCTCTTTCGCTACCATGGAGTTCGCCGAGTTCGAGGACGGATTTGCCGCCGTGTCGGAGATGGCGGCGCTGGGCATTCGCCCTACGCTGCTGGACCTGACCGAGGACAGCGAGGGCGTCCTGTTGCACCTGCTGTTTGAAGGGTACCGGGAGGGTGTGGACGCTGCCCTGGAACGTACGCTGGCAGTATGCGATGACGCCGGCGGCTGGAACGTGGGGCCGGAGCCGACCCTGGTTTACTGGAGGCACCGCCACGACTCGGCATTGAACTACCGCAAGACTGCTCTGGGCCGACCCCGCGCCGAGAAATGGCAGCGGCAGTGGGGCCGGACCTTCGATTACCTGCACATGAGCCTGCCCGCCGACCGGGTGCTGGAGTACCGACGCCGCGCCGATGAGTTGCTGGAAGCCCGGAAAATCAGGGTAGTGGAATACTGCTTGTGGAGCCGCCCGGAATTCTTCTCAATGATGGTGGTACCCGACGGTGACCGACGGGTGGAGGGACGGGACGGCTACGACGCCGACGTGCGGACCAACCTGGCCGCCGGAGTGGACGAGGTGTTGACCCTGGCCCAGGATATGGGCGGCATCATGGAATACTGCCACGGCGTGGGCATCAAGCTGCACCACCTGCTGGCCCGCGAGTTGGGAGTCAATCGTGATGCCCTGTTGAGCATCAAGCGGGCGCTGGATCCTGCGGGCATCATGAATCCAGGGAAACTGGCTCTGTAGCCAACCCGTCGGGCAAGGCCGATGGGCGGTGGGGCAGGCCAAAGGCCTGCCCTGTAGTATTCATAAACACAATTGTAAGAATTTTGCAATATTCGTTGACAAGATACTACAGGCTCTGTATCATATATACAAATGATAAAGCCACCGCGATATTCGCATAAAGGAGTATGAAATGGTCACCGCATCCAAAAACGAAACCGCGCCCGCGATCGCCGCAAACGCCGCGCCCGCCACCACTCCGGAAGCGCCGGTTGTCCCGGTGGACGTTTCCGCCATCCCGGAAACACCCGCCGAACTGCTCAGGCAGTGGGACACGCCCCGCCGTCCGTTGGCTCGAGGGGTTCTCTCCGCCACTCTCGTCCGCGCCTGGAATCTCTTGGCCGGCCCAAGCATGACCCAGCGCGACCGGCTGAACCGGGAAATCGCCGAGGCCAAGGGCTTCACCAACGGCTACATGAAGTTGGCCTAGCCAACGTACGTCAACGACGGACGGCGTTCCCCTCCCAACGCCGTCCGTCCGTTTGGTCAAGGTCGTCGTAGCGATGCGGCGGCCTTTTTGCATTGGCTCAGAGGTTTGACGTTACGTTGTCGCCAGGGCCGGTATGATCCGCTCGCCGAAAGCCTTCACCTCTGCCTCCGGCGGCGCGAAGGTCAGGCAGGGCATCAGGTACAGTTGATTGACGCCGTGCTGCGCCATATCCCGGATGCGCTCCGTGCAGTGTTCGGGGGTGCCGATGAGGCCCATGGCGTCGCAAAGCTGCGTGTTCACCTCGTCGCTGACGAATTGGGTAAGTTCGATGGCCTCTTCCCAGTTCGGCGCGTGGCCAAGGTCAGGATAGACATCCCGCACGGGCTGGGGAACCTCGTACTCCGGGATGTCCAGGCCGGAATAGGGCAGCCAGTTGGGGCCGCCCCACAACAGGCCCCAATGTACCGCGACAGGCCGGGCCAACCGACGCGCCTCCTCGTTGGAGTCGGCGACGCAGGTGCGGACGGCGAACACGACGTCCAGATCATCCAGCGTCCGCCCGCTGCGTTTGGCGCCGGTCTCCAGGTGTTCCAGCGCCTTGCCGACGATGCCCGGCGTGTAGCCGACCAGTACCAACGCGCCGTCGGCCACCTCTCCGGCCAGTTCCAGGGAGCGCGGCCCGGAGGCAGCCATCAGCACCGGGACGCCCTCTCCCCCATCACTGCCGGCAAAGTCCAGGCGGTTGGACATTCCGTTGTAGTCCACCGTTTCACCGGCCAGCAACGCCTTGACTTCCATGATGCAGCGCCGCATCTGGCGCAGGGTGGCCGGCCGGCGTCCGATGGTGCTGGCCGAGGTGTAGCCGGTGCCGATGATGAACTTGGTCCGACCCGGCGCAACCTCCGCGACGGTCTGAGCCGCTCCCGCCAGCACCGACGGGATACGTCCGAAGGGGTTGGTCACCGCCGGGAACAGCCGCAGCGTGCTGGTGGCGCTGGCCGCCAGTCCCATGGTGACGAAGGTGTCCCGGCAGATCATCTGGCTATCGAGGATGCCGGCCCCGTCGAAGCCGAGTTCCTCGATCTGCCGTAACATTTTCAACAGCTCGGGCATTGGCGAAGTCCCCGGAACGCGCATGGATATTTTGATCTGGTCGGACATTGCTTTGCCTCCGCTGATGATCGCCGTCGTAACCGGCCAAGGATGGATTCAGGAGGCTAGTATAGCAACGTCGGCAATGAGCGCCTTGCCACTTCTTGTCATCGCCACGTAAACTGCCGCCACCAAGAAAACGGAGGAGCCGCTATGGTAGCCGTCAAATACACGCTGGACGACTTTGTTCACGAGATGAACGACCTGTTGGTGAGCCAGCCCAATCAGGAAAAGATTTTCGACAAGGGCTCCGATGCGCTGTCCCGCCTGATCGCCAATCCTGATGCCATACCGGAACGTTTCCGGCAACCCGTCGGCGCCGGCGGACGGGCCAATCATGGCTCTTGGCTGCTGCACCACAGCCCCGACAGCGGCCTGCTCGTAACCGCGGTGGTATGGGGTCAGGGCGACCACGCAGCGCCCCACGACCACCGGACCTGGGGCATGATCGGCGTGATGGACAACGCCCTAACCGAAACCCGCTTCCGTCGGGTGGATGACCGCCAAAAGGAGGACTGGGCCCGGCTGGAACGGGACCGTTCCGCCGTGGTCAAACCCGGAGAAATCACCCTGCTCATACCGGAAGTGGACGAAATCCACCAGATGGACAACTTCACCGACCGTCCCACCGTGGAGATTCACGTGTACGGCCAGGACCTGCGAGGCCTGGAGCGGGTGCGCTACAATTTGGAAACCGGCGCCGTACGCCAGATGATGACCGAAAAGTTCGACAACTGTTAACGCTCCATCTATCCCACGATAAACACCAATTGGGAGATTGCCGCCTCGCGTGGCAATCTCTTCATCTGTCCAGGGGTTTCAAGACGGCAGGCGGTTGAATCAATTCCGGGTTGGCCTTTCTTGTTGTTACGAATTAATTCCAAATTGCCAACCCAGGGCAATCGCGTCTTAATTGGGCTCGCGATGATACTGGACCCAACCCCGTGCTACAGCCATTTTCGACGGTTAAAACACACGTTGGTGAGGCTTGCGTTCGCCGACTCGGAACCCAATCGGACTGAATCGCAGTATCTGGAAGGCCGCTGCTAACGGGCAGTATCAACGTACAAAATGTTCGAGTGCGCTGATTATATCGATTACTGCAAGACGCGATTGCCCTGATTGCCAACCTTCGTTTACGCGCTACCTTCATCATTTTTGTTACAATAGCAGTCTATGTAGTATTACCCGTTATGCGTGTATTTTAGACGCCGAAACTCTTGCCGTGGAGCAGTTTGATGAGCGAAGCCATTACCGCCGCACAGCTGGCACAGCTATTCAAAGGAAAAAAGCAATTCGCTCTGGTCGATGTTCGCGAACCTGGTGAGTACAACGCGAGCCATATCCCGGGCAGCACTCTGATTCCCCGGCGGATGCTGGAATTCAACCTGCCGGCGGCGGTGCCGCATCCCCGCACCATGCTGGTTCTGTGCGATGACGACGCCCGCCGCGTAGCTCGCGCCGTGGAAACCGCCGAAGCGATGGGATTCTCCAACGTGGCATGGCTGGAGGGAGGCGTCAATCGCTGGATGAGCCTGGATTTTCCCACCGAGTGGGGGGTCAACGTGCCCAGTAAGGATTTCGGCGAGAAGGTGGAAGTGGTCCACCATGTGCCCGAAATCGACGCCATCGAACTGAAGGCCCGCATGGATCGGGGCGAGAAGATGGTTATCCTCGATACCCGAACCCCAGAGGAATACCGGCGGTTCTGCATCCCGGGTGGCCAGAGCCTGCCCGGGGGTGAGTTGGCCCTGCGGATTACCGACGTCACCGCCGATCTGGACCCGGACACTACCGTGGTGGTCAACTGCGCCGGGCGAACGCGCAGCATCATCGGTACCCGGGTGTTGCAGCGCATGGGACTGGACCGGGATGTGGTGGGCCTGAAAAACGGCACTTCCGGCTGGGTACTGGCCGGCTATGAACTGGAATCAGGCGCCGACCGGGACCTATTGCCCCAGGTAAGCGACGAAGGGCGCGCTGCTGCCGAGGCTTACGCCGACCGCTGCGCCGCTGAGGATGGCGTTCGCTTTCTGGATATTGCGGGACTGGAAAAGTTGCTCGACCGCAGCATCAGTGAGAGCGTCTATTTCATCGACGTCCGCACTTCCGAGGAATACGACCAGGGAAGGATTCCGGGATTTCGCTGGTTCCCCGGAGGCCAGTGCGTCCAGCGCAGCGACGACGTGGCGGTGGTGAAAAACGCACCCGTCGTATTCTGTTGTGACGGCAAGGCGCGGGCGGCCCTGACGGGATCCTGGTATCGACAGTTGGGTTACGAAGAGGTGTATGCCCTGGATGGCGGCACCACCGCCTGGGTTGCCGCCGGAAGACCCCTGGAGTCGGGATTCAGCCTGAGCGCGCTCAGCGACGGATCAATCAGCGGCGACAGCGAATCGGAGTTGCTGGCGGACGCCCGCGAGTCCGTGCCCACCGTTCACGCTCTTGAACTGCACGACGACCCGCCGGAAGTGGTGATCTTTGTGGACACCAGCCAGGATTTCGCCCGGGGTCATGTTCCGGGCAGCCGGTGGGTTCCCCGGGGATGGCTGGAATGGCAGGTGGGCGAACACGTTCCGGACATGGATGCGAAGGTGGTGGTGACCTGCGGGGACGGCCGGCAATCCCTGCTGGCGGCCGCGACGCTGCGCCAGATGGGTTATCGCAACGTCGCGGCGTTGGCGGGAGGGCTGACGGCGTGGCGGGCGGGCGGCTTGCCGGTGGAAGAGGGTCTGACCGGAGTGTTGCGCACCCCGGCCGACATTGTTTTCAGCGGCCCGGACCGCACCTACGCCGATATGCAGCACTACCTGCGTTGGGAAACGGCGCTGGGCGAAAAATACGCACCAAGCGCGTGACCGCCCTGCGCTTTAAAGAAGGTGGTGCTATGACGACGCGGGCCCCAAAATCACCCATTGCTGGCCCGGCGACGGATGATGCAGACGACTTTCCGACCTTCCCGCTGGTTGGCCCACTACGTCTGAACCTGGCCGCGCTGGGGGTTGACCACTCGGCGCCGGACTTCAACGAACGGTTTTTCCGGTTCGCCAATGACAACTACCCGTACACGTTGGAACACTCAGCCCAGGGAGAACTGATCGTAATGCCTCCTACCGGTTCCGATAGCAACAAGGGCGAACAGGGGGTCAATGCACCGTTGTTCTTTTGGGATTTGGACAACCCCGGGCAAGCATATTCCCAAACAGTGATGTTCCATTTGCCCAGTGGCGCTCGATACATGCCCGATGCTTCCTGGATCCCCCAGGAACGCTACGATAACCTTACTGCGTCAGAACGGAGCAGCGCAATCAATGGCGCGCCGGATTTCGTGATTGAAGTGCATTCACGGTCGGACAGCCTGACCTCCGGATTGGCCAAGATGCAGGAATGGATGGATGCCGGTTGCAAGTTGGGCTGGTACATCCACCCCTACCAACGCCGGGTCTATGTGTACCGGGCCGGCCGGGAGGTTGAGACACTGGAGAACCCGGACAGTCTATCCGGCGAGGATGTTCTGCCCGGCTTTGCGCTGGAGGTGCGGCGCCTTATGTTCGACCGCTACGAATAGCTCTGCGGTTAGCCGCCGTCGCCATCGGTTGCCACCAGGTCGCTCTCCTCCGGGTTTGGCTCGATGCGCAGGGTCTGGACGATGCGGTTGTAGGCGTTCTCGGTGGCGTGAGAATCGCCCACGTGGCGAGTGGCGGCATCCTCGGCGCGTCGCCGGTCGTCAAAAATGTCGTACCAGCCGCACTCGGCGCAGTCCACGCGCCATTCGGTGCGTCCGGTGGGGATCTGCTCGGCGATCTCAACGATGATGTGCAGGGTGGTCATTGGCAACTCCTGAAACGGTCGGCTGGGCCTGGGCGCCACGATTGTTGCCCCGTTGTGCGGCGGTGTCAAACGGGCGCCGGAGCGGGTCTTGCCGATGGGCCGCCGGCGTGGGAAACTGGCAAAGCGCCGGCGCGACGCCGGCTATCACCCTTCATTGAAGATGACGATATTCGCGGAGGCGCTAACCCAATGACTACTCAGCAGAACCCGTCAGACACCCAGGCCAGTGACGCCGCGCGGCCCGACTTCCTGCAAATGGACGGCGCCGGATCGTCTGACGCCGATGAAAACTCCGACAGCTGGTACGGCTGGCCGCACAAAAAAGTCGAGCCGGTCACGCTGCAGCGCCCGGATGGGAAAACAGAGCGGGTCCGTACTCCCGTGATGGAGTTGGAGGGTCTGATTACGCCCACCGAATTGCACTACGTGGTGCAGCACTTCGGCGTACCGGAGACGATGGCGGCAAAGGACTGGTCGCTCTCCGTTGATGGAGAGGTCAAAAAACCTCTGCGCCTCACCTATGAAGATTTGCGCCGGTTCCCGTCTCGCTCGGTACGCACGGTTATGGAATGCTCCGGCAGCGACGCCACGTACTTCGAGTACTTCAAAGGCGAGGGACCCAAGCCATCGCGCACCCAGGAGCGGATGATCCTGTCCGGCAGCGAGTGGACGGGCGTGCCGTTGGCGGCGATCCTCAACGAAGCCGGCCTCACCGGGCGCGCCACCCACATCCGCGCCGAAGGTTGGGATGAAGGCGTGCCGGCCACTGCCGAGGAGGGGACCGAGCCGTTCTTCTACGACAAGGGCCTGCCCCTTCAGAAGGCCCTGCATCCCGACACTATCCTGGCCTACGCCCAGAACGGGCAGATCCTGGAGCACCTGCACGGCGCGCCCATTCGACTGCTGGTGCCGGGCTGGTCGGGCAACTGGTCAGTCAAATGGCTGCGCCGCCTGGAAGTGCTGGACCAAGAACCGGACTGCTGGTACCACTACAACTTCTACTACTACGGTGACTCTCCCGACGACCCCAACAAGGAACTGATCACCACCATCGGCGTGAAGTCGCTGGTGAGCCAGCCCGATGATGACACCACCACACTGCCGGCCGGCAAGCACGTGGTGCGCGGGTACGCCTGGAGCGGCAGTGGGGCCATTACGCAGGTGGACGTCAGCGTGGACGGCGGCAAAACCTGGCAGCCGGCCCGGCTGGAAGAGCCGTCGGAGCGGTGGATGTGGCGCCGCTGGTCGTGGGTCTGGGACGCGACGCCCGGCCAGTACAACGTGATGTCTCGTGCCACGGACAGCGTAGGGCAGGTGCAGTCCCACGAACCGCGCTACAACAATATGCGCAAGAACTTCAGCGCCATCGTCGGGTACGACATCACGGTGGAGTAACTGCTATGACAACCGTCGCAAAGACTCCCGCCGCCGTTCCGGTGGATAGCGGCGACGCTGCTCCGTTGCTCTTGGTAGGGCAGTTGCGGCTGAATCTGTCGGCGTTGGGCATCGACGCCAGTGCGCCCGACTTCGCCGAGCGGTTCTTCCAAATGGCGAACGACAATGAACTCTACAGGCTTGAATTCTCGGCGGAGGGAGAGCTGATAGTAATGTCGTCCGGCCACGAAAGTAACGACGGCGAACAGGGAGTTAACTATGCCCTTTTCGGGTGGGGGTTGGACAACCCCGGACGGACGTACTCCCAAACGGTTCAGTTCCAGCTGCCCAGCGGCGCCGTGTATATTACCGATGCCGCCTGGATTACCCAGGAACGCCACGACGCCCTGCGCGCCGGTGAGTACACCAGCACCGTTCCCGGCGCGCCTGACTTTGTGGCGGAAGTTCGTTCCCGAACCGACAATCTCACCGCCGGCCTGGCCAAGATGGAGGAATGGATGGATGGCGGCGCGCGCCTTGGCTGGTACATCGACCCATATGAACGGCGTGTTCATATCTACCGGCCTGCCCAACCCGCCGCAGTCCTGGATAATCCGGAAACGCTGTCGGGCGAGGATTTGCTGCCCGGATTCGCGCTCCAAGTGCGCCGGCTGGTGTTTGACCGTTACCCGGAGGGAGGATGACCACGACTGAACTCGACCGGGCTGCAAAGCCGGCTGCTGCCGAGGGCGATCTGCCGGAGCTGCCTCTGCTGGGCCAGTTGCGGCTCAACCTGTCGGCGTTGGGCATTGATCCCAGCGCTCCAGACTTCGGGGAGCGGCTGTGCCAGTTATCCAGCGATAACGAACCCTATGACTTTGAGATTTCCGCGAAAGGGGAACTGATAGTAATGCCACCACCGGGGCCGGACGGCAACCTTGATGAGCGCGACGTCAACGATTCGCTGTCCGACTGGAGGCGCAGCAACACCGGTGAGAACTATACTCAAACGGCACTGTTCCGGTTGCAAGGCGCGGGCCGGCGGATGCCCGACGCAGCCTGGATTACGCAGGATCGCTACGATAATCTTACCCCACACGAGCGCAGCGTTGAGATTGTCGGCGCGCCCGATTTCGTCGTTGAAGTACGCTCCCGCACCGACAATCTTGCCGATGGCCTGGCCAAGATGCAGGAGTGGATGGATGGCGGCGCCAGGCTGGGCTGGTATCTTGACCCCTACGAAACGCGGGCTTACATCTTTCGCCCGGGCCAGCCTGTTGAAATTCTGGACAACCCGGAAACTCTGTCGGGCGAGGACGTTCTGCCCGGATTCGTGTTCGAGGTGCGGCGGCTGATATTCGCCCGCCACGTCCGGTCGTTCGGCAATGGAGACTAGAGGTATGACGACGATTGCATCCATTTTGGAGCAGGCTCCCCAGGTGGCAGCCGAGTGGGCGGAGGGCCGGGCCGACCGGCAACAGCGCACCAAGGCTGATCCCGCCGACTACGCGCGGCTGGCGCAAATCGGCGTGCCGCTGATGGCGGTGCCGACGGATTTGGGCGGGACCTGGGAGAGTATTGAGCAGTCGGCGCGGCCCATCTGCTCCATGCTGCGGACGCTGGCTACCGGCGACCCGTCCATCACCTTGGCCAGCGCGATGCACCATTTGGTGTTGTCCTCATGGCGGGTGCCCACCGTGCCGGAGCCCTTCACCGGCGGATGGATCAAGCAGCGCAACGAAGTTTTCGACAGCGTGCACAGCGGCTGCTGGTGGGGTACCATCGTCAGCGAGCCAGGCTCGGGAGGCGACACAGCCCGCACCGCCAGCGTGTGCGAGCCGGATGGGGAGAGTGACTTCGGCTATCGCATATCGGGTCAAAAGCATTTTGGCAGCGGCTCCGGCCTCACCTCGTTTATGACCACCCGCGCGCTGGCTGCCGGCGAAGCCGCACCCGACCTGTTCTTCATGGAAGTTCGCGATCATCCGTGGGATGGCTCCACCGGACTGAAGCTGACTGCCGAGTGGCGTGGCCACGGCATGAAGTCCACCAACAGCCATGCCTTTGAGTTCTCCAACTTTCCGGCCACCCGCGTCGCCTGGCCCAACCACCAGGCCGAGCTCATGGGGGCCAACGGCGGACTGGGGGCGGCGGCGTTCACATCGGTCGTAGTTGGTGTGGTTGACGCGGCCATGGACTACGTGCGCCCGCGCATCAAGAACGGCATGGCGTCGGACCCGGGACTGCGGGCCTACCAGCAGGTGGAATGGGCCCACGCCGAGCAGGAAGCCTGGCTCATCGGCCAGGCATGGGAGGGGGCGCTGCGCTGCCTGGAAACCAACACGGGCCGGCGCGAGCTACTGTTGGCGAAGGAAAGCGTGGCACGCCTCTCCGAAGATTGCCTGGGCCGATTGTGTAAACTCACCGGCGGCAGCGCCTACACTCGCTACTCGCCCCTTGCGGTGTGGTATGACGACGTGCGGGCATTGGGCTACCTGCGGCCGCCGTGGGCGCTGGCTTGGGACCAGGTTTTCCAGCAAAGCCTGGCTGAATAAAGGCGGGTGGTTGTTCGGGGTTTCCTCCTCCGGTTGGTCGCCTGGATGATCGGTTTGCTTCGGGTTCGAGGGTTCAGGTTGTCGGCGCTACGGCCAGAGAGCGTGGTCTGCGAATTGATGTCCTAAGATTGCGCGTGCTGACCGCTCCACACCTCCCCGCCTGGAGTCCGCTTTCGCGGGCATGACCCCGTGTCAAGCACGGGGCAGGCTTGGAGCTGAGGGCGACCCTCGCGCAGCGGTGGTGACACCCGCCGTACTGGTCTATGCGGTACCGGGGAATAAACCGGCCTTTGCGATAGCCAGCGGTGCATGAGATCCGACGTGCCGTCCGTACGCCGCGGGCGCATCTGCGACACGCCGCAGGCGTATCTGCGACCGCGGGCGGACGGCGGTTGACCGTGTTACCTGAACCCTGTGAACCCGATATTCAGATGTGATGCAGGCAGCTGGGCCGTGGCCTTGGGCTGGCTGCCTGACGCGTGGGGTATAGTATAGCGAACAAATGTGCTAGTGTGCAAGGGACAGAAGTCACTGGTAGTGACTCAGTTTGAAATGGGGCATCAGAAAATCGGATAGTAACCGAGTTACACCGCCCAGCCAAGCCTCACGCGTACCCAGTCAGGGCTTTTCCAAAGTCATTGCGAGGAGCGGAGCGACGTGGCAATCCCGTCGATGCAACAAGGCTCTCCCGTATGAGTTATGCCCCCGGAGCGAGATTGCCGCGCTGCGCTCGCAATGACAAAAGCTACTTTGGAAAGGCCCTGGTACCCAGTTTGTTGGTATGAACTACCCCGTTGGGCCATTGCACGGGAGATTTAACGCAAAGGCGCGAAGACGCAGAGA
>JAGWBI010000029.1:9525-9884 GCA_021295965.1 Dehalococcoidia bacterium | reverse complement strand
CAAAATCGCAGAGGCCATCCAGAAGGCCGTCGCCCCCAGTTTGGTCATCCTTCACGGATCTCGAGCCCGCGGGGACCACCGGCCCGATTCCGACCTGGACCTCCTCATCGTCTCGGTACCAGAGGCAGATCAACACACCTCCGCCGGCCAAGCCGCGGAAGCATACATGCGCAGCAATCCCCCGACCCTCGACCTCGACATAGTATCAATGCCGATTGAGGACTTTCACAGACTTCGCCACGCCAAACAGCATATCGCCGGCCAAGCCGACCACTGGGGTACCTACATGAGCGATTACAGCATCGGCCACGACGACGACTATCGTAACCAATACCCGATGCACTGGCCGGCCACCCGGC
>JAGWBI010000029.1:0-9296 GCA_021295965.1 Dehalococcoidia bacterium | reverse complement strand
ACGCGGACCCCAACGCGCCCACCGGCTACGGCAACTGGCTCACCGACTACGCAACCGAGTACCGTTACAACCGCGACCCTCGCCCCATGGATCAAAACCAAAAGGCGGAACTGAGGGTCCTGGTCAACGAAGTCATCGACCGCCTCGCTGACATGACCCACCAGATAAGCGGAACATCCGAAGCTGACATCTTCCCAGACGGCAAGCCTTGGGAATAATTCCGCAACGTTGTAAATACTATCGAATTCTCTGAAACCCCATTTCAAACTGCGTCACTACCAGGTCACTCACGCGTACCCAGTTTGTCATGGCAAGGAGCGAAGCGACGCGGCAATCTCGCAGTCTGAGCGGCGGTTCCTTCGGCAGCGAGATTGCCAACCGCCAGAGGCGGACTCGCAATGACAGGTTGCGTAAAGTTGGGTACGCGTGAGACAGAAGTCATCGGAGTAGCGTTGGGACAGGGCAATCGCATTTCAAATAATCTCATCCGTCCCTCCGGTGAAAGCCGGAGTCCAGCAACCCAAAAGTCAGTACATCTGCAATGAAACAACCAATTGTGGCCACTGGATTCCCGCTTTCGCGGGAATGACGGATATGTGGAGCCCGAAATGCGATTGCCCTGAGCGTTGGGAGGGCCTGTGCAAAGTATCGGCCTCTTTGATTTCCGCTCATCCTGAGCCTGTCGAAGGATGCCACCGTTGCCGGGGTCATGGTTCGACAGGCTCACCATGAGCGGCTAAAGGGACTTTGCACAAGCCCTGAGCGTTGGGAGGGGCGATTGGCGCGCCCGCTCGGTGAGTAGTACAATGGCCGCGCTATGGTTGGATACTCCAGGCGAAACATAGCGATGCTCACCTCCGTCGGGGCGATGGTGGTGTGTCTGCTCTTGATCATCTTCTTCGGCGCATGGGCGGTATCGGCCAGCGGGGACACCGACTTGGAGGGTCTGCTGTCCAGCGCTGCCTCGGGATTCAGCGGGGGCGTTTCGCCGCAATCGGTCGCATCGGAAACGGGCGCGGTTGCCGCCGAAGGCGATACTGTACCCAGGCTGGCGTCGGCATCGCCGGGCAGCGCGGCCGACACCTGGTGGGGCAAAGCGCTCCTCGGGGCATGTCCGCTGCATTAGTTTGCCTACACAACATCATTGCGGGGCGCCATGCGTCCCGTTCCATATTGGGAGGAATCCCCTCTGATGGCCACGAACTTTCCCACCCGGCAAACCGGCGGCGGGTTTCATTATGCCTGGGTAATCATAGGCATCCTGTCGATAGTGCAGATATTCGGCCAGTCGATTTCGATGTCGGCCGGCATTATGGTGCCCGAACTGCGTATGCCGCTGGACGAGGGAGGCCGGTTCGGCTGGTCGCCGGCGGTGATCGGGTTCGCGCTGGCGGGCTACTACCTGGTGGGTTCGCTGACCTCGCCGTTCAGCGGGCGGTTCGGGGACATACTGGGCGCGCGCAAGTTACTGATGGCCGGCGGGGTGCTGTTTGGCGTCAGCATGGTCCTGATTGGGTTCATCACCCAGGTCTGGCAGTTCTTCCTGGTGTACAGCGTGATGCTGGCCCTGACCTCGTCCATCGCCATGGTGCCGCTGATGGCGGCGGTGAACCCCTGGTTCAAGCGGCGGCTGGGCTTGGGCATCGGTTTGATGTGGGCTGCCGGCGGCGTTGGCGCGGCGGCGCTGGCTCCGGTGTATTCGCTGCTGCTGGTGAACTTCGGCTGGGAGGCCACCTTCGTGACGATTGGCCTGGTTGGCGGCGGTTTGACGCTGGGTCTGATGCCCTTCTTCCGCAATCAACCATCTGAAAAGGGGTTGATGGCCTACGGCGCGTCGGCCAACGATCCGCCGCCCGCGACGTTCAGCGCCGAGGCGTCCAAGCTGCGCCTCAAGGTGTTCCAGCGCCAGATGAAGCACACCCGGGCGTTCTGGAACCTGCCGGTAATTCACGGCATGGGCTGCGCCGGGCACGGCATCGTGCTGATTTTCGTGGTGGACTTCGCCGTAACCCGGGGCATTGAGTTCACCACTGCCGCCGTGATTTTGACGCTGATCAACGTGTTCAGCATTGGCGGCCGTTTCCTGGTTCCGATCATCACCGAGCGGGTCGGCGGCAAACTGATCATGGCGACGGCGCTGGCGATACAGTCTGGGTCGGTGATCATCCTGCTGATAGCCGGAGAGTATATGGCCGGTCATGCGTGGGCCTTCTATCTGTTCGCCTGCGTATTCGGACTGGGTTTTGGTGGCGAAATGTCAGCCTACCCGGTGGTGAACCGGCAGTACTTCGGCACCGGGCCGGTGGCGACCGTGTACGGTTTCCAGATTTCGGGCGCCATGATGGGGCACTTCATTTCCACCCTGATCGCCGGGATCATCATCCAGTTCTGGGGATACATACCGGCCTTTATCCTGTCGATGATTTTCAGCAGCCTGGGCGTCGTTGTCATCCTGACCCTGGAGACCACCAAGCGGCAACTGATCCCCCACTGGGAAGACCAGTTGCCGCCGGAAGCCCGGACGCCCTCCGCCGGCAGCATTCCGGCGGTGGCTCCGCCGGCTGCGGCCGCGACGGGCGTGGCCTTCGGCAACGTGGGCGGGGACGGCAACTAGGCCGAAGCCGGCCGCGATATGAACACCGAACTGGCATTTCTGTGCGACTCTGCCCTGGATGACCGGGGCAAGTTGCACGCCATGGGCATCGGCATTGACGGAGTTCAGGGCAATTCGCTGCCGATGACCCACCCGCGTTTCGTGGTGGTTTGCGTGATGCGCTACTCGGTGGTTGAGGCCGGCGACAAGCGCATGGAGATACGCCTGCTGGGGCCGGACGCCGAGGACGTCCTGCCGCCCGTCAACCAGGTTATAGCGTTGCCGGCTCGCGAGGGGACGGTCGATGCCAACGCGCGCATCATCGCCGAGGTGAACAGCGTGACGTTCCAGCAAGCCGGCCCCCACGCGTTTCACGTGGTGGTGGACGGCAACGAGGTTGCCCGTTTGCCCATCAACGTCAGCGTCCGTGCCTCCTGACGACGGTTCGCAGGTGTCAACCCGCCAAATCCTGCTGGCCACTGGCAACGCCGACAAGCAGCGGATGCTGGCGTGGCTGCTGGAAGGGCTGCCCGTTGTGGGCGTGACGCCCGCCGAAGCCGGAGTGTCGGCCGATCCTGACGAATCAGCGTATACCCACGAGGCCATCGCCCGGGCCAAGGCCGAGGAGTGGTCCCAAGCGGCGGGGATGCCGGCGATTGCCAGCGACGGCGGGTTGTTGGTTCCGGCATTGGGCGCCAATTGGGAGAGCCGTTACACGCATCGCTTCGCCGGGCCGGCGGCTGATGATGACGAACGGCAACGGCGGCTGATGGAACTGCTGCGGCCCTTCGAAGGAGACGACCGCAACGCCGCCTTCGTGGAAGGTCTGGCCATTGCCGATGGCGGGCGCGCGCTGGCGTCGTGGGAAGTGCGCGGAGCGACGGGGCGCATCGTCGATACCCTGGCCGACCGGGGCGGCGCAACCAGTGGCGACGGATTCTGGGTGTTCCCGCTGTGGCATTTCACCGAGTACGGGCGGACCTACGACCGGCTGAACGAAGTGGAACGGGCCAGCCTGGGCGACCATTGGGACGCGCTGCGGGCATTGGTGCGCGAGTTCGTGCCGGGTTGGTTGGACGGCGGCGCGGACGGAACTAATCGGCTACAATAACTTGAACACTTCATATCGCCCGCCGGAGTTCCCCTTGACTGCCGTTCACACTGACGACCACTTCCCGGCCCCCGCATCCGTGGAGGATGTTCAGGGGCTGCTGCGCGACCAGGCTTACATAACCGACCGGGGCCTGGCGATTGCGATTTTTCTGGCGTTGAAACTGCGCCGACCGCTGTTCCTGGAAGGGGAGGCCGGCGTGGGCAAGACGGAAATTGCCCGAGCGTTGGCCGCCGGGCTGAATACCGACCTGATCCGGCTGCAATGCTACGAAGGGCTGGACGTCAACCACGCCGTGTACGAGTGGAACCACACCCGGCAGCTGCTGGAAATCCGGCTGATGGAAGCGAGACGGGGCGACGACGAAGCGGACAATGGCAGTGTTGACCTGTTCGGCGACCAGTTTTTGATCAAGCGGCCGCTTCTCGAGGCCATTGACGAAGGCCGGGACCGGGCGCCGGTGCTGCTGATTGACGAGCTGGACCGGGCTGATGAGGAATTCGAGGGCTTCCTGCTGGAGTTGCTGGCCGATTATCAGATCACGATACCGGAACTGGGCACGTTCCACGCTGCGCATCCGCCCGTGGTGGTGATCACGTCCAACCGGACGCGGGAGGTTCACGACGCCCTGAAACGGCGTTGTCTGTACTACTGGGTTGACTACCCCGACTACCAGAAGGAAATGCAGATTGTGACGGCGCGGCTGCCCGAGGCGCCCCGGCAGCTGGCGCAGCAGGTAACATCGTTCATCCAGGAGTTGCGGGACACGGAACTGTACAAGATCCCCGGCGTGTCGGAAACACTGGACTGGACCTCGGCTTTGATGGCGCTGAATATGAGGGAACTGGAGCCGGAGGTTATCGACGACACCCTGGGGATCATGCTCAAGTACCAGGACGATATCGAGGCCGTGCGTGGAGAACCGGTGCGGGCGCTGCTGGAACGCTCCCGGAACCGGGGGCCGCGACGCGGCGGCCGGCGCGGGTAACTTCGTCCGGGTTCGGCAAGGGATTGCAACGTGAATAACTATTTCGACTCGCCAGACCTTGATGGGACACAATCCCTGACCGTTGAGGCGGTGGAACAGGCGCTAGACAAAGGCGATGGCACGGCAGCGGATCTGCTGATGCTGTATCTGGCCTGCCTGGTGGCGGACCCCAACGAACAGGAAGAGTTCGGAGGCGTTGCCGACCGGGTCGCCGATAAGCTGTTTGAAATGGCCGAAGAAGGCGACGAAGACGCGACGCTGGCCATAACCGCCCTGAACGCACTGATGGAAGAAGAGGGTTCGGACGACGCCAAAACGGTGGGGGTGGCGATGTTCCGAGCGGTGGCCACCCGGCCCATTCTGCTGAGTGTGGCTGACGGACGGATGGACTTTGAAGCAGCCACCGCCGCGCTGGAGGTGATTGACACTCTAGCGGGCGGTTTTATGGACGGCGACGGCGACTTTGACGATTTTGAAGACTTGGACATTGACGAGTTGGCCAACGTGCTCGGCGTGTCCGATTTAGGCCTGGATTGGGATGATGACTTCGATGACCGTTAGTGAAACTCCTCGCCACGTCGCCGTCATTGGCGCCGGTATCGTCGGAGCATCCATAGCGTGGCGTATTGCCAGGCGAGGGTCGCGGGTTACCGTCATTGACAAGGCGGAGCCGGGCAGCGGGGCTTCCAGCCACAGTTTCGCGTGGGTCAACGCCGGCGCGAAAGAACCCATCGGATACCATAACCTCAACCGGCGTTCCCTGGAAATGTGGCCCCGTTTCGCCGAAGCGCTGGGCGACGACGTGGGCCTGCGTTGGGGCGGCAAGGTGGCCTGGGAGACGCAGCCGGAGGCCGCCCAAATGCTGACGGCGCGGGTGCGTCAGTTGCAGTCATGGGGTTATCCCAGCCGCCTGGTGTCCAAGGCCGAGCTGGAGGAACTGGAGCCGGCCCTGAACGTGGGCCCGGTGGCTGCGGCGGAGTACAACGAGAACGAGGGGCAGGTGGAGCCGCAGTTGGTGGTTGATGCCGGCATCCGGCGGTTGTCGGAGCTGGAAGCCGGTATTCTCACGGGCGTTACGGTGGTGGGACTGCCGCAGACCGGTGATGGAACCGTCCGGGCCGTGCAGACCACGTCCGGCGATATTGAAGTTGACGCGGTGGTGCTGGCCGCCGGCACCGATACCACCGGGCTGGCCGCGTTGGCCGGCGTCAACGTGCCGCAGGCGCAAAGCCCCGGCGTGGTGATGCGGACGACGCCCATGCCACCGCTGCTGCACAACGTGCCGGTGGTGTACGCGCCGCCCCTGGAGAAAGGCCGTCGGGAAATACATTTGAGGCAATGCCCGGACGGGCGGTTGATGATCGGTGAGGGTGATCAGGAGAGTCTGGCCGAGGACGACAGCCAGGCCCACGCTGAGGAACTGCTGGCCCGCGCCGGCCAGTACCTGCCGGGCCTGGCCGGCGCGCAGGCGATACCCGTGCCGGTGGGCTGGCGACCCATGCCGCTGGACGGTTACCCGGTGATGGGATTCGCGCATGAGGCGCCGAATCTGTACGTTGCCTTGACCCATAGCGGGGTCACGCTGGCGCCGGCCCTGAGCCAGCTGGCGGCGCAGGAAATTTGCGACGGGGTACGGGCCGACGCGGTGCTGGGGCCATACCGACCGGAGCGTTTCGCCGGGTTGACGGCGGAGGCCGCCGCCGAGATGGCGCACCCCAGGGCGGGACATCGCTAACGAGCCGGATACTGCCGCCTCGCCGGCGGACGCGCCCGGGTCCGCAATGGCCACGTCGGTCCGGGGCTGGACGGTCCTGCTGCTGAACCGGCTGCACTACAGCACCGTGGTGCTGTCGTCGTTTGGGTTCGGGCTGTTTCTGCCCTTCATCCAGGAAGATCTTGGGCTGAGCTACCTGCAAATCGGAGCGCTGCAGGCGGTGTCGTGGGGGGCCTCCGTTGCGTTGCTGGTGCCCTTCAGCGTGTTGTTCGCGCGGTTCAATCCCAACCGTCGGGTGCTGGTTGGCCTGGCGCTGCTGACGCCCTTCCTGTTCACCCAGGGGGTGGCGTTGGGCTTCTGGACCCTGATGGTGTCCCGGTTCCTGATGGTGCTGACCCAGGCGGGTATGACTCCCGCGCGGCCACTGCTGCTGCGCTGGTGGGCCGCGCCGCGGCAGTACGCCACGGTCACGTCGGTGGGCCTGTCGCTGCACTCCACGTTCATGGCCGCCGCATTGACCTTCAGTCCCCTGATTATCGTTTTGCTGGACAGTTGGCGTCTGGCCTACTTTCTGCAGGCCGCCTTGATGGGCCTCCACCTACTGGTGTGGACAGTCCTGACCCGTGGAGCGGAACCCGTTTTTGACGAATCGCGCACAACAGGGCCTGACGACTCCGGCGCAGGAGAGGGCGATGCGCCGGCGGAGGACAGCGCCAGCTCACCGCTGATCAGGGCGCTGGTAGCCTACCCCCACGCCTGGCTGTTGGGTCTGGTCATGCTGTGCCTGTCGGCGTCGTGGACGACCGTGCTGACCTTTCTCCCCACCATATTGGAGGAGCAACGAGGCATCGCGATTTCAGCGGGGAGTATGTTGTTCGGCTTTATGTACTACGTGCTGATACCGGGCGGGCTGCTGGGCAGCCGGATTTTCCAGCACATCACCGACCGGCGCCTGATGGTTTTGCTGCCGGCGGCGATGAACACCCTTTTTACCGTGATAGCGCTCCTGGCTGGAAATCAACTGCTGGTGGCGGTGGCGTTGACCGGCGTGGGGTTGGTGTGGGTGTTCGTGCCGGCGATGGAGATACTCCCCTTCGAGTTCAGGGGCATCAGGGCGCGGGAAGTGTCGGTGCTGGCGGGTTTGGTGCAGACATTCAGCGCCATCGGGTTCGGGGGCGGGCCATTGTTGGCGGGGGCGCTGGCGCAGGCGTCGGGGTCGCCGGTCACCGGGGTGCTGGTAGTCGGTGGGCTGACCGGCCTGGCGATACTGGCGGCGGCAATGCTGCCGCGCAGTTTCGGAGGCAGCAGGTATGACGTGATTGGGTGAGGCTGACGGCGTTTGGGTTGGGTGTTCTCTGACATTGAGAGGGAAGTGATGACAACACAATTCTCGGACGATGAAATCGACGCCCTCGGCGAGCGGCTGCGACTCAGCGACGCTTCCTCAGACTGGGGAGCATACCGCGACTATCAAGGCCGATTGGACGAACTCCGTCAGAATCTGGAAGAGGAGTTACGTTCATTGGCATCCGATGCTGAAATTGCATCACGCACGAAACGGCTTGAAACGGTGGTGGCCAAATTGCGGCGGCGGCCTGAACTGGCGCTGTCCCAGGTGACCGACCTGGCCGGCTGTCGTATCATCGTATCCGGCAGGATGGAGCAAATTGCCATCGTTGGTGGATTGCAGTCAATCTATGATGTCCAGCAGGTGGACGACAAAAGTGACAGCCCCAAGTTCGGATACCGGGCCGTTCATCTGGACATTCGCTATCAAGGACAACTAATGGAGATCCAGGTACAGACGCGCAACCAGTTCCGCTGGCAGCAGGTTTCCGAATATGCCGCCGGGTCCGACGTTGCCATCAAATATGGCGGTGGTCTGCCGGAAGTTGGTCAGGCGCTGCTGGAATTGTCGGAACTGGCGTACCAGTGCGACCTGGATGGAGTTGAACTTTCCGAGACCGATATTGCGCGAGTCCACAGTGTGATAGCATTAGCCCATTCCGGTTAATCGGGCTGGAACGGGCCGGGCCAAGGAGGCACCAAATGAGCCTGAACTTTCTGGTCGAACACGACCGGCATGGGAAAATTCCTACCAGAGTCACGATTTACGAAGACCTGCGCCAGGCCAATGAACGGCTCTACCGTCTGGAGGACGAGCAGATGGACGAGCTAAACGCTGGTCTGGAGGCCGGGAAGCCTGTCCGCATGGAGTACGTTGTCCTCGGCGGTGAGTCGTTGGAAACCATCAAGCATACCCACGCTCGTTACTTCGGTGGTGAGTATGAGGTGGTCAAACCTACGGAAATCTCCTACATCGCCAGTTGGCGGGAAAAGCTGAACTGGACCAGAGAAGAGCGTATATCTATAGAGGCGGAAGCATTTGCCCGCGCCATGAGCCGACGCTGAAGAAGTAGTGTTTCCGCATGACCACAACCCGCAACGTCAACCTGCACACCGCGCCGGCCGATGCCGGTGAGGGATCGATCCTCCCCAACCTGCTGATGTTCGGGGAGGTTTTGCGGCGGTTGGGGTTGGACGTTGGTTCCGGCAATATGCTGGACTTGGTGCGGGCCACCGAGTTCGTGCCCATTGGCGGGAACCGCAACGACTTCCGTTTGGCGGCGCGGGCGTTGCTGGTGCATCGACGCAGCGATCTGGAGTTGTTCGACGAGGCGTTCCAGGTATTCTGGCGCCGGCCGGCCCACGGGCGCAGTATGCGGGACCTGCGTTCCATGGGTGAAGAGCGCCGCTACCGCACACCCCGGGTGACGCCGCACCGGGAGGATACTTCCGACGGGCCGCCGCCGGATGACGCCAGAGAGGACGCCGGCGACCGGCAGCCGGTGGTGGACCTGCAACGCTCCTTCAGCGCGCGGGAAGTATT
>JAGWBI010000028.1:20881-45121 GCA_021295965.1 Dehalococcoidia bacterium | reverse complement strand
CGGATGCCGGTGTTTTACTTCTCCAACCCCCTGGTCATCTACGGGCCGGATGAAGACGTGCCGTATCCTGCCGCGTCCGAACAGCTGGACTACGAATTAGAACTCGGTTGCATCGTCGGCCGCGCTGGAACCAACGTCCCGGCCTCGGAGGCGCTGCAGTACGTCGCGGGGTTCTGCATCTTCAACGACTGGAGCGCGCGCGACCTGCAATTCGACGAGATGTCCTTCGGCCTTGGCCCGGCCAAGGGCAAGGATTCTGCGTCGTCCATCGGCCCCTGGGTGGTGACCACCGACGAGATGATGCCGCACATCAAGGATGGCCGCCTGGATCTGAAGTGCCACGTGCGAGTCAACGGCGACGACTGGCTGCGCGACGGCGAGGCGGTCAACGCCTGGTACAGCTGGGGCGAGATCATCGAGCGGGCCGCCAAGGACAGCCGTATCGCGCCGGGCGATGTCATCGGCAGCGGCACGGTCGGCGGCGGCTCGGTGCGGGAGTCCATCCGCAAGGGCTACGAGACCTCGCGGTGGCTGGAGCCGGGCGATACCGTGGAACTGGAGGTGGAGAACATCGGCGTCCTCCGCAACACCCTGGCGCAAAAAGTGGGCGTCGATCCCAACTATGCCTACCTGCCGAACCAGCCCACGGCCACGCCGGAGCGCGGCACCGCTCGCGATTACCGGTACGAAAGGACAAGATAGAGGCGCCACCAACGTCACAATCGTAGGGGCGGGTTTGAAACCCGCCCCTACAAGTTCCGGTTTGATGCGGCCTTAATCCGGCGGCGCGCACCAACGGTCGTAGGAACAGACCTCGTTCAGGGGCAAGCGGGTCACCGGCCCGAAGTTGCCGCGCGGATAACCGAAGGGCATGCAGTACACCACCTGCGCGTCGTCAGGTATGCTGAACAAGGCGTGGACGCGCTCCTCGACTACGGGGTGCAGAGTGGCGATGGTGCCGCCAATGCCGAACGCCCGCGCGGCCAGCAGCATGTTCTGGGCCGCCGGGATGACCGAACCGGCCGCCTGGGGTCCTTTGGCCGTGGCGCACACCAGCACCATCACCGGTGCGTCCCCGATTTCGTTGGCGAGACGCATGGCGGAGCGCATGGAGTTTCGTCCCGGCGGGATATCCTCGGGACCCATGATGCCGGCGTCGGCGCGTTTGGCCCACCATGCCTCGTGGTACAGGTCGCCCAGCTGGCGGCGCATTTCCTCATCCTGCACCACGATGAAGTGCCACTGCTGGTTGTTGCCGCCGTTGGGAGCGCGGATGGCGGCTTGCATGATGTCCTGCATCACGTCGGCGGGAATCGGGTCCGTTCTAAAGCGGCGAATCGCCCGTTGGGTGAACATGGCTTCGCCCAGGGGCATGACGTTGAGACGGTCGGCGGTGGTCACGTTGCTGCCTCCAAGTTTGAATGGTGGCGGAATGTTATCACAGCCACCGCTGAGGTCTTGCTATAATTCGCCGCATCCCGACAGCGCTGTAAAACGGTCAACGTTTTCAGGAGGGCGCCTTGAATCAGCAGAATATTACCGACGCGGAACAGGCGTATCGTCGCCTGGGCGTCACTCCCATCATCAACGCCAGCGGCTCCGTGACGCGTCTCGGAGGTTCCCGGACCCGGCCCGAAGTGCTTGAGCAGATGGCCGGCACCGCCCGCGTCATGGTCAACATCGACGAACTGAACCGGAAAGCTGGCGCGGAAATCGCCCGTTTGGTCGGCAGCGAGGCAGCGATGGTCAGCAGCGGGGCCGCCGGCGGCCTGCTGCTCCAGGCGGCAGCCTGCATCGCCGGCAACGATCCGGTGAAGATGCAGCGCCTGCCTGACACGGAGGGCATGAAGAACGAAATCATCATGCAGACCACGCACCGCTTCCCCTACGACCATGCCTGTCGAGATCGGCAACTACCTGTTCAACCATCCCTGGGAACTGGAGGGCGCGATCAACGAGCGCACCGCCGCCGTCGCCTACCTGTGCGCTCCCTTCACCAGCAAGCGGGTGATGCCCCTGGCCCAGGTCTGCGAGATCGCCCACGCCCATGACGTGCCGGTAATCGTCGATGCGGCGTCGATGCTGCCACCCCGCGCCAACCTGCAACGCTACCTGCGCGACGGGGCCGACCTGGTGATTTTCAGCGGTGGCAAGGGCGTGCGGGGGCCACAGGGGACGGGCATCCTGTGCGGGCGGGCCGACTTGATCGACGCTGCTCTGGCCAACGCCAGCCCGGCCCAGTTCATCGGTCGTTCAGCGAAAGTTGCCAAGGAGGAGATTGTCGGCTTGGTCACCGCCCTGTCCATGTTCGTGGAAGAGGACGAAGGGGCCGAGATGGCGTGGTATCGCAGCATGGCCCAGCGGGTGGTCGATAGCCTGATCGAGGTGCCGGGGCTCAACATCACCCTGGAGCACGACGGGATAGATTACCTGATCCCCAACGCCGTGCTGCGCCTGGGCGGTGATTGGCCGGGACCGTCCGCACCGGAAGTTGCCGCCGCATTGCAGCAGGGCGACCCGCCCATCTACCTCCAGCAGTTGCGCGCGCCGGATGAGCTGATGGTTGATCCCCTCAACGTTACTGAGGACGAAATTGACATCATCATTCGCCGGCTGCGGGAGGCGTTGACAGGCGCCTGATTAGAGGCGCAGGGGCGAGGAATGCCTCGCCCCTGCGGCGTCACGCTACCGCCACTTCCTGGAAGTGGGGCATGACCTCGGTGGCGAATAGCTCGATGGAGCGCATCACCTTGTGGTGGGGCAGGCCGGCGAAGCCGAAGTTGCCGAAGACGTGGTTGATGCCCGCGTCCTGAACCTGCTTGAGTCGCTCGGCGACGACCTCAGGTGTTCCGCGGAGCGGCGGCAGACCGGCGTGGCCCACGTCGTCCCGGCGGTCGCGGTCGGTCTGGCGGTTCGCCCAGTGTTCGTAGCCCTTGGCAATATTGCCGTTCTTGTCCATGGGCATTCCGATGGGCGCGCCGCTGCTGCCGATGGAGCGCAACACGCGGGATGAAAAGTCTTCCAGACCGACGGGGTCACGTTCTGCTTCTTCCATGGTGGGGGCGACATAAATGGACTTGGACATGGGCGGATCCAGGTGGGCGTGGGGATGGCCGTATTCGTCCATTTTCTCCCGCCACAGCTGGATGACCTGGGGAGCCTGACCGAGAATATCGGTGGGGCCGCCGGTGATGACCTGGATATTGCGGCTGGCGGCAAAGTCGATGCTGGCCGGGCTGGTGCTGACGGCCTGGAACAGCGGCGGGTAGGGCTTCTGCACCGGCTTGGGCAGCACCCAAACATCGTCCACGTTGGTGTACTTGCCGTGATAGGTCAGCCTTTCCTCGGTCCACGCCTTGATAATGACGTCGACGGCTTCCTGGAACCGCTCCCGGCTGGTGTCGATGTCCACGCCAACGCCGTCGAATTCCTGCTGCTGGTAGCCCGCGCCGATGCCGAAGTTGAACCGCCCGCCGCTGATGACGTCGAGCATGGCGACTTCCTCGGCAACCAGGACCGGGTTATGCAGGGGGAGGACGATCACCGCCGTGCCGATGCGGATGTTCTGCGTGCGGCCGGCCACCGCGCCGAGGAAGGACCAGATTCCAGAGAGAAGACCGTGACGGGAGAAACGGTGCTCGCCCAGCCATGCTTCGTCCAGCCCGGCCTGGTCGGCAAAGGCAATCTGCTCCAGCGCGTCGTTCAGCGCCTGCGGCGGGGTAAAATCTTCATGGTAGGGGACAATGGTAAAAATGCCGAACTTCATAACGCCTCCACTGTTGGACCCGCTGCACTCGTTGCGAGAGCCGGGACTTTGCAAACTTTTTATTACGAAAACTCTGCTGAGAGATGGTCACGTTAGACTGTACTATACTATCTACCGAACCGTTCTACCAATCGGTGCGGTCGAGCGATAATCGGTCACCGTCAGGGCAATCGCACCATCATCGTCATTCCCGCGAAAGCGGGAATCCAGTGACTGAATTCGTTAACCACGTTTCCGATTCCTGGATTGTGTGGCTTCTGGACTCCTGCTTTCGCAAGACTGACGGGCGTGTAGGCTATGATGCGATTGCCTTGGGTCACCGTAGCGGTGGGCCCCGTCTGGGGACGATTTATGGTATGGTATTGGCCGGTTTTCGCCAGCGTTGGGGCTCGCCAGTTAGTTCCCGTCACCCCGACGCTGGGAGTCGTAACTTGAGGTGTTTCCCCAATGGTTGCTCACAACGAGCGGATGGTTTCCGTGCGCGGCGGTATGTTCAATGTTCAGGTGGCCGAAGGCGGCGCCGGGGATCCGCTGGTGTATCTGCACGGCGCCGGCGGATATGTCGGCTGGCCCGATTTTCTGGACCGCCTGGCTCAGGACTACCATGTTTACGCACCGGCCCATCCGGGCGTTGCCGGATCCACTGGGCTGGAGCATTTGGACGACCTGTGGGACCTGGTGCAGTTCTTTGAAGAGTTCCTCGACGCGCTGGGCGTGGACCGGTGCCACCTCATCGGCCATTCCTACGGCGGGTTCTGCGCCGCTGAACTTGCGGCCCACCGGCCCGACCGCATCTCCCGCCTAGTCCTGGTGAACTCGCTGGGCCTTTGGCTGGAAGACAATCCGGTGGCCGACTTTTTCATCCTGACGCCGGACGAGCGCCGGGAAATGCTGTGGCACGACTCCGACGGCGAGTTGGCCCACGCTTACGTCGCCCAGCCCACCGACCCGGAGGAACGGCTGGAACATACGATGGACCGCATCCAGACGCTGCAATCCGTCGCCAAATTCACCTGGCCCATCCCGGAGCGGGGCTTGACCAAGCGCGCCCACCGCATCGTGATGCCGACACTGGTGGTGTGGGGAGATTCGGACCAGGTGATACCGCCGGAATATGGCGAGGCGTTTCGCGACCTGCTCCCTAACGCCACGTTGACCGTGATCCCTCAGTGCGGTCATATCCCGCAGCTGGAGCGACCGGACGCCTTCTTCGACAGCGTGCTGGGATTCCTGCACGACTGAAGTGCGAATGCAATGCCGTTATAGACCCATCATACCTGAACCGGAGCAACAATATGGCCGTCAGCGCCAACGTACAAGAGGCGTTCAATCGCCACATCAACGCCGAGTTCTACTCGTCGTATCTCTACCTGTCCATGTCCACCTATTGCGATTCCATAGACCTGCCGGGCTTCGCCCACTGGATGAGGATACAGAGCCAGGAAGAATACGACCACGCCATGCGACTTTTGACCTACCTGGAAGACCGGGACGGTCGGGTGACGTTGCTACCCATCGAGCAACCGCCTATCGAATTCGACACAGTTGACGACGTTATGCGCCAAACCCTGAGCCACGAGCAACACGTGTCCGTACTGATCAATCAACTTTATGCTGCGGCGGCAGAATCCGGCGATTTCGCCAGCCAGGTGATGCTGCAGTGGTTCGTCAACGAACAGGTGGAAGAAGAGAAGGCGGCCCGGGACGTGATAGCGGCCCTGGACAAGGTGGCTGGCCGCAGCGACGCTCTGCTGCTTTTGGACCGGGAAATGGGAGCACGCACCCTGGCCGCGCCGACCGCCGCCTGATCTCGGAGTTGAAGCCATGACCCTGAACGAGTTCATCACCGACGCGCTGGACAAGGAAACCGGGTTCCTCACGGAAGCTTTGGACGGGCTGTCTCCCGACGAGCTGGCCTGGCAGCCGGCCCCCGACGCCAACTCCATTGGCTGGATCCTCTGGCACATGGTGCGGGTCGAGGATATGTGGATACAGTTCTTTGCCCAGTTCAAGCCTGAGCTGTGGGAGAGCGACGGCTGGAACGAGAAGTTCGGCCTGCCCACTCGCGACAACGGGTTTGGCCACACCCCCGACCAGGTCAACAACTTCCCGCGCCTGGACTTGTCCGAGTTTCTGCAATACCGTGCTGCGGTCCGGGCAGCCACGCTTGCCTACCTCGGCACCCTGACGCCCGACGACATGGAGACCGTACCGCGAGAGCGACGCCCCGATATGTCCCTGGGCGGGATGTTCCGCCAGATCATCGGCGAGATGTACCAGCACGTCGGCCACATCGCCTATCTGCGCGGCTTGCAGGGTAAATGATTCGTCGTTCACGGCGCTGAAGAGAGTATTGAAAACTCTATGGTTGGGCGTCGCACTTGCCAGCGTGGCGGTGTTTCTCGCGTGTTCCGGATCAGCCCCGGACAGAATTGACACGCCGGACGAGACCGCCGACGCACCGCTAGGACGAGCCGAGACCCGGACCGGGGACGAGACGCCCGATGGCGATATTCGCTCGGACAGGGACATTCCGCAAATCAGGGAGGTGATGGTGGGGCCGGCGCGGGCGGAATGCTACGGGCCATTCCGGCGGATGTGCTTGATGGTGGGCGGCGGATTCTTCTACGACGAGATTGACGGGTTTAAGCACGAACCCGGTTACGAGTACCATCTGCGGATTGAACGGTACGACGCCTTCCCAGGGCAGAAAGAGCCTCCGCAAGATGCCGGCAGATACGGGTATCGGCTGCTGGAAGTGATCTCAAAAACTCCCGCCGAGGGAACGGTGTCGGAAGCAGTGGTAGCTCCGACGCGGGTCCAGTGCCCACGCACCGACCAAACTTGCCTGTTGGTGGACGGACAACCGTTCCCAGATTCTATAGACGGTTTCGAGTACGAACCGGGCCACGATTACCGGATAAGTCTCGAAAGCTACGGCGCAGGCGCGCACCGGCTAATGGCAGTCATTGACAAGTCACCGGCCAGCGGGACGGTGGAAGAAATCACCGTCGGCCCGTGGCGGGTGCAGTGCTACAAAAACGCTCCCATCACCGCGGCATGCATAGTGGTCAACGGAGAGCCTTTTTACGGAACCATAGAAAACTTCCCGCGCCGCCACGGCTACGATCACCGCCTCCGCGTCGAGAAGTACGATCTGGTTCCCGAGCAACCTGTCCCGCCGCCGGAGATGCCGAAATACGGTTACCGCCTGCTGGAAGTCCTTTCAGAAACGCTGGCGAAAGAACCGCCCACGTCCAATTAGCGGCGCCGTCTTACGTCCCGCCCAGCCGACGCAAGCCTTCTTCCAACGCCACCCACGGCAATAGGACGCACTTGATACGCACCGGGTATTGGCGCACCACTTCCAGGGCTTCCAGATCGCCTAGTTCGGCCAGGGCTACCGGAGGTAGCGGTTTGCCTTGCATCAGATCCCGGAACAGCTGGGACAGGTCGGCGGCCTGTTCGACAGTGCGGCCCTGCACCCCTTCCGCCAGCAGCGATGCCGACGCCTGTATGATGCTGCACCCTTCGGCAAGGGCGCTCACGGCGGCAATGGGAGCATCGTTTCTGCCCGGTTCGGCAAGCGCGAACTGCAAAGCAGCCCGGTCCCCGCAAAAGGGATTGAACTCTTCGGCTTCCGCGTCAGGAGAAGACAGCCTGGTCCGGTGGCGCGGGTTCCGGTAGTGGTCCATTATGACGTCGCCATAAAGCGCGTCAGGATTGTCGGGCAGGGAGGACATATGTGCCCGCGACGGGGTTGGCTACTCGGTGGTGGCGATGGCTTCGCCTGCCATGGCGGCTTTCAGGGTGTGCCAGGCCAGGATGGCGCACTTGATGCGCGTGGGGTAGGCGATGACCCCGGCCAACATTTCCAGGTCGCCCAGTAGGTCATAATCCAATTCGGCATCCGGCTCGGTGAGCATCCGGTGGAACTCGTCGAACTTGGCCATGGCCTCGGCGGAAGAGCCGCCTTTCACAGCCTGGGTGAGCAACGACGCGGAGGCTCGGCTGATGGCGCAGCCGTGGCCCTGGAAAGCCGCGTCGTCCACGGTTTCTCCGCCGGCAATCCTGAGCTGTAGCGAAATCTCGTCGCCGCACAGGGGATTGTAACCGTCCGCCTGGTGAGTGGGATCGTCCAACGTGCGGAAATTCCGCGGACGCCGGTTGTGTTCCAGCAGGATTTCCTGGTAAAGATCGCTCAAATCCGAAGCCATCAGCCGAATACCTCAATCACTCGGTCAATGCCCTTGACCAGGGTGTCGATTTCGTCGGTAGTGTTGTAGAAAGACAGGGAGGCGCGCACGGTGGCGGGTACCTCGTAGCGGGCCATCACCGGCTGCGCGCAGTGGTGGCCGGTTCGCACGGCGATGCCCTCGGCGTCCAGGATGGTGCCGATGTCGTGGGCGTGGGCGCACTCCATGAAGAAGGACAGTATGCCACCCCGATTCTGGGCGGTGCCGATGAGACGGACGCCTTCAATGCCGGTAAGCCGGTCCGCACCGTAACGCATCAGCGCCTGCTCGTAGGCAGCGATGCGGTCCATGCCGATGGCCTCCAGGTACTCCACCGCCGCGCCCAGTCCGATTGCGCCGGCGATGTCGGGCGTGCCGGCCTCAAACTTGTGGGGCAGGACGTTGTAGATCGTCTCCTCGAAGGTGACAGACCGGATCATCTCGCCGCCGGACTGGTACGGCGGCATATCGTTGAGCAGGTCGGCGCGGCCCCACAGGACGCCGATGCCGGTGGGCCCGTACATCTTATGCCCGGAGAAGGTGAGGAAGTCCGCCCCCAATGCCTGCACGTCCACGGGCAAGTGAGGGATAGACTGGGCAGCATCCACCATCACCGGGATGCCGCGGGCGTGGGCCAGTTCAGCCATAGTCGCCACAGGATTTATGGTTCCGAGGGCATTGGATTGATGGACGACTGACACCAGGCGGGTGCGATCGTTGAGCAAACTTTCGTACTCGTCCATCAACAGCTCCCCATCATCGTTGAAGGGGATGACGCGGAGGCGGATGCCGATTTCCTTGCCCAGGATTTGCCACGGAACGATGTTGGAATGGTGCTCCATCCCGGTGATGATCACTTCGTCGCCGGCTTTGAAGAATTTGCGCCCGAAGCTGTGGGCCACCAGGTTCAACCCTTCGGTGGTACCCCGTACGTAGATGACTTCGTCGGCGCTGGGAGCATTGATAAACCGGCGCACGGCTTCCCGGCCCGCTTCGTAATCGTCGGTGGCGCGTTGGCTGAGGGTGTGCACACCACGGTGGACGTTGGAGTTATTGTGGAGGTAGTAGTTGGTTATGGCGTCAATGACCGCCCGGGGTTTCTGGGTGGTCGCCGCGTTATCCAGGTACACCAGCGGTTTGCCGTTGATCAGTTGGTCCAACACCGGAAAGTCGTTCCGGATCCGATCCACGTCGATGGCGTTCAAACCGTTCTGGCGTGAACTCTGGTCATGTCCCTGGTTGGTGGTCACGAGCGGCCTCCGATGGGCAGGGAAATGTTGGCGCTGGGAATAGCATCCTGGAAGCGTTCGTCGAGATAATCGCGCAGGGGCTCAAGAGCCACTGTGTCGATGATCTCGCTGGCAAAGGCGTGGATGAGGATGCGGCTGGCGGTGGGCAGGTCGAGGCCACGGCTGCGCATGTAAAATACGGTGTCGGCGTCGATATGCCCGGCGGTGGCGCCGTGTCCGCACTTCACGTCGTCCGCATAGATGAGCAGACTGGGCTTGCTGTCAACCTCGGCTTCCTGGGACAGGAGCAGGTTTTTGTCGGTTTGCTGTGCGTCGGTTTTCTGCGCGTCCTTGCGGACGGTTACGTTGCCGCCGAACACAGCGCGGGAACGGCCATCCAATATGCCCTTGTAGAACATCCGGCTGGTGCCGTAAGGCTCAGTGTGGTCGATGTTGATGTAGTTGTCGATGTGCTGGCTGCCGTTGGTGAGGTAGAGGCCGTTGAGCGTGCATTCAACCCCGGTTCCGGCCAGCGTTACGCCAAAGTCGTTGCGCCCCAGGGCGGCGCCTTGGGCGATGGACACGGAGGAGAAGGTGGAGTCCTTGCTTTGGTTAACCCTGCTGGTGCCGACGTGGTAGGCATCCATGCCCTCCAAGAGAAGGCGATAGTGTTCCACCCTGGCCCCTTCGGACAGGGAGGCTTCCATGACAGCATTGGTGAAGTAACGAGTGTCCCCCGGCCCAATGAAGGTTTCGATCACAGTAACCCGGGAGTTCGCGCCGGCGGATATCACGGTGCGCGGATGGGTGACCCGGGGCTGTTCCCGTCCGGTGGTTAGGTACACCAGGTTGATGACACCGGCGTCGGCGCCGGCCGGGACGACAATAGCCGCGCCGTCGCGCACGAAGGCGGTATTGAGAGCCACGAAGCCGTCATCCTCGGGTTCCGCCAATTTGGACAACGTACCATCGAGACCTTGCCCGGAGCTGATGGCGTCGGCCAAGGTGTCAACCGAGGGAACATGGGATGCGCCAACGGCGGTTACATTGCACAACCCGGGCGCAACGACGCCGTCCACGAACACCAATGTGCGCCAGTCCGCCTGCCACGGCGCAGACCTTTGGACCGCTGCCAGGTCGATCCCGGCGTCCGCAACAGCCAATGGATCAGGGTGAGTAAAAGCTTCCCGGGCGATGGGAGCGACGTTGGTGTACTTCCAGGGTTCGTTGCCGCGGCGGGCCGTGGGCAGGCCGAGTTTGGCGAACGCATCCCAACCCCGTTGCCGCAACGTGACGAGGGCGTCAGGGCCATCTGCCGGCTGCGCGGCATAGGCGGCGGCGTAATGAGGATAAGTCTCGGAGACGGATGTTGGTGCGGTGGTGGTCATTGCGTTCGCTCTATATCCGATAGCACCGGTCGCGGTGCGAACCGTCAGAGATTGCCCATTTTGACATTGCTAAGGTTGTTCACCGCTGCGGATGCGCGCGCCCGTGCGGGCGGGGCATACTGGATGGCTGGTAGGAGCGCCGTTGTTCAGCCGACAGCTTCCGCTTCTTCCCGCACCCAGTCATAGCCTTGGGCTTCCAGTTGTTCGGCGAGTTCGGGGCCGCCGCTGCGGACGATGCGGCCGTCCACCAGGACATGCACTTGGTCCGGTGTTATGTAATTCAGGATGCGCTGGTAGTGCGTAACCACCACGGCGGCGTTGTCGGGCCGGCGCAGGCGGTTCACGCCGTCGGCGACGATGCGCAGGGCGTCGATGTCCAAGCCGGAGTCGGTCTCATCCAACAGCGAAAGGGTGGGCTCCAGCAGGGCCATCTGCAAAACTTCGTTGCGCTTCTTCTCACCGCCGGAGAAGCCCTCATTGACCGAACGGCGGACCAGTTCCGGGTCAATCTCAACCTCAGCTACTTTGGACCGGAGCAAGCGGTCGAACTCCCGGGCGCCCATTTCTTCTTCGCCCAGGTGGACGCGCTTGGCGTCCACGGCGGCCTTGAGGAACTGCCACGCCCGAACGCCGGGCAACTCAATGGGGTACTGGAAGGCCAGGAAGACGCCTTCGCGCGCCCGGTCCTCCGGTTCCATATCCAGCAAATCCATGCCCCTATACATGGCTTTCCCCCTGGTCACGGTGTATTCGGGGCGCCCCGCCAGCGTGTTGGCCAGGGTGCTTTTACCGGAACCGTTTGGCCCCATGATGGCGTGTACTTCGCCGGCGTTCACCTTAAGGTTGACGCCGCGAAGTATTTCCTGTTCGTCGATGGACACATGGAGGTCTTGAACCTCCAGGATGGGCGAGGTGGCTTCATTGGCGGTGGTCATGGCAGTAGGCGACGTCCTCGTGGAGCTTGGTGTCCGGATTCCCGCTTTCGCGGGGACGAAAGGGTGTTGCGGGAACAGCGGGATGGATGATGGAAGTCGGGTTATCCGACGGTGCCGTCGAGGCTGACCTTGAGGAGCTGGGACGCTTCCATGGCGAACTCGAAGGGAAGCTCCTGGAAGATTCCCCGGCAGAACCCGTTGATGATCATGAAGTGGGCGTCCTCGACGCCGATGCCCCGCTGTTGCAGGTAAAACATCTCGTCGTCAGACACCTTAGAGGTTGTGGCCTCGTGCTCCAATTGAGCGGTTGGATTCTTGACCTCGATGTACGGCACAGTGTGGGCGCCGCACTTGTCGCCGACCAGCAGGGAGTCACACTGGGTGAAGTTGCGGGCTCCGTTGGCGGAGGGGTTGATCTTCACCAGGCCACGATAGGTTTGCTGACCCTGGCCGGCGGAGATGCCCTTGGCGACGATGGTGCTCTTGGTGTTCTTGCCGACGTGGATCATCTTGGTGCCGGTGTCGGCCTGCTGCCAGTTGTTCACCAACGCCACCGAGTAGAATTCACCCACCGAGTTGTCGCCCTGCAGGATGACACTGGGATACTTCCAGGTAATGGCCGAGCCGGTTTCCACCTGCGTCCATGAGATCTTGGAGTTGGCGCCGGCGCACTTGCCACGCTTGGTTACGAAGTTGAAGACGCCGCCCTCGCCGTTGCGGTCGCCGGGATACCAGTTCTGCAGGGTGCTGTACTTGATCTCCGCGCCCTCCATCGCCACCAGCTCCACCACGGCGGCGTGAAGCTGGTTGGTTTTCCGCATCGGGGCCGTACAGCCCTCCAGGTAGCTGACGTACGCGCCCTCGTCGGCAACGATCAGCGTCCGCTCAAACTGGCCGCTGTCGGCCTGGTTGATGCGGAAGTACGTCATCAACTCGATGGGGCAGCGCACTCCTGGCGGGATGTACGCGAACGAACCATCGGAGAACACGGCGGAGTTCAGCGTCGCGTAGAAGTTGTCAGCGTAGGGAACCACGGATCCGAGGTACTTTTGCACCAGGTCGGGATGGTTCTGGATGGCGTCGCTCATGGAGCAGAAGATTACGCCGGCCTTTTCCAGCTGTTCCTGGTAGGTGGTAGCCACCGAAACGCTGTCCAGCACCGCGTCCACGGCTACGCCGGCCAGCTTGGCCTGCTCTTCCAGCGGGATACCCAGCTTGCTGAACGCCTCCAGGACCTCCGGGTCCACATCGTCCAGGCTCTTGGGGCCGTCTTCGGCGGACTTGGGAGCGGCGTAGTAATGGATGTCCTGGTAATCGATGGCGGGAAAGCTGACGTTGGCCCACGTCGGCTCCGTGTAGCTCTGCCGGGACCAGAACCGGAACGCTTTGAGGCGCCAGTCGAGCATCCACTCCGGCTCGTTTTTCTTGGCCGAAATCAGGCGAACCACGTCCTCGTTGAGGCCCTTGGGAAACGCCTCCTCCTCGATGTCGATGGTGAAACCCCACTGGTAGTCCGAGTCGAGTTCCTCGGAAGTGGTGTCTCTGGAAATCACGCGCTGGGCCTGGGTGGTCATCGGGCGCACATCCTCCTCCGCCGAGGTTGTTTAGCGGCTTTACGGCGGACAGTTAGACTAATTCCCGACCATTAAGGTCAACAATTATCCTAGACCAGAGACGGGTTTCTGTCAACGGGAAAGCTGTCTCACATGCCCTCATTCGTGAGAAAGGTGGAGCAACCCCGTGCGACAACCTGCCTGACACAGGACACGACCCGTTCAGAGCCGACACGCTGGGCAATCCGGATGTGGTTAGGCCGGGCGTCCGGTTGTTATAATCGTCCCAACTGGCGAGGGTTACGCCAACGTCCGGTCGCAGCGGATTTAGCAAGAAAGGAGGCCATGCAGCGATGAGCGAGAACGTCATAGCGCGCAGCACCATCGGCGACGTCCTGGACCGGCAGGCTGACCGTTTCCCCGACCGGGATGCTTTGGTCAATACGGAGTCCGGTGAACGGTACACCTACCGGGAGTTTCAAGCCGCGGTGGACCGGGTTGGGCGCGGTCTGATGGCCATGGGTATCGGAAAAGGAGACCACGTTGGCATCTGGGCAACCAACTACACGGAATGGATATTGACGCAGTTCGCCACCGCCAAGATCGGGGCGGTGCTGGTCAACGTCAATCCGGCCTACCGCACCCACGAACTGGCCTACCTGCTGGAACAATCCGAGGCCAATGCGCTGATACTGATCGGACAGTTCCGCACCTCCGACTACGTGGGCATGGTGAACGAACAGGTACCGGAGTTGAAGGGCTGCGCTTCCGGGGAACTGCGCAGCGAACGCTTCCCGCACCTGCGCAACGTAGTGTTCATCCCGCCCCATGATGGCACGGAACCGCCCACGCCGGCCGGGATGTGGCGCTGGGACGAGGTGTTGGAAAAAGCCGACGCGGTGAGCCGGGAGGAGTTGCGTCAACGCCAGTCGCAATGCGACCCGGACGACGTTATCAACATCCAATACACCTCCGGCACCACCGGGAACCCGAAGGGAGCAATGCTTACCCACGATAATGTGGTAACCAACGCCCTGCACACGGGCGACGCCATGGAACTGACCGAAGCCGACCGCCTGTGTATCCCCGTACCCTTCTACCACTGCTTTGGCTGCGTTTTGGGCGTTCTGGCCTGCGTCACGCACGGATCGGCCATGATCGTGCCCTCGGAGTATTTTGACCCGCTGAAAACGCTGCAGGCGGTGGAACAGGAGCGTTGCACCGCGCTGCATGGCGTGCCGACCATGTTCATCGCTCAGTTGGGCCATCCCGAATTTGAGACGTTTGACCTCAGTTCACTTCGCACGGGAATCATGGCCGGTTCACCCTGCCCGATTGAGATTATGCGGCAGGTCATCGACCAAATGGGGGCCGAGCGCATCACCATCGCCTATGGGTTGACCGAAGCATCTCCGGTGATTACGCAGACCCTGGCCGACGACGATATCGAGCGGCGGGTGTCCACAGTCGGCAAGGTGCTGCCCAACGTTGCCGTGCGCCTGATCGATCCTGAAGACGGACGCGAGGTCGGGCCGGGCGAGCAGGGAGAACTCCAGACCCGCAGCGCGATGGTGATGCGGGGCTACTACAATATGCCCGAAGCCACCGACGAGGCCATCGACGTCGACGGCTGGCTGCACACCGGAGATCTCGCCACCGTGGACGAATCCGGCTATTACAAGATTACCGGCCGGCTCAAGGACATGATCATCCGGGGCGGCGAGAACATCTACCCCAGGGAGATTGAAGAGTTCCTCTACACCCACCCCAAGGTCGCCGACGTGCAGGTAATCGGAGTTCCCGATGAAAGGTACGGCGAGGAGGTCATGGCGTGGGTACTGCCGAGGCCGGATGCGTCCGTTGACCCAGACGAAATACGAGAGTTCTGCCGGGGACGCATCGCCCATTACAAGGTGCCGCGTTACGTCAAGTTAACCGACGAGTTTCCCATGACCGTGACCGGGAAAGTCCAGAAGTTCCGGATGCGCGAGATCGCGGTGGCCGAGCTTGGTTTGCAGACGGCGGACAAGATCGAGACTGCCTGAGGGATGGAAGCGATTTGTGGCAAGCGACTGAAGACGTTCTCGAGTCCATCGCCATCGGGGCCGGCATCCTCGGCACCGGCGGTGGCGGCAACCCTTACATCGGCCAATTGCGGGCGCGGCAGGCTATCAAGAAATGGGGACCGGTCACGGTCCTGACCCCGGAGGAATTGCCGGATGACGCCAGGGTGGTTTGTGTTGGCGGCATAGGAGCGCCGACCGTTGGTATCGAAAAGGTGCGCGATCTCCAGTCTTACCATGCGCTGCGCGCTATCGAAGACTACACCGGCGAACGCGCCACCGCGCTCATTTCCAACGAAATCGGCGGCAGCAACTCGGTGGAGCCGCTGATTCCGGCGGCGCGGGCCGGGCTGCCGGTGGTGGACGCCGACGGCATGGGCCGGGCCTTTCCCGAGTTTCAGATGAAGACTTTTTTCGTCTATGGCGTACCCTGCTGTCCCATGGCGGTGGCGGACGAGAAGGGTAACTCCGCCATCGTCCGGGAAACGATCAATCCGGCCTGGGCCGAACGTTTGGCCCGAGCGCTCACCATCCAGATGGGATGCGTGGCCTGCTACGCGGTGGCTCCGATGACATCGGAACAGGTTCGACGCACCGCCGTCCCGAACACGCTATCCCTGGCCCGCGACCTGGGCGACGCCGTAAAACAGGCCAGAGACGACGGAGATGATCCACTGGCCGCCATTCTGAGCGTCTGCCCAGGCAAGGTACTGTTCACCGGCAAGGTGGTTGACGTGGACCGACGCACCACGGCGGGGTTCGCCCGCGGCACGTTGACCATCGACGGCTTGGAATCCTGTTCCGGTAGTCGAATGGTCATCGAATTTCAGAACGAGAACTTAATCGCCCGGCGCGACGGGGAAATTGTCTGCACCGTGCCGGACCTGATCTGCGCCGTCGCCACCGACCTGGGGGAACCCGTCACCACGGAACTCATGCGCTACGGGCTGCGGGTCACCATCCTGGGTTTCCCAGCGCCCGAACTGTGGATTTCGCCCGAGGGCCTGGCCGTCGCCGGGCCGCAGGCATTCGGTTACGAAACGGACTATGTCCGATTGTCGGTATAGAGGGTCGGCGTAGTGTTCATCGGGGTTGACGTTGGCGGCACCAATACCGACGCCGTGCTGATGGATGGCACGGATTTGGTGTCCGCGGTAAAACTGGCCACAACCGCCGACGTAACCTCCGGCATCATCGACGCTCTGACCGAACTGTTGGTTGATTTGCCTTCCGACGGCAGCGTGGACGCGGTGATGGTCGGAACCACGCATTTCACCAACGCCCTGCTGGAGCGCCGCAACCTCGCGCCCACCGCCGTCGTGCGCCTGTCGCTGCCGGCGACGCAATTGCTGCCTCCGCTGGTGGACTGGCCGGAGGAATTGCGGGACGCAATGGGAGGCTTCGCCTATATGGTCGGAGGGGGCCACGAGTTCGACGGGCGTGAAATTTCGCCGTTGGACCGGGATGAACTGCGTCAGGCGGTGGCCGATATGCGGCGGCGCGGCGTGAACGCGGTGGCCGTTTCCGGAGTGTTCTCCCCGGTCAACACGGCCCACGAAACCGAGGCGGCGGCCATCATATCGGAAGCAGCGCCCGAGATGCGGATCTGCCTATCCAACGAAAACGGTCGGATGGGGTTGTTGGAACGGGAAAACGCGGCGGTGTTGAACGCCAGCCTGGGAAATCTGGCGACGCGCACGATCAACGGCATCGAGGAAGCCCTGGCATCCCTGGACATACGGGCGCGTCTCTACATGAGTCAGAACGACGGGACGCTGATGGACGCGGAGTTTGCGGCGCGATTTCCGGTGTTGACCATTTCATCAGGGCCCACCAACAGTATGCGAGGCGCCGCCTGGCTTTCGGGCGTCCGGGACGGCGTCGTGGTGGACGTCGGCGGCACCTCTACCGACGTTGGCGCGCTGGTCAACGGTTTTCCTCGTGAAGCGGCCGTGGCGATCCAGCTGGCCGGCGTTCGCACCAACTTTCGGATGCCCGACATGATCTCCATTCCGCTGGGCGGCGGGTCCGTCGTGCAACTTGATCCGCTGAGTATCGGTCCTGAAAGCGTGGGTTACCGGTTGTCGCAGGAATCCCTGGTGTTCGGTGGAACGACGCTCACTACGACGGACCTGGCGGTGGCCAACGGAAAAGCGCAGTTGGGCGACGCCAGCCTGTTGCACGGCCTGGGCGCCTCAAGTGTGGCAAGGGGCATGGCAGAAATCAGGGCCAGGGTGGAGACCGCCATAGACCGGGTGAAACTCAGCTATGAGAATGTCCCCGTGGTTTTGGTCGGTGGCGGCAGCATTTTGCTGGGCGACGACGTGAACGGCGCATCCGAGGTTCTGCGACCGCCGCACGCCGACGTAGCCAACGCCATCGGCGCGGCCATTGCCCAGGTGGGCGGTCAGGTGGAGCGGGTCTATGACCTGGCCAGCGTCGGTCGTGAGGAGGCCATCGCCGATTGCTCGGCAGCCGCCGTTGACCGTGCGGTAAGTGCCGGCGCTGAGCGGTCGTCGGTGGAGATCGTCGAGATCGACGAAGTGCCTTTGACCTACGTTCCCAGCAATGCCACCCGGGTGCGGGTCAAAGCTGTCGGCAACCTGGCCGGCATCTAGACCTGCCGCTGTTTGGGATCCAAACGGTCGCGGAGCCAATCGCCCAGCAGGTTCATCGACAGCACCGTGAGCATGATCGCGAGACCGGGGAACAGGGACACCCACCAGCCGCTTTCCGATGTCACGAGCTCGCGGCCATCCGCAACCATCAAACCCCAGGCCGGCGTGGGGCGTGGGATTCCGGCTCCCAGGAAGCTCAGCGTGCTTTCCAGTATGATCACAAAGCCCACCTGAAGCGTCGCCAGCACCACGAGGCTGTTGAACACGTTGGGGAAGATGTGACGCATCATGATGCGGGGATGCGACGAGCCGGCGACCCGGGATCGGGCGACGAAATCCTGAACTCGTACCGACAGGGTTTCGCCCCGGGACATCCGGGCGTAATGGGCCCACAACAATACCACCAACACCGCAATCAGCGTGCCAAAGCTGGCGCCTAGAGCGGTGACCAGCACCAATGCCAGCAGGATCACGGGAATCGACAGAGAGATGTCCACTGCCCGCATCACCAGGATGTCCATCCACCGTCCGAAGTATCCCGCTGCGACGCCCAATACGGTACCGATCAACCCTCCGAACAAAATAGAGATCAGAGCAACGACTACCGAAATACGAGAACCGTAGATGATGCGGCTCAAAATGTCGCGTCCGACTTTGTCGGTGCCCAGAGGATATTCCCAGATGCCTCCGGGTTTGGAGACGACAGCGACGCGCGTGCCAGGGACGGCCTCCGAGGCTCCGTCCAACAGGACAGCTTGACCGTTTCGCACCATCCTGGCCGCGTTGCCAGCCATCACCTCAGTCACACTGCGGGATGGGTCTATCTGCGCCACCACGTTTCGGACTTCGGATTCTCCTTCCACCCAAGCCGGGGGAAGCAGGCGTACCCTGAGGTCCCCGTCCAATGGATCGTGAGGAGCGACAATTTCGGCGAAGATGGAGGGGATCACCAGCATTATCATGACGACTGCTATGGGCAGCATCGGATAGCGCCGGGCCTCGCGCCAATACCGCCGCGCCCGCGAAGGCCCAGCGACGGAGGGAGACTCTGCCGCTGCTGACGCGGAGTCACGCATATCAGCCGGTCTGGTAGCTGCCACTGACTATCACCTCCTGTTTTGGTGCGGTTTGGCCAGCCGGAGCGGATGGCTATTAGCCCCGACAGGCGTGTCATCGTAAGCGCATTGCGCTTCTATCGCGTCAGTAGCACGGTTCGGCGGACCGGCAAGCTCGGATCAGGTCGAAGTGACCGTAGTTGGCCCCATCGGAGCCGGGGAATTCCCAGGTGTCGATGACATTGGGGTCGGCCACGAACTCGATGAAGATGTAGAACAGCGGCAGATACCCATAATCTTCAAAGAGAACGTCGCCCATCTGATTCTGGATCTCGGCGCGCTCGTCCACCGGCACCGTGTTGCTCAACTCCATAAATAATTCGTCCAGTTCCTGCGTCTCGTACAGGTGGATGAAGCCGCTGGATCGGTTGAATAGGCTCAACTGCGCGTACACCGTCTTGTAGGATGGCGAACCCACGAAGAAGCCCAGAGACTGTTCTTCCTTCTTCGTCCAGGAGGCGTAGTAGTTGCCGAATTCCCATTCTTCGTAACTGACATCCACGCCCACGTCGCTGAACATCACGCCGATGGACTGCACCAAGTCAGCCGACTCCGGGAACCCGAAGATGTTCATTACAATCATCTTCAACTCGGCCGGATTGTCCGGCCCATATCCGGCTTCCGCCAGCAACTCCCGGGCGCGGTCGGGGTCATACCCGTACAATTCGTCAAACCGCTCCAGCCAAGCGTCGTCCCAGCCGGGCAGGTTCGGATAGAACCCTCCCACCGGGCTGAGCGTGACCCGCCCGCTGAACAGGGTGTCAATCAGCAAATCCTTGTCCACCGCCCGGTTCAGAGCTTCCCGCACCCGTTTGTCGGTGGGCGCATAATCGGGATACATCCACGGTTGTTCCCAGGTGCTCCACTCACCGGAACCCGGCGTCTCCGGGTACAGACCCATGAAAATGCCCCACAACTGGTTGCCGGGGAAATTGCTTTGGATGACCTTCATCCCATGATTCTGTACCGCGAGGTCTGCCAGTTCGCGAGTAAGTTCCGTCAGATGAATTTCTCCGGCCAACAGGCCCGCGTTTCGTGTGGCAGCCTCTGAAATCCACCGCAAGTTGACCATCGGCCAGTCCACTTCCGCCGGGTTACCGCCTTCCCCGTTCAGACGCCAGTGTTTGTCCGGCAGCTTCTCGAAGTCCACGTCAACACCCAACTCCCGACCCGCATACCGGTACGGCCCGGTGCCGATCATGTCCTCGTTGTAGCCTTCCAAACCCTCGGCGTCCCAGAATGCCTTGCTCATCATCAAACCGCCCCCACTGGGCGCGATGTAGAACAGGAAATCGGGGTTGGGTGATTTCAATTGCACCGTCAACTCGTAGTCGCTGACGATTTCGGAGGCTTCGAGGTCAATGCTGCGCCAGTCAGTAGCGTATGCCAGCAACGTGTCTTCACGGGTCAGCATCCGTGCGCTGTGCAGCACGTCCTGCGCGGTGAATTCGCCCCAGCCGTCGTGGAATTCCACGCCTTCAGCCAGTTGGAACGACCAGCGCGTGCCGTCCTCAGAAAGCTCCCAACTCGTTGCTAACTGCGGCACCCAGATGTTCCGCTCTGGGTCAATGTCCACCAGGACCTCCATCACCAGGTCCATCTGCTGGTGGTGGTCAACCGTCCCTCCCCAGGGCAGGTTCGTTTCCCCAGCCGAGGGGTCAACGGCGATAACCAGCGTATCCACTTTGACGTCGCCGGTTTGCTCCATGGCCGGAGCCGGCGTGGCCGTGGGCGCGGCGGTAGCGCCGGCTGCCCGGAATGCCGGCGCGGTCGGCGAGGGTTCCGGCGCTTGAGTTGCCGCCGCCGGCGCAGCGGTGGCCACTGCCGGCGCTGCCGCCGGAGCGGCCGGGGCAGCCGGCGCGGCCGGTTCCGATTCGCCGCAGGCCGCTGCAACCGCCAGCAACGCTGCCGCCGGTATCGTGAACATCAACCGCGTTATTCTGCTGAATCCAGTCATTAAACAGTCCCTCGTTTCTGGGCCCAATTACAGCTACGGCTACGACGACCGAAAACGTGCGCACCAGCCCGCAACGATGGCCGCCAATCTACTGCATCGCTTTGCGCCCGTCAAACACGTCCCAGCGCCGCAGCGAACCGACCGCGTCAGTAATCAGTAACAGGGATCCGCCGTCCGGCAAGCGCGGATCAGATCGAAGTGGCCGTAGTTTGCGCCGTCCGAGCCGGGAAATTCCCAGGTGTCGATTATCTCCGGGTTCGCCACGAACTCGATGAAAATGTAGAACAGCGGGATGTAAGCGTACTCCTCGAAGATGATGTCGCCCATCTCGTTCTGAATCATTGCGCGCTCATCCAGGTCTGCGGAATTGCTGAGCCGGAAGAATAGTTCGTCCAACTCCTCCGTTTCGTAGAAGTGTCCGGCGCTGCCCGAGCGGTTGAAGAGGCTCAACTGGGCGTACACCGTCTTGTAGGATGGCGGCACGACCCACATCCCCAGGGTATTTTCCTTTTTGGTGCGCCGTTCGGCGACGAAGGTATTGAACTGCCACTCCTCGTAGGTAACCTCGAAGCCCACGTCGGCCATCATCACGCCGATGGCTTGCATCAGATCCGGGGATTCCGGGAACCCGAATATGTTCATTACCATCAGTTTCTGGTCCGGCCCGTCATCTTCGGTATAGCCGGCTTCTGCCAGCAACTCACGCGCCCGTTCCGGATCATAGCCGTACAGCTCGTCGTAGCGCTCCAGCCACGTGGGATCCCAGCCGGGCAGATTGGGGTAGAACCCACCCACGGGGCTGATGGTCACCCGACCGCTGAAGAGCGTGTCGATGAGCAGGTCCTTGTCGATTGCCCGGTTTGCCGCCTCCCGAACCCGGATGTCGGTGGCCGGCAGATCGGGGTACATCCACTGAACCGACCAATCGCTGGCTATGCCAGGCGCTTCGTTCAGGGAGTAAGTGCCCTCAAAGACGCCCCACAGCTGGTTGCCGGGGAAGTTGCTCTGGATAACCTTCATGCCGTGATTGGTGACGGCAATGTCGGCAAGCTCGCGGGTCAACTCGGTGAGGTGAATTTCTCCGCCCAGCAGTCCGGCATTGCGGGTAGCCGGCTCCGAAATCCATCGAAGGTCAACAAAAGGCCAATCCACCTCCGGCGGATTGCTGCCCTCTCCGTTGAGGCGCCAGTGCCGGTCCGGGAGCTTCTCGTAAGTGACGTTCACCCCCAACTCGCGACCGGTGAAGCGGTACGGGCCGGTGCCGATCATATCTTCTTGGTAACCGTCCAGTCCCTCGGCGTCCCAGAAGGCCTTGCTCATGATTACGCCGCCGCCGCTGGGAGCGATATAGAATAGAAAGTCCGGATTGGGGTTTTTCAACTGCAACTGCAACTCGTGGTCGCTGACTGCCTGGGATACTTCCAGATCAATGGTTCGCCAGTCGTTGGCGTAGGCCAGAATTGAATCGTCCTGGGCCATCATGCGAGCGCTGTGGAGCACGTCATGGGCGGTGAACTCGCCCCAGTCGTTGTGAAATTGCACGCCTTCCACCAACTGGAACGTCCATTGAGTACCGTCTTCCGACAGTTCCCAACCGGTGGCCAACTGGGGTACCCAGATGTTCTGTTCGGCGTCGATGTCCACCAGCACCTCCATCACCAGGTCCATCTGCTGGTGGTGGTCCACAGTCCCAGCCCAAGGCAGGTTTGTTTCGCCGGCAGAGGGGTCAACGGCGATAACCAAGGTATCCACTTTGATTTCGCCCATCTGCTCGGCGGCTTGGGCAGGTCGAGCGGTGGGAGCCACGGTCGCCGCCGCGCGGAACGCCGGCGCGGTGGGTGAAGGCTCTGCCTGTGCCTGCTGCGGCGCCGCGGGAGCAGCCGGAGCTGCCGTTGCTGACACGGCTGCCGGCGCCGCTGCCGGGGGTGCGGTCGCCTCAGCCTGTGGCGCCGGTTCAGGGGCCGCGCTCTGGCACGCTATTGCCAGCCATAACAGCGCAAGCGCCGAAAGCGCAAACAAGCCCGCCCGAAATTTCTTCGCTCTAAACATAGTCTTTTACCCTCCCGGTTTCCAGTGACTTTACCGAAATGGCGTTACCGAATCAGGACGAAGTTGGCTCATGCTTTCCCGATTTATCGCATACGCAGTGACGTGCTAGCTGAAAATCGGCCGGCATGATACGAAGCCGGAGGATGAGTTACGCGTTAGCGCAGTGTATGAGGTAAAACCGTCGATAGTCAATTGCTCATTCCGTCGCAAACTCATATTTCTGCCTATAATTGCCAATACTTCGTGGGAGAATGCCTGGGGTGGGTCCGGCGACCCTTGATACGTATCCGACAGGCGCGCTATCCTCGCCGGCCTGACCGCTTCCCCACAGTGAAACGGCCAAATGGCAAACGGGAACGCGCTTGACACTGGACACCACCGGGCTATGATGGTGCCAACCTCACCCCCTGAGGCGATGCGTTGGAGGTGACTGTTGCAGCGTTACATCTTCATCCGAGTCCTGCAGACGATTGTCGCCCTGTGGGCGGTGAGTATCATCGTTTTCGCCCTGGCCCGCATCACGGGCAACCCGCTGGACACGCTCCTCTCTTTCGAATCCACGGAGGAAGACCGGGTACGGGTGGCGAAGGCTTGGGGACTGGACAAGCCTTTGTACGTTCAGTACTTCACCTTCATAGGAAACGCATTTCGAGGCGAGTTTGGAGAATCCTTCAAGTGGCGACGTTCCGCCCGCAGCCTCGTGGTGGACCGACTGCCGGCAACGTTATCGTTGGCAGGCCTGGCTATCGCCATTGCCACCATCATCGCTGTCCCTATCGGCGTACTCACGGCCGTTAAGCGGGACTCCGTTTTTGACTACGGCGGAAAAGCCCTGGCCCTCATCGGCCAAGCCGCGCCGCCGTTTTGGGTAGGCCTGGTGCTGATCTGGGTGTTCGGGGTCGCTCTGGACGTCGTTCCCACTTCGGGCCGCAGCGGCGGCACGTCGTACATCCTGCCGGCCGTCTCCTTGGGCCTTTTCTGGGTCGCGGCGCTCATGCGGCTGATCCGTTCGTCAATGCTGGACGCCCTGGATAGCGAATACGTCAAGCTGGCGCGGGTGAAAGGGCTGCCGGAATGGAAAGTGATCTGGAAACACACACTGCGCAACGCCTCCATCGCTCCAATCACCTATTTCGGGATCATCCTGGGATCGCTCATGGTGGGTTCCGTATCAATTGAGACGGTGTTTGCGTGGCCCGGCGTGGGTTTCCTGGCGTTTCAGTCCGTTTTGGCTCGCGATTTTCCGGTCATTCAGACCGTGGTGCTGCTCTTCAGCGTCATCTACATATTGACCAACCTCGCCATCGACATCCTCTACGCCTACCTGGACCC
>JAGWBI010000028.1:616-20707 GCA_021295965.1 Dehalococcoidia bacterium | reverse complement strand
GGGGCTACCTGCCACACTTATCGCGGCGACGTTTTGCCGACTGCCGCCGGCGAAGTGCCGTTGTCCACCGATCTGGCGGCGATGCTGGATTCCGTGCATCCGCAAGTTATGGTTGAATTCACCCACGCCGACGCATGTATGGCCGCCGCTCCGCTTGCCGCCGACCGCGGTATTCACATGGTGCTGGGAGCCAGCGGCCTGAACGCGGAACAACTGCAAATCCTTGACACCATGAGCCGGGAGCACGGCATCGGCATCATCGTCGCGCCGAACTTTGCCCTGGGCGCCGTTGTGCTGAAGAAACTGGCGGAACAGGCCGCCGCTTTCTTCGACTATGTTGACGTGGTCGAAGCGCATCATGAGATGAAGATAGACGCCCCTTCGGGCTTCTCTCTCGCCATCGCGCGCGGTATGCGGGACGAGCGAGGCAGCGATTTCGACCGCAACGAAACCACCGTGCATCACCTGCCCGAAACCCGCGGCGGCGACGTGGGCGGCGTTGGCATCCACAGTTTGCGTCTGCCGGGCCGCAGCGCCCATCACGAGGTTATCTTCGGCGCCGCCGGACAGACCCTGAGCATCCGCCATGATACCTTGGGACGTGACTGCTATATGCCCGGAGTGCTGCGCTGCGTGCGAGAAGTCGTCAACCGTCCAGGATTGACGGTCGGCCTGGAGACCGTGCTTGGGCTGTAACTGAAAAAAGCAGTTCCATAGCGTCTGGACGACCGTCGGCAGGGAGTGTAACCTCAATAGGCAGGCGTCGCTGCGAGTGAGAGAATCGGTGGTTGGAAGCCCCCAGCGCGACTCCTTTCAAAATCGGGAACCGCCGCAATAGGGGAACCGTTTTTCGGCCCACAGAACGCCCGAACATCAAACCAGCGGCCATACCCGCAATCAAAACAGGGAGTGAAATGGATCTTCAAGGATTGAAACTCGCCATCGTGGGCGCCACCGGCGCCGTCGGTCAGGAGACCCTGCGTCTCATTGAGGCTCGGTATCCGAAGCATACCAACCTGAAGCTGCTGGCCTCCAAGCGTTCCGCCGGCCGGAAGATGGAGGTCAACGGAAAGACCTTCACCGTCGGCGAGACCACCGATGACAGTTTCGACGACGCGGATCTGGTGTTCATCTCCGCGCGTACTGAAGATTCCCGCCGCTTCGGTCCGGTCGCCGCGGCAGCCGGCGCTATGGTAATAGACGACTCCAGCGCGTTTCGGATGGATCCGGCGGTGCCGTTGGTCGTACCGGAAGTGAACGGCTCGGATCTGGAATGGCACAACGGCATCGTGTCCATTCCCAACTGTTCCACCACGCCGCTGGTGATGGCGGTACATCCCCTCCGCGAGGCCAGTCCCATCCGCCGGATTGTCGCCGACACCTACCAGTCGGTTTCCGGCGCCGGCGGCGCTGCGATGAACGAACTGCGAGAACAAACCCGCACCATTATGCACGGAGGACCGGCGGAACCGGACGCGCAGCCGCAGCAGATCGCTTTCAACGTCATACCTCAAATCGACAGTTTCAACGAATCGGGATACACCCGTGAAGAGCAGAAGATGATCGATGAAAGCCGCAAGATTCTTCACGAACCCGACATGGCGGTTTCCGCAACGTGTGTTCGGGTTCCGGTGTTGGTATCCCACTGCGTGGCCGCCCATCTCGAGTTTGCCGAACCCGTTTCAGTCGGCGAGGCGCGGGAATTACTTAGCCAGATGGCCGGTGTTACGATCCAGGATGATCCGACGACGCTATCGTATCCCATGCCCGTGGACGCCGCCGGTTGCGATGATGTCTTCATAGGCCGCATTCGCAAGGACGCATCTCACCCCAACGGATTGGCGATGTGGATCGTTACTGACAACCTCGTGAAAGGAGCTGCGCTGAACGCACTGCAAATTGCCGAGGAAGCCACGGCGAGGAATGCTGTTCACGGCAAAACTAGATAGATCCACGCCCTAAGATTGATTGGTTCGAAAAAACACATTTCAATTTTTGCACCAGTCAAACTCGTATAAACGGGAATACGGAAACCCAAAAGCGGTCTCATTGACGGTGAAATTGGTGATTTCCCGCACCGGATGCCCGTTTTCACTGTTATGCAGGCAATTAAGTCTGTAAAATGCGCTTGCCTGGTGGATTTTTCCAGGGTGATGGCATAAGGTTGCCACCATATGTATAATGAACGAATACTGTGGCAACCTATAGACGGTGTGGGTTCGGAAATTTGTGTATTGCGGCACGACTACAGTTGAGGAGGGACGTTTTATGCCTACTGAAATTGGACGCCATTTGACGACGAAGGTCAGGTAGATTACGCGCAGGCCAAGCGTCTCGCCCAGGCTCTGCTGGACTCCGGTTCCGACGGTTTGGTGGTCACGGGCACCACCGGCGAGGGACCGGCGTTGTCGATGGCGGAGAAACTCCAACTGTATGGCGAGATCAAAGACGCCATCGGCAATCGTGGGGCCGTTATAGCCGGCACCAGTGACAACAACACCCTGGCGTCCGTCGAGTTGAGCCGAGAGGCCGAGAAAGTGGGGGCGGATGCCCTGCTGCTCACCGTGCCCTCGTACAACAAACCACCTCAGGAGGGGTTGTTCCAGCATTTCCGTGTCTTGGCAGAATGCACCAACCTCCCCGGAATGCTCTACAACGTTCCCAGTCGTACCAGTCTGAACATGACCAACGACACCACGGTACGTTTGTCCCAGATTGAAAACATCATCGGTATCAAAGAGGCCAGCAGCGACCCGGTGCAGATCGCCAAGGTCATCCGCGACACACCGGATGACTTCCGAGTCTGGTCGGGCAATGACGACGAAACCTTCAGCATCATGTCGATGGGCGGATACGGCGTTGTGAGCGTCGCCGCGCATCTGGTGGGCGACCAGATCAAGCAAATGATCGGACTTACCCTGGAAGGCGATGTCGAAGCCGCCGGGGCTGAACATCTGCGGCTGCTCGACATGTTCAAAGGACTCTTCATTGTGTCCAATCCCATCCCGGTGAAATACGGCTTGAATAGGTCCGGGTTCAACGTTGGGGATCCGAGGTTGCCCCTCGTTCCACCCGACGAACGGACTGCCGCTCAATTGAATGAACTCCTAGACCGCTACGAAATCGACATCACTGCGCCGGCCGACTGAACAGGCCGGCGCAAAAATCTCACTCATCGATAGAATCGTCACCGTTCGCCGACGCCCCCAATAACTACCTTTCCCCTACCGCGAACGGACGCATTTCTTATCAGGTGTACCTTGCCCTTGCGATGACAAGGAGTATCACAATGGCGCTAAGAACAGTTATCTTCGTTGACGGGCAAAATTTCCGGCACAATCTCCGTGACTTTCACTTTCGATCCGATCCGCCTCATCCCAACAATCCCGAGTATCGGCTTGACGAGAAGCATTTCCGGTGGCAGGAATTCTTTCAAGACGCCCTGACCAAATTCGACGATATCACCGGCTGGGATCATCAGTTGATCCGCGTCTATTGGTACTACGCCGAAAACATCACGCCCTGGTCTCCTAACGTGTGGCGCGCCCAGCGTATCGTGGACGACTACGGCATGCGTATGCCGGAACTGACTACCGAGCTCGTGATCCAGAAGGCCCAGGATTGGTACGAGCACGAGTTTCGCCGTTTCCACCAACTGCGCAAGTCGGTGTTCGAGGAGATCCAGCAGAACACCAACTTCCTGGAGTTCAAATACGTCGGCCAATATGTGGTGCAGCCGTTCCGGCCCTACCGCCTGGAATACGATTACGACGGCAACATCAACTTCCAGGGGACACAGGTCGGTGAAAAGGGTGTGGACATCGGCATCGCCGTTGACATGATTTCCAAGATGGACAGCTTCGACGTGGCGGTCCTGGTCTCTGGTGACAGCGACTTCTTCCCGGTGGTGCGCTACCTGAAGGACAAATTGAAGTACGTGTATCACTTCTCGGTTGGCCGGGGAGTCGGGCAGGACACACAGTATTTCTCCCCAGCATTACGGGGGGTCGTGGACTGCTTCCAGGGGTTCGATGAGTTGGAGTTGCTCAGCAACTACATCAACGAGCACGCCGGAATACCGCCGGCCATCATGGACACGATCAATCTTCGGGCCGCTGAGTTGGAACGCATCCTTGACGACGAAGAGTTGAGTTACCGCAACGCGCCGGACCCGGATACCGCGTTGATCCCACGAAGATAAAAGGACGGCGAGGAAAGGCCGCACCTTCGATCACAACGTATTGGTCACCTGACGCGGCGACGGGCGGAGCGCGTCAGCATAGTCTCCGCGATACGATTCTGGCAGTAACGCCGCGATCCGCTCCATCACCATATCGGTCACCGAGGTCAACAAGTGCTTGGTGATCGGGCCTTCAACGAAAGGTGGCGTGAAGGGCGTTCCAATGTTCACCTGCCAACTCGCCAGGGGAACCGGCATGTGCCACGAGGCGAACTTCTCCGTCCCGGCGATGCCCACCGGTAAAATCGGAGCTTGAGTCTTCAGGGCCAACCACGCCAGCCCAGTCCGTCCGCGCTGCAATTGGGACGTGGGACTGATCCGACCCTCCGGGAACATCAGGATGGCCTTGTCTTCCTGCAAGGCCGCCAAGGCATACCTCAGCGCTTCACCGCCGCCCCGATCCCGATCCAGCGGCACCGCGCCGACCGCGTTGCAGTAGAAGCGGCCGATGGGCTTTTCCCAGAGCTCTTTCTTGGCAAGGAACACCACCTGCCTGGGCAACGCCACCACCAGCGTCCCGGCGTCGTTCAACGAGAGATGGTTGCTGGCGACCAGCAAAGGGCCATAGGGAGGCATGGCTTCCTGACCGGTGATGGTGAGCCGACCCGTCACCGACCACATCACCTGCCCGAAACGACGGCTGGGTTTATACAGCCATGCCATACCGTCACTCCCGCAACGCCGGCGCCCGCGTATTGTCGTTTTTTCCGGCGTTGATGGCAGCCACCACGGCCGCAATTGTTTCTTCCAAACCCATCCCATCGGTTTTGATCACGGTGGCTCCATCGGCGACCATCAGTGGCGAATCCTCCCGCCCCATATCCAATTCATCGCGACGCAAGGTATCGGCGAGGACCTGTTGGTAATTGGTCGCTCCGGAAGGTTCTCCCATCTGTTCGAACCGGCGACGGGCGCGCTCCTCGGCAGAAGCGTCTATGTAGAGTTTGACGGTGGCGCAGGGCAGGACTACCGAACCGATGTCGCGTCCCACCACTACGATTCCGCCGGCGGCGGCGATGTCCCGTTGCTGTCGCACCAGGGCGGTACGCACCGCCGAAACCGCCGATACGGCCGATACATTCCGGTTGACCTCATCGGAAACCAGTGCTTCGCCTGGCCGGTGCCCGTCAACAACAATCGCCGGGCTCCCCTGAGAATCTGCCACCACGTCAATTTGGCAGCCCTCGGCCAGGCTCCCTAGCGCCCAAGCGTCGCAACGCCAGCCAGGTTACGGCGCGATACATCACTCCGGTATCAAGGAAACGCAATCCCAGAGCGTCGGCTGCCGCCCGGCCAACGGAACTCTTGCCCGAAGCCACCGGCCCGTCGATGGCCACAACAAGGCTTTCGGCATCGGTTTTCCGGCGATCAAGTTCCATAGTGGAATTATAACATCGGCCCATGCCGATGTTTGTTGATGCCGCACGGCAAAAGCAGGTGGACCCCTTAAATCGGCATCACGAATCCCGCTTTATCGGTAGGGACCAGTCGAGTCCAAACCGCCCTGCGGCAACTCCGTTTTCACCCACAACGCAGTCCCGTCGCTGATGAATTCAACCGTTCCGTCCCGGGCAGTGAGAAAGACTTTGTCAGGGTCCACTTCCTCTTCTAAACGCCCGATGACGTCCGGGCTGGGGTGGCGGTAGCGATTCTCCCGGCCCGCCGAGATTACGGCGCTCTCCGGCGCGACGCTACTCACGAAACCCGACGATGTTGACGACCGGCTCCCGTGATGGCCAACCTTGAGAACATCGGATTTCAAAGACGGCCCGAAGGTCGCTACCAGGAATCGCTCGGCGTCCTGTTCCACGTCGCCGGTAAGCAGAAACGAAACTTCGCCATGGGTCAGACGCATTACCATGCTGAGGTTGTTGGTGCTTTTTTCCACCCCCGCCGGCAGGCCATCCGGAGGCGGATACAGCACCTCCAAAACGACATGATCACCGAGCCTGATGCGGTGGCCCTGCTCCACCGTTACGAGGGAATGATCCCGTCTATCCAGCACGCTTCGCCACTGCGGATGGAGAACGGAGTCGGGAGTGTCGGCGCTCTGCAACACGACATTCGCATCATATCGATCCAGCACGCCGATCAAGCCGCCCACATGGTCGCTATCCAGGTGCGTGGCGGCCACCACGTCGAGCTTCCTGTCGCCCGCTGGTAAACGAGATCCCAACGCCGAAAGAATTGCCGTCGGGTCTGGCCCGCCGTCCACCAGCATTTGGCGTCCATCTGGCGTCACCACCAGAATGGCGTCTCCCTGGCCGATGTCAAGGACGTACACATGGAGCCGGCCGTCCGCCCGCGATCCGGACAACTGGAAAGCAAAAAGCAGAACCGTAAGCGCCGCCACCGGCGCTACGGCGACCAGGAGTCGCGCGAGACCGCTGGGCCGCCATGTCGAGCCACGTCGCCAGTTGTTCGCCGTCCGCCTTACCCGAGGAGCGGACAACAGCGCCACCAGCGTCCCCAACCCGGTGTACCATCCAACCGCCACCGAAGGGATCAGCCAGGGAGCAGGAAGCAGGACCGCCGGCGTGGCGTCAGCCACCCACATCAGCCAGGCTAACGGCCCCCAGGTCAGCGTACCCACCGCCACCGCCAATGGCGCCGCCAGTTGCCCAACGATCGCCGTCGCCGCGGAACCCACCAGGGCCAGAGGCATCGCCGGCATCGCCAATATCGTGGCAGGAACGCTCATCAGGGGTATTGACCCGAAGTGCATTGCCACCAGGGGCACCGTGGCCACGGTGGTGAACGTGGAGATCACGACGGACGCAATCAACAGGGTGAGTCCGTAACCGAGCCACCGCGCCACGGCGGAACCTGAAGCGGCGAGGGATCCGCCAATCGTGGCGGACAGCATGGAGATCAGCGGCAGCCCCACCAACACGCCGGCCATTGCCGTGAAACTGAGTTGGAACGACAGGCTATTCAGGATCGCAGGTTGCGCGCCCACCATCACCGTTGCAGCCAGCAGCAGAGCCGTGACGCCGCGCATACCGCGCCCCAGCATGATCTGTGTCAACGCCAGGCTTCCCATGATGGAGGCTCGTACCACAGGCGGATCGAATCCGGACAGCGCGGCGTAAATCCATACCACCGACGCCGCCATCGCCACTGCCAACGGACTGCCCCGGCCGGCCGCTGCCGTCGCCGCCGCAAGACTCAGCGCCATCACGATCCCGACGTGGAGGCCGGAAATGGCCAGCAGATGGGACATACCGGCCGTGCGAAAGGAATCTTTCACGGCCTCGGGAAGTTCTCCTCTGATACCGAGCAACAGGGCTTGCGCCAAAGCGGATTGCGGCGCCGATATACCCCTCTGCAAAGCGCCGGCCAGCCGGCTCCTGACCGAGTGCAGAACCGCCGTCGGCCTCGCAGTGCGAGCCGCGCCCAGGAACTCGGATTCCTGAACCCACATCACCGCTGCGATCTGCCGTGATGCCAGCCACGCGGCGTAGTCGAAATCTCCGATTGGCCCAGGATGCTCCACTCGGCCGGACACGAGCAGAGTGTCGCCGTAACGCAAATGGGGCGGGCTTCGTTGGTCCACTAGTTCCGGTGGGGGCAGCGCGTACACCAACAGGTTGGCATCGTCGGGAATGCTCCCATCCGCCTCCGGCGGACCACCATCGGCTGACAGCACGCGGGCGCGGAACCGGTAGCCACTCCGGACCGGGACCGGCGCGTCCGTGATCAACACCGCAACCTCGGTTGCCCTACCTTCGGGTACGATGGGCAGCTCCAGAGGTGCCCCCGAATGACCACGCCAAAACCCCAGGAGCAGGGCGGCCGCGAGGATCACGGGCCCGGTGGGCAGGCGCAAAACCCGCAGTCCCACAGCGACGGCGCAGCCGGCCAGAGCCAGCATCAAAAGCGGCCAGTGAGAATACAGGGTTACTTCCGACCACAGCGCCAGTCCAACGCCGGCCACCATCGCCGCCAACGTGAGTTCGGGGAATATTCGCATCGCGAACGGCCAACCGGACCTTCGTACCCGGCGTCACCGCCGACCGGCCAAGCGGTCGAGGCTAAATGTGTACGCGGTCACCCCCTGCTACCGATCATCCACGGAGATCATGTCGGCAATGCGCCGGTAGATGCCGTCGCCGATCCCGGACACGGCCTTGATGTCTTCGGCAACGACGAATGGCCCCATCCGCTCACGGTGAGCCACTATGGACTCTGCCCGCACCGCGCCGATTCCGGGAAGGGTTTCCAGGCACTCGGAAGTAGCGGTGTTGATATTGATTGGGACCGCACATGGATTCGCCGTCGGAAGCGTCTCACTCCCGGCGATCCGCTCCCCACCGAGGGCCGGTGTGTCGGGTTCCGTATCCTCGACCGATGGAATTTTATAATGCGCGGCGTCGGTGAGTCGGGCCGCCAAATTGATGCGGTCAAGGTCGGCATCGTCGGTTGGGCCACCGGCCAACGTCAACACATCGTCGAGCCGTTGATCCGAGGTCGCCGAATAAACCCCCGGATTGACCACCGCGCCGGTGATGTACACCGCGATTTCCGTGGGAGCAGATACGGTGCCGGACAAGCCAACCTTTGTCGATTGGGTGGTTGCACGCAGAGTTCCCTCCACCACTTCCTCAGTCGGGGGGATAATCTGCACCGCCGCGTCCGGCGGCCCCTCGCCACTTCTCCCCAGCATCATCCACGCGGCCACGGCCAAAAGCGCCGCCGCCGCCACGCACGAGACCGCTACCGCCGCCAGTCGCTTCACCGCCACCCCGCAAAACTTCGCCTGTCGGTTGCCCGATTGCTTCGGTTGCTACGGCCCAGGGGGTGCGGCTGATGCTCGCCCATCGGCCAGCCCGTCCCGCATTGCCTCCACCGCCACCGGCCCGAGCCGGGCAGCAATTGCCGACAGCCCTTCCTGGGCGATCCGCCAATCTCGTTCCTGGATTTCCTCCGCAGTCTGCCGGGCCAGACGCCGCCCGTACTCCGAGATAAAATCACCGAGGCTTTGGGGGTCCCCGCCGCCGGCCATCTGCCGGAACAGGCGGAACATGGGGTCCGTTCGTGCCGCATTGTAGGCGTCATGAAAGGTCAAACCGGCCGGATGGTCGCGCAGCAGCAGCGCCACGCCGAAATCTATTAACCGGATGCTGCCTTCGGATGTCAGTATGACATGAGAGCGTCCGTCTTGGTCAGAGATTGTAGCATCGTTATAGCATACGCCCGCCACGTGCAGACTGCACAGCGCCGCGCCCAATGTTCTCCCGATGCTCCCCATCCGATCCCGCGTTGCCTCGGCGGGCTTCAAATCAGTGAGGAACCGTCCCTCTACGAACTCCTCGCTGATGAACCCGGATATGCTGGGAAATTGCCGGGGGCCTGCGCCCAATTCGCCGGCTATAGCCGCGATCTCGGCTTCGGCCGGACTTTGGCACGGTTTGATGACGATACTGACCGGGCTGCCGTCGCGTTGCCCGGTGATGATGGCGACCCGGCCCCGACTGCGGCCGTCGTAACGCACGGCAGCATCTCCGCCCCCGTACACCACACGGTAGGTCTCGGGAAACAGGCCATACACCGAAAAACGGGCGATGTTTTCGTCGTCAACCAGCCCGCGCCACAGTCCGCGGTCAACCTGGGATAGCGGCCAGAAGGGCCACAAGTGTGGGGCGCAACGCCCGCCGGTTACTGCCGCGTCGCGTTGGGCTATCTCATCCGCCGTGAGTACGGGCAGAGTGGCGATCACCCTCCGCATCGCCAGCAACTGGTCGTCGGAATACCTGATGCAGTACCTCGCTCACCCGTCGCTGAGCAGCGCAAAACCCGCTGGACTATCCGGGTCCGGAGCCAGCTTCCGTATTCGTACGACGGCGTTCAGTACGATGGGACCGTAGATGTGCGGGTAAATCTCCCCCGACCGGGCGGGTTCCCTGATGACGGGGGATCCTTCACCCAGCAAAGCGGTGTCCACGTCAAGCACCAGCAAGTCGGTTCGGCCGGCGAACAAACGGGCCGCAACGCGCAGCGTCTGCGCCTCGTCGCCGCTGGCGTGGATAAAACCCTCTTCGGCCAGGGATGGAGCGCGGTATTCGCCGGCGGTTAATCCCGTCTCCCAATCGTCGCGAAACGCCAAGTGGTAGATGATGGTAGGCATTTACCAATCAGCTAGTCGGCGACGGCTTCAACTTTGCGCTTGGGCGGCCATTGAGCGTAAACGTGCTTCAGCAGGTCCCGCAGCTCGTCAGCGATTTCGGGTGGCGGTTCGTGGGCCAAGGCAACGGCGGCCAGCCGCTCCGCTTGGCGGTACTGCCCGGAGTGATACGCCATCCAGCCGGCGCTCCTGTGCAGAACGGAGTGGGTGGGTTCAATGGGCTCAGTGAGTTCCGCGATGGCGGCTAATTCCATCTGCAAGGCCTGCTCAAAGCAGCCGGAGGCGCTTTCAACATTGCCTTGCATCTGTTCCATAAACCCGCGGGCGGCGTAGTCAATAGCCTGATGGTGGAAGTCGTTCATCGCGCTCATTTTTCGTGAAACTCAGCCACCGGCCGGCTGAACTCGACCACGATTACGTAGGCGGGCAATTGCGTATCATCCGATTGATTGGTCTGCTGTAGTTTATCATTAACTCGTTGCGTGATGACGCTGCTATTGACGATACCGTGGCCAGGATAGCGAATACCGGACGCTTCCAGTCGCGCCTTGCGCTGGAAAGTAGTATCAGATTCATCGCCGAGCCAGTAATCGATACCGGTAAGTTGTACACCGGCTTCTATCACCGTGTAAGGGGTTTCGTTTTCAACCAGTATCACCGCTATGCCTTCAGCGCCCCACTCGGTGGCACGATTATACTGCCAAATCCGATGAGCCTGTTCCGATGCAGGTTGCCATTCCAGCGTGTAACTGCGGTCAGAAATGCCCCGAACTGCAAGCCGCACACCTGGCCGGTGTCCCTTGGAATCCAGACAAATAGCGGCAGCTTCGACCAAGGCATTCCCCCAAGGCAGGCGTGACGCCCGGTATCGAGGAATTGCTCAAGTCATTCAAGTTCAGCATCTGGTAGCGATGCTATAGGGCCTTTGAGGGTAGGAGTCCTACTCACACGCCGCCCGCACGGCGCGGGATACGGCGGCGAGGCGTGGGTTGTTGGTGGCGCTGGCCCGAAAACCGTTGGTGATATAGGCAACTGCCAGGCCCAAAGACGGATCGGCCCATCCCACCGAGGTGCCGGCGCCGCCGTGCCCGAAGGTGCCTAATCCCTCGCCGGGCTTTTCGGTCGCTCCCATGCGGCTGTCGTCCAAAACAAGGCCCAGGGCGCGGCGCATTCGCGTCCCCAGCGAGAAATCGTTAGCCTCCGACTGGAGGGCCGTGACTTCGGCCACCGTTTCCGGTTTCAGGATGCGCACGCCATCCAACTCGCCGCGATTGCACATCATGGCGTAGAAGCGGGCGAGATCCCGGGCGGTGAATATCCCGCCGCCGGCGGGATGGACCGCTTGATGCACTTCCGGTCGGTTGTACGGGCGTATCATCCCCGGCCGGTCGCAGTCTTCCATGGCGTGAATGCGGGATACTCGGGGCTCGAGTTCAGGCGGCAGGCCGACATATCCGTCGTGCAGACCCAGGGGATCGAGGATTTCTTCCCTGAGGAACACCCCGATGTGGCGTCCGTCGATGCGTCGCACCAACTCACCGATCACCCAGCCGAAGTTGCGCGGGTGATAGGCCATGATCTGTCCCGCCGGGTAGTCGGGGATCATGTCTTCCATGCACTCCACCACGTAATCCCAATCCTGCCAGCGGTCCCAGGAAAGTTCCGGCGGCGTCTCCGGGAAGCCGCCCCGGTGGGTGAGGACGTGTCGAATGGTGACGGCGTCCTTGCCGTGCTTGGCGAATTCGGGCCAGTAGTTGGCGACCTTGTCGTCCCACGCCAGCTGGCCACGCTCCCAGAGGACGTGGAGGCAGGCTGCCGCCAGCGGCTTGGTGGAGGAATAAAGGATGAACATGGTATCGGCGGCAACGGGAGTGCCACCAGCGTCGTCCGCCAATCCGCCCCACAGGTCAACGGCCAGCTTGCCGTGGCGGTACACCGCCAAACCGGCGCCGGGATGCAGGCCTCGATCAATCTGCTGGCGAAACAGGTCTTCCAACGCCTGCACTGCCGCCGGATCCATCCCTACTTCTTCAAGAACCGTGGTGGTCGTCATCTAAAGTCCCCTCTGTTGTTGAAACGGCAAGACCAAGCCCGTCAATGCAACCCGGTCAGTTTGCAAATTCGGTATTCAGGTTGGCGGACAGGTCGAAAAAGTGTTGCAAGCTCTGGTTATAGCGGAAGAACATGTCCGCGCGGAGTTGGTCCCCCGTGGCGTTGGTGGATATCTCGTGGAGCATATCCAGGCTGACCAGCGTCTGCCCGGCCTCGGCTGCGCCGTTGGCCTTGATATTTTCCAGCATCGTCCGCCATGCCTCAGGTCCCATTTCGATGAAGAAGTCCACGTTAATCAGGTCATATTCATTGCCGGCGCGGACCGAACGACATTCGAATGCTTCGAACGTGACCACGAACACCTCATCGGCGACCTTAACCCCCATGGCAGCGTCAACGGTGCCAATCTGCCGGTAGGCGGGGTCGTCATTCACCAGTTTTTGCAGAGCTTCAAACCAGTCCAGCGAAGGGAATACGATTGGGTCAGCAGTCATTCCGAGGATGTCTCCGGGGGCGCCGGGAATATGCAGCAGCGCCGGCGCTTTCAGTTTATTCGCTGAAGTACGGATCGCCGGCCTTTTCCGCTGCGGAGAACGGCGCCATCTTGCGAAGGTAATGGTCAGGGTCGGTGGTAGAAGGGGCTTTGCCCAGGGCGTCGTCCACCATTTTGTAGTAACGGGGATCCAGGTCGCGCAGCTGGTCCGCTTCAGTACGGCCCCGGGAGAACGACGACATGATGCGTTCCATCCCATAGTCGCCGCAATATTCACAATTTACGTCCGTCGCCGCGGAAGCGACCTTGAAAAAGAAACTGCTTACCTGATGGCAGGATTGGCAGCGATATTCATAGATTGGCATATCGCAAGCACCGGGCGGCGAACCCACCGTTGACCATTGTTATTTCCATTGCTGGCATTCGGCGAACACCGCGACGGATGGTATAGGAATGGCTCTGCGGTGTCAAAATTGGCGCCCTATGACGCTGGCGTGTCCAGGCTTGCCCGGTAGGGTTTGATGTCGATAACGGGCGAGCCATCCTGCGCGTCAAGCTCGGTCACGTTCAGCACGGCTTCCCCGGTCGCCTCATCGTGTCGAATTGACTGAATCCGGGCGACCGTGGCGGCGATAAAATTCGGACGGTACTGGCTGCGGGTGCTGAACACCCCCCGTATCGGGTTATCGGGATTGTGACCGGGATGGAGTTGTAGTTCGTACCCAACCGCCATCGCCCGGTGCAGCAGGAAAAGCGTCAGAATTTGCCCACCTGCTTCAAGGCCCATGAGGCCGTCCACAAAGTCCGCGTGCACAACGATCTCAGACGGATGTGCCTGCATCTCGTCCGACGGCGCATAGCTATCGAACCGGCTCCGGACGTGGCCAATCGCCTTTATCGTGATAAGCTCGTCGGACTGGTCCATCAGTTAGCGGCAGCGGCAGTTTGCCCAACCGAGGCAGAAAGGGACGCGAGCCAGTTGACCACGGCCTGTCCGGCCTCGGGCATCATGTTGGTCAGGGAATGAGTCCCACCCTCCAGCACGAGGTACTCGGCGCGGGGGCTGTTCACGGCTGCGGTGATCATGTCCTGTGGAACATCCAGCAGGCGGGTATGGGTCTCGGTGGAACCGGAAAGGACGAACAAAGGCACGCGAATTTGCGGCACGTGCCGGATCACATTGTACCGTTCCAGCGGCCCATGCTTGTCAATGTACGCCATGGCGGAGAACATTTCCTTGATGGGAAAGTCCACATAAAACAGATCCATGGCGCGGCCCTCGGCCTCCATGCGGTCGGCGGTTTCCAGGTTGGCGCGGAACTCATCGGCGTCCGGAGATTCCAGGTAATAGGAGCAGGACAGGCGGACCGGTGAGATGGGAACCACGGCGGCGACACGCGGGTCATTCTCAACGGCGGCGTAGTAGGTCACCTTGACGGCGCCCATGCTCTGGCCCAATATCGCGATCCGCCGGTAGCCCAGGGACGCGAGATAGTCAACGCCAGCACGGAGGTCCTGGCGGTTGTTTTCCAGTATCTCGTAGGCGTTGCCTTCGGCCACTCCGGTTTGCCGGTCCACCCAAACGGTATCGTGCCCGCGGGTATTGATGGTCAGGGCGGCGTAGCCGGCGTTGCGCAGGTCCTCGGCCATGGCTGCGGTGGCCGGCGTGTAGAAGTTGCGACCGGAACCGTGAATCACCATGGCGGCGTCAATGGGGCCGGCGGGAACCGCATCCGGCGCCGGCGCGAAGAAAGCGCCGTCCAACTCAATGCCATCTGCGGCAGTAACGCGAATCAAATCAACCAGCATGACGAAATCCTCCTGGAGAAAACTCCGAAGCGGCAACCCGAGATCGTTGGCCGGATACAGTGTACACGCTGCCGGTGGCATAGCAAGAGGGGCAGCCTTTGCAGGCCCAGGGCTTGTGCAAAGTCCCTTTAGCCGCTCATCTCCAGCAACGGTGGCATCCTTCGACAGGCTCAGGATGAGCGGAAACCAAAGAGGCCGATTACTTTGCACAGGCCCTGTTTGCAGGCCGCCCCTCGATCACAGGATCGGCAACGGCCTTATCTCAGCGAAAGCAGGTATTCCACCAGATTATCCACATCCTCATCGGAGAGGGTGATGCCGGCCATCGTGGCCGCCATCAAGCCTTCCTGGTAGTCCTGGCTGAGGCCGTCGGCAGTACCGGCGGTATAGGCGTCGGGTTCCACGATGGATTCCCTGAGGTACTCCTCTGCGGAGTATCCGGAGATCCGATTGCCCGCGGCGCTGGCGATGCCGTCCAGAGCCGGTCCCAGCACCCCTTGCGCTACGCCGGAGATTGCGTGGCAGGAAGCGCAGGCCGCAGTGCCGATGAACAGGGCCTGTCCAGGAGACGAAGCGGTGACGCCACCGGCAGGAGCGGCCGGAACCACGTCAGCCGGATCCACCGGGCCCGGCACCTCTGCCGGTAACGGGCGCGCAACCTCTTCGTGGGGTTCTTCCGCGTGGTGTTCAAAGGGTACCACGCGCGGCTCGGAGAATTCCCGGGCGTTGATGTGGAACACCCCGAACAGCAACACCAAAGAAAGCGCCACCACCAATCCCAAAGCCAATCCCGCAACGAATATCTGCCACAACAGCGGGTTCTCGAACTTCAAATGCATGAAGAAGGCGACCACGCAGAAGAACTTGATCACCGACAAGATCACCAGCGGCGCGATCACCACGCTGCTGCCCTGCAGCGTTTCGGGTACGATGATCAGAAATTCGACCAGCGTTATGATGCCCAGGAATATGGCCAACAGGCCGTACTGCTTCAGCCCTCCGTGGACACCCTCCGGCACGTGGCCCCAGAAGAACCGCCCGATCCCGGCATCTTCGTGGGCAGAGTGCTCTTCGTGGGCGATTGCGGCCTCGTGGCCGGGGTTTGCGCTCATCGGGTGGTTGCCTCCTCGAAACCTAGCTGAAGAGTCCGGTGACCCAGTTCCATCCCTGGACGGCAGCGTGGCCAGCTTCCGCGGGCCCGTCGAATCCGCCTATAAGATAGAGCAGGGTGAAAATCACGATCCAGACGATGTCAACGAAGTGCCAGTACAAACCAGCGATGTCCACGTCCAGATCGGAAGGCCGGCCGGCCGGGTTGCGAGCCGCGATGATCGTCAGACACACCAACCAGAAAAGACCGAGCGTCACGTGGGCTCCGTGGAATCCGGTCAGCGTAAAGAACGTACTGCTGAACAGGTTTGTTTCGTAGCGCAACCCTTCGACGCGGAACAGGTTGAATTCATAGACTTGGAAGCCGATGAACGTACCGCCCAGGATGATGGTCAGTACCAGCCACTGGATCAACCGTTTTTGGTTGCCGTTGCGGGCGGCGGCGACGCCCATAACCATCGCGAAGGAACTCATCAAGAGCACGAAAGTGCTGACGGTGGTTATCGGTACGTCGATGATGTCCCTGGGATACGGGCCGACGATGCTCTGCCCGCGATACACCATGTAGGTGGCGATAAGCGAGCCGAAGAAGAGGCAGTCGGAACCGAGAAACACCCACATCAGGAGTTTCCGGTGATTTATCCCGGTGGTGGTTTCTTCCTCGTGCGCCGGTGGATGCGCCGGCGGAGCGTGGGTAGTGTCTGCGTGAGCCAACGCGCTTCTCCTGACTGATTATGATGGCAAGTGGGAACGGACCGGCGACCGTCAGTGGTGAGCCTCAGCCTCGTGGTGTTCTGCCGTGGCCGGTTCGTTGGACCAGCCGATGACGCCTATGACCGTAATCAGGCCGCCGACGATGGCAACGGGAAACCGGATATAGTCCCAGCCAACGTCGATCAGGAACCCGCCGGCCAACCAGGCCACGCCGAAGGAGGCCACCAGTGGCCAGTAGGACGGGCTGGGCATGTGGATGGTGCTGGCGTCAACGTGCGGTTCGCCCTGGGTGATGGGCTCGCCCCGGGCCGCCGCTTCGCGCTTGGTGATCCAGTAGGCGTCCTGGCCGCGCACGATGGGGATTTCGGCGAAGTTGTACGCCGGAGGCGGTGAGGAAATGCTCCATTCAAGAGTCGGCGCGTCCCAGGGGTCATGTCCGGCCGGTTCACCCCGCTTGATGCTGCGGAAGAAGTTGTGGATGAACACCAGCAGGCTGACTACGATGACGAAGTAGCCGATGGTCGCCAGCAGGTTCATGCCCTCCCAGCCGAAACCTTCCGCGTAGGTGTAGATGCGGCGCGGCATTCCGTTCAACCCTGCGTAGTGCATGGGGAAGAAGGTGAGGTTCATGCCGATGAACATGAGCCAGAATTGCACCTTGCCCAGGGTTTCGTTGTACATCCTGCCCGTGATCTTGGGATACCAGTAGTAGATGCCGGCGAAGATGCCGAAGATGGCGCCGCCAAACAGGACGTAGTGGATATGGGCGACGATGTAATAGGTGTCCTGCTGCTGGAAGTCCGACGGCGACACCGCGTGGGACACGCCGGACAAGCCGCCTACGATGAACAGCGCGACGAAACCGATCGCCATCAGCATGGGCGTCTTCAGATCAATTGAGCCGTTCCACATGGTGCCCAGCCAGTTGAAGATCTTCACGCCAGTCGGCACGGCGATTAGCATGGTGGTGATCGTGAACACCGAGTTCGCGATGGGCCCCAGTCCCGTCGTGAACATATGGTGGCTCCACACCGCCCAGCTCATGATCGCGATGACGATACCGGAGAACACCACCACCGGGTAACCGAACAGCGGTTTGCGGCTGAAGGTGGGGATGATCTCGGACACCACGCCCATGGCGGGCAGGATGAGGATGTACACCTCAGGATGGCCGAAGAGCCAGAACAGGTGCTGCCAGAGGATGGGGTCGCCGCCGGCGGCGGTGTTGAAGAAGTTTGCTCCGAACTGGCGGTCGGCGGTCAGCTCGATCAGCGCCACCGTAATGATCGGGAAGGCCAGCACCAGCAGAATGCTGGTGACCAGCGTCATCCACACGAACACCGGCATCCGCATGAGGGACATACCCGGCGCACGCATGTTGATGATGGTAACGATGAAGTTGAAGCCGGCTGCCAATGAGGCCACGCCCAGCACCTGGAGGCTCAGCGCCCAGAAGTCCAGGCCCTTGCCCACACTGAATGGCGCTGCGGTCAAGTTGGCGTAGGAGAACCATCCTGCATCGGGAACCTGGCCGATCAGGAAGCCGGCGTGCATCAACAGAGCGCCGAACAGGAAAGTCCAATAGGAGAAAGCGTTCAGGCGTGGGAATGCCACGTCCCGGGCGCCGATCATCAACGGAACCAGGAAGTTGAAGAAGGTGGCTCCGAAGGGCATGATCACCATGAAAACCATGGTGGTGCCGTGCATGGTGAACATCGCGTTGAACCAATCAGCGGACACCATTGAGTTGTCGGAAGTGGCCAACTGCACTCGCATAATTCCGGCTTCGATGCCGCCCACGATGAAGAAAATGAAGGCGGAGACACCGTACAACGCTCCGATGCGTTTGTGGTCAACTGTGGTCAACCAGCTCCACAGGCCGGTGTATGTCGTGGGGCGGGGTATGACGCCGGTGATGGTAACCATGGTTCAGGTCCTCCGCTGCGGCTCGGTCGGTATTACGATGCGTTAGCGGTGATGGATTGGAAGGCGGTAATTCAGGTTTGCTGTCGCGGCTTTCAGCGGGGTTCGCGGTGCGTTCCTGTGCCAGTATATCGCACCGACCTTGCTTACTTCTGCGCCATCAGGTATTCAACCAGGTCGCTTAGCTCGGCTTCGGAGAGATCGGCGCGGTGGTCCAGGCGGGTCTGGTAGATAGCCGCCAATTCGGACATCCGATTGCCTTGTTTGATCGACTCGGGATCCCGGAGCCACTGGCGCAAGGTTTCGCGGTTGAGGTCAACCAGCCCGGCGCCGATGGTGGTTCGATCGCCCAAATCGGTAAGGTTCGGCGCCGCAAACGCGGTGGGCGGTTCGTTGCCCGTGCGGACGTCCAGCAGCCGTTCTTTTGCCGGTTTGTCCAGCCACTTGGTATATGCAATGAAAGTGTCCATTCGGGCGCGCTGCACGCCATCCCCGGTTTCTGGGTCCACGGTGTCGGGAGCGCCCACAGTGTGGCACGTGACGCACTGGCCGGCCCCGAGGAATACCAGTTGGCCCCGGGCGGCTTCAGTCGATAGCGGTTCCGCCAACTCACCGCCCCAGCCATTCACCCATGCTTGGTAATCAATTTCATCGAGAACGTGTACCCGGAACTTCATCTGGGCGTGGGCCGTGCCACAGAACTCGGCGCATTGCCCGTAGTACATTCCGGTCTCTTCGGCCAGGAACCACAGCTTGTTGGTGCGCGTCGGTACCACGTCCTGCTTGCCGACCAATTTGGGAATCCAGAAACTGTGAATTACGTCATCACTCTTGAGTTCCATGATAACCGGGGTGTTGACCGGAACACGCATTTCGTTGGCCGTCGTGACCAGTTCGCCGCCCTCGTCATTCGGTAGGGCATCTTCATACCGGAATTCCCACCACCATTGATGGCCCACAGCCTCCACTACCAGAGGCTCCTTTCCTTCGGCGCGGGCCAACGCTACGGCTTTGCCGGGCTCAAGTTCGAAGAGCACGATCACCGACCACACACCCAAGCCCAAAATCAGGATGGTGGGAACGATGGTCCAGGCGATTTCCAGCGGGGTATGCCCGTGGGTCTGCGGCGGCAGCGGATCGCCAGGCCGGCGGCGGAAACGGACGGCGGCATAGAGCAACGCTCCCTCGACCAGCACAAACACCACCACCATGGTCCACAGGAGGACGTTGAATAGGAGCAGCTGCTCGCGCGCTACCGGGCCTTTGGCGCCTTCCAGCGACCACGGAGTGGGGGCAAGGATGGACTGGTGAGCGTCCGAGTCGCATCCGACCGCAGCCAGCAGCAGCATCACCCCGAGGACCGGCAGCATCAGCAGCGGCCACCGGCCGCGCCGGCGGGTGGAGGAATTGGTCGTCGGGTTCACTGGAGTATCACCGTTTGGTACGGGGCCATGGCCCTTAGTGGAATTGTTAGGTGAGTCTCCCGCAGAGAAGGGCAGCAGCCCCATCGTGAACCCCCGGATACTTCGACCGAACTTGGACAAAGTATGTGCAAAATTTCACTAGCGGCGGTTACGATAGCACAAGCGCCTAGGGCTGTCAATTTGGGAGACTGTCTCCGGGACG
>JAGWBI010000028.1:0-323 GCA_021295965.1 Dehalococcoidia bacterium | reverse complement strand
TGGAATACAGGAATATATGCAGCGTAGTCTGCCGGCGGGACGAAACTACCGGCAGCATCGGGACGCCGGCCCGCTGGTAGTCCGTTTGAATGAGCAGGGACAGCGCCCAAAAATGCGGCGGTGTCCAGAAGAAGACGATGGCGAACAGATAGACCGCCGGCAAGTCCAGACCGCCCGTTACCGCGGCCCAGCCCACCATCGGAGGTATCGCGCCGGCCGCGCCGCCGATCACTATATTGTTGGGAGTGGTGCGCTTCAACCACATGGTATAGACGAACACGTAGAAAAGGCTGGCGATTATGGTCAGGCCCGCCGCCAGCAGG
>JAGWBI010000027.1:37969-38363 GCA_021295965.1 Dehalococcoidia bacterium | reverse complement strand
TGCTGTTGGCGATTATCCGCATTCGTAACCAGAAAACGCCGAGCATGGATTTCCTGGAGCACAGCGTGCGTACGGTCGAAGAGTTCATGGGCGAGCCACTACCAACCGAGTACATCGCACTATTTTTCGACGACGCCGTGTTTCCCGGATCCGGCGGGACCAACTTCGAGACGCACTTCGCATTGCAACTGATCTTTGACGTGGAGGACGGCGAAGCGTGGTGGTACACCCCGTTTGCGATTGCCCACGAAATCGCGCACTACTACTGGCGCGGAAACATGCGCTCCTGGATCAAAGAAGGAGCCGCGGAGTTACTCGGTTCCATCTCCGAAGAGGCACGCGACGAAACTCCGGTGGACATCACAAACTACCCAAGCTCAGCAGCGAACACTAT
>JAGWBI010000027.1:0-37759 GCA_021295965.1 Dehalococcoidia bacterium | reverse complement strand
CGCCCGAAGACGTTGCGGCAAAGGTCGATGAGATTGTTGCCCGCTGGTATGGCGTCGTGCCCTGATCGCCCGGCGGCCACTCGATACCCCAATGTGCTAATATCTGCCCGTGATTACCGATGGCATTCGCCGTTCCGGAGGTTCGCTACCATGACTCAAAGTAACGGGACACAGAATACCGGCGCCTTTGAGGCCCTGTTGCAGGAAGACCGCACCTATCCGCCGCCGCCTGAGTTCGCCGCCAACGCTAACATGCTGCGCGCGATCCCGAAGCGTTCTGGGCCCGGTTCGCCGGCGAACTGGACTGGTTCGAGCCCTGGGATACCGTGCTGGACTGGTCCGACGCCCCCTTCGCCAAGTGGTTTATCGGCGGCAAACTCAACGCTGCCTACAACTGCATCGACCGCCACCTCAAGGGGCCGCGCAAGAACAAGGCCGCCATCATTTGGGAAGGCGAGCCTGGGGATTGGCAGGTCTATACCTACCAGGATTTGTATCGAGAGGTCTGCAAGTTCTCCAACGGCCTGAAGAGCCTGGGAGTGCAGAAGGGCGACCGGATCACCCTGTATATGCCCATGGTGCCGGAGCTGGCGATCGCGATGCTGGCCTGCGCCCGCATCGGCGCGCCACACAGTATCGTATTCGGCGGGTTCAGCGCGGAGTCGCTGCGTGATCGACTTGAAGACTCCCAGTCCAAGGTGATGATCACCGCCGACGGCGGGTGGCGTCGCGGCAGCATCATCCAGCTCAAGCAGAACGCCGACGCCTCCGTCGAGGGCGACACCCCCGTGGAGAAGGTGGTGGTGGTGAAACGCACGGGCCATGACGTGCCAATGGTAGAAGGGCGAGACGTCTGGTGGCACGATCTGGTCGCCGACCAGCCCATGAACTGCGAGCCGGAGGTCATGGACAGCGAGGACATGCTGTTCATGCTGTACACCAGCGGCACCACCGGCAAGCCCAAGGGCATCGTGCATACCACCGGCGGCTATATGACCGGCACCTATGCCACCAGCAAGTGGATCTTCGACCTGAAAGAGGATGACATTTACTGGTGCACCGCCGACATCGGCTGGGTCACGGGTCATAGCTACATCATCTACGGGCCGCTGGCCAACGGCGCGACCACGGTGATGTATGAAGGCTCGCCGGACTACCCAGACCGGGACCGTTTCTGGGCCATAGTGGAGAAGTACGCCTGCACCATCTGCTACACGGCGCCCACAGCCATCCGCACCTTCATGCGCTGGGGTGAGGAGTATCCCAACCGGCGCGACATGTCCTCGCTGCGCCTGCTGGGTTCCGTTGGCGAGCCAATCAACCCGGAGGCCTGGGTGTGGTACTGGCAGCACATCGGCGGCGGACGCTGTCCGGTGGTGGACACCTGGTGGCAGACCGAGACGGGAGCAGTGATGATCTCCGCGCTGCCGGGCATCACGACGCTCAAACCCGGCTCGGCAACGCAACCCTTCCCCGGCATCGACGCCGCCATCCTGGATGAGCAGGGCAACGAGATCGGACCCGGCGGAGGCGGCTACCTGGTCGTCCGCAAGCCGTGGCCCAGTATGCTGCGCGGCATCTACGGCGACCCGGAGCGGTTCGTCCAGCAATACTGGTCCAACTACGAGGGCATCTACTTCACCAGCGATGGAGCCAAGCTGGACGAGGAGTCATACTTCTGGCTGCTGGGCCGGGTGGACGACGTGATCAACGTGTCAGCCCACCGCATCAGCACCATGGAGGTTGAGTCGGCGCTGGTGGACAACCTGAAGGTCGCCGAGGCCGCCTGCATCGGTCGTAGCCACGAGGTGAAGGGCCAAGCCATAGTTGCCTTCGTAACTCTCAAGGATCAGATTGCCAGCTCGGACGATGTTATCGCTGAATTGAAGCAGCACGTTGCCGGCAAGATCGGCCCCATGGCCCGGCCGGACGACATCTACTTCGCCGCCGAGCTCCCCAAGACCCGCAGCGGCAAGATCATGCGCCGTCTGCTCCGCGACGTGGCCGAAGGCCGTGCTTTGGGCGACACCACCACGCTGGCCGACCCGGCGGTGGTGGAAATGCTGAAAGAGCAGTACGGGGACGAAGACTAACCCAACCGGCCTTAGCGATGTCATGAGCCCCCGTACGCAGAGTACGGGGGCATCTTTTGCTCCCGCGCGCCGGGCGTTGTCAAATCGCCAAAACCGCACACTCTTTCCGCAGAGGGGTACGGGCCACGTTGTGTTATCGTGCTGGCGTTGATTATCTCTCGCCGCCGGCTCTGCCCTTTTGACCGGTTGGCCGGCGTCGTTTTTGCGGAATGTGCTATGACTGCTGCCGTGTCCTATAACAACCACAGCCTGGTCGGAAACGGGCTAAATCTGCTGGCGAGCGGTCTTGGCCCGTACGTCCTTGACCGGATGAACAACGCGATAGCCGCCGGTCACTACGAGCCGACCGATACCGACGCCATGGGCGAAGTCTCCGGCGACGTGGCGGTGATGCTGCGCGTGATGATAGTGGCCTGGAACGATGTTTTCCGCGATTGCCTCGGGCCCGCTGAGCGGAGCCTGGTATCCGAAATCCGGGAAATCCGCAATCGCTGGGCGCATCAGGAGACTTTTGACGACGACGACCTGGACCGCGCCCTGGACTCGATGGGACGCCTGCTGGCCGCCGTTGGCGCGTCCAGGGAAGCGGACCGGGTGAACCGAGCGAAACACCGTCTCCGCATCCAGCGTTACGGCGTGCCAATGGCAAAGGAGAAGGCGCTGGCGCCGGCCGGGGCCTCGTCCGAACCGGAGCCGGAGCCCACGCGGGAACCGCAGCCTCAACCGCCGGCCGCTCCCGTCGTTGCCCTTCAGGCCCACGTGCCGTCCTCAGACGGCGACGGAGCGCCCCGCCCCGGCGCCGCCGCCCTAAACACCGGCAACCGGGCAGCGGATGACGCCGATGACCACATCCGCCGTGGCGTCGCTTACCGCCGGGAGGAAAAGTTTGAACAGGCACTGGCGGAATTTGAGCAGGCTGTGGGCATCAGTCCCGACAACCCCGACGCCTGGTATCACCGCGGCCTGGCCTGGGGTCTAATGGGTGAACACCGCCGCGCCATTGCCGACTTCACCCAAACCATCGCGCTGGCTCCGGAGTATGCCGACGCCTACAACTGCCGCGGCTATGCCCTGCTCTGTCTGGCCGAATACCGCCTGGCGTTGCGAGATCTGGAGCAGGCCAGTCGGTTGAATCCTGACGATGAACTTACCCAGCGAAACCTGAACCAGGCGCGCCGGCTCTGTTCAGAAACGCCGGAAGATGAGCTTCCCACCGGCGGCGCTGCTTCCCAAAGCGTTGGCCCATCCTGAAGGCGGGTTTCTTTAGTCAACCGCCAATAGCCGCTCACCCAGGAACTCCCGCATCCGTTCTACACACCATTCGGGATAGATGACGTTCACGCCGTGGCCCAGGCCCCGCCATACGTCGAGGCGACTGTTGGGAATCTCGGACGCCATGAATTCCTGTTGCTCCAGGCTGGTCGTCATGGACTCGTCGCCGGTGAGCAGGAGAGTGGGCACGGCGATGTCCTTCAGGTGCGGGCCGAAGTCCAGACTGTCCAGGTAGCTGTGCAACGCCTGACCGATTTCGGCCGGCGTTTTGTCCATCTCAGCGATGTACCAGTCTTTCAGGCCCTCGTCGGCGTGGCGCATGTCCAGGCGGAAGTTGATGGTGGCCGCGCTCCAAGCTCCAATGCCGCCCTGCTCCATGGTGGCCAGCCAATCCGCCGGAGGCGGACCGGGAGTGGCGCTCTCCCGTCGGGCCAACCGGCACGGAGAGTTGCACAGCACCAGCGCGCGGCAGCGGTCCGGGTAATCATGGGCGAACTGCATCCCCATGATGCCTCCGAAGGACTCGCCCACGTACACCACTTTCTCCGCGCCGGCGTCGTCCAGGATGGCGAGCAGGTCGGCCATCAGTATGTCCAGCGTGGGTTCATAGCGCGCCGGATCAATGGTTGACTGGCCCATGCCGCGCATATCCGGGCGGATGACGCGGTATTCCCGGCTCAGCAGCGGCGGCCAGTTGTACCAGAACTGTCCGTTGCGGGAAAAGCCGTGTTGCAGCACGACGGCGTCGGGAGAGGCGCGCCAGGGGTCGGTGAAATCGTCCAGATAGTAGTGCAGTTGGGCGTCACCGCGCCGGATGGTGGGCATGGCGTCCTCCGTGAGACTGACAGTTGCCGATTGCGGTTTTCGCTCATATACCATACCCTTGCGGCGACGGCAAACTGGCGCTCGGCAGACAGGCCGCTAGCCACCGGAGGAACCGGGAATATGATTGGGACCCTTGGAACCGCGCCTCTGCCACAATCGGAAATCCAGGGCCGGCTGGACCGATTGCTGGGAGAAGTTCAGGAAGCGAGCGGACAGCAGGTTGGGTATCCGACGAACCAGAACTTCGATTACTCGGCGTTAATGCCCTTTCTCGAATACTCGCTCAACAACGTCGGCGACCCATTTCATGCCAGCAACTACAAGAGCAACTCCCACGCCTTCGAGCGGGAGGTAATCAAACGTTTCGCGGGTCTGCTGCGGATCGCGCCGGAGGAAGCCTGGGGATACGTTACATCGGGCGGGACGGAAGGCAACATGTACGGGCTGTATCTGGCCCGCGAGCTGTTCCCCAACGCGATCTTCTACTTCTCCGAAGAGACGCACTACAGCGTGCTGAAAAACGTGCGCGTCCTGAACGCGCGGTACATCATGATCAAGAGGCAGCAGAACGGGGAGATCGACTACGACGACCTGTATGACATGGTACGGGTGCATCGGGACGTGCCCGCCGTGATTATGGCAACCATCGGAACGACCATGCGCGGCGGAGTGGACGACATCGAACGAATACGGGCCATGCTCAGCGATCTGGCGGTGACGAACTCGTACATCCACGCCGACGCCGCTCTTAGCGGCATGATCCTGCCCTTCGTGGACGACCCGCAACCCTTTGGCTTTGACGCCGGCGTGGACAGCGTGTCGGTGAGCGGCCACAAACTGATCGGCGCGCCGTTGCCGTGTGGCGTGGTGCTGACCAAGCGAGCCTACGTAGAACGGGTGGGACGCGCCATCGAATTGGTGGGGGTGCAGGACACTACGCTATCGGGTTCACGCAGCGCGATGGGGCCTCTGATGATGTGGTATGCATTCGCGCGGTACGGAAATGAAGGGTTCCGCAAGCTGGTGACCGGAATGTTGGACACCGCGGAGTACGCGGTGGGACAGTTCAACGAACGCGGCATCCCGGCGTGGCGGCACCGGAACTCGGTTACCGTGGTGTTCCCCCGTCCGCCGGATGACGTGATCCGCAAATGGCAGATGGCGCCGGAGGGCGATATTGCGCACATCATCACCATGCCCCATGTCACGCGGCCGATGATCGACGAACTGGTCGCCGACTGCGCCGTTTGAGGAGCATTCACCAATGAGCGGGTCGAACCTGATAAATCGAATCGTAGTCATGGCGGAAGACGAGGTGGGCGTAATCGCTGGCATAACCGGGGTCCTGGCCGGCGAAGGCATTAACTTGGAGACCATCAACACCGAAAGCAGCGGCGGGCGGGGCGCAATCATCATCACCGTGGACGACTATGACCACGCGCTGTATGTGCTGAACCAGGCCGGATTCAAGGCCGTTGGCGACGACGCCCTGGTGGTCCGCCTGCCCGACGAGCCGGGCGCATTGGCCGCCGTGGCCGACCGCCTGAAACAGTCCGGAGTCAACATCCAGAGTATGCACATCCTCAATCGACAGGGTGGCCAGGCCATGATCGCCCTGAAAACCGATAATCGAGATCTGGCCCGCGACGCCATTGGCAGCGACGCCATCGTCTAACCCAAACCCGCTGACCTTGACAATCGACACACGGAGGATCCCATATGCCAGCGCGCACCGGAGCCGAATACATCGCGGGACTGCGGGAGCGGGCCGCCGAAATCTACATCGGCGGACAGAAGGTCAAGGACGTTACGACCCATCCGGCCTTTGCCGGCGGCATCCGCACCGTGGCCGGCCTGCTTGATATGCAGCATGACCCGGCCAAACGCGACGAAATGGTCTATACATCCCCGTCCACCGGCGATCCGGTGGGCCTGTCGTTCATCATGCCCCGAAACTCCGACGACCTGAAACGGCGGCGCAAGATGATGACCAACTGGGCTTTGGCCTCCTGCGGCATGATGGGACGCACCCCCGACTTCCTCAACGTGGCGGTGATGTCGATGGCTGCCGCCGCCGACTACTCCGCACAGAATCGACCGGAGTTCGGGCAGAACATCCTGGACTATTACGAATACATCCGCGAAAACGACATCGTGATGACGCACACCCTGGTCAACCTGCAGCGCAGCCGTTCCGTGGGCCAGACCCCCTTTGACGACCGCACTGAGGTCGCCCTTTCCGTGGTCAAGGAAACCGACGCCGGCATCGTGGTGCGCGGCGCGCGCGTGCTGGCGACCCTGGGGCCGCTGTCTGACGAAATCGCCGTATATCCGGCGCGCACCCGCCGCGTGCCTTCCGGCGAGGAGGGGAAGTACGCCTTCGGGTTCTCCATCCCCTGCAACACCGAGGGCCTCAAGTTCCAGTGCCGGGACACCATCGACCTGGGACGCTCCCATTTCGACCATCCGGCCGGCAGCCGCTTTGAGGAAATGGACGCCATCGTGTTCTTCGACGACGTTCTGGTGCCCTGGGAGCGGGTGTTCCTGTACAACGACGTCGCCCTGTGCAACCAGTGGGGCGAGCGCACCAACCGCAACGCACACACCGGCCACCAGGTGGTCACCAAGAATGTCGTCAAGTGCGAATTCATGCTGGGCCTGGCGACTAAGATGGTGGACACGCTGGGTTCGGGCGAACTGCCGCAGACGCAGCACCTCATCGCCGAACTGATCGAGAACCTGGAGATCACCAAGGCCCTGCTGGCAGCATCGGAGGCCCGGGCGTCCGTTGACGAATGGGGAATTTTCTGCCCGGACTACCGCCCTTTGTTGGTAGCCCGCAAGCAGATGATCACCATGTATCCGCGCATGGCCGAAATCCTGCACCTGCTCGGTTCCAGCAGCCTGATGGCCCTGCCGGCCGAAGCCGATCTCAATGGCCCCCTGGCCGAAGACATCCGGCAGTACATGGACACCGACACGGCCACCGCCGAGGAGCGCATCCGTCTGTTCCGCCTGGCGTGGGACGTGTCGTGCAGCGCCTTCGGCGGCCGGCAGACTCTCTACGAACGCTATTTCGGCGGCGACGTTGCCCGCAACGCCGCGCTGCTGTACCAGATTTACGACCGGAGTGCAGCGCGAGATATGGTGCATGAATTTTTGAGTTGGGAGTAACCAATCCCGTCGGTAGGTGCGAACAATTATTTGCCCCTGCAAGCAATGGAAGGTGGAGGATGCCGTGATCACCGTCGCCGAAATCAACATCGCCCCGGTCAAATCGATGGCGTTGGTCCCTTTGACCGAGGTAACGCTGGACTTGGGAGGCATACAGGTGGACCGCAGGTTTTACCTGGTCACCGGGCAGGGTCGTTTGCTCAGTCGGCGGCAGGTGGGCAAGTTGGCCCAGCTGGACGCATCCTGGGACCCCCATGCGGAGCAGCTGCGGATTGCTTTCCCCGACGGCACGGTGCTGGAGGGTCAACCCGAACTGGACCGCCCGGTGTGGACGATAATCTGGGGACGGCGGGTTCGAGCGCGTCCGTTGATGGGAGACTGGATGCCGGCCATCAGCGAGTTCTGTGGCCAACCTGCGGTATTGATGATGTCCGAGCTGCCGTGCCAGGTGTTTGACGAGTTTCCCGTATCGGTGCTGTCCCGTGCTTCGGTGGAACGTCTTTCGTCAGAGATGGGTATGCCCGAGGACGAGTGCCTCGCCACGGACCGTTTTCGCCCGACGCTGCTGCTGGACGGGTGCGAAGCCCATGAGGAAGACGGCTGGATGAACCGCCAAATCACCGTGGGCGACGCTGTGGTCCGGATATTGGCTCCCGACCCGCGATGCGCCATCATCGACCAGCATCCGACCACTGGCGAAACCGACACCGAGGCCGTAAGGTCCATCCTGGGCTACCGCCCCAACGCAATGGCTGCCTACTTCGGGGTGTACGGCATCGTGGAGCGGCCCGGCGCCGTGCGGGTGGGAGATGAGGTGGTAGTGGTATGATTCGCCCGATACTACAGTTGGGAGGCAAGATTGATGTTAAATCCGACCGCTATACAGGAAACCATGGTTGTTACGCACACCGATAACTCCGGCGTCACTGATTACACCATCAAACTCGCGTTTGCCTATCACGAAGAAGAGGGGCAGTGGGTTGGCATTTGTATCGAACTGGGAACTGCGACCTGCGCCGAGACGCTGGAACAGACGCAAACGGAACTGAAGGATGCGGTTGAACTGCAACTCAACGGAGTTGACCGTATCTCCGATGTCAAGAGCTACCTGGCCGACAATGGCGTGGAGATTGTGCCGGTGGAATTGCCCAGACCGTCCGGGTTTGCCATCTCATGAACATTTCCGGGCGTGAGCTAATGCAGCTACTGGAACGCGACGGTTGGACCAACGGAGGCAGGCGCACCCACGGAGTATTTTATTACAAACAATTTCCCGGAGAAGCGCGGCAACGGTCAACAGTTGTCCCGGACAAATCAACGCCCCTGACAACTTCTACATTGGGAGCCATCCTCAGCATCAAACAAACCGGAATAGGTAGAGCAGGACTCCAACGGCTGATTGACGCGCAGTGAAATGCCTGACGATCAGGGGCACCGATTTCAGACGGTGCCCCCTTCGCGGATTCCAGGGTATCGTGCAGCAACTTGACCTATCAGTGCTGCACCAGCCCTTCTTCCATCATCGCCGCAATCGCCCCGTCAAAGGCCTCGATGGTGAAGTCGATGTCGGCCTCGGTGTGGGTGCCGGACAGCACGCCGCTGGTTCGGGACATCAGGTCCACGCCGCGCACCTGGAGAGCCTGCCGGAGCGCCCGCTGGATACCTACGGGCTGGTCCTTCAAGCGGGAGGCGTCCAGGCCTGCGATGCTGCGCTCGCCGAAGAACATGTGGAAGGTGGACGCCTCGCCGTACACGGTGGCGTTGACCTCGCGCCGTTCCACGACCTCGCGCAGTCCGACCCGCAGACGCTCGGCCATCAGATCGGCCTGCTCATTCAACTCGCCGGTGGCGACCAGGCGCAGGGCGGCGTTGCCTGACGCAGCCGCGTAGGGGTTGGCGTTGAAGGTTCCGCCGTGGAGCACCCGTTCGTAGCGGTCGTGGTGGCTGTCCCCGGTCTGGTGCATGACGGCCATGACCTCTTCCCGGCCGCCCACCGCCCCGCCGGGCAAACCGCCGGTGAGGATTTTCGCCATGGTGCAGAGGTCGGGATCGACCCCCAGGCGCTGCTGGGCTCCGCCCGGCGCCCAGCGGAATCCGGTGATAACCTCGTCCAGAATCATCACCACGCCGCGCTCACGGGTCAGCCGGCGCACGCCGTCCAGGAAACCCTCCGGCAGCGGAACTGTGCCGTAGGATGCGCCCGACGCTTCGGTGATGACGCCGGCGATGTTGTCGTCGCTGTTCAGCGCGTTTTCCAGCGCGGTAAGGTCGGTGGGCAGCACGATGATGGAGTCTATGGTTCCCTGGGGAATGCCGATTGAAGCAGGAACGTCGAAAGGCGGCAGGTTGCCGGGCATTACGTAGTCGTGCCAGCCGTGGTAGTGGGACTCCCAGCGGATGATCTTTTCCTTTCCGGTATAGGCGCGGGCGACGCGCATGGCCAGCATGGTGGCCTCGGCGCCGGACCCGACGAACCGCACCTTGTCGGCACAGGGCATCAGCGTGCAGACCCGCTCGCCCCATTCCAGCATGGACTCGGTGGGCGCGCCAAAGTGCGAGCCGTCGGCCAGCACCGCCGACAAAGCGGCCACCACCTCGGGGTGGGCGTGTCCCGTCAGCAGCGACGCCGATCCCATGCCGTAGTCAACGTACTCGTTGCCGTCGATGTCCCACTTGCGCGGCCCGCTGCCCCGCGCTATGACCACCGGGAAGGGGTCGGAGGTGTAGCCGTCGTGGCCGGGGCTGCCGGACGGGAAACGGGCCTGGTAGTTGGGTTGCAACTCCCGCGACCGCGGGTTCATACGGATGTATTGTTCCTGGATGGTTTCGGCCATGACGTTCGCTCCTTGAGTGAGAACTAGTTGGTAGATCGATAATTGGACAGCTCTGCTTCCAGTTGCCGTATTCGCTCCTCGGCAGCGTCGCGCTGGGCGATGGCCGCGGCGGTTTGGGCTTTGGCCTCAGTCAAGTCCGGCAGATATTCGCCGGTCGCCGGATCCCAGAAGCGCAGCGTGCCTTCGACCCAGCGGAGTTCCAGCCCAAGAACTGGGCTGTATCCGCGAACAACGCCGTTGTTCATGGTATTGATAGGCATGGGTCCATACTGCCCGTCCGACAGCAGCCGGTCTCCGGCCAGCGCCGCGTCGTGAAACTGCCCGCCGGTGCGGTCAAAACGCCAGTATTCGGCTACACGATAGCCAGCGTAGATTTCCCGCTTCTCGGTGTAATCCCGCCGTCCGGTTGATGCGGAGGCTACTTCCAGTACGAAATCCGGAGGTTTGCCGATCTCGCTGATGGTGTAGCCGTTTGACGCAACGATGTCCGCCGGCGGTATCGTCATATCGAAGGCTACTATCAAGTCCGGATAGGGCGCCCGCCTTACGTCGCTGGCATCCTGGCATAGGTAGCCGTTGCCCATTACCACCACATCACCCCGAGCCATGTAATGTTCTTCCAAAGTGTAATGAGCCCGGGAAATATCGGGAATCTGAGTGGCCATGTCGGGAGACTGCGGCGGGTCTGGCAGTACCGTCAGAAGAACGTGCCGCCCGGTCTGGGACGGTGTTCGCGTGGTCTGCGCGGGGGTTGTCATATCGGGCCTCTGATTGGCGCGGGCCATGGCCTGCGTATGCCGGCATGATAGCACAAGGCAAAGGGGCGAATGATTATTCGCCCCAGGTCGCCGGTTGGTTGGTTGAAACAGTCAGTTGTCTGCAGCCACCGCCGGTTCCGGCTGCGCCAGAGCTGCGCCGAAGGTCGCTTGCAGGCTGGCGCAAGAAGCGTCCAGGGCCCGCCTCCCTTTGTCGATGACGTGGGGCAGTCCGTAGAAGCCGTGGATCACGCCATCGTAACGAATGAGGGTGGTGGCAACGCCGGCTTCTTCCAGTGCGGCAGCGTAGGCTTCGCCCTCGTCCCGCAGCGGGTCGAACTCGGCGGTGATCACCAACGCCGGGGGCAGATCGCTGGTGAGGCGAGCCCGCATGGGCGAAACGAAGATGTTGTAACCCGACAGGTCGGAATTGTCCACGTAGTGGTCCCAGAACCAGCGCATACTGGCCGTCTCCAAAAACATGCCCTGTCCGTTCACCTGGTAGGACCGGGCGTCGTAGGCGTAATCGGTGGCCGGGTAAACGAGCAGCTGGAAGGCCAGCGGGTGGGGCAGGTCGTCCTGCGCCAACGACACGGCCGCGGCCAGGTTGCCTCCGGCGCTGTCGCCGCCCACGGCGATGGCGTCGGGCCGGCTACCCAATGATTCGGCGTTGGCCATGGCCCACATGGTGGCGGTCAGGCAGTCCTCGAAGGGCGTGGGGAACTTGTGCTCGGGGGCCAACCGGTAATCAACCGACACCACCACGCAGTTGGCGCCCACACACAGGTCCCGGGCCGTGGCGTCGGCGGTTTCCACGTTGCCGATGACCCAGCCGCCGCCGTGGAACCACACCAGAGTACCCCAGGGGCCGGACGTGGCCGGCGTATAGATGCGTACCGGCACGTCGCCCGGTTCCTTGCCATGTTCGTTGCGGATGATGAGGTCTTCCACCTTCCCGACTTCAGGACCCTCCGGCCGAGGCCGGCTGTTCATCACCTCTCGGCACTCCGCCACGCTCATTTCCTGGAAAGGTTTGATGTCGAGGGATTCGAAAAGCTCTAGAACGTGAGCTGCCTGTGGGTCCAGCAGCTTGCGCATTGCCGCCGGATCGCCCTCGTGCTGTCGGTGGTACTCCTCCACCATGTCGTCCACCGCGCCGCGCAGGAACTTGCAGGCGTCGTCCATGGCCGTGCGCGCTGTATCCATGACACTGGCCATGCCGAAGAAACCATGAATCATCCCGTCGTAGCGGCTGACCTCGGCCGGCACTCCGAACTCACCGAGCAACCGACCGTAGGCCTCGCCCTCATCGCGCAGCGGATCGTACTCGGCGGTGATCACCAGGGCCTGCGCCAGTTCGTCGATACCCTCGAAGTCAGCGGTTAACTGTAGCGGGGCTACCAGGGGATCGGACTTCTGGGACTCATCCGCCAGGTAATGGTCCCAGAACCAGATCATGCCCTGGCGTTCCAGGTTATAGCCGGTGCCGTTGTCGATGTATGAGCCGGTGTCAAAGTCAACGTCCGTCACTGGATAGACCAGCAACTGGTGACTGACCCTAAAATCGCCTGTTTCCGCCGCCTTGATGCTGACCGCAGCGGCGAGGTTGCCGCCGGCGCTGTCGCCACCCACCGATACGACGCCTCGCACGCCGCCCAATTCCTCCGCATGATCGCTGGCCCAGACGGTAGCGTAATAGCAATCATCAAATGGTTCGGGGAACTTGGCTTCCGGGGCAAGCCGGTAGTCAACCGACACCACCACGTTGCGCGAGCCGACGCACAGATGCCGGGCGGTGCCATCGGCCGATTCCAGGTCACCGACCACCCAACCACCGCCGTGATACCAGACCAGGATCGGGAACGGCCCATCGCCTTCCGGCGTGTAGATCCGGACCGGGACGTCGCCGGCCGGGCCGGGGACGTTGCGATCCTCCACCTTGCCGACGTCAGGTCCTACCCCTCGGGGCCGCATGGCCGCGTTGGCGCGAGCTTCCTGCGGCGTAACCGTGTAGTTGGGCGGCAAACCCAGGGCGCGGGTCGCCTCAATAACCTCTTTCGCTTGCGGATGCAGTGGCATTTTGGGCCTCCACTTGCTAACGTAGTGTTGAGATGCGGTAGGACTCTTGCGGGAGTTACGCCTGATCAATAGATGGTCGTCACTTCAGGGTAGGCTCGTATCAGCCTGTCGGAGGTGACCAGCAGACAGTTATTGATTATGGCGGTGGCGACTATCATTTGGTCAAAAGGGTCTTTGTGAAAATTCCCGGGCAAGGTTGTTGCCTGGATCGCGATATCCAATGTCAGGTCAAGAATTTCGACCTCGGTGTTCGCGATTGCATCGTCAAACCACTTCGCCAAGTTCCAGTCCGGCGAACCGTCGTTCAAGTCCACGCGCCCAAGCTCGACGGCTTTGGCAATTTCCCAACAGGAAATTATGCTTACACCGATGGTATCTCTCCTGTTTCTCGCCTCGGTAATGGCTGATATTTGAACCGGTCGCATCCTGTTCATGCCCAGAGCCAGCCACAGCCAGATTTGTGTATCCAGCAAGATCAAGGCGACAAGTCCGTTACGTCAATATACATTGGACCCCATGGGTTGTCGTAATCGTGCGACAAAAGCCCAAAGGGATATGAGTCAGGACCCACATCTTCATCCTTCTCCCCAAACCGCGGGTCTTGGGTGTCATCTGACCGTTTCAACTTGAACCGCACCCGCGCCGCTCTGGCGCCAGTGATAGCACGTTGTCGCTCGGCGGCCTGCGTCTCCACATCGTCATCCGGGTCAATCACCAGCCGATACCGCCCGCTGCCCAGGCTCCAGGCTTCCGGACGCAGCCCGGACTGCACAAAGTCTCCCACCACTTTTCCGTCCTCACTGATAGAGTGGCGGAAAGGTAGAGTTATTATTGCGTTCGGGTATTCCGCTTTCAGCAAAGGACGCAAATCGGCGCGCGTCCACACTAGTGGGATTAACCCCTGTTCCCGCAGCGCATAGACATCATCCCAGAAGCTCATGGTGACACCCGTGGTTTGATCAGCACTTACAATAGGGCCGCCGGAATCCGCTGAAAAAGGCATTCCGGCGGCCCTGCTTATGCCGGCGTCGGCTAGGCGTTCCGGTTGGCGTAGTCGTCGCGAGCCCGGTCCAGCGCCCTGGTGCGCCCCGCCTGGAGGGTTTCGTGGCGCTCGTAGGCCCACTTGTTGGAGTCGATAGTGGCTTGGGCGCTGCCCTGGAAGTGGGGCATCACATGGCGGGCCATGAGCTCGTAGCTGTGGAGCATATGTTCCCGCGCCGCCCAGTCCACCGTCTGCACCATGAAGGAGCCGAAGCCGCCGCTGCGTTCCTCCAATCGCTTGATGCCTTCGATGCAGTCGTCGGGGGTGCCGATGATCCACGCGCCGCGCTCGGCCATCACGTCGATTATCTTATCGGGCGGGCCATCCACGATCTGCGGCCGGCCCATGGTGTGCTCGAAATACTCCCGCTGGTAGCGTCCCGCGCCGATGCGGGCCTGCTCGAAGGCTTCCTCGCGAGTGTCGGCAAGGTGGACCGGGAGGACCAGGCGCCACTCGAAGCGATCAACGGTCTGGTTGTGCTCGGCGGCCGATTCTTCACAGATGTCCCACAGGTCACTCAGCTCCAGGCCCTGGGGCATCTTGGGGTCGCGAGGCGTGGTGATGGTCAACACCGACGCGCCATGTTTGCCCGCCAGCGAAACGCCGGATGGCGTCTGCACCGAGGCCACCGAGATGGGCATGTGGGGAGTCTGGTAGGGCCGCAGTTGGAGCATGGCCTCATTCAGCTCGAACCAGTCGCTCTGGTGGGTGATGGGCTCCTTTTCGGTGAACAGGCGCATGATGACGCCCAGGGCCTCGTCCATGCGAATGCGCTGCTTGGTGGGATCAATGCCCATCATGTAGGCATCGCCGGGCAGCGCGCCGGGGCCGACGCCCAGCATCACGCGGCCGCGGGTCATGTGGTCCAGCTGGGTCATCCAGTTGGCGACCATGAAGGGATGGTGATAGGGCAGGCTGACCACGCCGGTGCCGAGCTTGATGTGCTTGGTGCGGTCGGCGGCGACGCCGATGAAAATCTCCGGCGAGGAGATGATTTCCCAACCGGCGCTGTGGTGCTCGCCAATCCAGGCCTCGTCGAAGCCCAGATAGTCCAGCCACTGCACCAGTTCCAGGTCCCGTTCCAACGCCAGCGTCGGGTTTTCACCCGCCCGGTGGAACGGGCCCATAAAGATGCCAAACTTCATACGATCGGGTAACGCCATTGGGAAGCCTCCTCCTCAGTCCGCCAAAGGCGGATGGGCATGGCGGGGTGGATACGCGGGCCGCACGGGTTCGGAACGGCGATGCGCCTGCCGCCGGATGGGTATGTTGACTCTCTTGCCCGCATTATATTGGCGACGCCCAACGGCGGCAACCCGGCTGTTTCGCACGGGTTTATAATGAGCCGTCTGTAGCCGTGTCATCTGTCGAGGTGCGGTCGTGTCCAACATAGTGCAGTATTCCATCATATTGAACAGCCAGAACCGACTGCGAACCGCAGACCGGTTGGCGCGGGAATGGGCAATCGCCCACGCCGGCGCTTACCAGGGTCAGGCTCGCCGTGAACTGGGTGGTTCCGAACGCGTTCGGGAGTGGCAGAATGACGACCTCAGCATCCGCATTGCCAAACTCAGCACTGGAGAGTTCAAGCAGGTTCAGTTGGTCAGCGTCAGTTACGAGCCCGCCGGCTCCGCGGAGCCGTACGTTGGCTATGTTATGACATACACCTCCTCAGACGCGGAACAGTCGGGGGGACACCTCTTCTCCGTGGCCTCGGCGCCCGAAACATGGACCAACGAGCAGGTGCCTTGGGACGACAAGGCGGGCTTCGTTGGGCTGGAGAAGGCGGTTGACTCCGTCGCAGGCGAGCGCGGTCATTCCCGCAACATCACTCCCGGGGACCGCGAAGTGACCGCCATCAACGATCTGTTTGCCATCCACGACGCGGCAGTCGTGCTCACGGCCGATGGGCAACGCGAAACCGAGTTTGAAGAGTTGGCGGACACCCATGGCGATTGGGCTGCCGTCGTTGCCATAAACCCCTTGGAACAGCTGGTCATCAGCCGAGAATTACCCGACCATCAACTTGCGGCGTGGGTGCGCGCGAAGATCGCCCTGTTTTTCCGCCATGCCGACCAGGATGGCAACCGCCTGCGGATGGCAGAAACCGACTCCGCGCAAGCCCGGACGTCGTTGGACGAGGAGCGGGAGCGGTTCATCAACGGCGCTGCGGGCCGCAATGCCGTGGCTTTACTGACCGTGCTGGAATCCGTGGCCAGGATGCAATCAGATTCAACGTTGACGGACGTTGCAGAAGCGGCCGAGGCAGTGGCGGAACCCCCAGAGCCACCGCCAACTGAATCTGAGGAAGACCCTGCCGCCGACGTGCCGGCGCAGCAGCGTGTCTATCTCCTGCAGGATCAACTCGGCGACGCGCAGAAAACGATTGCTGAACTCCAGGAACGTCTCGCGCAATACGAGAACTACGATGCGGAAAGCCGGCCCGATGAAAGCAAGCCGGCCAAGCCGGAGACCATCATCGACAACAACCGGGAGATTACGGTGCTGGAAGCCATCATCAACCCGGACCGCTTTCCTCGCCTGCGCTTTCTGACCAATTGCGAGAAACCTCTGGCTGCTTACGGCAAGCCTCGCCCCAACGGTGTGGAGATCGTTGCGGCGCTGGATGCCATCAACAGGCTGGCCCTATCCTGGTACAACACGCCAAGTCGCAACATAGGTTCCTGGGACAATTACTTCACGAATCTGCCGGGTTGGAAACACGCCGATAGCGAGTCGGACTTCACCATGTCGCGTTTCGGCGAAAAACGCTCATTCAGCGACCAAGAACAGGGGCGCCACGTAACGATCACCCGTCACCTGACTTACCAAGGTTCCAGCAGCGGCTTTCAAATCTACTTCGACCGTGACGATGTGACCGACAATTTCATCATCGGTTACATCGGCGAACACCTGCCATACGCCACCGATCGCTCCTGATCCGGCGTGACTTTGTCCGTCCAAGCGCAGGGGCGAATGATCATTCGCCCCTACCATCAAAAACCGATTGGACCGCAACGCTTCGGTTGCATTGTCAGCCAGAAACCAGGGGCAGTCCCTCGTCGGCGCGCACCTCGTTGATGATCTCCAGCACGCGCTGCTGGAACGGTGGGTAGGACAGCTCGAACTCGGTGAGCAGCCGGCTGTTGTCCACCATGTAGTTGCCCGAATGCTCGCGCCCGCCCTCGTTGTCGAAGGAGATTTGGGCGTCGGGCAGGTAGCCTCGCACCATCTCGGCCAGGTCGCCCAGGCTGATGGGCGTGCCGCCGGAGTTGTACACCTGGCGCTCGCTGCGGTCCGCCAGGGAAACACGGACGAACGCCTCGGCGATGTCCTCGACGTGGATGGGCAGCCGCCACATATCCTGGTAGGGGAAGCTCACCGGTTCGCCCCGGGCCGGCAGCGTTATGCAGCGCACGTGGTCCACGGAGCCGCGCACCTTGTCCGGTCCGGTCACGTTGGCCGGCCGGATCCCGGTGATGTTCATGCCGTAATTCTCGTTGAACATCTTGGCCTGGAACTCGTTGAATATCTTGTGCGTGGCGTACTGGCTGTCCCCGTGGGTGTCGTCGTCTTCGTTGGTTTCCCGGTCGCCGAAATTGGACTGCTGACCGCTCACTGCCACCGAACTGGCGTAAACGATGCGATTGACCCCCAGCAACCGTCCGGCTTCAAAGCAGTTATCCATGCCCAGGATGTTCAGGCGCATCTGGTGGTGAGGGTTGCCCTCGCCGCCGCCCAGCAGGTACGCCAGGTTGATGATGCGGTCGGGCTGGGATTCGACGATGGCGTGGGCCACCTGCTCGAACTCGGTGATGTCCACCCGCGAAGTCCGGATGGCGTCTCGGTCAACGCCCGGGATGTCGGGTATGGGGTTGATGTCCGAGGCGTACACGTCCTCGCCCCGTTCCACCAGTTTGCGGATAACCCGCGGGCCAATGAAACCGGCCCCGCCTAGAACCAGAACCGTCATAATCGCACCTCCAATTGGTTGTCGGCGGCCCGTTTTACTTGCGTACCGCCACGAAAAACAGCCGCCGGAACGGATAGAGCGTAACCCCGTCGGCTCGCTTGGGATACTCGTTGTTCAGGCGACGCCGATATTCGTCGAGATAAACTTCCCGTTCGCCGTCTTCCAGACCGTTCAAAATCGGGCGCAGACCGGTCCCCGTAACCCACTCCAAAACCGCGTCGTCGCCGGTCAAAACGTGCTGGTACTCCGTCGTCCACACGTCCAGGTGGTCCGCGTCGGGAGCCAGCATATCGTAGTAAAAATCGGGATCCTGCACCCAGCGGTTGCCCACCGCCGTCCGCAGTTCCGTACTGCCGATGGTTTCCCCTCCGGCGCCGCCGTTATCCAGCGTCTCTCGCATGAGTTGATGCGAACGCATATCCCAGCTCAGGGGAGCCTGCACCGCCAGGCATCCGCCGGACGGCAGCATCTCCCAAATGCGAGGCACCAGCTCGTGGTGGTCGGGCACCCATTGGATCACCGCGTTGGAATACAGGATCGAGGGCGTTCGATCCGGTTGCCAGTCCGCCAGATCGCCTTCCAACCACCGAACTCGCGAAGCAGTTGACGCTGCCTGCGCCAGCATCTCCGGCGAGTTGTCCATGCCGGCCACGTCGGCATCGGGCCACCGGTCGGCCAGCAAGCGAGTGACGTTCCCGCTCCCGCATCCCAAGTCAAACACCGCCTCGGGGTTTTCCAGCGGAATGCGCCCCATCAGATCCAGCGCCGGCCTCAACCGGTGGTCGGAAAACTTGAGGTATTGCCCGGGATCCCAGGACTCGCCGGCCAGATCGCGCTGATGCGGGGCTGCTTGCGTCATAATTGCTGAGTTATCCTCGCCGTCGTCTGTAACTGCGGCGAGTATAGGCACGCCAAAAAACACCGTCAACCGCGCCCATGACAGTGCAACTGGCTGGTTACCGCGTTTGCCCCCGCAAAGCCAGCAGCCGGCCGTCCGCCGTCGGAACGTACAACGTCTCGCCGGAAACCACCGGGGTCGCCGACAGCCAGCTGCCCGCCAAAGTATGCCGCCACGCTTCAGTTCCGTCGGAGGTATTCAGGGCGATGAGCGCGCCGTCCACCGTACCCAATATCAAGACGTCACCTGCCGCCATCGGTTCGGTGATTACTTCCTCTGCCAACTGCGTTTCCCACAATTCGTCGCCGCCGGCGTCGTCAAAAGCGGTTACCTTGTTGTCCTCGTTGACGACGAACAGCCGGCCGTCGGCGTAGGTGGGACTGTATTTGACGCGCCCCTGGGCCGAGGCAACCCACGCGGTGCCCGTCTGTTGTGGCGGGGTTTTCAGCAACCGCCAATAGAAAAAATTGAACTTGGCGACGTAGGCAAAGCGACTGAACGGACGGCTTACTGCGGCAGTATCCATTGCCCATACGCCGCCGCGATTGGTGACGAAATAGGCTCGCCCATCGGCGATGATCGGACCGCCCACCACTGGCGTGCCGGAAAAGAACACCAACCGCCGCCGCCCCGTCTCGGCGTCTATTGTGATGAAGCGCTCTCCCAGCGACGTGACCGCCACTACCGATCCGTCCGTTGCCGGATGTCCCACCACCCAGCCGCTGGTCGGCACGGACCAACGCGTTTCGCCCGTGGCCGCGTCCAGGGCCTCCAGATCACCGTTGGTTGACCCGATGTACACGGTGCCATCCACGACTATGGCCGACCCCAGTACAATATTGCCCAGGTTGCGCTCCCATCGCAGCTGCCCGTCTTGCTGACCCAGGGCCAGTATGCGATGGTTCCGCGACCCCAGATAGACGGTGTCCCCCGCCACCGCCGGCGCGCTGTCCGAGGGCGCCTCCACATCATAACTCCACAGAATCTCGCCGCTTTCGGTTGAGAGGGCCGCCGCGATGCCGTCTTCCGTGGTGATGAAGACCGCGTCTCCGACGATGGCGGAGCTGGCCATCATCACGCCGGGCGTCTCAATTTCCCAAAGGGTGGTGAACGGGGCCATCGGCGCTGGCCCCGGCGACCATCCGGCGCCGTTGGCGCTTCGCCTGATCGAGGGCCAGTCGCCTGCCGCTTCCGACATATTGTGGTTCGCGGTGACATCCGCGGGCGGAAACAGCAGCGGCCCTACCTGGAAAGCTCGGTACGCCCAAACCACCAACAGTATGACGATGAGCAGCGCCACCGCCAGCCAAAATCGATAATTGCGAAACCACCGGCGCCAACTGCCGGTGGTCCGCTCGATAGCTGAGGTTTGTGCCACTCTAACCGATGATCTCCAGCAACGGGCAGGACTAGGTCCGTCCCCGAAGCTTGGGGTCCAGCGCGTCGCGGATGGAGTCGCCGAACAGGTTGAACGCCAGAACCGTGATGGTGATGGCGAGGCCGGGGAATATCACCATCCACCAGCGCGGGATCAGTCCGGCGGCCACCGGCCCGCCCAGCATATTGCCCCATGTTGCGGTCGGCAGGGGAACGCCCACGCCCAGGAACCCCAGCGACGCCTCCAGGATAATCACCGACCCCAGGTGCGCCGTTGCCAGCACCAGCCAGGGCGCGACGCACTGGGGCGCGATGTGCTGTACCATCACCCGCGTGCTGGACGCGCCGATGGCCTGCGCGGCGTCCACGTAGGCGTACTCCTTGACGCTCAGGGTCACTGATCGGATCACCCGCACCGCGATGGGGATACGCGTGATGCCGATGGCGACAATCACCGTCCAGACGCCGGCTCCCATGGCCAGCACCAGTATCATCGCCAATATCAGCGTGGGGAATGACATCATCAACTCCAGGAAACGCTGGCTGTAGATGTCGAACCGCCCGCCGATATAACCGGCTGCTACTCCCCAGGCCGCGCCCAGGAAGTCGCCCACGACCACCGCCACCAACGCCACGAACAGCGAAATTCTGGCGCCGTGCACCACCCTGCTGTACAGGTCTCGCCCGATGTCGTCGGTTCCCATCCAGTGCGCGGCGCTGGGCTCTTGCCGCAAGGCGCGGAAGTTCGCTTCATCGGTGGGATGGTGCGTGGCGACCCAGGGAGCCAAGATGGCGACCGCCACTATGACAATGATCATCACTCCCGAAACGGCCCCCATGGGGTTGCGCTGGCAGAAGTGGATGATAACCCACCACCAGCCCTGGCTACGGGGCGCCTCCTGTTCAAGGACGACTTCGCCGGCAGTTGTTGCAGAATTTTCCTGTGCCACGATTACGCTCCTCTCCACCTGCCGGGTTAGCTGTACCGGATCCGCGGGTCAATCCAGGCGTAGGATATGTCCACCAGCAGATTGGTCAGCACGAATACGAAGCCATACAACAGCACCAGGTTCTGGATCACCACGTAGTCCCGTTCAAAGAAGGCCGCCACCAGCGTCCGTCCCAACCCGGGGACTCCGAATGCCTGCTCCACTGCTACCGAGCCGCCAATCAGGAAGCCCAGCAACACGCCGGACAGGGTGATCACCGGCATGATGGCGTTGCGCAGGGCGTGGCGCATGATGACCAGACGTTCCGCCAGTCCCTTGGCCCGGGCCGTTCGGATGTAGTCCTCGTGGATAGTTTCCAGCAGCGCCGACCGGGCCATTCGGCAGACGTATGCCGCCTGTCCCAGCCCCAGCACCAGCGCCGGCCCCCACACAATTTGCAGGTTTGCCCAGGGGTCTTCCCAGATGTTGATGACCCCCAGCGGCGCTTTCCACTCCAGCGTTAAGACCAGCGTTAATACGATGACGGTTCCTAACCAGAAGTTTGGTATCGCCAGGAACAGAATCGAGAAGAACCGCCCGACGTAGTCGAAAATGCTGTTGCGTTTCATCGCGGCCAGTATTCCCACCGGGAGGCCGATTATCCACGATAACAGCACCGAGATGATGGCAATTTCCAGGGTGATGGGACCGCGATTAATGATGAGGTCCATCACCGTGCTGGAGCGCCAGAAGGACTGGCCCAACTTCAGCGTTACGATGTCCTTCAGCCAGTCCACGTATTGCAGGTAGATTGGCTTGTCCAGGCCCAGGCTGGCGATGATGCGCTGGCGGTCTTCCTCGCTGAGTTGCAAGGTGCCCTCTTCCCCGAACATGACGGTGAGTACGTCGCCCGGCAAGATGCGCATCACTAGGAAGATGGAACCCCCAGCAGCCCCCGTCGAAGTAGGTACTTTTGCATTCCCCCATCTCCTATTCGGGTTGTGCCTACGTGTCGGTTTGCAATGGTTGGCGTCGCGGGGGGGGGTTTGAAGCCCGCCCCCGCACGGTTACTTTACTGCCGGCACTCCTCGTCCATCCAGACCGTGTCCATGCGGTCCAGGTTGTGAACGAGCGCGCCGTGCTTGCCTTCGATGCCGTGGACGCAGGAGCGCCACGCCGCCAGGGTGCGGTTGTACCAATATTCCACCGTCGGCGGGTCTGCGTCGAGGATCGCCGCCGCTTGCTGCACCAGGTCGTACCGCCGGTCAAAGTCGGTCTCGGCGTCCACCTGTTCCATGATGGCGTCGAACTCCGGATTGCAGTAGTTGGAGTGGTTTTCGCCGCCGCCGCAGCGGTAGAAGCTGTTCATGTACGCCGACGGGTCGATGAACGGGGAGGCGATGCCTCCGATGGTCAGGTCGAAGTTGCGGTTGGCCAGTTCTTCAAACCATACGGCAGAAGCTACGGGCCGGATCTCCGACTCGATGCCCAGTATCCGCTGAAACTCCAACTGCACCACCTGGGCCGCCGCCGTCCAGTGCGCGCTGTTCGGGTCGCGCTGCATCAGGTCAACGTTTTTGATGCCTTCGCCGTAGCCGGCTTCTTCCATGAGACGCTTCGCTTCGGCTTCTGCTGCCGGGCGGTCGAAGACCATTCGGTTGTCGATCTCAGCCTGGGGAAGTTGGAAAGACTGGTCCTGGAAGGTCCAGCCGGTGCCGCCCCGGTATCCGTAGAGCCACTCGCTGACCACTTCGTGGACAGCATCACGGTCCAGCGCCAGCCACAGGGCCTTGCGGACCCGCGTGTCGTTCCACGGTTCGCGGTCAGTGTTGATCCAAACCGCCAGGTATGAGTACGAGGAGAACGGCTGGGCTTCGTAGCGGTCGTCGTTCTGCAGGATCTCGAAGGCTGCCGGATCAACCGTCTGGGAAAACTCAACGTTGCCCGCCAGCAGGGCAGCAGACCGGCTGGTGCTGTTCCCCAGGGGGTAGGTCCAGACTTCGTCCAGGTAGGGCAGTCCTTCGTTCCAGTAGTCCGGGAATCGTTCGTTCTTCCAGACCTCACCCTCCTGGTGTTCCAGGAACCGGAAGGCGCCCGTGGTCGGCGCGTCGGCGCCGTTGAGTTTCAGGTCATAGTTGTTCGCTTGGAGGAAATCTTTTTCAAAGACCCCGTGCCATTCCAGCGCGAACAGGTTCAGCCCGTAGTTCAGCGGCGGGGCTTTTTCAAAGTTGAAGGCGACCGTCGATGGATCGATTACCTCGATGGACGGGCCGAAGGGCGTGTACAGGCCCTTACGAGCGCTGACCACTCCGGCCGGCGGGTCGATTACGCGAGACCAGGACGCCGCCACGTCGTCGGCGTCCATGATGCCGCCGGTGTGGAACTGGACGCCCTCCCGCAGGGGGAACGTCCAGGTCTTGCCGTCTTCGGACAGGTCCCAACTGGTGGCGATGTCCGGAATGATGGTCTTGCCAGCGTCCAACGGGTTGTAACGCAGCAGATTGTTCAACACCATCATCTGCTTGAAGGAGTTAGAAACGCTGGACACCTGCATCAGATCGTAGTGGGCCGGGTCGAAGTAGCCGCCGCGCCGCAGGATTCCACCCCACTGCGCATCGGGATAGGCGTCCTTCGTGACGGGATTGGAAATCACCTCAGACGGCAAAGCGGCCGGCAGCGGCGTGGGGGTTGCATCGGGCGGGGTGGTAGGCCGCGCAGTCGGCGGCACCCGGGTCACCTGGGGCTGCGCCGCGGCGCCCCCGCCGGAACCGGTAGCGGCGGTGGTGCCGGAATCGCCGCCGGTGGCAGGGGCGGCCGACCCGGCGGCTCCGGTATCAGCCGGCGCGGTCTGCGGAGCCGGGGCCGCGGTTCCCCCGCAGGCCACGGCGGTCATCAGCACAATCGTCAACACGACGGCCAGCGCCGTGGCGGGTGATGTGAAAATTCGCTTCGGTGTCAATTGTCCTCCGCAGGTATTCGGTCACCTGTCGTTATGAGAGATTCGCCGGCACGCTAATTAGCGATTTCAGAGAACCAGGTTTCGCCGTAAGTATCGTCGCGATTTGCGATAATGGACTCTGTGTCATATCACGTCTGTTGATAAGTTCCGAAAGGGCGTCGATGATGGCGAAATCGGCTCCCCGCCGACTGCCGGGATTGTAGGCACTGCCATTGACGATGTCAATGTCAAATATTCCATTCAAAAAGGGTGTTGTCGCCGGGAGCTTCAGATTGCAGTGGGCGCTCCCGGCGACAGTCGATGCGGTGGCTACTGGCGGCATTCCTCATCCATCCAGACCGTGTCCATGCGGTCCAGGTTGTGCACCAGAGCGCCGTGCTTGCCCTCGATGCCGTGGACGCAGGAGCGCCAAGCTGAGAGGGTGCGGTTGTACCAGTATTCGACGGTCGGCGGGTCCTGATCCAGGATCGCCGCCGCCTGTTGCACCAGATCGTACCGTTTCTCTAGGTCGCCTTCCGCGTCCACCTGCGCCATCAGCGCGTCGAACTCAGGGTTGCAGTAGTTGGAGTGGTTCTCGCCTCCGCCGCATCGGTAGAAGCTGTTGAGGTACGCCGAAGGATCAATGAACGGTGATGCGATAGCCCCCACCGTGATGTCGAAGTTGCGGTTGGCCAACTCCTCAAACCACACGGCCGAGGCAACCGGTCGAATGGTGGACTCGATCCCCAATATCCGCTTGAACTCCAGCTGTACGATTTGGGCCGCCGCCGTGAAATGTGGATTGGCTGGGTCGCGCTGCATCAGATCTACGTTCTCGATACCTTCACTGTATCCGGCTTCCTCGAAAAGCCGCTTTGCCTCGGCTTCCGCCGCTTCCCGGTTGAACACCAGCCGCGTGTCGATCTCCGCTTGCGGCAGTTGGTAGGCTTGGTCCGGGAAGGTCCAGCCGGTCCCACCCATATAGCCGAACAACCATTCGCTCACCACCTCGTGCAGCGCGGCCCGGTCCACAGACAGCCACATGGCCCTCCGCACCCTGGGGTCGTTCCACGGTTCCTTGTCGGTGTTGAACCACACCGCAAAGTAGGAATACGATGAGAAGGGCTGAGCCTCGTAGCGGTCATCGTTGGACAGGATCTCAAACGCGGCCGGGTCCACCGTCTGGGCGTACTCCACGTTGCCGGCCAAAAGCGCTGCTGAGCGGTTCACGCTGGACCCCAACGGGAACGTCCACACCTCATCAAGGTACGGCAGCCCCTCGTTCCAGTAGTCAGCGAACCGCTCATTCTTCCAGACTTCACCCTCCTGATGCTCCAGGAAGCGAAACGCGCCGGTTCCCGGTGCGGTTATGCCGTTGACCTTCAGGTCGTAGTTGTTGGCTTCCAGGAAATCCTTGGGATAGATCCCGTGCCATTCCAGAGCGAAAAGGTTCAGACCGTAGTTCAGCGGGGGCGCAACGTCGAAGTTGAAAGCTACTGTTTGTGGATCGATCACGTTGATGGTCGGTCCGAAAGGCGTATACAGCCCCTTCCGCGCGCTGACCACACCGCTGGGCGGGTCGATCACCCGTCCCCAGGAAGCCGCCACGTCGTCTGCATCCATGATCGTCCCGTCATGGAACATCACATTCTCGCGCAGTGGGAAGGTCCACGTCTCGCCATCCTCGGACACGTCCCAGTTGGCGGCAATGTCAGGGATAATGGTCTTGCCGGCGTCCAGCGGGTTGTACCGCAGCAGGTTGTTCAACAGCATCATCTGTTTGAAGGAGTTGGAAACGCTCGAAACCTGCATCAGGTCGTAGTGGGCCGGGTCAACATACCCGCCGCGCCGCAGGATTCCACCCCACTGCGCATCGGGATAGGCGTCCTTCGTGACCGGATTGGAAATCACCTCGGACGGCAATGCTGCCGGCAGCGGTGTGGGGGTTGCATCGGGCGGGGTGGTAGGCCGCGCAGTCGGCGGCACCCGAGTGGCCTGTGGTTGGGCCTGGGACTGCGCCGCGGTTCCTCCGCCGGAACCGGTGGCGGCGGTGGTGCCGGAATCGCCGCCGGTGGCAGGGGCGGCCGACCCGGCGGCTCCGGTATCAGCCGGCGCGGTCTGTGGAGCCGGGGCTGCGGTTCCGCCGCAGGCCACGGCGGTTACCAGCGCGATTGTCAACACGACAGCCAGCGCCGTGGCGGGTGATGTGAAAATTCGCTTCGGTGTCAATTGTCCTCCGCAGGTATTCGGTCACCTGTCGTTATCAGAGATTCGCCGGTCGCGCTCACAAGCGATTCCAGAGAACCAGATTTCGCCGTGGTAATTGTCGAGATTTACGATAATAGATACTGTGTCATATCACCGTTGTTGGTAAATTTCCAACGGGCGTCAATGACGACGAAATCGGCTCCCTGCCGACTGCGGGGATTGTAGGCACTGCCATTGACGATGTCAATGTCAAATATTCGATGGCGCCCCTGTGATGGGCGCCCGCAACGCCGGCGAAAACGGCTACTGACTGCAACCCGCATCCATCCACACGGTATCCATCCGGTCCAAGTTATGCACCAAAGCGCCGTTCTTGCCCTCGATGCCATGCACGCAGGTGAGCCACGCCGCGAGGGTGCGGTTGTACCAGAACTCAACCGTCGGCGGATCCGCGTCGAGGATTTGGGCGGCCTGCTGCACCAACTCGAAACGCTTGTCGAAGTCCGGTTCGGAGTCCACTTGCGCCATGACGGCGTCGAACTCCGGATTGCAATAGTTGGAGTAGTTTTCACCGCCCTCACAGTTGTAGAAGGTGTTCAGATACGCCGAAGGGTCGATGAACGGCGCCGCGGTGGCTCCCAGGGTGATGTCGAAATTCCGGTTGGCCATCTCCTCAAACCACACCGCCGAAGCCACCGGACGTATGGTCGACTCGATCCCCAGAATCCGCTTGAACTCGAGTTGCACGAACTGGGCTCCCGCCGTGTAGAAGGGGCTGGCCGGATCGCGCTGCATCAGATCAACGTTCTTGATGCCTTCGCCGTAACCGGCTTCCTCCATCAGCCGTTTGGCTTCGGCTTCTGCAGCCTCCCGGTTATAGACCAAACGGGCGTCGATTTCTGCCCGGGGCAATTGGAAAGCCTGGTCCTGGAAGGTCCACCCGGTACCGCCTGGATATCCGAATACGTACTCGCTCAACACCTCGTGGATGGCGTGGCGATCGATAGCCAACCACATTGCCTTGCGGACCTTGGGGTTGCTCCACGGCTCTTTGTCCGTGTTGAACCAGACGGCTCCGTAGGAGTAGGACGAGAACGGCTGGGCTTCATATCGCACGTCATTCTTCAGGATTTCGTAGGCCGCCGGATCGATGGTCTGGGCATATTCGACGTTGCCCGCCAGCAGTGCGGCGGAGCGGTTCAGGCTGGACCCCAAGGGATATGTCCAAACCTCATCCAAATACGGCAAACCCTCGTTCCAGTAATCGACAAAGCGCTCGTTCTTCCATACCTCCCCCTCCTGGTGTTCCAGGAATTGGAACGCGCCTGTGCCGGGCGCCTTGTCACCGTTGAGCTTCAGGTCGTAGTTGTTCGCCTCCAGGAATGCCTTGGGGAACACTCCGTGCCATTCGAGAGCGAAGGCGTTGAGGCCGTAGTTCAGCGGCGGGGCCTGGTCAAAAGTGAACTCAACTGTGAGAGGGTCCACTACCGCCACCGTCGGCCCGAAGGGGTCATACAGCCCCTTGCGGGCGCTGATCACGCCTCCCGGCGGGTCGATCACCCTGGACCAGGACGCGGCTACGTCGTCGGCGTTCAAGATCGTCCCGTCGTGAAACTGCACGCCCTCACGCAGCGGAAACGTCCAAACCTTGCCGTCTTCCGATACCTCCCAACTTGTAGCAAGATCCGGAATGATGGTTTGCCCTGCGTCGATGGGATTGTACCGGAGCACGTTGTTCAGCAGCATCATCTGTTTGAACGAATTGACCACGCTTGACACCTGCATCAGGTCATAGTGCGCTGGATCCGAGTAGCCACCCCGCCGCAGAATGCCGCCGTACTGCGCGTTGGCATAAACGTCCTTGGTGATGGGGTTGGCCACCACCTCGGAGGGCAGAGCGGCAGGGAGAGGCGTGGGGGTGGCGGCAGGTTCCCCAGCCGCTTGGGGCGCGCTGGCGGCGGTGGGTTCTGCGGCGGTTTGACTTTGGCTTTGACCCTGGTTTTGGGGCTGAGCCTGCTGTTGGGCTTGGGCTTGTGGTTGCGATTGCGGTTGGGCTGGGCTTGCGGCGCTGTCGCCGCCGGTGGGCGCCGCGGTTTGTGTCTCCTGGGGCGCTTCGGCTCCTCCACAGGCCACTCCGGTCAGTAGCGCTAATGCCAACAACCCGCCCATCACGGGCGCGAACGATGCACGCGGACGACGTATCATGATTGGCTCCTCCTTGCAGCGGGGCGGTAGGCGACGCTCGTTTTTCAGACCAGCTATCAGCCAGTTGACGGCAAAGCGGGAACTACACCATACAATCGATAATATTGGCTGAAACCTACTATTAGATCCGCCTTTACGGTGAAATATATCGGTTATATCAAGATTAGTGATTGAAAGCGTTGCGCCAAACGTTTGGGGATTGTAGGGGGCGAGAATCGCCGTTGTCAATACATAATATTTGCATCCGCGAAGTGAGTTGTGCCGGCGGCGCTCTGGCGCTGTGCTATACTGCCGCCGTATTGGTCGGGACCTTTTGGCCAGGCTGTTTCGCCGACCGAATACTGCGCGTCCCACCAGGAGGTGCGTCTTGGTCTCTCCCCTGGCGGCCACGCCAAATCCATTTCGCGGAGTGGTTGTGAACTCCGCCGAACTGCCTTCCGACCCGGGTGAATTCGCGGCCCGGCTGGACGCTTCGATCGCAGAGTGGCGTAATAAAGGCTACGAAGTAGCCTGGGTGGACGTCCCGTTGGGGTTAGCATCGCATGTGCCTATCGCAACGGAGCGCGGCTTCGTATATCACCATGCCGACGAGGGCGGCTTGACCGCCACCCTCACCTTGATCCCCGGCTCGTTCATCCCGCCCTACGCGACGCATTACATTGGCGCCGGCGGTGTCGTGCTGAACAACCGGGAAGAACTGCTGGTGGTGTGCGAACGCTACCGCATCGACAACCGGCCGCCCTTCTACAAATTGCCCGGCGGCGCCCTGGAACCGGGCGAAAACATTGTCGATTCCATCGTCCGCGAGGTGCTGGAAGAAACCGGCGTGGAGGCCGAGTTTGAAGCCTTGGCGTGCTTCCGCCACTGGCACGGCTACCGCTACGGCAAATCCGATATCTACTTCGTCTGTCGCCTGCGCGCTCTCACCGAACAAATCAAGATGAGCGAGCAGGAAATCGAAGAATGCCTCTGGATGCCCGTCAATGATTTCATGACCGACGACGATATCAGCCCCTTCAACAAGGGCATCGTCCGCTCCGCCCTGGAAAGCGACGGCATAGTCCCCGCAGACATGCCGGGAATGCCCCACGACCCAACGCGGGAGTATTTCTTGCCCGGCTTCATAAACGCCTGAAGCTCTACCTTCCAACTTGAGTTATCGCAAGAGGCAAAAAGGAACTGTCCGAGCAAGACCAGGCGCTGAAAGCCGTTACCAGGCTGGTAGCGTCTATTATCGCAACACACAAAGGGGAAGAGGTGGTTACTGACGCTCAGGGGAATTTTCTTAGCTATCGCATTGATGGTGTGGGAGTTCAATGGATCGGCCCTCTCATCCACCTTGATTCGACCCAACAGGACACGCAGCAGGCCATCCACGTCTTCGTACAAGTGGAAGTCCCGCCTGAAGACAACCAGGCTATCTGAAGGACACTCTCACCAAGTTGGAGGGGCGTTTTCGGAGAATGGGAAGCGGGTTTTCGGATGCTGGAATTCCAGACTCAAGTACGGTGAACGAAGCACGACGCGCATCAAATACAGCGTAGCGAGGCGATTGTGCCTACAAAAGACAGCCTGCCCATCAACGACAATACAGTTTCCCGCCCTATTGAGCGTTACGCGGGAATATACTCTGTTGCCTTGTCGGCACGCTTGGTTAGGTTGTCGCTCCGGCACGCCCGGAGCTACGCCCGACGACGCGGCAGCGACGGCAGGCCATGGAGTGAGCAACCCTGCCACCGGGAATACTACCTAACCTTCCGCGACCTGATGGAACTCCGTGTCGCCCGGGCTTTGCACAAGGCTGGTATGCTGTGGGAGGAGGTTTGCGATTTTGCCCGTTACGACGCTGCAAAGTTCGAGCGTAAGGGACACCGTTTGTCCGGCCGGCAATTCCTGACCGAAGGTCACCACAGGCTAAGCAACGCCCATACGGAACTGGAAGCCCTCAACGCGCCGATTAAGTACGACGGATATGGGGTACCGTCACGGTGGGACATTTCTCTAGAATGGGGGATTAGCGTACTGGACGCCTCCGTTATCCTTGACCCACGTCTGTCTTTCGGATATCCCGTGTTGGCCGGGTGCCACGTGCCAACCTACATACTCCACGATGCCTTGCTGGCTGAAGACGGGGATCATCATGTCGTGGCCAAAGACTACGAGGTAAGCGTCACGCAAGTCCGACTGGCACACCGTTTTGAGACCATCCTGCAAGAAAGGCACGATGCTGTACCTGCTTGATGAAGGTTGGCCTCCCGATTTTGCCAGACTTTTGAACCAGCAGTTTTACCTCGAACACAGCAGCCCTGTCGTACAGCATATTCGAGACTTGATTTCCCTCGGTGTTGACGATTCCGACTGGATGACGCAATTAGAGCAACGAGTCCAAATCCACAACGAGCAATGGATTGTCATCACACGAGATAAGATGAAAATACATCGCGTGGCTATGTCCGCCAGCCCGATTAAATTCGCCATCTTGGTGGACTTAAGATGAGCTAATGCGCGCAAGCCGGAGCTATGGCAGACTATTTGCCAATATTGGCCGCGGCTACAACAGCACGCCGAAACTTCATCCGCCAACGTGTTCCGACTGTCTTACAGCGGCGAAATCTCGGACTAACGCACACTCCAGTCAGGCCAGATCAGACTACCCGCAACGACAACCAATTTCGACCCCGACCAAACTCCATACCCCCGGAGGAAACCAAATGACCACCACCACTCAGCCCGAACAGCAATATCGCGTCATCGGCACCCGCCCGGTCCGCCACGACGGCGTGGACAAGGTTACCGGCGCGGCCCGCTACGGCGCGGACATCAACCTGCCGGGAATGCTCCACGCCCGCATCCTGCGCAGCCCCCATAGCCACGCTCGCATCCGCAGCATCGACACCAGCAAGGCCGAGGCCCTACCCGGCGTCGTCGCCGTTGCCACCGCCGCCGACTTCCCAATCATCGAGAACCGGATGATCGACTTCGCCGAGGTCCAGGGCAACGCCCGGATGATCGCCGAAAACCTGTTGGCCAAGGACAAGGTCCTGTATGTCGGCCACGCCGTGGCCGCCGTCTGCGCCACCAACCCCCATATCGCCCTGGAGGCCCTGAACCTGGTGGAGGTGGACTACGAAGTGCTGCCCACCGTACTCACCTGGCGGGAGGCGATGGCCGAAAACGCCCCGCTGCTCCACGACGACATGACCACCTACTTCCGCATGGAACGGTTCGCCCGCGGCGACGATACCGGTGTCAAGAGCAACGTCGCCGGACACATCCAGCACAAGGTCGGCGCAGTCGAACAGGGCTTCGCCGAGGCAGACATCGTCATCGAGCGCGAATTCGAGACCCAAACCGTGCACCAGGGCTACATCGAGCCCCACGTCTCCACCGCCATGTGGTCCGCGGATGGCCGCGTCACCGTCTGGACCAGCACCCAGGGCATCTTCAATGTTCGCGCGCAGACTGCCGCCATTATCGGCGTCCCCGAAGGCCAGGTGAAGATCGTGCCCATGGAAATCGGTGGCGGCTTCGGCGCCAAGGGCATCACCTACACGGATCCCGTCGCGGCTGTCCTGTCCCGCAAGACCGGCAAGCCGGTCAAGGTCGCCATGGACCGCACCGATGTCTTTATCGGCAGCGGCCCTGCCTCCGCCACCTTCATGCGCTGCAAGATGGGCGTCAAGAACGACGGCACCATGGTCGCCGGCCAACTCTACATGGTGTACGAAGCCGGCGCGTATCCGGGCTCTCCGGTGGGCGGCGGCGCCCTAACCGGTTTCGGTCCCTACAAGATGGACCACATGCTGGTCGATGGCTACGACGTCGTATGCAACAAGCAGAAGGTCCAGGCCTACCGCGCTCCCGGCCAGCCTCAGGTTGCTTTCGCCGTCGAGGCCGTGGTTGACGAACTGGCCGAGATGCTGGGCAAAGACCCCATGGAACTGCGCCTCCAGAACGCCGTCCAGGAAGGCGACCGCATGCCCAACGGCGTCCCTCATCGCGTCTTCGGGTGCCGGGAGATGGAAGAGGCCATGATCAACTGCGACCACTATCAGACGCCGCTGGAAGGCCCCAACCGCGGCCGCGGCATCGCCGTCGGCTTCCGATGGCAGGCCGGCCAAGCGTCATCGGCCACCATCAACGTTAACTCCAACGGCACCATCAACCTCATCACCGGTTCCGTTGACATCGGCGGCACCCGCACCGCCGTCGCCATGCAGGTCGCCGAGACCCTGGGCATCGAAATTGACCAGATCGCCCCCACCGTCGTGGATACCGACACCGTCGGCTGGACTGCCTCCACCGGCGGAAGCCGCATCGCCTTCGACACCGGACTCGCGGCCATCGCCGCCGCCGAGGACCTGCGCGACCAGATGGCCCAGCGCTGCGCCATGGTTTGGGAGGTCGAGCCGGACCAGGTCGAGTTCGCCGACGGCGTGTTCACCTGCACCGCCAACGAAGAGCGCATGACCATCGCCGACGCCGCCAGTCGGATGATGCGTACCGGCGGTCCGCTCACCGCGTCGGCCTCCGCCACTTCCACCGGCGTTGGCCCCGTCATCGCCGGCAACATCGTCGACGTGGAGGTTGACCCCGACACCGGCAAGGTGGACATTCTCCGCTGCACCGCTTTCATCGACTCCGGCACCTCGGTCCACCCCAGCTACGTCGAGGGGCAGATGCAGGGAGGGACCATGCAGGGTTTGGGTTGGGCGCTGTCCGAGGATTACACCTACGCCGCCGACGGGACGATGCTCAACTCCACCTTCCTGGACTATCGGATGCCCACCGCTCTCGACATGCCGATGATCGACACCGTGGTGGTGGAAGTCCCCAATCCCCGTCATCCCTACGGCCTGCGCGGCGTCGGCGAGGCGCCCATCATCCCGCCGCTGGCTGCATTGCACAACGCCGTCTATCACGCCACCGGCGTCCGGGTGAACAAGCTCCCGCTGTCGCCCACGGCAGTGCTGGAGGCTTTGCAGGAGGCTAACGGGGAGTAGTCGTTGGGATTGTAGGGGCGAATAATCATTCGCCCCTACACCGGACCTGCTGTTATATTCTCCGCAAACGAGGATGGAGAGAGCTTGTGACGATTGAATTACCAGTCGCGTTTCTCATCGCCTTGTATGCGCTCAACAGCAGTGCGATTGTCGCATTCGTCGGCATCGTAGTTTATCTGGCCTTGCGCCTGGGTCGCCTCCCCACCCGCCAGGAGCACAACGAGTTGCGCAATGAGCTCAAGTCAGACTTGGCGGAGTTCCGCCGGGAGTACAAGGAGGACATGGCCGAGTTCCGCCGGGAACACCGGGAGGACATGGCCGAGTTCCGCCGGGAACACCGGGAGGACATGGCGCAGTTGCGCCAGGAACTTGTCGCAGAGTTTCGCCGCAGCCACCAGCAGTTGATGCTGGCCCTGGTCAGCCATTCCCATGGTGCAGACGGCCAGGCGGTGTTCACTGCGCCGCCCGAAATGGAAACGACGCCAACCCCTGCTGACAACTAGGAGCGCGCCTCCAGCACCTCAGTCAGCATCAGGAAGTTCGCCTGCAATTCCGGCGCCAGGGTGGTCCCGGCCCTGGAGAGCATCAGCAGGAGCCTGACCTGAGCCGCCAAGTCTGCGGCCAGCTTGCGCTTCGCCTCGGCCACTGTATCCGCGGAAACCGGGACGCGCAGGCCGTTGAGCGGCAGCGCGTTTCGTGATTCACCGGCCCAGTACTGGTCAAGGCTGTCGATGATGACGATGGGGATGTCCTTGGATACCACAAACGGCGCCTCCGGAGGGCTGTCTGCCGGCGTCAACACGTCGGCGAAAGCGCGAGTAACGTCGCTATGGTTGATGTGAAAGGTTGCGGCGTTGGGCTGACTGGTGGAGGTGTTCTGCCACGCCCAATCTTCGGGCAACGCGGTGTTGCCGTTGGGGATGACGTCGACCGGAAGCGAAATGTCCTCGCCTAGCGGCCTCCCCTCGCCTGTGGGATCGTCCGGACCACGCAAGCCGAAACGCTGCTCGGCCGGTTCACCGGTTTGGTCGGGAGTAGTCATGCCGTGCCCCCGGTCGGTCAGTGGGAATGCTCGTCCGGGTCAATTTCCCATGCAGCGTACACCTGCTCCGGCAGGGGGATGGGACCCACGGCTTCCTCGTATTCGCGTACGTGTTTGGCCGCCAGGACCGCGATGGCCTTCATCATTTGGGGACTGACCTTGATACGGGCGCGCAGGATCGGCTCTCGTTCCTCAACCTGTTCGCCGAAGAAGAGGACGGCGGAATACAGGCTGCTAAAAATGTGGAAGGAGTCGCTGTAGAAGGTAATGGGATCCAGCGAGCTGGGCGCCTCGACAGCGGCAGCCGCCGGCGCGGTGGCGGTGTTGACGTTCAACGACGCAATGTCTCCGGGATTAACGTAGCTATCCTCCTGGGGTGGCTTGTCTTCCGGCGGCACGTAGGGACGTTGGATGATGGGCATAAGACCTCCGGCCCCGACTACGGAGCGAACGCAGCAGGGCGATGCGGCAGTTGGCCGTCATTATAGCGGGTTTAGGCGGCGTGTGCGTCCAGAAACTCCTCAGCAGCAGCATAGTTCCTGGCTCCGCTGCGGCGGATCGGCGGAACCACATAGCAGTCAGTTGCCCCGGCGCCGCGCAAGCCTTCCCACACCTGCACGGCAATGTCCACGCCGGAGCGTCCGGTGGCCAGATCATTGGTCACCCATTCCGGGACGCTGGCAAAGGACACGCCGTCCGGCTCCATCAACCCTACGCCGTAGAACACCGGCGCCGCGGATCCGGTGACCATGCCCGCGAAAGCGTCCGCAAACCTGGCAACATCCGCCGGATCGTACACGGGCTGGGTGATCAGGAAATCCGCTCCGGCCACGACTTTTTGAGCGGCCAAATGTGCCTCCCGTTGGATCCCGCGCCCGAGATCCACCGTGGCGCCGATGCAGAAATCGGTCGGAGCCCGCAACGGTCTCTCCCGGTGGTCAACCCCCGCGTTCAGATTTGCGATGGAAGCGACGAGTTCGGTGGCCTTGAAATCGTTGACCGGGGCCGCTAAATCTCGTGGTCCGAAGGCGTCGCCGGCCACCACGATAACGTTCTCCAGCCCCAGCGCTTGCCCACCCAGGAGCAGCGATTCCAATGCCAGCCGGTTCATGTCTCGCGTCGCCAGCGTGAAGATCGGCTTGGCGCCATAACGGTCACGCAGGACCGCCGCCGCGACCACCGAGTTGACGCGCACGGCGCGCCCCGGGTTGTAGGCGGCGGATATGAAGTCTGCCTGGACCGGCGGTTCCGGCAGGTCCCGCGACAGTCCGGAACGGGGTGGTGAGTAGTCGCAGATGTACGCGGGCCGCCCGGTTGCCGCGCTGCTCGCCTCGGTAACCTTGGTCATTGGATTGATCCGAGCGAGAGTTTATGGGGGAGAATCAATCAGATGTCCAGTTGCTCCAGATACTCTCGGAAGCGGGTAATGGCCTGTTGTTCCGAGCGGCCGACGTAATACCGGATGCCTTGCACGTACTCCACCACGTCCCTGGGCAGCATCAACAGCTCGTCGCGCGGCTCATTCAAATGGTAAAGACCGTCCACCCCCTCTTCCAACCCCACGTACAGCGTATCCTCCAGGACCGCCTTGTCCCGGTCGTCCATGTCTTTTCGCATCACCCACTGGTTGAACACGAAAGGCAGGTTCGTCCACTGGGTCCACTCCTGTCCCAGGTCGAATCGGTGGGCAAAACCGCGCGTGCCTCGTCGCCGTCGCAGGGCCCGATTGCCGATGAGGAGAAAGGCGTCGAATGTTTCGTCGGGCCGGATCACGTCCCCGGGGCGGGTGACAAACTCGCCTGGCTCGACGTGATGCTGGTGTCGCAGCAGCACTTCCAGCAGCTTCGCCGCAGTGACGTCTTCATCCGAGATCCCGATGGTGACGCCGCCCAACTCTTCAATTGGATGCTGGGAGTACAGGCACACGCTCACCGCCCGGCTCAAGGTGGAAAAGCAAAACCCGCTGACCGGCTCAAACCGGTCCTCCAGGCGGAAAACGTCAGACAGATGGGCCGGGCCGGCATCCAACTCGCCGTTGGCCAGGGCTTCACCTAACTGGCGGGGGGTCGTCTGGCGCAGCTCAATGCCGCGTCTCTCCATATCGAAGTAAAAGGGTTCGGCTTCCAGGTACGGCACCCGGCCGACTCTAATGGGCATAGCGTTCGCCACCGTAGATTTACCCGTTTCGGGTTGCACTACCCGTCGGGTCGCTGTGACGGTAAGATTGTAGGCCGGGCAGCATCGACGGTCAAGAACGGTTTTGGCATGGTTGGAGACCCAAATACCGCCTGGACGGTAGAAACCCTGAACGAAACGGTGGACGCCGAAATTGAAGCGCCGCCAGGGGATATACGAGACAATTTCGTCCGTATCAGCGGTATGATTGAGTAACGTGGTTTGCTGAGGATGCGTATGCCGCACGTGAGACACTTGGAAGGCCAACTCTGGGAGATGCGCCTGCGCGGAAGAGACAGCATAGCACAGGCGATATACATTGCAGTACGAGGCCGGCGGGTTGTGGTGGTCCGAGTGTTCGTCAAGAAAACCGACGGGACGCCACGTCGTGAAATCCGATTGGCCTTACGGAGAGCGGAAGAGATATTGCAATGACGAAAGTAAGTGAACTGCATGATAAATGGTATCGTGAGGGCCCGGAGTACCGGGCGGCTTATGATGCTTCGCAGCCACAATACGAACTCATCAGCGCCCTGCTCGACGCCCGCAGCCATGCCGGAATTGACCAGGAAGAGTTGGCCAGGCGGATGGGGATTCACGTATCGGCAATCGCGCGGCTGGAAGGCTGGCGCAGCAACCCTTCTGTCAACACCTTGCGTCGGGTCGCCGAAGCTACCGGCACAAAACTCAAGGTCAGCTTTGTGCCGGATCAGAAAATCCCAGAACCGTCTTCTGACGTAACGGAAATAGAAGCAAAAAGTCAACGGAAGGAATTCGCGACGTGAAAATATCGCCCATCGTTATTGCCGCCGTGATTTTCGCGCTTGCCGTTGCCGCTGTGCCGGCGCGCGATGCCGCTGCGCAAAGCAGCGTGACGGTCACCCAACAGGGAGTGGAGAACCAATTTCCCGACGGGCTGCGGTTTTATATCGACGCA
>JAGWBI010000026.1:48428-49011 GCA_021295965.1 Dehalococcoidia bacterium | reverse complement strand
TCCCGTCCGAAACCTGGTCCGGAGCAGTGAGCACTGCGCCGTCGGCGGCGTGGCGCACCACCGCGTAGCCGCGCCGGAGCGTGGCAGCGGGATCAAGAGCCTCCAGCTTGGCCTCCAGCGTCGCCACATCCCGCTGAAGCCGTTCCCGCCTCAGCCGCATGGCGGCGAAACCTCGTTCGGTCAGTTCGTCGATCTGCCGACGCAACAGGCCCAAGTCCGGCGCCCGACGCTGCAGCCGTTGCCGCTGGGATTCCAGCCGGCTGCGTTGCCCTCCGACGCAGGCAATCATCACCGACGTCATCTGTTGCCTCGCGCCGAAGATGTTGGCCAGCAGCTGGCTGCGGTCCGGCGTCGCAACTTCCGCCGCTGCCGAAGGAGTGGGCGCACGGCGGTCGGCCACGTCGTCGGCAATGGTGTGGTCGGTCTCGTGGCCCACGCCGGACACCACAGGAATGCCGGAGGCGAATATGGCCCGCGCCACGGCCTCGGAGTTGAAACACCACAGATCTTCCAGCGACCCTCCGCCCCGCGCCACGATGATGACGTTGGCCAGCCGTTCATCGTTCAGGTCTGCGATGGCTCT
>JAGWBI010000026.1:45991-48401 GCA_021295965.1 Dehalococcoidia bacterium | reverse complement strand
ACGGAGTTCGGCCAGCGGATACCGCCGGCTCACCACGTTCTGGATGTCCTGCCAAACCGCGCCGCTGGGAGAGGTCACCACGCCGATAACGCGGGGGAACAACGGGAGCGGACGCTTGCGGGAGGGATCGAACAATCCCTCGGCCTCCAGTTGTTGTCGCAACCGCTCCAGTTCCAAGGCCAGGGCGCCGGCGCCGACGGGCAGCACCGCGGCGACCTGCATGTTGGCCTCACCGGAGGGAGGATAGAAGGTGAAGTTCCCGCCGGCCAGTACCTCCTGCCCCTCTCCCAGATATTCCTGGCCGGAGCGGCCGCGGAACATGACGCAGCGAATGCTGCTGCCATCCTCCCGCAGGCTGAAGTAGGAATGGCCGGAGGCCACCGTCCGCAGGTTGGCGATCTCGCCCTGTACCGTCAGGCGCGACAGCAGGCCGTCCGACTCAAGCTTGTCCTTGAGGTAGATGGCCACCTGGCTGACCGAGTGGACTACCGGCGACAGCATGGGCGCTCCACCTCTTCAGCGTATCGCGGGGATCCTACGAGACCCGTTCGGAATAGGTGCCGTTGCGGGTATCCACGCGAACGCGGGTGCCCGGGGTGATGAACATGGGTACCGTGATGCGCAGGCCGGTTTCCAGGGTGGCCGGCTTGTTGCCGCCCTGGGCGGTATCGCCCTTGAAGGCCGGCGGAGTGTCCACCACTTCCAATTCGACGTGTATGGGCAGGTTCACGTTGATGGGATTGCCTTTATAGAATACCAACTCGACCATCATGCTCTCGGTCAGGTAGCCCAAGGCCTCCCCCAGTTGCGCGGGAGTCAACTCGTGCTGGTCGAAGGTTTCCTGGTCCATGAAGTAGTAGTTGGAACCGTCGGTGTAGAGATACTGGGTTTCCCGGTTGTCCACCTCGGCCACGCTGAACGCCGTATCGTAGCGCTGGAAGGTGCGTTCGATGACCGTCCCGTTGATGAGGTTGCGCATCTTGATGCGGGTCACCGGNNNNTCGTAATCCATCACCTGCCACGGCTGGTTTTCCAGCTCGATGACCATGCCCTTGTTCAAATCGCCAAAGTTGATGCTCATGTTCATGATCCCCTTGCGGTTCGCCTGCCGCTGCTATTGAACGTCAGCCGGCCTCGTCGGCGATGATGCCTACCAACGCTTCCAGTGCAGCAGTATAGCCTCTCCAACCCAACCCGGCAATTTGACCCAGGGCGGTATCGGCCAGCACTGACCGCCGTCGCCATTCCTCGCGGGCGTGGATGTTGCTCAGATGCACCTCGACCACCGGAACTCCGGCATCGGTCAGGGCGTCTTTCAACGACAGGCCATAGTGGGTCAACGCGCCCGCGTTCACCACCACGCCGTCAATGCGACCGGCGCTCTCCTGCAAGCGGTCGATGAGCGCCCCCTCGTGATTGGACTGGAAGCAGTCCACAGAGACGCCAAGATGTTCCGCCCGTTCCGCGATACGCCGGTTGATTTCGTCCAGCGTCAGGGTACCGTAATGATGCCGGTCACGCCGCCCCAGGGCGTTGAGGTTGGGCCCATGCAGCACCAGGATGGCGGTCATGCGTCCGCGCTCTTATCATCGGCAGCCGGCGTGTCGCCCGCCGATGTCGCCAACGGGTGGAAGTCCATATAGGCGCGGCGGGCTTCCTGCTTGGTGATGTGGGTATAGATCTGCGTGGTTGACACGCTGCTGTGTCCCAGCAATTCCTGGATCACCCGCAGATCGGCGTCGCCTTCCAGCATATGACTGGCGAAGCTATGCCGCAGGGTGTGGGGGTGGATGCCTTCCTTTAGTCCGGCGCGGGCAGCGTAATCGCTAACGACCTTCTGGATGCTGCGACGGGACAACCGTTTCCCGTAGCGGTTCACGAACAGCGGGGCATCGGTTTCCGAGCCACCGGCGAGTTGGGGACGGCCGTCGCTGAGATATTGGTCGAGCGCCTCCGCCGCCTCTTCTCCATACAGCACCCAACGTTCCTTGTCACCTTTGCCCCGCACCAGGATTTCTCGGCGCCCGTGATGCACGTCACCCAGGTTCATCCCGTGCAGTTCGGCCAACCGGACGCCGGAGGCGTACAGCAACTCCATGATGGCGCGGGCGCGCAGTCCTTCGGGCGTCTCATCTTCGTCGGTGGCGGCCAGCAACCTTTTCGCCTCGCCTTCCACCAGGAAGGTCGGCAGTGGCCTTTCCACTTTGACCGGGAAAGACCGGGCCGACGGGACCGGCGTTGACTTGAACCAGCCTTCCTGTACCAGGAAGTTGTAGAAGGTCCGCAGGGCGGTCAGCTTGCGTACGATGCTGACCCGGGCGTATCCCGCCGGGCGGGGCCCATCGGTCCGTCCCACGGTGGCCAGGTGAGCCACGTAGGCGCGCAGCAACTGGCGGTCCATTTCACGCAG
>JAGWBI010000026.1:44975-45794 GCA_021295965.1 Dehalococcoidia bacterium | reverse complement strand
ATCACCCGCCGGCTCCGGCGGGTCGCCCTTCCACTTGCAAACGGTACAGGTGGCCCGCCCGCGCGCCGCAGTGACCAGCATACCTTCGCACTGCGGGCAGGGCATCGTCAGCGGCTCAGTGTTGACGAGGAAATCGCAGTCGGGGTAGTTGGCGCAACCCCAGAAGGGGCGCCCCGATTTTCTGGCGCGCCGCTCCACCAGGTCGCCGCCACACTTGGGGCAGGGCACTTCGCTCTTTTTGACGATGTTGCGGCGATTGTCGCAAGGGTTCTCCGGCGCGTTGTAGCCGGTACAGGCCAGGAAGCGGCCGTATCGCCCGGTCTTGATGACCATGGGCCGCTCGCACTTTTCGCAGACCTCATCGGTCGGCTCGTCCGGCGGCCGTTCGCCGATATCGCGCAGGTTCCTGGTGTTCTTGCATTCGGGGTAGCCCGAACAACCCAGGAAGCGGCCGAAGCGGTTCATTTTCATTTCCATCGACCGCCCGCACTTTTCACAGCTGGGGGTGAACTCGTCCTTGGTGTCGGTCACGATCTTGTGGAACGGCTCATAGAACTCCCGGAGCATGGGCACCCAGTCCTGCTCACCCTGGGCCACGTCGTCCAGATCCTCCTCCATCTTCGCGGTGAATTCAAAGTCCATGACTTCCGCGAAGCGCTCGGTGAGCAGGTCGGTCACGGTGCAACCGAGTTTGGTGGGCGCCAGCCGGCGCTGCTCCCGCTCCACGTATTCGCGCTCGACCAGGGTGGCAATGGTGGGAGCGTAGGTGCTGGGCCGGCCGATGCCTTTCTCTTCCATCTCCCTGATGAGAGTGGCTTC
>JAGWBI010000026.1:0-44918 GCA_021295965.1 Dehalococcoidia bacterium | reverse complement strand
GGCAGGGCGTTCTCCTCGCCATCGCCGGCATCGTCCCGGCCCTCCCGGTAAACGGCGCGGAAGCCGGCAAATTTGAGAACCGATCCGGTGGCGCGGAAACGGAACACGCTGTCCGAGGGGGCGACGCATTGGGCGTCGATTGCCACTGTGGTCGCTTCCAGCAGGGCGTCGGCCATCTGGCTGGCCACCATCCGCTCCCAAATGAGGGTGTAAAGGCGCAGTTGATCCCGATCCAGGTAGGTTGCCATGGCCTGCGGGGTACGCCCAATTGAGGTGGGACGGATGGCCTCGTGGGCCTCCTGGGCATTCTTGCTGCGGCTGCGGTGAATCCTCGCTTTATCCGGCACATACTCCTTGCCGTAGCGTTGCCGGATGTAGTCCCGCGTTTCGCGCACCGCGGAATCCGCGACATTCACGCTGTCGGTACGCATATAGGTGATCAGGCCGACCGGACCCTCGCTGCCCACGTTCAACCCCTCGTACAACTGCTGCGCCACCGCCATGGTGCGCTGGGCAGTGAACCTGAGCTTGCGCCCCGCATCCTGCTGCAGGGTACTGGTGATGAAGGGAGGGGCCGGCCGCTGGCGACGTGGTTTCTTCTCCACGCTGTCCACGGAGTAGGCAGCCCCCTGGAGTTCGGATTCCAGGCTCCGCGCGGAGTCCTCGTCGCCGATGGTCAGTTTGCGCGACCCCTTGCGGGAATGCAGGGAGGCCGTGAACAGGTTGGGCCGGTTAGAAGGGTCGGTGTCCTTGTGCAGTTCGGCTTCCAGGGACCACCATTCCTGGGGCACGAACGCGGCGATGGCCCGCTCACGCTCCACAATCATCCGCAGGGCAACGGATTGCACCCGGCCGGCCGACAATCCCAGTTTCACCTTCAGCCAGAGCAGCGGGCTGATCTCATACCCCACCAGCCGGTCCAGGATGCGACGGGCCTGCTGGGCGTTTACCAACTGCATATCGATTTCGCGCGGATGATCGAAAGCGTCCTCGACGGCCTGTTTAGTGATCTCGTGGAAGACGACGCGTTTGGGTGGCCGCTCGAACTTGTCCCAGCCGGCGGCCGCCTGCAGGTGCCAGGAGATAGCCTCGCCCTCCCGGTCCGGGTCGGTGGCCAGGAAGATATCGGATGCCTGGGCGCCGGCTTCTTTGAGACCTTTGACCAAATCGCGCTTGTCGCTCAGGGTGAGATACTTTGGCGCGAATTCTCCTTCGGTATCAACGCCCAACGTTGACTTGGGCAAGTCGCGCACGTGTCCCATGGACGCGGTCACCACATATTTGTTGCCCAGGATTTGCCCGACGGTGCGGGCTTTGGCCGGAGATTCGACGATCACCAGCCGTTTGCCTCGGGTCGAAGGCATTCCCAGGGCTCGTCGCGCCGCGCTGGACGCTCGGCTCCCGGTGGCCCGCGACTTGGCAGCCCCTTTTGCGCCTCCGGTTTTGCCGCCGGGATTGGCGGTTCCGTTGTTCCGGCGGGCCTGCGAGGAGGATTTCTTAACGGTCTTTTTGGTACCCGTCTTGGGTGGCATCGATCAGGTTTGTCTCCAATTCAGCCGGACAACCGGTAGTGCATCGTGCCCACCTGTTGCACCAGGCCCTTCAATTCCAGCATCGTCAGCAGACTGCTCACTTGCGTGACAGGCATAGCGCTGACGCGCACAAGGTCGTCAATATGGACGGGATTTCGCGTGACGTGCTGCAGCAAGTCTGCCTCTTCGGGGTCGGCGCTTTCCACGCTTAACCGTTCCCATTGTACCGGGTTGTCGGGCGTGGCAACCGACGTAATATCAAACTCATTGCCGGCAATGTCGTCAGATGGCGACGGCCGTGGCGCGGTTCGATCAAGTTCCAGCGGAATCTGTCGCTCGGTGGCATCCAGACCAATTTCCACCAGGATGTCGTTGACACTGTTGACCAGTTTGGCCCCCTCGCGGATAAGCCGGTTGGTGAGTTTGCTGGTTTCCGAATAGATGCTGCCCGGCACACAGAAGATCTCCCGATCCTGTTCCAGGGCATGATACACCGTCCAGCGGGTGCCGCTGGTTTCGCCGGCCTCGGTTATCAGCGTTCCCAAAGTCATACCGCTGATGATGCGATTGCGGCGCGGGAAGTTGGACGCCTCGGGCCTGACTCCCAGGGCAAACTCGCTGACCACAGCCCCGCCTTCGGCGACGATGCGCTCGGCGAGCCGCAGGTTCTCCCTGGGATAGACGCTATCCAACCCATTGCCCAGCACGGCGATCGTCCTGCCGCCAGCATCAAGGGTGGATTTATGCGCCCGCGAGTCGATGCCCAAGGCCAGCCCGCTGACAACGGTGACGCCATGATCGGCCAACGCGGCGCACAGGTCGTTGGTGACACGATAGCCGTAATCCGTAGGCCGGCGCGTTCCGACCACCGCAACCGAGGTTTCGTCTTCCGCAGACAGTGAACCGCGCACGTAGAGTACCGGCGGAGCGTCCGCGATTTGCTTCAACCGCTCTGGGTAAATTGCGTCGCGCCAGGTGATCGCCTTTACCCCGGCGTCTGCCAGCCGCTCAAGCTCGCGCTCGGGAACCAGGGACTGACGGACTTCTGCAATCGCCTGCGCCACTGCACCCCCGACGCCAGCGGCCCGCAACTCCCGCATTGGCGCGGCCCAGGCGCGTTTCATATCCCCGCCGAAATGCGTTTCCAGCAACCGGAAGCGGGCGGCGCCCAGGCGAGGGACCTGGCTAAATGCAATCCAATGTCCCAGAGTTTCGGTGGCCACGGTATTCACGGCGCGGATTCTAACATAGGCATGATTTTGGCAACAACACGTACCCACTTTCCCCAAACTGTCATTGCGAGAATGCCGCCGGGCATTCGTGGCAATCTCGTTGCGGTATTGACGGCCGCTTGCAACAAGCCCCTGCTACGCCGACGAGATTGCCGCGCTTCGCTCGCAATGACAAAGTGGGTACGCATGAGCCAAATGTCATCACTTGACCGACCGGCCCTCCCACACGCCAGGCAGGGATGGTATGTATAATGGGGCCAGCCGGTCTTGTTGCAAATCCGGGCCGCGCGTTGCCAGATGGATCGAGGCTGACGATGACTACTATCAAACCGAAGCTGATGACCGCCGATGAATTTCTGGCCTTGGAGCCGGTTCCCGGCAAGCGCTATGAGCTCATCCGCGGCGTCCTCACGGAGAAAACAGTGGGCACTGGCGACCCGCATGCAATAACCGTATTCCGCACCAGCGGCATTATGTTCCAATACACTGAAACCACCGACTACGGCGAAGCCCGTACCGGCGAACCCGGCTATCGGCTGGAACAGGATCCGGACACGGTGCGTTGCCCCGACATCGCCTGGTTCGCTCCCGGACGCATCCCACCCGGAACATCCGGCTTTCCCGACCTCACTCCCGACCTGTGTATTGAGGTAGCCTCCCCCAGCAATTCCCGCGCCGACCGCTTGCTGTCCGACAAGGCCCGAATGTGGCTTGATTTCGGCGCTCGCGAAGTCTGGGTTCCCAACCCCGAAACAGCCACGCTAACGCGCTACCGACCCGGCCAACCACCCGAAGTGTTGAGTGAAGACGACATACTGGACGGTGGTGATTTGCTGCCCGGGTTCAGCGTTGCCGTCTGGCAACTTTTCCGCCGTTCGCGGTAGGTGGCCGGAGCAGTCCGGGATCCCGAATATCTGGTTGCCTGCCACACCGTCGGCGGCTAGTATTGCGCTAATCCAATATCCCCGACGTACGGAGGTCCTGATGCGTTACGACTACATCGTGGTCGGCGCCGGCTCCGCCGGCTCCACCGTCGCCACCCGCCTATCCGAAGAAACCGACAAGACCGTTCTGCTCCTGGAGGCCGGCCCCGACTATCCCGATTTCAACCATCTGCCCGATGACCTGAAGCTGGGCAACAACGTGTTTTTCTCCGCCTACGGGCCCCATAGCTGGGCTTACAGCGCGCGGGTCACCGCCCAACAGACCGATCTGGTGATCCCTCGGGGAAAGGCAACCGGCGGTTCTTCGGCCATCAATGGTCAGGTGCTGTACCGGGGGATACCTGAAGACTACGACCGCTGGGCCGAGTGGGGCAACGATGAGTGGGGTTACACCAACGTGCTGCCCTTCTTCCGGCGCATGGAAAACGACCATGATTTCCAGGACGACTGGCACGGCACCGACGGCCCCATTCCGGTGCGTCGCTACCGGCCCGACGAGTGGCTGCCCCACTCCAACGCCTTCAAGGACGCCTGTGTCGCCCTGGGCTTTCGGGACGATCCCGACCAGAACCATCCCGAATCCACCGGTGTCTCTCCCCGCGCCCGCAACACGCTGGAGGGCGTCCGCATCAGCACCGCGTTGGCCTACCTGAACCTGGCCCGCCACCGCCTGAACCTGACCATCCGGGCCAACGTGCAGGCTTGCCGGGTCGTTTTTGACGGCAATCGCGCCGTAGGAGTGGAGGTGGAAAGCGGCGGCGAGCGCTTCACGGTTGAAGGCGACCAGATAATCGTCAGCAGCGGCGCAATCGCGTCTCCCCAGCTGCTGCTCCTCTCCGGCATCGGACCGGCCGACCACCTGCGCGAGGTGGGCATTCCGGTGGTGCATGAGCTGCCGGGGGTGGGCCAGAACCTGCGCGACCACCCCTCTGCCTGCGTCCTGTTCCGCGCCGCCGGGGATCGTCCCGACGTGCAGGCCGCCGCCATCCAGGTGGGCCTGCGCTACACGGTGGAGGATTCCTACCTCCGCAACGATATGCAGATTTCGCCGCTGCTGATGACCTCCGAGCACCGACCGGCCCAGGTGGTCATCGACGACGACGAGAACTACATCGGCATCAGCGCCAGCCTGCAGCTGGCCCTGGGCAAGGGCGAACTGCGGCTCAAATCCAACGATCCGCTGGAGTATCCTTACCTGGACTACAACTACTACCAGGAACCCTTCGACCTGGAGCGGATGCGGAAGGGGATTCGCACCTGCGTCGAGATTGGTGAGCATCCATCCTATCGGGAAATTCTGGTGGAGCGGGTCAATCCCGTGGACGCGGAACTGGCTTCCGACGCGGCTCTGGACGACTGGCTGATGGCCAACTCCGGCACATCCCACCACGTGTCAGGCACCTGCAAGATGGGGCCGGCCAGCGACGATATGGCGGTGGTGGACCAGCAAGGCAAGATCCACGGCCTGGAGAACATCCGGGTCGCCGACGCATCCGTCATGCCCGATTGCATCCGGGCCAACACCAACGCCACCACCATCATGATCGGGGAGAAGATCGCCGACTACATACGCACGGGGCGGTAATGGGGCGTGTTGTAGGGGCGAATGATTATTCGCCCCTACGTCCGTCCGGTCAGATGATGCGCGGCACCGGCACGCCGGGGATGTTCACTCGCACTCGGCACAATTCGTGAAAAGTCGTGATGTAGAGCGTGCGCCAGTCGCCGCCGCCGAAGCCGACGTTGGTGGCCCGTCGGCCTTCGCCAAGGGCGATGGTACCCAGGTGCCGTCCGTCGGGCGAGATGATCCACACGCCTCCGGGGCCGGTACTGTAGAGGTTGCCCTCCAGGTCGCACTTCATCCCGTCGGGCACGCCGCCGCGCTCGTCGTTCACCACGCAGAACAACCGGCCGTTTTCGATGCCGCCGTCGGGCCGCACGTCCCACGCTTTGATGAGGCCGACACGGGAATCGTTGATGTAAAGGATGCTCTCACCAGGCGAGAAGCACAGCCCGTTGGGGCCGACGTAATCATCCACCAACAGGGTGATGTCGCTGAGGTCCGGTGAAACGCGATACACACCGGCATAGCCCAATTCCATGCCGGGGTAGGTGTCGCGGTAGGGGTCGGTGAAATAGATCGCCCCGTCGGATTTGACGACGAGATCGTTGGGCCGGTTGAGCCGCTTACCCTGGTAACTGTCCGCCACCACGGTGATGCTGTCGTCGGATTCCCGGCGGGTCACCCGCCGGGCGGCGTGTTCGCAGGCCAGCAACCGGCCCTGGGGGTCGCGGGTCAGCCCGTTAGCCTCGTTGGTTTCGGTGTGGAAAATGGACAAGCCGTCGGCATCGTTGTAACGCATCCGGCGGTTCTGGCCGATGTCGCTGAACAGCAGGTAGCCGCCATTGCTGTCACTGGGATCGGCCCACCACACCGGTCCCTCCGCCGGCCACCAGGGGACGCCAAGCGCGGAACCATCCCCGCCGAAACCACTGGCCAGCCATTCCACCTCCTGGTCCAGGTCCAGGATTCGCTCCAAGCGCGGCGCGATTTGCTCAATCGGCATAATGTTGTCTCCTTTGGGGTCAGCGGATGCCCGACAGCGCCCGGTCCAAATTGAACGCGGAGCTGATCAGGGCCAGGTGGGTGAAGGCTTGCGGAAAATTGCCCAGCCCTTCACCGCTGGGGCCGGTCTCTTCCGCGTACAGGCCCAGATGGTTGGCGTAGCCCAGCATCTTCTCGAACATAAGGCGCGCCTGCTCCAGCCGGCGCGGGTTTCCCCAACCGGCGCGGGTCAGCGCCTCCACCAGCCAGAAGGTACACATGTTGAACGTTCCCTCGTGGCCGGTGAGACCATCGGGCGACTGTTCCGGGTTGTAACGGTACACGAGGCTGTCGGACACCAGCCCACCCTGTTGGGGGGTTCGGTTTATGGCGTCGATGGTGCTCAGCATCCGGGGATCCGTCGGCGACATGAAAAACACCAGGGGCATGATTAGGTTGGATGCGTCCAGCGAGGAGCTGCCGTAGTGTTGTACGAACGCCTGGCGTTCGTCGCTCCAGCCGTGTTCCTGGATCTCCTCGTAAATCGCGTCACGGGTGGCGATCCATTTGATGCGCTCGGAAGGGAATGAGCGGGCCTCGGCCAACTTGATGGCCCGGTCCAGCATCACCCAGCACATCAGCTTGGAATAGACGAACTGCTGACGCCCACCCCGGGTTTCCCAGATCCCTTCGTCGGCCAGTCGCCAGTTGTCGCACACCCAGTTGGTCATCTGCCGGAGCTTGGTCCAGAAATCAAAGGAGATGGGTTCGCCGTACCGGTTGAACAGATAGACCGAGTCCATCAACTCGCCATAGATGTCCAGCTGCAGTTGGTCGAAGGCCCCGTTGCCGATGCGGACCGGCTTGGAACCGCGGTAGCCGTCCAGATGGTCCAGGGTGAACTCGTCCAATTGTCGCCGGCCGTCGATGCCGTAAAGGATCTGGATGTTGCGCCAGTCGTCGTCGAAAGGGTCAATCTGTGACTCCAGCCAGTGCATGAAACGGCTGGCCTCGTTGGTGAAACCGATGCGAAGCAGCGCGTAGAGGGTGAAGGCGGCGTCACGAATCCAGGTGTACCGGTAGTCCCAATTCCGCACTCCGCCCAACTCTTCCGGCAGACTGCAGGTCGGCGCGGCGATGATTGCCCCGGTCGGTTCGTAGGTCAGCAGCTTCAGCACCAGCGCCGAACGCTCGACCATCTCGCGCCAACGACCCGTATAGGTACACTGGGACAACCAGTTTCGCCAATAAGCCACCGTCTCCTCAAAGAGTTCGTCGCTTTCCTTCTCCGACGGCGCATGGTAGTCGGAACTCTCGTCACCCATCACGCCTATAGAGACGGTGGTGGACTGCCCTTCGTTGAGCACAAATGCGCCCACAACACCGTTTTCGTGCTTTTCCAGGAGAATCCTGGTGGATAACTGCAACCCGAGGTCCTCCGATATGAACGCGGCGCCGTTGCTGTTCATTTCAGTGCGGTGGGAGTCCCGGGCATAGTTGAAGGCCGGGTAACACTCCAGGATGAACGGCACCACGCCGCGAACGCAGTTAACTCGTCGGATCAACTCGGTGTGCTGGTGGGGATGCTCAGCGGTTGCCACCGGCATGAAGTCGATGACTTCCGCGACGCCGTTTTCGGCGAGGAACCTGGTGACCAGCACGTTGGTCGCCGGCCAATACACCTGCTTGTACACCGGCTGGCTATCCAGAAGGGGCGCGATTTTGAAATAGCCGCCCTTCTGGTCATCGAGGATGGCGCCAAATATGCTGGGCGAGTCAAAATCCGGACAGCAGAACCAATCCACCGACCCGTTGACGCCGACCAGCGCGCAGGTCCGCATGTTGCCAACGATGCCGTAGTCCTCAATCGGCAAGTACGCCATTGCTCACGTCGCCGTACTAAGTTTCCGACGCCTCCAAACCAGCCACGCTGAATACCACTCGGAACGGGTTGCAGTAAATCACGACGCTTTTGACGTCATCCAGAGAAACGTCCGCTGGAATTTCGTAATTCTGCGAACCCACGTTCCCTTTGAGTTTGCCGAGTTCCACGTAACCGGCGTTGGCCAGGTCCGAGTGGCCTTCCGGATTGGAAACGTTGGCCAGCAACACCCGCAGGTCCGGCCCGTTAGTCACTTTGAAATCTTCCAGGCGCAGGATACGCTCTCCGTCCGTGCCCAGGTCGTATATCGTGGCCGTGCCGGAGCCCCTGTGGAATGAGTCGGCGTCCTGGAACTGCCCGGACAGCTGGGCTTGCGGTGCATTCGCTTCAGAGGCGGCCATAGCCGGCATATTCTCGGAAACGGGGCGTTCCAGTCCGGCAGCCGCGGACATCACTTCCTCGACGTCCGCTACGGTCATATGATCGGGAACGGTTGCCCGAGCCGCCAGGGGAAATTCCTCGTTGACCTCCTGGGTAATGAACAGGGGGCTGAGCAGCCACCAGGCCAGCCAGGCTACCGGGACAATGGCGACTATGCCGACGCCTATCAGCGCGTATCGAAACATGGCAGCACCTATGATTTGGGAGAGAAAATTTATTAGGATAAAGTGCCCCGCAACCGCGACAGCGCGTTTCGCACTGTTTCTATGTCCGCGGCGTTGGGTGCTGCTTCTATATACGCCGCGAAGTCGTCTGCGGATTGTTGATGGTTGCCGGCCTTGAGGTGGACCACGCCACGGTCACGTTGTTCCTCAGGACGGTCCGGGAGCACGGCCATCAGCGCCCCGATGGTGGTGATGCAGCGGTCGAAATCCTCCTGGTCCCAGTACACGGCTTTCAGGTTACGCAGGATGCGGGCGAGGATCTCCCGAGGCGTCACCGGGTCCAGGTGGGACGATTCCAGGCGCGCGCCATCGCCGGCGGCCTCGCGCATCAGCGTGCCGCACTCGTCGCGGTTGAGCAAGACCCCTCCGTTGAAGGCGTCCACAAAGAAGTTTTCCTCGCGCCGGTGGCGGATGAGGAAATGCCCCGGCATACCGATTCCGAGAATCGGAACGCCGGCCCGACGGCCCACCTCCATGCAGAGCAGGGACAGCGTTATCGGGATGCCCAGGCGACGCTCCAATACCTGGTTGAGGTAAGAGTTGCGGGGGTCGTAGTAGTCGTCACGGTTGCCGGCGAAGCCGATTACGCCGAAGAGGAGGTCGGTGATGGCGTTCAGTTCCTGCAAGGCGTCGGCGTGCTCCGGTATCCGGGAACGGGCGGCTTCGCCCATTCTGTCCAGGTTGGCGCTAGTGCCGTCGATATCGACGTTGGGATCGTCGGTCGCCGCGATGAGCAGGGCCCCCAACGCGAGGTCGAAATCGCCGTCAGCCGAATCGGCGGAGACGGATTTCGACAGTCGTTCCAACTCAAGAATTGCATCTGCCGCAAACATATATGCCACGCCTCGTTTTGTAACTGGCTACACGCTGATGCCGGCGTTCCGGCGGCGACGAAATTCGACGGAGCTGACGTCGGCCACCGCCGGGTTGCCGGGGTAGCTGGCCTGTTCCGCCGCCACGGTTTCCTCGCGCTCCGCGATGTCCCGGGTCTCCGGCACATCAGAGCCGCAGGCTTCGCACCAGGCCAACTCGCTGGTCATCAGCCGCATATTGTCTTTTTTCACCGTCAGGGTCCCGATTTCGTAACGGCATTTCGCGCACCGGCGCACGATGGTGACATCGTTGATGGGCATGGCAACGTCCTCTCTTCTCGGTGTGGCGGAATTCGGACCGTGGCATCAGCGGGCGGTGAAACCGCCGTCCACGACCAGCTCCGCGCCGGTGACGTAGGAAGCGTCGTCGCTGGCCAGGAACAGCACGGCGTTGGCGACCTCCTCCTGCCGACCTTCGCGGCCCATTGGCACCTGATCCTCGATCATTTCGCGACGGCCGGACCGCACGTCTTCGGTAGAGATGCTGCCCATCATGGGCGGCATATAGCCGGGGTGGACCGAGTTGACGCGAATGTTCTCCTTCCCGTAGCGCACGGCCATGGCCTTGGTGAAGATGCGCACCGAACCCTTGGAAGCATTGTAGGCCGGATGCCCGCTGAGCATACCCACCAGGCCGGCGATGGACGAAATGTTGACGATGGAGCCGCCGCCATTCTGCTGCATCTGCCCGATGGCGTGCTTGGCGCCCAGGAACACTCCGGTGGAGTTGATGTCCATGATGCGGGACCAGGCTTCGAGACTGTCATCATCGGGGACGGCGCGGCTGCTGATGCCGGCGTTGTTGACCAGGATGTCCAGGCGGCCGAACCGGGAAACGGCCTCCGACACCACGTTGGCCCAGGCGTCCTCGCTGGTCACGTCGGTATGGACGAAAATGCTCTCACCGCCGGCTTCGTTGATTTCCGCCTCCACCTGTCGCCCGTCGTCGTTACGAATATCGGCGATGACCACCTTGGCCCCTTCGCGGGCAAACAGCCGGGCCTCCACCGCCCCCATGCCGTGAGCGCCGCCGCTCACAATGGCAACCTTACCTTCCAGTCGCATACTTCATCTCCGGGATACCGGCCAATGGACCAGGGCCGAAATCCGTCATCCGGTGGGTATCGGCACCAGCATAACCGCACGGCGGCATCCGTTCAACCATGCCCCCTGGGACGGCAGCCTTCCGATGCAGGTGGTTTTGGGATGGGCGGGCCGGAGGACGGGGATTGCCGCGACGGGGAGTTGATGGATTTCCGTTGCCTGAGATGGCGGGAATTGGGCCGTCAGTCGGCCAGATCGGTGCGATGGGTGAGTTCAGGTCGTCAACCTACAAACGGAACGGTACGCACTGGGCGGGTAGCGTTCCGGATTAGGTGGTCTAATTCCGCAAACATCGTTGCTAACGGAGGCAGGGGCGAATAATCATTCGCCCCTGCAGATGGAAACCACCTAAATTGCAACGCTACCCACTGGGCGCTAAATATTGTCTGCCGGCGCCGGATTGTGGCAACATGTCCTGCGATGTCGAACACGCTGTTCAGCCAATCGTTCCTGGAAGCCGGCCTGCGGGAGACAGCGGAGTACCAGCAGGTCAGCCCCCAACTTCTCTCCCATTTCGGCCAGGATTTGCGGGCTCCCTACACTGCTTTCATCGGCGCGTATCAGGCGTCCAACGAAGCGCAGATTGAGGATGCTCTGATCCGGCCGGTGCTGAACGTTCTGGGCTGGAGCTACCTGCCGCAACAACCCATTCCCGTGAGCGGCCAGACGCCCGACTATATGCTGTTCGCTGGTGACGAGGACCGGGCCGCGTTCACCGGCGCCGGCGATGTTTCGCGCTATCCGCTGGCTCCGGCCGAAGCGAAAGCCTGGAGAACCAACCTTGACCAGCGTGCCGGCGCGCTCAGTCCCAGCGCACAGATCCAAGAATACCTCCGGCAATTCTGGCAATCCACCTCCGGGCGCGTCAAGTGGGGCATCCTGACCAACGGCGAAACCTGGCGGTTGTACCGGGCCACCGGAACCGGGCCGGACGGGAAGTTCCACCAGACGCAGGACATCTGGTTCGAACTCAATCTCGGCGAGTGCGTCAGCGACGCTGGCAAAGAGGAGCGCCGGCAGTTCCTGCTGCTATTCCATCGCGATGCCTTTCGCGTCGGGGCTGACGGGTATTGTTTCCTCGACCGGGTGTTGGCCGAAGCCGCTAACTACGCCCAGACGGTGGTGGATACGTTGACCGACGCCGTTTTCGAGGAAGTGTATCCGCAGCTCATCAGCGCGTTTTACCAGGCGGAGCCCGACGCGAGCCCTGATGACGTGCAGGAGGCCTCGCTCTTCCTGCTCTACCGTCTGCTGTTCCTGATGTACGCCGAGGACCGGCGGCTGCTGCCCACCGAGCACCTGGCCTATTCCACCATCAGCCTGCGCGGTTTGCGTCGAGAAATACTGGACCGGTTGGCGTCCAACCCCGTTTTTCTCAACACCTACACTTATTGGCCCCGGCTGCAGGAACTTTTCAGCCGCATTGACGCCGGAGAGCCGCTGGCCGGGCTGCCGGCTTACAACGGCGGGCTGTTCAACCCGGCAAGACCGGAACTGCTGGCGCGGGTACGCCTCGCCGACTCCAGTGTGGCCGGCATCATCAACAGCCTGGGGGCCGCGGCGGTCAACGGCTCCGCTGAAAGGGCGCTGGTCAACTTCCGCGACCTGGCCGTGGAGCAGTTGGGTACGCTGTACGAACGCCTGTTGGAGCGTCGCCCGGCGATACGGGACGGTCAAGTCTCGGCCCAGCTCCAGCCCTACGCCCGCAAGGACTCCGGCAGTTACTACACGCCGCCCGAATTGGTGCGGCTCATTGTGGAGCAGACTCTGGGGCCGTTGGTGGCGGAGCGCGCGGAACGGTTCCGCCAACTGGCGGTGTCGCTGTCTTCGGACAGCCGGGATTTTGACGCCCGCCGCCGCGAGCTGATGGCCGCCGACCCGGCTGAAGCGGTCCTGCGGCTCAAGGTCTTGGATCCGGCCGTGGGCAGCGGTCATTTCCTGGTGGATGCACTGAATTATCTGACCGGCGAGATCGACCGGCTGGCCGGCCTGGGCGCCGAGGTCGCCGGCTGGCTGCCCGATGACGCCCCTTATGTGTCACCGCTGGAAACTCGCATCGGCAATATCAGGAACGAGATTCAGCGGCAGTCCGCCGCCGGCGGCTGGGAGCTCAGCGCCGACACCCTGACCGACCGGGCGATCATCCGCCGTATGGCGCTCAAACGCTGCATCTACGGCGTTGACCTCAACCCGCTGGCGGTGGAACTGGCCAAAATGTCCCTGTGGCTGCACAGCTTCACCGTGGGCGCGCCCCTGTCGTTCCTGGACCACCACCTGCGCTGCGGCGATTCGCTGGTGGGCGGCTGGCTGGCGCAGACGGCGGAGGACATACGGACGGCCGGCGGCGGGTTCGCCAGCTATGTCTTCGCCAGCGTGAACGCCGCCGCCGCGGGCATCCGCGCCATCGAGCAGCTTGACGACGCCGACATCGTCGAAGTGAAAGAGTCGGAGGAACTGTTCCGCAGTATGTGGGAAACCGTTGCCCCCGTCAGGCGGATGCTGGACTTCTTCACCGGCCTGCGCTGGATGGCCGCCGGGAACAGCAACCGCCCGCTGGCCCTGCGCCAGCCCCGTCTGCTGCGCCGGCAGATCGGCGACGACCATGCCACCGCCGTCGAGTGGTGGCTGCGGCAAGACTACGACACCCAGCTGAACCTGCTGCAATACGGCCCCGGCGCCATTTCCGACGCCCAGCGCGAGACTCCCAACTTCGACTTCGCCGGGTTCGCCCGTTTCATCGCCCTCTGGCGGGAAGCCCAACAACTGGCTGAAGAGCGGCGGATGCTCCACTGGGAACTGGACTTCCCCGGCGTGTTCGACAACTGGACGCCCCGCCGCGGCGGGTTTGACGCCGTGATCGGCAACCCGCCCTGGGAGCGGGTCAAGCTGCAGGAAGTGGAGTGGTTTGCCCCCGAAACTCGACGGCCGGCCATCGCGTCCGCCACGCCGGCGGCACGACGCCGGGCGATGATCACGGAGCTGGAGAACAACGGCGATCCGCTGTATGACGACTACGTGGGCGCGGTCAATCTCGCCGACACCATGCTCCAGTACGGGCGGACGTGCGGCGACTATCCGTTGCTGGGCGGGGGCGACGCCAACTTGTACCGTCTGTTCGTGGAGCGGGCGACGGCGCTGGCCGACCCCGACGGCATCGTGGCTCTGCTCACGCCGTCCGGTATCTACGGTGACCGCTCGGCGGCGGACTTTTTCGGAAGGGTGTCCGGTGAAAAGCGCCTGCTGGCCCTGTACGATTTTGAAAACCGGCGCGGTTTGGACAAGAATGGAAGAGAACGGGGACGCTTTTTCCCGGAGGTGCATCCACAGTTCAAGTTCTGCACGATGCCAATGGGCGGCCCCGCCCGAACTGCCGATGAACTGCCGGCCGGTTTCCTGCTGCACGACCCGCCGGGCGACACCGAACCGGAACGGCTCATCACGCTGCAAGCCGCCGACTTCTCGCTGGTCAACCCCAAGACCGGCACGGCTCCCATCTTCCTCACCCGGCGCGACGCCGACATCGTTCTCAACATCTATCGCAATCATCCGACCTTTGGGATAACCCGCTGTCGTTCGTCATGTGGCTTGGCCCCAAATTACTAACGACAGCGGACATTTTTGGACGCGGGAACAGCTTGAAGAACACGGAGCATACCCGGTTGACCTGAACCGTTGGCGGAAAGGCAGCGAAGAGTGGCTGCCTTTGTTCCAAGCACGGATGGTCCACCATTTTGACCAACGTTTTAACTCTGTCGAGGTCAATCTCGAGAATATACACAACCCTTACATCAACGTGCCGGTCACCGATGAGCAGCACCGCAACGCACGGTTCTACCCACGCCACCAATACTTCGTTCGACAAGAATTTGTGGGGGATAAATTCCCTGATCGTCCCCCGTATGCCATCGGGTACCGGGATATTACGAGGACGACAGACGAACGCACCATGATCTCAACCGTTGTTCCGTGGGCCGGGTACGGCAATAACCTTCCGATATTGGTGTGCAATGAGGAAGAAACCGTTGCGACCTTCAACGAAGTGGCTCCGCTGTGGGCAGCCAACTTTTGCTCTTTCGCATTTGACTTCGTCGCGCGCCGCAAAGTACAGGGCACTCATATGAACTTGTACATCCTGGAGCAGCTGCCCGTCATCACCCGCGCCGCCTACGACCGACGATTCGGCGACACCACCGCCGCCGACCTGGTGCGGGACCACGTGCTGCGCCTCTGCTACACGGCCTGGGACTTGCAGCCCTTCGCCCAGGCCCAGGGTTACGATGGCGAACCCTTCGGCTGGGACGTTGCGGAACGCCGCCACCTGCGCGCCCGGCTGGATGCCCTGTACTTCCTGCTCTACGGTCTGGACCGGGATGATGCCGCCTACGTCATGGACTCCTTCCCCATCACCCGGCGCAATGACGAGCCGGCGCACAACGGCGTCTATCTGACGAAAGAATTGATTCTGCGCTACATGAGTGCGCTGGAAGTCGGGGACACGGATACGGTGGTGGCTCTGCCGGGCGCGTGACAGCGGCACGAAGGTTATGAGGCGATGGCCCAGATTGCATGTTGTTCACCAACGGCCGCTCACTCAGGGCCAGCAGGATAGTTTCGGGAGGTCGGCGCTCAAGCCGGCGATTGGGAACACTGCGGTCATCTCCGTGTTGTCGTGGCTGGTGACCCGGATGACGACTTTGTCGGCGGCCCTCAGATCCCGCACGAATTTGGCCGGGTCCGTGAAGAACGATGACTCGTTGTTGACCGATTCGTCGCTGGTCGTATTCACCGGAGCTTCGTCGTCAACCTGGTACACCGTGGTGATGGTTTCGGTGCGAAAGTCAGCTGCTATGAAGCGACTTCCCCAAGTGACGTAGGTTTCAAGGAGGCCTCCGTCGCAGCGCAGAAACAACCGAGGGTCGCGGAATACACTGGCATAGTCGGCCGGACTGATCACCGTGCCGGTGGTCTGGAGGCCGTGGCTCTTCCCGCCGGTGGCTGGATGGTGCGGGCCTTCAAAGAAGGTCCAACTGGAAGGGTTTGGCGTTGGGCCGGGAGTCGGGTTGGGCGTGGAAGTGGCATCAGGATCAGACGTCGGAGGAGGCGCCGGGGGAGAGGCGACGACCGTCACCGGCATTTCCCCGGTGACTTCCACAGCCGGCTCCACGATTGCTGTGACAGGGACGTCGACGGTTCGCTCGACGACGCGGGCGATTTCGACGGGGACTTCCGCCGTTTGAGGGACTGCCCGGGTTGCTTCGATTTCCCGGACCTCCGGCTCGGGCACCGAGCAGGCCGTCAGGGGAAGTATGACTGCGACAAAGGCGATGATGCAGCAGATGGTTCGTTTAGTGATGCTGTTCACCAAGGCAGCGGGGCCTCCGGTAATCTTTTCCGCGGTGGGTCGCCGGAGCGTCGTGGCCGACGGCGAATATTGCGAGACAATACTAATGCCCAATGTCGGTAGCTTGATCAAACGCCTCTCGGGTCGATGCAAGGGGGAGCGTCGGAGAAGTCCAATGTCCCGGTCCGACCTTTTGAAAGGCGCTACGACGTTTGGCGCGTGAAAGGCTCCGACCATGATTTCGTACCACGGACGCTCTTCATCAGCAATCCTGCAGCCGCGCTGCGTTGGTTGTGCCCGCTGACTCGTGGATAGTCGGTTAGGTGGACAGGGCCATAAGTGACGGAGAAGGGAAACCCCAGATTGAGGTTCAGTTACCACTGAGTTAGTCCAGGGAAATATCCCGGCAGTAGGCGTGAACGCCCGAATTCGTGTTCGTAGATATCTGATGCACTTATTGATTGGAGGTGATCGCGCCGGTCCGGTTGAAACGCTGGGCGTCTCCGTGGCCATCGGGCAATGTGGGCAGGGGTTGCCGCTGGGAGACCACGCATCCGTTGGGGCCGCGCTTGCGTAATGGCTCGAGTGAGTCCATTATGTCTGCAACCACCGTCGTTCTCCTTGTTCTGGCTTGTGACTTCCGGTCAAGGACGAAGCGGTGGTCAGATTATGGCTATGGGGGTTCTTTGGCAGCACTGATCGGCTCTCCACCCGCGCCCGGGATCTTCGCGAGCCACACGACCCCTACCGCCAGAGGCAAGCCGGACAAAAGACCGGGTTAGCGTTCCGGCGCATCACCCAAACACACGGGGTAATCCCGGCGTCCGACCGGCAGGCCCGCCCGGACAAGGAGTTTAGCTGAACTGATATGCAGGATCTCACCAACCACACTCCCAACCGCACGAAAACCCGACCAACCACGCCGTCGGGCGCGGTGGCCGAATTCGCCGAACTGCCCCGCATGATTCGCGAACATGGGCTGCTGGACCGACAAATCCGCTACTACACCCTCAAGATAGTGTCCACGTTGTCAATGCTCATCCTGAGCATCACGCTGCTGATAGTGGTGGACAACTTCTGGATTCAGATTGCCAACGCGGCGTTCCTGGCCTTTGTGTTCGGACAGATCGGCTACATCGGCCACGACGCCGGTCACCTGGGTATCTGCCGGTCGGTACGGGGGAACCGGCTGATCGGCTACGGCGTCTGCATGCTGCTGGGCATGAGCCAGACCTGGTGGCTGACACAACACAACCAGCATCACCGCACGCCGAATGACCTTGACGATGACCCCCACACCCTCATTCCGGTGTTTGCCTTCTCGGAAGAAAAAGCCAGCAGCAAACGGGGCATCATCCGGTTTCTGGCGGCCTACCAGGCCTTCTACTTCGTTCCGATGCTGACGTTCGAGAGCCTGGCCCTTCGGTTCTCCAGCACGCAGTTCCTGGTCGGGGCCCGCCGGCCCAAGACCTGCGTACCGGAATTGGGATTGATGGCGCTGCACTTTGCGCTCTACTTTGGACTGCTCTTCTACGCACTCAATCCCTGGCAGGCGCTGGTTTTCGCATTGGTCCACCAAGGACTGTTCGGGCTGTACTACGGGATGGTATTCGCTCCGAATCACAAAGGGATGTTGGTCCTGGACAAGGACAATCCCCTGGATTTCGTGCGGACCCAGGTATTGACCACCCGCAACGTCAAGCCCAACTTCCTGGTGGACTTTTTGTACGGCGGACTGAACTACCAGATCGAGCACCACCTGTTCACCATGATGCCCCGGAACAGATTGGGAAAGGCCCGGCCAATCGTCAAGGAGTTCTGCCGACAGCGGGGAATTCCCTACTATGAAACCGGCACGTTGAGGTCTTACCGGGAGATTCTCAGCCACATGCACGAGGTTTCGGCCGTGCTCAGAAAAGGCTCGCAACCGCCGGCGATGTTCGGAAGCGGCAATCTCCCCACGGCCAAGTCCGGCGTCAACGCCGCCGGGTAGAGCGGCTCAAAATCCCGCACCGCAAGCCCCAGACCACTCCTGAGCACTAACGAATGACGACTATGATTGACATGGCTATTGCCCAGATTGCCGGTGAGCTTCGCCTGGCCGAAGAGCAGGTGGAGGCCACGGTTGGATTGCTGGACGGCGGCGCCACGGTGCCCTTCATAGCGCGGTACCGCAAGGAAAGTACCGGCAGCCTGGACGAGGTGGCGATCTCCGGGATCCGGGACAGGCTGGCGCAGCTTCGCGAACTCAGCGAGCGACGCCAGGCCATCCTTGCTTCCCTGGAAAAGCAGGGGCTACTGAGCGAGGAACTGCGGAAGGCCGTTCTATCCGCCGAAACAATGACGATCCTGGAGGATACCTACCTACCCTACCGGCCCAGGCGGCGCACGCGGGCAGCCATCGCCAAGGAAAGGGGATTGGAACCGCTGGCGTCGCGACTCTGGGGAAAGGAGGACTTTGACGTCAACCGGGTCGCGGCGGAGTACGTCAATCCGGAAGCGGGGGTCGAAAGCGCCAAAGAGGCGCTGAGCGGAGCCAGGGACATCATCGCCGAGTGGATTAGCGAAGACGCCATCGCGCGGCGGGAGATTCGTGCGTTGTTCTGGTCGCAGGGCACCATTGCGGCAAGGGTGCCATCGGGCAAGGACACGGAGGCGGCCAAGTACCGGGACTACTTTGACTGGCAGGAACCCATCGCGAATGCGCCATCCCACCGGATACTGGCCATGCTGCGAGGCGAGAAGGAGTCACTGCTGTCGGTCCGCGTTGCGCCGCCGGCGGATACGGCGACGGCGATCCTGGAGCGGCTGTTCGCCAGGGGAGAGACGGAGGCCGCGGAACAGGTACGGCAAGCCATACGGGAACGATACAAGGCGTTGCTGGAATCCGCGATGGAAACGGAGGTCCGCAAAGCGGTCAGAATTCGCGCCGAGGACACCGCCATCAGGGTGTTCGCCGACAATCTGCGGGAACTGCTGCTGGCCCCGGCACTGGGTCAGAAGAATACGCTGGCCCTGGATCCCGGCTTTAGAACGGGTTGCAAACTGGTGTGCCTGGACCGGCAGGGTCATCTGCTGCACCACGATACCGTTTACCCGCTGCTCGGGGAACGGGATGCGGCAGAGGCCGCCGGGAAGATACGCCTGCTGTGCGATGAGTACGATGTTGAAGCCGTCGCCGTGGGGAACGGCACCGGCGGTCGTGAGACCGAAGCCTTTCTGAGGGCGCTCGAACTGGATCCCAAGATTGCGGTGGTCATGGTCAACGAGAGCGGAGCCTCGGTCTATTCGGCGTCGGAGGCGGCGCGGACCGAGTTCCCGGACCACGACATCACCGCCGGCTCATGGACCCGCTGGCCGAACTGGTCAAGATAGATCCCAAGTCCATTGGCGTGGGCCAGTACCAGCACGATGTTGACCAAAAGGCTCTTAAGCAACGCCTGGACGATGTGGTGCTCAGTTGCGTCAATCAGGTTGGGGTGGAACTGAATACCGCCAGCCCTGAGTTGCTGTCTTACGTTTCGGGCCTGGGGCCGCGTCTGGCCAATGCCGTAGTGGAGTACCGGAACCGCGAGGGCCCCTTCGCCTCCCGGGAGGCCCTGAAGAAAGTGCCGCGCCTGGGCCCCAAGGCTTTTGAACAGGCGGCGGGGTTTTTGCGAATCAGAGGGGGCGTCCAACCGCTGGACGCGAGCGCGGTGCATCCGGAGTCCTACCCGGTGGTGGCAGCTATCGCCAAGGATCTCAGCCGACCGGTGCAAGACTTGGGCGGTCAGATTGACCTCCGCCGTTACGTCAGCGATGGCGTTGGCCTGCCGACATTGCATGACATAGTGGAAGAACTGGCACGGCCGGGGCGGGACCCACGCCAGGAGTTTGAGCCTTTCAATTTCGCGGCGGGCATTCACCGGATCGAGGACCTGACGGCGGGAATGAAATTGCCCGGGGTGATAACCAACGTGACGGGCTTCGGCGCCTTTGTCGATGTCGGCGTACACCAGGACGGGCTGGTTCACATCAGCCAGATGGCAGAGGGGTTCGTCAACAATCCGTCGGATATTGTCAAAGTGCAGCAGCGGGTGTGGGTGACGGTGCTTGAGGTGGACCTTGAGCGCAAACGAATTTCCCTGTCGCTGAAGTAATCGACGGCCGAATCAAGCCGGCAATGTGACCAAGTATCAAATTTACGCATGATAATACTGTTACACTATTAGTCAGCATTGAGGACTGAACGCCGGCGACGCGCCGATTTGGACGCCGTTGAATACGCGGGGCGGCGTACCCGCAACGTCTTTCGCCCGTGGAACCCGCGCCGGGCACATAATTCTCTGTTCGAGGAAGGAGTCATCATCAGTACACAATCCCCACCCAGATCCAACCGCCGACGATCACATAACCGAACGCGAAACAACAGGCCCCAGGACAATCGGACGCAACCCAGTCAGGGACAGCACAACCGACTACAACATGCCGCGACCTGCGTAGATTGCGGAGCCAGCACCACGGTCCCGTTCCAACCGAATCCCCAACGACCGGTGTATTGCTCCGCATGCTGGAAGACCCACCGGAGCGGCCAAACCTCGGCACAGCAAGCGCCAGCAACGGACACATCGGGCACAAATACGACAACTGACCAAAGTGCAGCGGACGAAGTCGCCGCGCATACAGAGGTCTTTCCCGGAATCGATGTGAAAGCCGCTACCAGGGCCGCGATAGCTCGCATGAACATCGCGGAGCCTACGCCAATCCAGGAACAGTCCATACCCTGTCTCCTGAAGGGTCGGGACCTGATCGGGCAGGCTCGCACCGGCTCAGGCAAGACGCTGGCCTATGCGGTGCCAATGGTGGAACGATGCGACCCGTCCGAACGCGCCGTCCAGGCGCTGGTTCTGGTGCCAACCCGCGAACTCGCCATCCAGGTGGCCGGAGTAGTGGAGAACCTAGTGGCGCGACAGCGGCTGCGCGTGACGTTGCTGTACGGCGGCCGATCGTTGCGGCCGGAGCAGACCGCGCTGCGCAACGGCGCCCACATCATCATTGGCACACCAGGGCGTACGCTGGACCACTTGCGCCAGGGAGCGCTGGACCTGAGCGCGGTGAGGTTCCTGGTTCTGGACGAGGCCGACGAAATGCTGGATCTGGGATTCGCCAAAGATGTGGACGCGATCCTTAGCCGCACACCCTCCAACCGGCAGACGGCCCTGCTTTCGGCGACGATGCCGAATTGGGTGGCCGGAACCGCCCAGAAACACCTGCGAAACCCCATCACCGTGGAAGTGGACGCCGACGAGCGGGCGCTTCCGACAGTGGAACACCGCGTGTACAGCATCCAGAAGGCCGACAAGATGTCGGCGTTACGAACGCTGCTGGACCAGCGCGACGACGCGCCCATCCTGGTCTTCGGAAAGACCAAGCGAGGGGTGAAAAATCTCGCCAACCAACTGGGGATATTCGGCTATCCCGTGGGAGCGCTCCAGGGCAATCTGAGCCAGGCGGCGCGGGAACGCGTGATGCGCGACTTTCGCTCCGGCGCCGTGCCGATATTGGTAGCTACCAATGTGGCGGCGCGCGGACTGGACGTGACGGGGATCGGCCAGGTGATCAACTTTGACCTGCCGGATTCGGAGCAATTGTTCACACACCGGGTGGGGCGCACCGGCCGCATGGGCAAGGCTGGCGAGGCGATAACTTTCATCACTCCGGATGACGGTCGCAAATGGCGTGAGATTCAACGGAGTCTGGGTCTCCGTTTCGCCGTCAAGTCGTGGAACCGGGAAGCGAAACGAGCGGAATTGCGACAATAGAATGGGTGGCCCCGTGATGCCGCCAGCCACTCGACACCGCTCCAAAAAGGGCATACATTCGCATCACGATCAGGGGCATGATGATGATGAAGCGGCAAGGCCCAACCGCCAGGAGGTAATCCATGGACATTACCAAGCGTATTGCTGAATACGTCACCGCCACCGACATCGAGGACTTCCCGCCCGATGCCATTGAAGCGGCCAAGGGAGCGATCATGGACTGCCTGGCGTGCATGTTGGCCGGCTCCCGGGAAGACCTGTCGGACATTCTTTGCCGGTACGTTGCAGCCGAGAGCGCCGCCCACGCCGCCAGCGTGGTGGGCCGGGGATTCAGGACCTCGGCGGCCAACGCTGCCCTGGTCAACGGGGCCATGGCTCACGCACTGGACTACGACGACATCACCCAGATTACCAAGACGCACCCGACTGCCGTTCTGCTGCCGGCGGCAATGGCCGTGGCCGAAGAGACCGGCGCTTCCGGGAAGGAAATGCTGCTGGGCTATATGTCGGGGTTTGAGGTCGCGTGCGCCGTGGGCGAGGCCCTGAGCGAAGCATATTACGATGACCTGGGATGGCATCCCACCGGCCCTCTGGGGGCGGTAGGGTCGGCGGCGGCGGCCAGCCGGATCATGTCGCTGGACCCCGAACAGACGGCGATGGCCATCTCCCTGGCCGCGTCCCAGGCATCGGGACTGCGGCAGAACTTCGGCACCATGACCAAGCCATTCCACGCCGGAGACGCCGCCCGGGCCGGCGTCGTATCGGCCAAGTTGGTCCGCGACGGCTTCACCGCCAGCGCGGACGCCCTGGAAGGACGTTTCGGGTTCATCCGGGCTTTCTCGGGCGGCCAGGGTTTCGACAGCCAGCAGATCGAGGAAAACCTGGGCAACAAGCTGTACCTGGTGGAATCCGGCATCGAGATCAAGAAGTATCCCTGCTGCGGCAGTGCCCACCTGGCGTTGGACGCCACCTTCGACCTGCTATCCCAGGCTGCCATTGACCCGGCGGCGGTGGACCGTATCGACGTCATGGTGGACTTCGATCCGCCACGGTCGCTGATCCACTCGCGCCCGGTGTCGTCGCTGGAAGGGAAATTCAGCATGCAGTATTGCCTGGCAGCCGCCCTGCTGGACCGGCGGGTCGGGTTGCAGTCCTTCACCGACGATCAGGTGATGCGCCCCGAAGCCCAGGCGATGATCCCACGCATCGAAATGCGCCGCATCCCGGGCAACGAGGGCCAACCCAGCTGGACGGAAGGCTACCACCAGGTTGACGTGCAGATGAAGGACGGCAGCGTGCTGCGGCAGCAAGCGCACCGCGCCAACAGCGGAGCCCTGCGCGGCGTGACGATGGAGGATATTCGCGATAAATTCCGGGACTGCTCCGCGCAGCTACTGTCCGAAGGGACGACGGCGGAAGTCCTTTCTCGCCTGGAATCGCTGGAGGAAGGGGAACCGGTCAGCGGCCTGGCGGACCTGCTCCGAACCTGAAGTTGTGGAAGGGTCGCGTGACACACCAGGCACCAACGGCGGTTTGTCGGCTCGGGTATCCAAACTCTTGGCGCTCAAACTCAAACCAGGGTGAAACCCGCCTTGGTGTGGTATGAAACGGGACACGAATATGGCATTGGATTGAGAATTCGCGAGGGTTACAGTCCGGGCAGTTCACATCTGCCAGGACGAGGCTGACCGCGATAGGGTCGTGCGCTGTGGAGACGATTCGTTCAGCGAAGATGGCCGTAACGCCGCCCGTAACGACGATGGGAGTTGGACGGCAGTACGCGTTCCATAGGACTTCGCCGAAGTCCCAGGATGTGGAGACGCGCCTTGTTGATGTCTGGGATTTGCAGGAGGTCAGAGTGAAGCGGGCGGCTTCGGAGTGGCATCTGCCGACGCCCGAGCTCGGGCACCGTCAACCTGATTGCCAAGGTGGTTGCTTTACGAGAACGTGGGTTTAGTGTGACAATCTTGTGATTAATTCACAAATATTTTTGTCTTTTCCACAAAGGGAGGACATATATGATGGGTTTTCACAATAAAGCGGTGCGATGGTTTGGCGTGATCGCAGTGTTGGCAGTCATGCTTGCGGTGGGGGGGGCCGCCGTCTTGTGGTTTCCGGCAGGGGAATTGGGCGCCCACAGCGACACTGGCGACGACGCGGGGGTTCTGGCCGCCGCGCTGTCGATAACGATTCACTCCAGCACATTGGTCGCTGCCAACTCGGCCCCAACCGATCTGGACATGATTGACCCGGACATCGATCCGGTTGAGGCAATTGCGGCCATCGTGGACGTTCCGCTGGGCGCGTTGGACCATCAGAAGCTGGAGCTGGAGAAGCATCTGGAGACCATGTCAGGGAAAGGCTACGACGACCGGGTTGGCCGCATCGAGAACCTAGTGAACCAGCTGGTAGCCAACACGCAACAGATCATACAAGAAAGGCCTCGGCTGTTGCGGGAGCAGGCCAAAATAACTGAAATAAGAAGAGACGTGGGCAATTACGGATTCGGTCTGATAGCGGCCGCCATTACCAGCGCGGACGGACAGTACTACGACCTGATGGACGACCTGCTGAAGTGGACTTACCAGAATGATGTGCGCCGGTACTCGAATTCGGAGTTGGTGGCGCAGAACGCGGGCGGGTTGGTATCGGCGCTGGGCGCGGCGACCGTAGTGGAGGACAGGACGTTCGTACCACTGGCCCATGAAAATTACACCTCGACGGCCAACCGCGTACGGCAGAGCGTTCAATATCTGTCGGCGAATTACGGCGACGAGTTGGATCCCCGGGTAGTTCCGCTGTCTGAGGAGCTGCTTGGCATCGGAAACGACGCTTTTTTCGAGAATTTGGAAGACCGGCTGCGCCTGGTCGCCGCTGAAGAGGCCCTGCTCGCGGACAACGCGGCAACCCTGGACTTGCTGCTGGTCGAAATCGAAGGCCTGTCGGCCGTGGTCCAGGGGCGGACCCCGCCTTCCATCCCACCGTCGGTGGAGGAAAGCGCTGGGGTTCCCGGGGTTACCGACGACAACATTTTGTTTGGACAGTCCGCCGCATTGTCCGGACCGTCCGGGGAACTGGGCATTGAAATGCGACTGGGGATCCGGGCCGCTTTCACGGAAGCCAACCAGTCGGGCGGTGTCCATGACCGCACGCTGGGGTTGGTAACTCGGAATGACGCTTATGAAAGCCAATTGGCCTTTGAAAACACCGTGCAGCTGATCGAGAGGGACCGAGTGTTCGGTCTCATTGGAGCGGTGGGGACGCCGACGTCCCGGGCCGCGTCTCCGGTGGCCCAAGCGGAGGGAGCGCCTTTCATCGGACCCTTTACCGGCGCCAATTTCCTGCGCGACGGCGAGTTGGACAACGTTGTCAACTATCGCGCTTCGTATTATCAGGAAACCGAGCAGATGGTGGAACGCCTTACCCAGGATTTGGGCGTTACTCGCGTGGCCGTGCTTTATCAAAACGATTCATACGGCCTGGACGGGTTGGAAGGCGTACGCCGGGCGTTGGCCCGCCGGGGGCTGGAACCAGTGGCGTCGTGGCATTACATGAGGAACACCAACGCCGTGAAAAGGGCGGCGTTTCACATTGCGGAGGCTGAGCCGGAAGCTGTCATCATGATCAGCTCCTACGCGCCGGCTGCGGAGGCCATCGAACTGCTGCGCAGCGATTTGGAGCCGGATCCGATTTTCCTGGCGGTGTCCTTCGTGGGCAGCGAAGCACTGGCCGATGAACTGGGCCCCGAAGGCGCAGGGGTGTACGTGACCCAAGTGGTGCCTTTGCCCGACGGCGAAAGCAGCGAGGCGGTTCGCAACTATCGCGCCGCATTGGCTTCAATTGCCGACAACGCGGAGCCCGGCTTCACTTCGCTAGAGGGATATCTGGTCGGCCGACTGGCAATTGCCGGCCTCGAGGCGTGCGGTCCCGACCTCACTCGCAGTTGTTTCCTCCATGCCCTGCGCGATGCAGAGGCCATCAGCATCGACGATATCCAGCTCCAATACGGACCCGGAGACAATCAGGGGTCAGACGAAGTGCTCCTGACCGTACTAGGAGTGGACGGAAACTACCGCCAGGTCGATGGGCTCACACGTACGGCGGTAGGATCTCCCAGTGTACAAGCTCGGCCATCCCCTGGACCTGCTCCGGGCAACGTGACTGCGGTGAACGGCCCAGAATCCGGTCAGGCCATCCTGCGTTGGACACCGGCTCCCGGAGCCACCTTCTATCGGGTAGGCTGGCTGGCGGTGGAAGACTATGAGGCGAACCAAGCTAACGACGCCTGGCGGGCAAAACTGTCCTATTCCGACGTTACCCTCGGTTCAAGCCACACGGTGAGCCGGCTTACCCCGGGGATCGAGTACTTCTTCATCGTGGGAGCTGGCTACCATGGAAGCTGGGTTTCGTGGCCCACAACCTGGAACCGCCTGATGCTGAACGACGACAGCTAAGCGTGCCCGATGACATCTCACCGGGCATAGCCCGACGCACGCGGTCCGATTTACCGCCGTTTGTAACAGGCGGCAAAAACCAGGAAAGCCGCGCAACCCGGTTGGCCCTCCCACCTTTACGGTGAGAGGGCGACATCACCGCGCGGTCGGCCAGGTACTTTCGCGCAGCGTGTTAGCGTGGATGGCGTCTCTGCTGCTCGTACCCGGTAGACGACTAAGGGGGCGGAAGGCGGACCGACGGTGGGTTAAATACGAGACGCAATACCCAGGCCGTGCCAGGAACCCACATCCTGTAAGCAGGGCCCGGAACAACGTAAACGAGATGGCGCCAATTGCGTTTGTTGGCGGGACGTCGGAATCTTCCGGCGAAAAGGGACCAAGCCGAGCTGACCGGGCTGCGGTAATCCGTGCCCACCGTAGTCGGCTTGCCGATTATTCCCTCTGTCGATTTCAACGCACATAAAGGCTCCATAGCAATGTATTCATCAGCTTGCCGTCGCCAAGAATCTAAAAATAGCAAGATGTAGTCAAGACACCGGCGGTAATGGAGCGTTAGTATGCCGGCGTTTTTCACTCCACTGGTTGCAGGTGGATTTAGCATTTCGGGGCGGCATTGGATGCTAACCGACCTAGGTGGTCGCTCTGCCAGAGCAACGCGACGAGTCGTGCGGTCCCGCGCAATTGGGACGACTTGGATGGCTTGATGCTGAGGTTTCGGGCATGTAGCCCACAGGTTTTATCCGTTCGCCGACTCACGTCTTTCTAAGGTTGCATACTGATCCCACGCCGACACGGCGTTCGCCTCTGCCTCGGCATTATGTGAGTATCGATACGAGATCTCCGGGCAGCGCTGAAATCGGCGCTCACATACCGTACCGCCATCCTGATTGCCGCGACGTTATTGATCGCGGGGACGGCGGTCGCCCTGTTCAGTTACAGCGTCGATGCCGAGCAGGATGTGGACCCGGTGTATATCAGCACGCTGGGACCACCAGCGGACGGAAGCCAACAGGCAATCGTGATGCCCGAGTCGGTCACCGTGTCGCAGGAAGACCCCTGGTTTGGACCGTTCTACACGCTGCACGATCCCGACCGGTCCGTCTCCATTGACATTCTCAATGAACACGGTTTCGCCGTTGTGGTACATCTGCCTTCGGAATGGAGCACCGATCCCTGCGATATTGAAGGATGGATCGATTCCAGTTTCGCTATTGGGTACCAGACAGCGGCAAAATACGGCTTTCATCTGAAACGTTGCCCCGAGTTCAGTCATTTGACGGCTGTAACACTGTCGGTGACAACCTACCCCGATGCCGAGGTGTACACCACGCACCGCATCAGGTTGATCACGTCTAGCGATTCCACTACCCCCACGGCTACGCCGACCCCAACGCCAACACCGACGGCTACGGCTACGGCTACGCCCACGACGACGGCAACTGGCACCCCGACTCCGACGGCAACAGCTACCCCCACGGCCGCGCCCAGCTCAACTCATACACCGACGCCGACCCCGACCCCGGATCCGCTGAGTCTGGCTCCATCCAACCTGGACGTCACCTTGAGCGAGAACGGTCGGGTGGCTTTGGATTGGCAGGCACCGGCGGTGGATGCCGGGTCGGTGGACGTCTACCAGATCCTGCGCCGACGGCCGCTGCAAGGAGAGCATCAGTTGGATCCCCTGGTGGACGATACCGGCAACACGGAAACGGAATACATCGACACCACCGCAAACGAGGCCGGCGTCAAGTACATATACCGAGTGAAGGCGATTCGCGACGGGACCCTGAGCCAATGGTCCAACTACGACCAAGTGATCCTGCCGACGGAGACGCCTACGCCTTCCCCGACACCCACGACGACACCAACGTCGACACCGACCCTAACACCTACCCCGACTCCCAGTCCGACACCTACACTAACCCCGACCCCCACTCCGAGTTCTACATCCATACCGGCACCCACACTCGCTGCTCCGGAGACGCCCAACCGGGCTTCGGGTCAGTTGACCGAACTTGGGCAGGTGTCGCTGGACTGGAATGACGCGGCCCGCGCTCAAACCTACCAGGCTGTGTTCTGGATGGTCGACCGTTGGGTGTTCCTGTCCCCGGATCGTGCGGTGAACGGGGTCACCATTGCCTTCGACGGTTCCAGCGCCGAGGTGAGCGGCCTGCCCACCGACTACGAGTGGTACTTCTTTTCGGTTCGGGCCCACAACTCCGCCGGCGCGTCGGACTGGTCTCCCTATAATTATGTCCAAGCGCGAATCGTCCCGGAGCGCCCAGAGCGGCCCAGCGGCCGTTCAACCGGTTCAGGAGCGGTATCGTTGGAGTGGGCCGAAGCGAGGTATGCTCAATCCTACGAAGCGCGGTTCTGGATGGTAGATATTTGGGTCACCCTGTCAGCCGCGGACGAGGTGAACGGCATCAGCGTCACCTTCGACGGTTCCAGCGCCGAGGTGAGCGGCTTGCCCACCGACTACGATTGGTACTTCTTCGAGGTTCGCGCTCGCAACGTTAACGGGGTATCCCAGTGGTCGCCCAACAACCAGGTTGCGCCAGATTAGTAGGTTGCTGGATTCCCGCTTTCGCGGCATTGACGGGTTGGTAAACTACCGCGGCGGTGACCCAGGCTCTACCGAAAAGAGCAGCTACCCCGGGTCGCTGGCTTGGGATGCGACCAGAGATCTGATTTCAGCCACCGTGATCGCAAAGGGCGCCCCGCCGGTACCCTCGATGGGCTTCAACCCCATGTCTTTCAGCGCATTCTGGTAAAAACGGGTGGTTTGGAACGCGAGCCTGCCCTGGGAGTCGGCCTGCGCCACCTCCAGCCCCTTGGGTGTCCTCCAATCCCGTATTCGGACATCAACGGTTGGTGGACGCCGGGCGTAGCGAGGAGTCAAAAACAGGACATAGTTTTCGCCAAGGGAAAGGGAGAGCTCTTCCCAGGGTATGAATTCCGGATCTCCATTGTCCTGCCGCTTATCGTAATTCCGGACGTTCCAAGCCACGTAGGCGACGTCGCCCGGCCCAAAGCTGCCTTTGAGCGTTTCGACCACCTCGAACCTCCGGTACACATCCAAGGATGACGGCCACGATGTTTCGCCCGCGGTCAATGTGTCAGGCAGCTCATAAACCGTTTCGTCAACGTACCGGGCAATGACGATATGATCCGAAAAACGCACCAGCGATTCCGCCTCTACGTGAACGAACCAATCACCGTGGCGGCCGGCCATCCCAGCCCATTTGATAACCATGCCAAGACCGGCCACGATGACCACGGCAGCAGCCACGATCAGAAAGGTTTTCATCCTGTTGCTCAATATGCCTCCGAGATGGCAAAGCCGTCTCTCGACCCGATTGCTATGGCTGGGACATGCCCGTGCCGCGTTCGTGGGAATGACCGGTTGACGATTCCAGGTGCGCTAATACTATGACAGAAGGCGTACCATGATAATTACCAAAACCGGCAGAACCGGCATGGGGTGTATGCTGGTATTTGGCGCGCTGACGCAATCACCCGGGTTTGACGAGGGATAGCACGGGCTCATGTACCAGGCAGCGGTTTTCATTCACTTAGCCTCAGCCATCATTTGGATCGGCGGGAGCCTGTTCCTGGCGTTGGTGCTGATACCGGTGATGCGGCGCTTTGCGCCCGCGCCGGGGCAGCCGCCCGTGCTGCCGCCGGATATGCTGGGGATGATGGCGCGGCGGTTTCGGGTGATTTCGTGGATCTGCATTGCGCTGCTGGTGGCCACCGGGCTTTATATCCTGCCCACCCGGTACGGCATTGGGTTCGCGGAATTTTTCAGCCTGGGCGGGCATTTCGTCGCGGTGTTGCAGGTGAAGGTGGCCCTGGTGGTCGTTGTAATCTGGCTCAGCGCCATGCATGACTTTATCATCGGCCCCCACGCCAATCGGCTCATCGAAGCGATGCAGGCCGGCGCCGAGCCGCCGGGTTACCTGTCTGCTTTGCGTCGCGCCGTCGTCTGGATCGCCCGCGTGAACGTGCTGCTCACCATTCTGATTGTCGTCGTGGCCGTAACCATGACCCGGGGCACTCCCGTCTGAAACCGGAGGAAGATTATGTCTGACCGTAACTCTGGCCCGATCTACGATACCCTGCCGGTCTTCGACCACCATCACGGCCGCCCCGAGGCCTGGGCCGGCTTGCGAGTGGAGGGGCTGGTACGGCGTCCCATCGTTTTCACTGCGGAGCAGTTGGCCGAACTGACGCGGCAAGCGTTAACTGATGATTTCCGCTGCACTGAAGGGTGGTCCGTCCCCGATCAGGAATGGGAAGGCGTGCCCCTGTCGGCGCTGCTGGAAGCCGCCGGGCGTTTGCCCAACGCCCGCTACGCCGCCGTGTCCGCGTCGGATTTCACCGTCAGCATTGCGCTGGACGACGCTGAAACCGTGCTGCTGGCCACGCGCCTGAATGGAACGGAATTGCCTGAGGCGCACGGCGGCCCCTGCCGGCTGGTCAGCGCCGGCCAGGCCTGCTACGCCAGCGTCAAGTGGGTGGATTCCATACGCCTGACCGAACAGATGCCGGTGGAAACCGCACGGGACATCGCCATGGCGCGCAACGCCGGGGTCAATTCTCCAAATCCTTGAAGCGATAGCCCAGGCCCCGCTCGCTGAGAATGTACTCCGGGTTGCGCGGATCCCGTTCCAACTTCTGCCTCAGATAGGTGACGTAGGTACGCACGTACTGGTGCTCGCCGCGATACTCGGGCCCCCAGACCCGTTCCAGCAGGGTGTCGTGGCTGAGCAATTGTCCGGGATTGCTGACCAGTTGGTACAGCAGCCGGTATTCGGTGGGGCGCAGCCGCATCTCCTTGCTGCCGGCCACCACGCGGCTCTGGTCGAAGTCGATGGTCAGCCAGTCATCCACCACCACCTCCTGCAAGCGGGGCGGTTCGGTGGCTTCGATCACTGACAAATCCGCGCGGCGGAACAGCGCCCGGATGCGTGACACCAGTTCGCGGGGGCTGAAGGGCTTGGTCAGGTAGTCATCGGCGCCCAGATCCAGCCCGGCAACTCGGTCGGCCTCGTCGCCGCGCACGGTAACGAAAATCACCGGCACCGATGACTCCGCTCGGATCCGGCGCAGCGTCTCGAAGCCGTCCAGTTCCGGCATCATCACGTCCAGCACCACCAGGTCGATGACATCGCCGGCGTCCAACGCCTGCAACGCCTCCATACCGTTGCCGGCGGTGACGACGTTGAAACCCTCGACCTCAAGGTTCATGGCGGTGAACCGCACGATGTGCGGCTCGTCGTCCACCACCAGGATGGTGCGGCGGTCGGCGGGGGTCATTCCGGCAGCTCCACGCCGTTGGGGAAGGACAGGGTGAAGGCGGATCCTTCTCCCGGCGCGCTGGCGACGGTTATATCGCCGTGGTGGGCCTTCATTATCGCGTCGCAGATGTAGAGACCCAGCCCCATGCCCCGGGAATGGGTCATGACCGGGTCCTGGGAACGGTGGAATCGCTCGAAGATACGACGGGTTTCCCAACGTGGCACGCCCACTCCGGCGTCGGTTACGGTGACTGTTACCCTGCCGTCGTCGTGCTGACACCCGGATACGGTAACCGGGCCGCCACCGGGCGAATATTTCACCGCGTTATCCACCAGGTTTACGAGGGTCTCTTCCAGCAATGCCGGATCGCCGGGCACCGGAGGGAAGTCGTCCGGGAAGGAAACCGAGAACTGATGCTTGCCGGAGGTGAGTAGCATACGCCCCACGACCTTATGGGCCACCGCCGCCAGGTTCACCTGCTCGCGATTGATGGGCAGGGCGCCGGTCTCCAGACGGGAAGCCAGGAGCAGGCGGTTCATGAGCTGGCTCATGTGGTCGGTTTCTTCCTCGATTGCCTCGAAACTGCGGCGCAGGGTCTCGGCGTCCCATTCCGCGTCGGGCCGGGAAAGGGTGTTGGTGTAGCCCTTGATGATGGCCAGCGGCGTTTGCAGCTGGTGGCCCAGCATGGACAGGAAGGTGGAGCGCATCTCCTCCACTTCGCGCACGCGCGTCATGTCCCGAACGTTGACCACGGCGTTCAGGGGAGCCAGTTCCGGCGACCGCACCACCGAATAGACTAGCGCCACGTCGGTGCGCTGTCCCGTGCGCGAGCGTACCGTGGCGGCCAGTTCCGTGACGTTGCCACTGCCCACTACACCCTCGCCGGAGGGTGACATATGCAACATGGGGCAACGGCCCGGGCACAAGGGTCGGCCATCCCGGTCCCGCCAGTCCAGGGCCACGGCGCAGGGCAGGCCCAAGAGTTCCTCGCCGGGCCGGCCCAGCAGCCGCTCCATGGCCGGGTTCACGCTGACGATGCGGCGCACGGCGTCCACGGTGTAGATGCCGTCGGCGCTGCCCTCCAGGATCGATTCAACCCGCTGCTTTTCCTGGCTCAGGAGATGCGTCAACCGCGCTGATTGGACGGCGATGGCGGCCTGCTCGGCGAAGGCGGCCAGCACCGGCGGGTCCAGCTGGGAGAAATTGGCGGCATCGGAGGAGCGCAGTACGAAAATCAGGCCCACGTTCTCGTCGGCGGTATGGAGCGGTACCGCCATCACCGGATTCTGCATATCCCCGATGGTCAAAACGGGGAGCGCAGACTGCGTCAGCAACGCGGAGAGCAGAGTGAACGGCTCGCGGCTCAGCGCCAGGTCGGGTATGGCCTCGTTGAGCAGGGGTCGGATGCGAGCGATCTGGCCGCCGTCAAGTCCGTAGGCTCCGGTGACCACGAAACGGCGCACGGCGTCATCCCAGGTTGCCACCACCGCCGCGCTGCCGCCCAGGGCGCGGACCGCGTTACGCAGGATGTTCTCCAACTCGGGTTGCAGCTCGACGTTATCATCGCCAAACGGGCCCGATGGGCTTGCGATGGAATAGCGATTCACCATGCCTGAACGCTCCAGCCGAAATGCGCCAGCGGATTTTCAACGCAATTTTAACATTAAGGCCATTGGAAAACGGTTACCGTGCGACGAAAATAGATTACAACCTACACGGCCAGCAGCCGGCTGACCGACGCTAGGAGGTAGAAATGCCCAGGTACGTTTATCGGTGTACTGCCTGCGACCACGAGTATGACCAGCGACAGAGTTTCGGCGCATCCTCGGAAGGGGAATGCCCGGAATGTTCCGGCGTAGCCCGTCGGGTGTTTTATGCCGTGCCAGTCATCTACAAAGGGTCGGGTTTCTACACCACGGACTACGCCCGCAAAAAGTAGTCCCGGCAACGGTCGGGAACTGCGTTAAACAGGCCAAATATTTCACCACATTGCAAGGAGGCATTCAGTGGCCACTTTCACACCACTAGGCGAGCGAATCGTCATCAAGCCCATGGAGCAGGAAGTCCAGACCAGGGGCGGCATCCTTCTGCCCGATACGGCGAAAGAGAAGCCCCAGGAAGGCGAGGTCGTCGCCGTAGGGCCGGGCCGCGCTGCTGACGACGGCAGCCGCATCCCCATGGAACTCACCGTGGGCGACAAGGTCATCTACTCCAAGTACGCCGGCACCGAGTACGAGGACGGCGACGAAGAGTACCTGATCATGCGCGAGTCCGACGTCCTCGCCAAGATCGGCTAACACCCACCTTTCGACCCACTTGCACACACTCGACTGAGGAGAAACGCAATGCCCGCAAAGAAATTGGCGTACTCCGAAGAGGCCCGCAAGTCGCTGCGAACCGGCATCGACACCCTGGCCGACTCGGTAAAGATTACCCTGGGCCCCCGCGGCCGCAACGTGGTGCTGGACAAGAAGTTCGGCCCGCCCCAGGTCTGCTCCGACGGCGTGACCATCGCCAAGGAAATTGAGCTTCCCGACGCCTTCGAGAACATGGGCGCCCAGCTGCTCAAGGAAGCCGCCACCAAGACCAACGACGCCGCCGGCGACGGCACCACCACCAGCATCGTTCTCTCCCAGGCCATCATCACTGAGGGCTTCAAGAACGTTACCGCCGGCGCCAATCCCATGGCCATCAAGCGCGGCATCGAACGGGCCGTCAGCCAGATCGTGACCGAGCTGCAATCTATGTCCCAGCCCGTGGAGACCCGCGAGCGCATCGGCCAGGTAGCCTCCCTCTCCGCCCACGAGGAAGCCATCGGCGAGACCATCGCCGAGGCCATGGAGAAGGTCGGGAAGGACGGCGTCATCACCGTCGAAGAGTCCCGGGGCCTCACCGACGAGATCGAGTACGTGGAAGGCATGCAGGTTGACCGCGGCTACATCTCGCCTTACTTCATCACCAACAGCGACCGCATGGAAGCCGCCATCGACGACTGCTACCTGATCATCACCGACAAGAAGATCTCCGCCGTCGCCGACCTGGTTCCCGCCCTTGAAAAGCTGCTCCAGGTTGGGCAGAAGAACGCTGTCATCGTCGCCGAGGACGTGGACGGCGAGGCGCTGGCCACCCTGGTGGTCAACAAGCTGCGCGGCATCATGAACGTGCTGGCCGTCAAGGCTCCCGGCTTCGGCGACCGCCGCAAGGCCATGCTGGAAGACATTGCCATCCTGACCGGCGGCACCGTCATCAGCGAAGAGACCGGCCGCCGGCTGGACTCCGCAACCATCGAGGACTTTGGCCGCGCCCGGCGCGTTGCCTCCACCAAGGACGACACGACCATCGTGGAAGGCCACGGTTCCGAGGACGCGATCCAGGCCCGTATCAACCAGATCAAGGCCCAGATCGAAGACACGACCTCCGAGTACGACCGCGAGAAGCTGCAGGAGCGCATGGCCAAGCTGTCCGGCGGCGTGGCCGTCATCAAGGTCGGCGCGGCCACCGAGATTGAGCTCAAGGAGCGCAAGGCCCGCGTGGAGGACGCCCTGTCCGCCACCCGTTCCGCAGTTGAAGAGGGCATTGTCCCCGGCGGCGGAGTTGCCCTGGTCCGCGCCCAGCGCGCCCTGGAAGGGGTCAGCGGCCTGACCGGCGACGAAGTGGTTGGCCTCAACATCATTCGCCACTCCCTCGAGCAGCCCCTGAAGATCATCGTTGAGAACGCCGGCGGCGAAGGCGCGGTCGTCCTCCACGACGTGAAGGACCAGTCCGACGACTACGGCTACGACGCCGAGGTCAGCGAGTTCGGCCCCATGCTCGAGCGGGGCATCATCGACCCGGTGAAGGTGACCCGCTCTGCCCTGCAGAACGCCGCCTCCGTGGCCGCCATGGTGCTGACCACCGAGTCCATGATCACCGAGATCCCCGAGCCCATGCCGGCCCCCGCGGCCCCGCCGATGGACTTCTAAATCTCGGGCAAACATCCCACGGGATAGCAGCCGGGGCGGTTAGCGTAACCGCCCCGGTTTTTGATGTTAAAGGGGCGGCTTTATTTGATAGGCGATTGGGAGTATATTTGTCTCCGACTTGTCCCCGCTCGTGTCCGTGATAGTGCGGTGATACCTGAACTCTGGTGTTGCACCCAGTTCGAGGCCGCTCCTGAACCGTTCTTTACTACGCCGCTTCCTGGACTGGCATCCGCCCACGCCGTTTTTTTACGGTTGGCTGGTGCTGGCGATGGGTTGCCTTTCCAGCGCGGGCGGCGCCAGCGTCTCCCAGGTAGTTATGGGCACCATCCAGGTCTACATTGCGGAAGACACTGGATGGAGCATTGACCAAATCGCCATTGCGGTGACGGCGGGAACCTGGATTTCGGGACTGTTCGCTCCTCTGGCGGGTTACGCAGCCGACCGGTACGGCCCACGGGTGCTCACCACCCTGGGCCTGGTTATCGTTGGGTGCTGCCTGCTGGTCATATCCTCCATCGGCAACAATTCGCTCTGGCAGTTCATCGTCCCATACGTGCTCGCGCGGTCCATCAGCAATCCTTTTTTGATAGGGGTGGTGCCACGGGTTGCCACGGTGAATTTCTTCCGCCGCCGGCGCAATATCACCATTTCCATATCGGGGATGGCCCGGCCGGTGGGCGGGGCCATCAACATCCAGATAATTTCGCTGATCGCGCTGAGCCAGAGTTGGCGGGCGGCATATGGCTACGTAGGGGTGTTCCTGCTTTTGCTGGCGGCGCCGGCGTTCATGACAATGCGCCGCACTCCGGAGGAAATCGGAATGCTGCCCGACGGCGCGGCTCCCGGGCGGGCGGCGGCAAATACGGCACGGGCCGGCGCCGGCCGGGGCAGGAATGCCCCGGGGTTGGAACCCGAGTTCAGCTGGACCGCCCGGGAAGCCATGCGGACCCGGGCTTACTGGTGCATCGCCGGAACCGCCGTCCTTGCGATCATCGCGTCAGCAGGGTCGGGATATATCCTGGTGCCGTACCTGGTGAGCCAGCCCGGCCCCGGCCTGTCCAATCCACAGGCAGTTGGGGTGGGCAGTCTCGGCGCAGTGCTGGCGATGACGACCCTAATCTGGGGATATATGGCCGACAAACTGGGACCCCGATACTGCATGGTGATGACCATAACCGGGGCCGTGGCGTCGGGAATTTTCCTGATCACCGGCGTGAACTCGGTGCTGACGGCCTATCTGTTCGCCATCCTGTGGGGGTTCTTCTCCAACACGGTCGGCACGCTGGAGCATATGCTGCTGGCCCAATACTTTGGACGGGGTTCCTTCGGGGCAATCATGGGGTCACTGGGGCCGCTGCAGACCACGGCCCTGGGGATTGGGCCGCTGTTCGGGAGTTACCTGCTCACTTTCACGCACAGTTACGCGGTGGTCTTCATGGTGTTGATGGCGATGTACGCCGGCGCGGGGATGCTGATTTTCCTGGCAAAAGCGCCCCGCCTGCCGCCCCGGGCCACCGCAACGCAACCCGACGTCGCTGAAAGCGCGGCCGCAGTATAATCCACCCGAACCAAACAATGGAGGCAACGAAATGGCCAACAGCACCTACATGAACCCCAGCGGCATCGCCGACCCGTCGGCCTCGGGCTTCACCGCCGTGGTGAAGGCGGGCAACACCGTGTACATCGCCGGCATGGTGGCACAGGACGAGAACGGCAACGTTATCGGGGCAGGCGACGCGGAGGCGCAGACCCGGCAGATTTGGCGCAACATTGAGGTGGCTGTCAGCGCTGCCGGCGGCAGCCTGGCCGACATCGTGAAGACCACGACCTACGTGACCGGGATTGAACACGCCGGCGCCGTGCGGGCCGTCCGAAACGAACTGTTCCAAATCAACCCGCCCACCAGCACGCTGCTGGTGGTGAGCGAACTGGCTAACCCCGCTTATGTAGTGGAGATCGAGTCCATCGCGGTTGTGGGTTAGCCGCAAAAGCCCGCCCCCTAGCGACAGATGCAGGGGGCGGGTTTCCGTTTCTGGCGTCGTGGTATCATTGAGACGCAGGCACCGTAACACCCTAGTAGCGATTTTCGATCAACCTACTCGGGCGAATATCCACTGGGCCAGCATCGAGTCATTGCTGTTGGCTTGTGGAGCCGTCATCCAAGAGCGGGCCGGTTCACGCATATTCGTGGTACTGAACAGCGTGGGTTCTCACTTTCATCGTCCGCATCCCCAGCGGGTGGCCGGGAAAGGTCTCGTAGAACAAGTACGCGCGTTTTTGATTGAAGCGGGTATAGAACCATGATGGAGTACAAAGGCTATCGAGCAGCGGTAACTTTCGACGACGGCGTCGGAGTTTTTTTTGGCACGGTGGTTGATACGCGCGACGTAATCACGTTCGAAGGTGATTCTGTCGAACAGTTGCGACGTGAGTTCAAGTTCTCCGTGGACGACTATTTAAGTGCGTGCCGGGAATGGGGACGTGATCCCGACAAGCCGTATTCCGGCGAGATTTCCTTCAAGGTCCCTTCCAAAGTGCATCGGGCGGCCGACGCCGCGGCCAAGTCGGAGGGCAAAACTCTCGAAGAATGGCTGGCTAAAACGGTGGAATGGGTGGCGGAGCAAACCCTTCATCCGCCGGCATACGTCAACGAGTGCTGCCAGGACGACGATCAGTTGAAGTAATCCGACCGCTGGCGCTGCTGCAAGACCTGCCACATCCGATGCCAGACGAAACGGCGCTCCGGTTCCTCCAAGCTCCGGCCGATCAGTTCGCGGACCGCCAGCACCGCCTGGCCGGCGAAGAAGCCCCAGTGGCCCGGCTCGTTCCTCAGCCACCCCTCCACTCGATCCGGGTGGGCGTCGGCGACCTCCGCCAGAACCCGGTCCAGCGCGACATCGCCCGAGTCCTGGCCGGACGCCATGCGGTCAGCCGCCTCCTACGGGGCGAACTATCTCGAGCGCGTCGCCGGGGTGCAGCTTGACGTGGCCGAAGTCCTCTTTCCGCACCACCTGCCCGTTGTAGCCGACGGCGATGAAGCGCATATTCACGTCAATGGTGGCGAGGTAGGACTGTAGGTCCAGCCCGTCTTCGATCTCGCGCGGCTTGCCGTTTACCTTCAGGGTAATCATCGCTGCGCTTACCTCCTCTCCATTGCCAAGCGGTCATCTGCGCCGCTTTCGTTACGGTTGACGCTGCTTGCGGGAACGGCGTCCATCATGGCTGATTTCAGCAACCGCGCCGCCGCTTTCGGATCATCGCTGGCGAGCACGCTGGTAATGACCGCCGCTCCGCTGGCTCCCGCCGCCATGACCTGAGCTATATTATCCGCGGTGATGCCGCCGATGGCCAGCAGCGGAACTGAAACGCCGGCGGCTCGGATGCGCTCCAGCAATCCGGGGCCGGAGGGTTCCTCGCCGGGATGGGAACGAGTGGCAAACATGGTGCCGACCAGCAGGAAATCGGCCCCGGCTGCGGCAGCGTCCTTGGCTCCATCAACCGAATGGACGGAGCGGCCAATTATGGCGTCGCCGCCGACAATGGCTCGCACCAGTTCAGTGGCCAAAGCAGCCTCGCCCAGCTGCACCCCGTGTGAGCAGCTGGCCGCGGCAACGTCGGCCCTTTCGTTGACCAGGAGCAGCGCGAGATCCTGCACGACCTCACGTAATTCCATCGCCTGCTCAAACAGCGCGCCGCCCGGCAGTTCCTTGTCGCGCAGTTGCACCATGTCCACGCCACCGGCCACGGCGGCGGCGGCCCGTTGGGGCAACTCGTCAGGCGGGCAAACCCCCCGGTCGGTGACCAAGCACAGGCAGGGATAGGGGATGGACAGGGGCATGATGCGGCCGCTCAGTCGGCCAGCACCGGCTCGGGCACGTCGGCCGGCGGGCTGCTGGGTATAGCCTCGGTGCGGACCGGTATACGGCCGGCGAGGTAAGCCTGGCGGCCGGCCTCGACGCCCTTGCGGAAGGCGTCGGCCATCATGGCCGGGTCTTCGGCCTGGGCGATGGCGGTGTTCACCAGCACGGCGGAGGCTCCCATTTCCAGCGCCTTGGAGGCATCGGAGGGCACGGCCAAGCCGGCGTCCACGACCACCGGGACCGTGGCGTTTTCCAGGATGATCCTGACTTCCTCGACAGTGTGAATGCCCTGGCCGGAGCCAATGGCCGAACCCAATGGCATCACCGTGACGCAGCCGGCTTCCTCCAGGTTCTTGGCCAGCACCGGGTCGGCGTGGATGTAGGGCAGTACCTTGAATCCCTCATCGACCAGCTGCCGGGCCGCCTCCAGGGTTCCGTTGGGGTCCGGGAACAGATACTTGGCGTCCGGGATGACTTCCAACTTGACGAAGTCGGTCTGGGCGACCTCACGGCCGAGGCGGGCCACGAAGAGGGCTTCTTCCACGGTGCGGCAGCCGGCCGTGTTGGGAAGTATCCAGTACTTGTCAAGGTTGATGTGTTCCAGGATGTTCTGCTCCGGGTTGTCGAGATCCAACCGTCGGATGGCGACGGTAACCATCTCGGTGCCGGAGGCTTCCAGGGAATCGACCATTTCCTGCATACTGCGATGTCGGCCGGTTCCCACAATCAGCCGGGAATTGAACGTCACGCCCCCAATCACCAGTTCATCGGCCATCGTTGCCACTCTCCTGTGTCGTACCGGGGAAGTTCAAGAAACGCCTCCCGGAATATGCCAAACGCAAAACCGCCAGGCAAGAACCCGGCGGCAAATTACAAACGCTGCCTGCTGTCCCTACGTCGGCATTATCCGAGTCAGGTACAGCGGTCGGCGACGAATTAGGCCGCCCTCTCAGCCTGGTTTGCCCAAGCTCCCGCCAGAATCGCGTCAGGCGTTCAATTGTGGGTTGAATTTAGCACTATGCGTCGGGCAAGTCAATGTACCCTATTCGGAGGAGATTTCGCTACTCGAGATTTGACTGATCGGTGCCTGAAATCACTCAAGGCACCGACGAATATCGTTCCGTCACTATGACGGTTGTAACAAACCGTTTTGTCTCCGAGTATGAACCTGCGAATCCTCACCCTCCAGGGCCTATGATTCAATCCATCGGCAGACACCCGTAACCCAACTTTCCCGTATTATTGAGAGTAAGACGCACCGAAATCGGACGAATCACCATGGAAATACTCAACAAACTGAAACCTGACATTCAGGCAATCAGGATCGCGCGGCAGATACACGAAGTGGCCAACGCGCAGCAGACCTTTCTGTTTGGCTCACGGGCCCGGGGGGACCACCGCACGGATTCCGACATTGACGTACTCGTCGTCAAGGGAGAACCACCGCCGGAATCTTGGCTGGAAAGCCTGCGGCAGCACGCTCGCGCCGTACAGAAGACCCAGATGCCAGAGGCTTCAGGCATCGACATCATCTGCATGACCGAATCCGAATTCGCTAAGGGACGCGTCCTCAGAAACCACATGGCGAACATCATCATCAAGGAAGGACACCCCATCATGGCCGACGAACGCGTTGGATACGGAACCGACTACGAAGACGAACGTATCGATTGGGACGATGTCGACAAGAAGATCGCGGACGCGACCGGAGCCGCCACCTGGATCAACGCCATCCAGGACGCCGGAATCATCGACGTGGGCGACGACCTCCAGTTCGGACGCGTGGCTCAAAATGCCCTCGAATTCGCGTACAAAGCCGTCTTGGGAGCTTACGGATGCGAATACCCCGTCAGCGGACGCGATGGACACAACCTGAGGATCCTCACGGACCTCCTCAGGGAGAATCAAATCATTGGCGCGAACGAACTAGCGCCAGGTGAAAACCACCGGTACCTGACCGAGTTCGGGGGAGCAGCAGTTTACGCCGATGAGCACCCCCCACTGGATAGACGGCTTATCGCCAATGAAATACCAGAAGCAGTCGACCAGCTGCGGGCCATGGTGGACAGCGCCCGCCAGAGTTGACCGGGGACCATACCGCAAAAACGGGCACAGCCCCGAAAACCGAATTCCGTCACGGAGACGAACTCATTCGTCGACAGCCAAACCGTTTTAGAGTAGCGAAATTTCCTCCTATTCGCTCACGTGTACCCACGATACGCAGCCTGTCATTCCGAGTCCGCCTCTGGCGGATGGCAATCTCGCTGCCGAAGGAACCACCGCTCAGCCGGAGATTGCCCGATTTGTCAAAGATCGGGCTCCGCTCCTCGCAATGACAAACCGGGTACGCGTGAGACCCTATTCGACTGATGGGGCCCGGTGGGGGAGCCTCGTTAGAAGCGGGATTTTGAGGTTGGGAGTGATTTTTTTAGCGGAGGGGGTTTCCTTGAAGGGTGGTAGTTTCGATTTGGAAGGCAGGATTTCCCGCCGGAGGCGGACTTTGCAGCACTTCGTTGTCAGCATACGGCCGGGTTGCACGCAACTATTTTTCCCTACTTTTTCGTGTACTCAGCACGCCGGAGGCGGACCTGCGCGCGGGCACGGACAGTCCCGGTCGTCGAGGCGGTCCGCCGCAGGCGGAAGGTGGTCGGGTCTAACTGAGCCTTGCCGAGTGCGACCGGTTGCGATTTTTACTGACGGGTTTGGCCGTCGAAGTGAAATCCTGCCTTTTGGATGAGATTGGGTAGAAACAGCTGTTTGCCTTGGTACGGCATGGTCAATGGGGAGGGTGTCAGTTCGTCTATCAGAAGCGGGATTTTGGGGATTTGACGGATTGGCAGGATCAGGGCAATCGCACCATCATCGTCATTCCCGCGAAAGCGGGAATCCAGTGACTGAAATCGTTAACCATGTTTCCGCTTTCTGCATATTCCTGCATTGTTTGGCTTCTGGACGCCTGCTTTCGCAGGACTGACGGGCATGTAGGCTATGATGCGATTGCCCTGTTGGCAGGATTGGGCGGTTGCAGTTAGGGGCGAAGCATGCTTCGCCCCTACGATGGCAAACCTTCCGCACTGGAACGCTAATGCGTTACGTTGGCTGTTTTATCCTGGCGATGGTTTGGGTTAGAATGGCGTCCGTTTTGGCAGGCGAAATCATGGCGTTCAGCAAACTATATGACAGTCCCGCCGCTGCCGTGGCCGATGTGAGCGACGGGAGTACGGTATTAATCGGTGGCACGACGCAGGTAAGCGAGCCGACGGGATTGCTGGCCGCGTTGGAGAACGCAGGTGCGGGCAACCTCACCTGCGTGTGGGATTTCACCGGCTGGGACGGGGCAAACGGGCTGTTGCACCTTGCGGCCTCCGGGCGCGTTTCCCGGATCATCTCGCCGTCTCCGTTCCCGGAGGGCGCGGGTGACCCGATCCGGGACCTGGTGTTGACAGGCGCGCTGACGGTGGAGGTGACGCCACAGGGTACCCTGGCGGAACGGTTGCGGGCCGGCGGCGCGGGCATCGGCGGAGTGTTTGTTCCGGTGGGATTGGGCACCCGGTTTGCCGAGGGCAAAGAGGTGCGGGTGATCAACGGGGTTGAGTGCGTGTTGGAAGCGCCGTTGCGGGCGGACTACGCCCTGTTGCGGGCGCACCGGGCCGACACGATGGGCAACCTGGTATATCGGGGACCCCAGCGCGGTTGGAACCCGGCCATGGCCACCGCTGCGCGCATCTCCATCGCCGAGGTGGACCATGTTGGCGAACCCGGGACCATCGACCCGGAACTAGTGATAACCCCCGGCATCTTTGTGAATCGTCTGGCGCTAGTGCCGGTTTCGGGACAGGAAGGGTGAACGTCGTGATCCCCAACCGTCTGGAAAACCTTGATATTGCCCGCGACGTGGTGGCGCTGGATTCCGGATTGCCCGAGCTGGCGCCGGCAGTGGCCCCGGCGGAGCTCGGAGCCTGGTTCCTGCAGCCCAACGGGACGTTGGATAATGGGATCGGTGACGGGCTGCCGTTGAGCGCGTCGGACGCCGGCGCCGTGATCCGGGGCGGGCACGTTGACCTGGCGATCTTGAGTGTTGGACAGGCGGATCTGGCTGGAAACGCCGCCGGCCGGTTGGCCGTGGCCAGTGCCGGCGTGGCGCCGCCGGGAAACACCGTCGATCTGGTGGCCAACGCCGGGCGAGTGATCGGCGTGCTGCCCGATATAGGCGCTGACGGGACATCGAATATCGTCGACGCGCTAACCCTTCCCACCGACGTTGCCGGCCGCCTGGATACGCTCATCACGGATGTCGGGGTGTTCCGGGTGGTTCGACAGGCTCACCATGAGCGGACGGGTGGACATCTGCGGACGGGTGGACATCTGACGTTGACCGAGGTTGCGCCCGGCTGGTCGGCGGGGGATGTGACGGCCTTGACCGGGATGAACATACCGGTTGCGCCGACGTTGCGGGAGATGGAGTTTGCGCCGCCCTCGGGCCGACCTCCCAGCAAGGTGTACGCCGACGGGCCAACGGCCATCGCGGACCTGCCCGATGGGGCGACCGTGTTCATCGACGGCTTCGGCGGTCCGGGAGGGATGGCCCATTACCTGCTGGTTTCCCTGCGGGACCGGGGCAGTCGCGAGTTGACGATTGTGAGCAACACGGCCGGCATCGCGCGGGTGGTCAGTTTCGGTACGCCGCCCGGGCGCACCGCCATTGATCACAGTGTGCTCGTTGAAAACGGACAGGTGGCCAAGGCCATCGCGTCATTCCCGGTATCGCCGTCGGTTTCGCGGCCATCGGAGTTCGAACTGGCATACCGGCGGGGAGAGGTTGACCTGGAACTGGTGCCCCAGGGAACGCTGGCCGAGCGGTTGCGGGCCGGCGGCGCCGGCATCCACGCCTTCTACACGCCAACCGGGGCCGGCACGCTCATCGCGGAAGGCAAGGAAAGCCGCAACATCGACGGACGGGAGTACATCCTGGAATACGGGTTGCGGGCCGAGTTCGCGTTGATCCGCGCTCACCAGGCCGATACGCGGGGCAACCTGGTGTACCGGGGGACGTCGCGGAACTTCAACGCGGTGATGGCTCCGGCGGCGCGAGTGACCGTGGTTGGAGGCCGGTCAGCTTGATCCGGAGGCGGTGGTGACGCCGGGCGTTTTCGTGCAACGGATCGTGCGCCGGCCGGAAGGGTTCACCGGCTACGAATAAGCGCGGTGAGGTTGACCAAGTTTGCGACGCCGCGCTGGCGATGACGGGGGCTGCCATGACGGACGAAAAGGAACGATTGGACCGGGCCATCATCGCCATGCGGGTGGCGAAGGAGTTGCCGCCTGGAGCCTGCGTCAACCTTGGTATCGGCATCCCCACCCTGGTTTCGATGTTCGTGGACGATGAAAGCGTGGTGTTCTACCACAGCGAGAGCGGGGTG
>JAGWBI010000064.1 GCA_021295965.1 Dehalococcoidia bacterium | reverse complement strand
GTCGGCGAGTGTGTTGGCGTCGGCGTAGGTGTGGGCGTGAGAGTAGACGTCGGCGTGTGTGTTGGCGTCGGCGTAGGTGTGGGTGTTGGCGTAGGTGTGGGTGTTGGCGTAGGTGTGGGAGTTGGCGTCGGCGTGGGTGTTACCTGGACCGGTGGCATCTGGCATCCACCATTGTGTAGAACAGGTTCCCAGTCCGGCGAGGAATCCTCGCTTTCCGCACGCACGGTCAAGTTCGTTTGGCCTTCCCCAAATCCACTAATTTTCACCGCGTTGGGAGTGGAATACAAAAGCTTCGCCCGACGGACCCCAGGCAGGATGGGCATCGAGAGCGAGGTTGGTTGTGGCGCGCAGCAGAAATGTGCCATCGGTGTACATTGAATAAACTTCCCAATCCCCACTGCGGTCAGAAGAAAAACCCACTCTTTCCATCCCTTCGTTGATGACAAGATCGGGCCAGCGTTCATTGGAACCGTCAAATGCCTCGTCAAAGCCGCGCGTAAGGTTCAGGGGTGCGGAGCCGTCGGCATTGGCGATAAAGATGTCCCAATCTCCGTCCCGGTTACTGGAGAAGGCGATTCGACAACCGTCCGGTGACCAGACCGGGTCTCGGTCCTCCGACGGATGGTTGGTTAGATTGACCGGCGCACTCGAGGGCCCCATAGAGGCGCCGATTCCCTGAGCAAAGATCTCGAAGTTTCCAGTTCGATTGGACACGTAGGCCAGCCTGTCGCCAGAGGCAGTGATGGCGGGAGATTCCTCATTGCCGGACTCAGTAGTGAATTTCGAGGTTTGTCCTGTCTCCAGACTCAACAGATATATGCCGGAACCCCCAACCTCGGTTCCGTCCAGGGTATTTCGATCGGAACTGAATGCCAGCACGAGGTTGCCAGATAGAGATGGGTGCCGGTCACTGGCGGCGTTTCGGGTCAGGTTCGCCAAGTTGGAACCGTCCCGATGCATGGAGTAGATTTCTAAGTCGCCATCCCGGTCGGTTTCAAACACGATCAAACCACCAGGGGGATTCAGGTGAGGGGTAGGGGTTGGGGTCGGCGTCGATGTTGGAGTAGGGGTCGCCGTTGGAGTCGGAGTCAGGGTAGGCGTTGACGTCGATGTCAGTGTCTGGGTAGGCGTCGCCGTCGGGGTAGGGGTCGGCGTCGGCGTCAGTGTCAGGGTTGCCGTCCGTGTCGGTGTCGGGGTCGGGGTAGGGGTAGGAGTTGTTGTCGGCGTCTGTGTTGGCGTTTGAACCGGTCTCGGGACAGGAAAATTGGCTGAACCGGGGTTTGTGGCTTTCGTCGCTGAGGCGTCCCGGGTTGGGTGAGGCGTGGCAACATGCACCACGCCCCCGATTTCTGCGCGGTGAGAGATGTATACCCACACCCGGCGTTCCCGGTCAATCATTAGCCTCGCGCTCGTGCCGGCAACCGTGTCTGCTCCGGAGACATTCAATGCACCGCCGAGTGGGCCGATTTCAACCTCCAGGTTCACGGCAGTGGCGTAAGGGTAGGTGCCGTCCGGTTCCGGTAAAATATCCAGCACTACCATCCCCAGGGGAACGAGAAACTGCACGTCGCTGGAGAGCACCTGCCTTCCATTGATGAACAGCCGGTGTTGTGGGACAGGTGTGGGGCTGGGGACAGGCGTGTCAGTGCTTATGGGTGTGGGAGGAGCAGTATTGGCTGGAACCGCCCTCGGCACTGGAACCGGGGAAGGTACGGGCGGTTCAGCTGTTTGATTTTCCTGCAAAATTGCTGTGGGCAGCGGGTTATGCGGCCTTGAAGGTGCCGGGGGAGAGGTGGGAGTTGCTGGGGCCTGTGCCTGGTATGGCAGAGGCCTGGGAGTCTCTGTAGGTGCCGAAACCGGCACCGGGAGCGTCTTGGAGCGCGTCCCGCTCTCAGGTGCAGGGCTGAATTGCGGTGCCCTCAGGAAGTTATTGACCGCGAGTGGATTCTCTAACTGCCCCCTGTCCGTGCCCGCTGAATCGATCGCCGCAATGGCAAACAGGGCTGAGCCATCGACGTTGACCTCCGCCCTGATCCAGGGGATGTCCAAGGATGTGTTGGTGGGCCTCCATTCGGAAGTGTCTTCATCCAGGCGAAGTATCATCAGGGCATACGGGTCTCCACCGGACTTCAGTAGGTCTTCCGCCGACAGAAGTACCTCCAGCGTCGCGGCCACTTGAACCGATTCCCTGGCCAAATATCCTGCGGGCTGCCGAGCGGACACTCGGAATGCCCTGGATGGATTGGAGTAGCCCTCCGGCAGCTTGGGTAGACGTTGCGAAGGAGACTCCTCAAGAATCAACCGTATTCCCGATCTCTCGGTGGCTTCATTCAGGGCGATGACAACTGAATCACCATCGTAGCCGCCCTCGCTTGTGGCTACCGTTTCTGCCTCGGGACCTAACGGAGTTGCGGATATCGGTGTTTGATCAGGTCCGGTAGGCGGGGCTGTCTCATCCTCTGGCAAGACCACAAGCCCTACAGCCACAGCAACCGCAATACCGCCAAACCCCAGAAACGTGAGGAATCGCTTCAGGAGCCCGTGGTCACTGGCGCAGCGTCGCATTGCGTTGGTGCAAAGTCAGCCCCTCAGCGTCTTTGGCGGTTGCTGGATCGCGCTGGTGCAAGCCGCGGACAGGCGTCCGCAAAAGCCGCTCGAAACCTTCCGCACCAGCGCCCTGAAGGCTGACGTCCGCCGATCTTGATACAGGAGAGGCAGGGCAGAGCGGGAGCGATCCAGCAATAACTGAGAAAATATTTTCAATCTGATGGCAACACACGAGTAGCTGACCTGGTGAAGTGAGAGATGTAATTGCCCTATCTATGTCGATAATTACGGTTTAATTGCCCGTGTAATATTGTAGCAATTGTTTGTATCATGCCGTCCGGCCGCACCCGGTTCGCGGTACTAATGCCCGGCCCACGAATTCGCGACCCGATGCACAGCCCGGCGGTCCGGTTGGCAGCGTTACGGCAGATGGATCCTGAGGGTGCCCAAGCTCATACAAGGAACCGGGCAGACCACTGCGAAATCTTCGCCCATGGCTGCCTCGTCGATGTTTCTTAATGGTCGAGACGGCGCCATATCTTGTTTGCATTCAGCGCACCTTTGGCCCATAATCCAATCAATTTCCGCCCCGACCTGTTCTTTGAAGTTACAGCCAGCGGGGCTGGCAATGTATGCAGGTGCCGCCCTTGCGGCTGGAGGAGGTCACTTGGCTACACTGCTTGAAGTCAATGACTTGCAAACCCATTTTTTCACCATGGATGGTATCGTTAAAGCCGTTGACGGTGTCTCTTACGACCTTGAGGAGGGAGAGACGCTGGGACTGGTGGGAGAAAGTGGATGCGGCAAGAGTGTCAGCGCTCTGTCGCTGATGCGACTGATCCCGGACCCACCCGGCAAAATCGTCAACGGAGAGGTATATCTCGACGGTGAGGACATTCTGAAAATCGACATGGACGATATGCGCAACGTTCGTGGCGCCAAGATGTCCATGGTTTTTCAGGAACCGATGACCTCGCTAAACCCGGTCCTTACCATAGAACGGCAACTGACCGAGACCCTTCAGTTGCACAAGGGGATGGGGAAAGCGGAGTCCCGCAACGAGGGCGTGAACCTCCTTGCCAGGGTCGGAATCCCAGACCCGGAACAGCGCATCAAGCAGTATCCGCACCAGTTCAGTGGCGGCATGAGGCAGCGCGTAATGATCGCCATGGCGTTGAGCTGCAATCCCAGGCTGATCATTGCCGATGAGCCGACCACCGCCCTTGACGTCACGATTCAAGCCCAGATTCTTGAGTTGATGAAATCGCTCACAACGGAATTCGGTGTCGCCCTGATCGTCATCACTCACAACCTGGGCGTAGTTGCCAGGTATGCCGACCGCGTAAACATCATGTACGCCGGCAAGATCATTGAACGGGGCACTGCCAGGGAGATTTATTCCAACCCCAGGCACCCGTACACGGTGGGGTTGCTTCGCTCGGTGCCACGCCTGGACCTGCCTCGCCGTGCCAAGCTGGATCCCATCGAGGGGCAACCGCCTGACCTGGTCCGCCTTCCCCAGGGATGTGCTTTCCGCGCTAGGTGCAGGTGGGCAATCGACAAGTGCGCGACTGACATGCCTCAATTGTCCGAGGTAGGGGACAGCCACTGGTCAGCCTGTTGGCGGTCCGAGGACCTCGGGCCGGCCGCTGTCGATATCCTCGGCAGTTCAGAATATGCTGAATCCCAAGACTCCGCCGGAGATTAGACGCCATGACTACAATGATGGACGCCACACCGCAATCCGCCCCGGCGGGGTACGACGAAGACATTCTGCTGGAAGTAAAAAACCTCAAGATGTACTTCCCGGTCACCTCCGGGATGTTGTTCCAGAGGACCGTGGCCCACGTCAAGGCGGTCGATGGCGTCAGCTTTACGGTGAAGAAAGGCGAGACTCTGGGTCTGGTGGGCGAAAGCGGCTGTGGCAAGACCACGACCGGGCGTTGCATCCTGCAACTCTACAAGCCTACGGATGGAGAGGTCCTCTTTGAAGGGCAAGACCTGACAAAACTGGGAACCAAGCAGATGCGGGGTATGCGCCGCGAAATGCAGGTCATCTTCCAGGACCCTTACAGCTCGTTGAACCCGCGCATGACAGCAGGCAACATCATTGGGGAACCCCTCCTCGTCCACGGACTTGTCAGCGGCAAGTCAGAATACCGGGAAAAGGTGGCCGAGCTACTGGTGAACGTCGGACTCAACCCCTACATGGCGGACCGCTTCCCTCACGAATTCAGCGGCGGTCAGCGGCAACGCATAGGAGTGGCACGAGCTCTCTCGGTGAGCCCGAAGTTCATTGTGGCAGACGAGCCTGTTTCAGCCCTGGACGTTTCCATTCAAGCACAGATCATCAATCTTCTGGAGGAACTCCAGGAGCAGTACAACCTGACCTATCTATTCATCGCCCACGATTTGTCCGTGGTTCGACACATCAGCGACCGCGTGGGCGTGATGTATCTTGGGCATATGGTGGAAATCGCGGAACGGAACGAGGTATACCGCAATCCGGTACACCCGTATACCAAGGCCCTGTTATCTGCCGTGCCAATTCCGGACCCGATCCTGGACGCCCAGCGTGAACGAGTCCTGCTGACCGGGGAAGTACCCAGCCCGCTCAATCCCCCGTCGGGCTGTGTCTTCCACCCTCGCTGTCCAATCGCGGATGACGAATGCGCTCGGGTTACCCCGGAATTACGCCAGATCAGCCCCGACCACTGGTCAGCATGTCTCAAGGTGGACGGATACGGTCCATACTGAGGTCCTTGCCCAACCGGTAAC
>JAGWBI010000025.1 GCA_021295965.1 Dehalococcoidia bacterium | reverse complement strand
ACCGGGATCTACACGTACCGAGCGTTGCGGGCGGCCTGCACCTGCATAGCCTGCAACGAGGCGCGCGCGGCCCAACCCTAGTTGGCCGGTTGGCCGGCGCCGGTCTCGTTCGCTTCGCTGTCGGGTTGACTTCCGCGGAATGTTTCGCCGGGGCGGTTGCGGAGCTTGGGCGACGTGAAGGTGTCCGACTTGAATGAGAAGTTGGAAATCTGTCGGGTGGGCGGTTGGCCACAGGATTTGCAATCGATAGGATCATCGGCGCGGGACACGGGACGAATGGATTCGAATTCGTTACCACAGGACGCGCAACGGTACTCGTAGATTGGCATAGACACCTCCCACCGGTGATTATATCCTAACGCAATTTTACACTGGCCATTAAGGTCAGTCAGGAACGAAAAATGAGCGATCAAGTTGCAGATGTCGTGATCATCGGCGGGGGCGCCGCGGGTTGCGCCGCTGGTTATTATTTGGCCGAAAACGGGGTCAAGGCGACCATCATAGAGCGGGACGGTGTGGCGCAGGCGGCGTCGGGATACAACGCGGGCGGATTGAATCCGCTGGAAGGGCACGGTTGGCCTGAACCGCTGCAGCCGATGGCATTGCAGTCGTTTCGATTGCACCGGGAACTATGGGAGTCGCTGCCGGCCGAAACGGGCATTGACTACCACGGACGGATTACTTCCATACTCAAAGTTGCGCTGGATGAAGGGGAACTCGAGGAACTGCGGGAAACAGTGCAGATTTTCAACAACGCGCCGGAACCCGGATTTTCGGCGGAGTGGCTGGAACGGGAAGACGTTTTGGCGCTGGAGCCGCGTTTGACTGGCGAAGTCATTGCCGGCGTTCGCGCAGTGGGCAACGGCGCGCTGGATGGGATGGAATTTACACAGGCGCTGGCCGCCGCCGCCGAAAAGCGGGGGGCGCGAATCGTAACGGGAAGCGCGGTGGGACTGCGCGTGGGCGAAGGGGGTGTGGAGTCGGTAGTGACCAACGATGGTGAGATACCGTGTGGCTCTTTGTTGATCGCCGCCGGTCCGTGGTGCCGCACCGCTGAGCAGTGGTTGGACATCGCGATTCCCGTTGACCCGTTGAAAGGACAAATCATCAGGGTCAAACCCAGCGGACCGGGTTTGACCTACGAACTGATCGGCGGCGGGAGCTCCATGTATGACAAGACGGACGGTCTAATCTGGTGCGGTTCCACTGAAGAAGACGCAGGGTTCGATCTGTCTCTCACCGAAGAGGCGCGGGCAAGCATCATGCAGCGAGCAGTGCGGCTGATGCCCTCCCTGGCCGATGCGGAGGAGGTACTGCATACCGCATGCCTGCGTCCGGTCACGCCGGACTGGCTGCCCATCATAGGCCGGGCGCCGGGCTGGGATAACGTTTTCATCAGCACTGGCGGACAGAAGAAGGGAATTCTGTTGGGACCGGCAATGGGCAAGGGGATCGCGGAGATTATCGCCAACGGGGCGACGGACGTGAGTTTGAAAGGTTGCGAACCGGAGCGGTTTGGCGGCACTCGCGGTGATTAAGGCGCACTTTGGCGGGACATGAGAAGCCCTGGAGATAGCCGGGACCCTTGGGAAGAACGCACTGGCATTCTCAATATACCGACCAGGTTAATTCGTTGGTTTTCCAGCGTCTTCACCACGGTTTGGCTTATACTTACCGCCATAAGCAGTTAAAACAGCGTCAACACCACCGCTGGGCTGAGCTGGGACGGGCAGGCCGTCGCGATAATCGCCGCCGGCGCGCCCAATATTGGCTTTGCCCTGCCAATCGCGTACATCTTGACGGAGGCAATCGACATGGTGTTCGGTGCATGGTATCGGCAGCGCACTCGGGAAAGGGCGCGGAATGAGGGGCTAGCAGAGGGGCTGGCCGAAGGGCGCACGGAAGGCCGGTATGAACAGCAGGAACGCTGGTTGCGATGGCTTGATCGCCAGCGGCAGGCGGAAGCCAACGGCGTGCCCTTTGACGAGCCGCCGCCCGGCCTGGACGGAGAGAATTCAACTCAGGAGTAAAACCATGACTGCTAACGGCACTGCGGGCGCGTTGCGCGACATTCACGTGGTAGAGTTCGGACAATACGTGCCCGGGCCCATGCTCGGAATGCTGCTGTCCGACCAGGGGGCGCACGTTATAAAGGTGGAGCGGCCCGGAGGAGATCCGGCGCGCTCCGAGCCGGCGTTTGCCACGTGGAATCGGGGCAAGCGGTCGGTGACGCTGGACCTAAAAACCGACACCGGGAGAGAAAACGCCCGTCGGTTGGTCTCGCGGGCCGACGTGGTAATTGAGAACTTCCGGCCAAGCGTAGCGGAACGGCTGGGTATCGGTTACAGCGACCTGTCCGCCAGCAACCAGGGCTTGATCTACTGCTCGCTGCCGGGTTACGGGGAGGAACATCCCAGCCGCAACGAGCCGGGATGGGACCCGGTCATCAGCGCAGAAACGGGTTTTTATCCCGAAACCGGCGAAAGCGGCGGTGATCCGCTGTTCACGCCGCTACCCATCGCGAGCACGTTTTCGGCGCTGCTGGGATCGGTCTCGGTGGCGATGGCGATAAACGCGCGGGACAAGACGGGTAAGGGACAGCGCATCGAGGTGCCGTTGCATTCGGCGATGTTCACCGCGATGGGCAGTCGCATCATCAAATTCAACAACTACGAATACGTTGACCAGTTCGACTTCCCTCGCGCTGTGATGTCTCACCCTTACGAGTGCGCCGACGGACGGTGGGTGTACCACCACGGAATGTTCGAGCGGTTCGCGCGGCAGACGCTGACGGCGGCGGGGCGCACCGAATGGATCGACGAAGTGGTACCCCTGTTCGGCCGACCGGTGGACCCAGATACGCTGGGGATGTGGCAAGAGCGGTTTGCGGAAATGTTCAAGGAGCGTACGGCCTGGCAATGGGAGGCGGATATCAACGCCCAGGGCGGCGCATGTACGGTGTGCAAGACGGTGGACGAATGGCTGGTCCACGAGCACGCGGTGTCCAGCAAGATGGTGGAGGAGGTGGAAGACGCAGAACGAGGACGTATGAAACAACCGGGGGTGCAGGTGCGGCTGCGTGGGACACCGGGAAAAATACGGGGATCTGCGCCACGGTTGGGCGAGCATACCGACGAAGTGCTGGCGGAGCTGGAATCCGCACCGGCGCGGCCCGCTGCAGGCAACGGCAACGGGGACATCATGTCCGCGCTGCAAGGGGTTCGGGTGCTCGACCTGTGCATCATCCTCGCCGGGCCGACCTGTGGTCGGACGCTGGGCGAGTTCGGCGCGGACGTTATCAAGATCGACGACCCGACGCGCACTTTGGATCCCGTGGGATACATTGACGTGAATCGGGGCAAGCGCAGCATCATGCTGAACCTGAAAACCGACGAGGGGCGCGACGTTTTCTGGAAGTTGGTGGAGAACGCCGATGTGATAGTGGAAAACAACCGCAAATCGGCGGTGGAGCGGCTGGGGCTTGGATACGAAGCAGTGAGGAAGGTGAAACCCGATATCGTTTATGCGTCGCTGAACGCGTTTGGATACGATGGGCCCTGGTCGGAGAGGGCCGGCTGGGAGCAGTTGGCGCAAGGCACCAGCGGGATGCAGGTGCGGCGCGGCGGACGCGACGGCAAGCCGATGCTGGCTCCATACGCGGTCAATGACTACGGTACCGGACTGATGGGAGCCTACGCGGTGGCGCTGGCTCTGCACGAGCGGAACCGGACGGGCCAGGGGCAATCGGTGGATAGCGGGCTGGCGCTGACGGCGGGAATCCTGCAATCGCCGTATTTCCTGGACTACGAGGGATACCAGCGGACGGATATAGAAGGTTTGGACGCCCGTGGTTACTCCAACCGTTCGCGGCTGTATCAGGCCGCGGATGGGTGGTTGTACCTGCATTGCCCGTACGACGCAAGTTTCGGGGCGATGCTGGCGGAAATGGGCATTGAGCCGGGAGACGCTGATACGGATATGGTGGCGGCGGCCATAGCCGGCGACACCATCGAACACTGGATGCAGCGGCTGCGTCCCTGCGGCGTGTCGGTCACACCGAACCTGACCATGGAAGATTACCGGAACGACCCAGTAGTGCGAAACGCCGGGTTCATCCAGACCCGGGACCACATGGTTTGGGGAAGCGTGGACCACTCGGGCACGACGGCTCGACTGTCGGCTACGCCGCCTCGGCTGGGTCCGCCGGCGCCTTATTTCGGGCAACACACCGATGAGATCCTGGCGGAAGCAGGATATTCGGCAGCGGAGATTGAGGCGTTGAAAGTGTCCGGAGCGGTATTCGTACCGCGCCCGTAATGTGTCAGATTCTCAGGAATCGGCAAGTTCACGTCGGGGCGAATCATGATTCGCCCCCACGAAATTCTAGTTGACCGCGGGAACCCGGTGTGGCGCGCTGGTGCAAAGGGTTTGCTGCCGTGCTAAACTTGCGGCATCTGCTCCTGCGGGAGGTAGCGGCATGTTGCGCATCTACAACACCCTGACGAAGAACGTCGAGGAAATTCGTCCCATCACGCCTGGAAAAGTGTCGATGTACACGTGCGGGCCGACGGTGTATCGGTATGCACACATCGGCAACCTACGCACCTATCTGATGGCGGACTGGATACGCCGGATTCTGATAGCCGACGGGAACGACGTGTACCACATCAAGAACATCACCGACGTGGGGCACATGCGGCAAGAGTTGGCGGAGGCCGGCGGCGACAAGATGATCATGGCCGCGTTGGCCGAAGGAAAGTCCCTCCAGGAGATAGGCGAGTTTTACGCTGACGTGTTCTGGCAGGACGAAGAGCGGGTCAACATTCTGCCGGCCCACGTTTTCCCCTGGGCGTCCCACCACATTCCCGAGATGCTGGAGATGGTCGGGACGTTGATGAACAATGGCGCGGCTTACGAAGCCGGTGGGAACATCTACTTCGACGTGAACAGCTACCCCGAGTATGGCAAGCTGTCCCGCAACTTCGGCGGCGACCTGTTGGAAGGGGTGCGGGCGGAAGCGGACCCGCTGAAGCGCGACCCCCGCGATTTCACGCTGTGGAAGGCGGCCGAACCGGGACGGGACGTGAAGTGGGATAGCCCGTGGGGTGAGGGATTCCCCGGTTGGCACATTGAATGCTCGGCTATGGCGCATAAGTATCTGGGGGAGCGGTTCGATATCCACACGGGCGGCGTGGACAACGTATTTCCGCATCACGAGGATGAGATTGCCCAGAGCGAAGGGGCCTTCGGCGAGCAACACGTCAACTACTGGGTGCATGGGCAGCACCTGCTTGCGGATGGAGCCAAGATGGCCAAATCGGCGGGCAACGTATTCCTCATCGAAGACCTTGCGTCCAGGGGGTTTGACCCCTTGGCATTCCGCTACCTTTGCATGACGGTGCGCTACCGACACCGGATGAACTTCACGTTCACGTCGCTGCGGGCGGCAGAGAAGGCGCTGACAGGATTGCGGAACCGGATCTGGGTATGGCGCAGCATGACCGGCAACGGCTCCGGACACCACGCCCTGACCAGCGACGGGGAAGCCTGGAGCGGCAAGTTCTGGGATGCGGTACACAACGACCTGGATTTGCCCACCGCGCTGGCGGTTACCTGGGACATGGTTCGCTCCGAATTGCCCCCATCGGATAAACTGGAACTATTGCTGGACTTCGACCGCGTGTTCGGGCTTGATTTGGGACAGGTGCCGGAGCGGTATGAGATCGGATCCGCGAACAGCGAGGCCATCGCGCGACGGGCCGCCCTTCGGGAGCAGGCCGCCTACGCCGACGCGGACCTGATGCGTGAAGAAGTCGTAGCCAGCGGCATGGTGGTGGAAGATACCGGGATCGCCACGCGGGTTCGTCCACAGACCGCGTTGGAATTGCAAGAAGCCAAGTGGTCGTCGGTTTCCGCGTCGCGGGAAGTTCCGTCGTTGTTGGACGAACCGGATCTCTGCGAATTTTCCTTCGTGATCAACGCCTATGACTATGTTGACGACGTGCGTCGCTGCGTCGAGGCGATATTGCGCCATTCGGGTGGCGCATCGGTTGAGGTTGTGGTCGTGGACAACGGTTCGACGGATGGAACGGGGGACTATCTGGAAGAGACCCAGGCCGAACACGGCAACCTGCGGGTCATCCACTGCGACCATGTGGTGGGAGACGCGGCCGGCAAGAACATCGGGTTGAAGCAGGCGCGCGGGCGGTACGTGGTCGTTATGGACGCCTCAACCGAGGTGGTGGGCGATATACTGGCTCCGATTGCGGAGCACCTATCGGACGAGAGCATTGGGGTGTTCGGGCCGTACGGCCTCACCACCGACGATATGCAGCACTTCCACGAGGAAGTGGACCGGGGAGACGCGGACGCGATGCAGGCTTATTGCATGGCATTCCGGAGGGCTGACCTGCGGACGGTTGGGCTGATGCACGAATCGTTCCGCTTCTATCGGAACCTGGACATTGACTACTGCTTCCAGTTCAAAAACGCCGGATACCGGGTCGTTTGCGACAGTGGGTTGCCGCTGGTGAGGCACGAGCACCGGCAGTGGGAAGAGCTGGAGGAGAACCAGCGCGACGAGCTGAGCCGGAAGAACTTTGGGCGCTTCCTCAAGCGGTGGGGCGGCAGACCGGATTTGCTGATCAACCCCGACGCGCGGGGGTTTGACACGGGGTTCCGGCACTGACAGGAAACGGACACAGGCGAGAAAAACGTAGGGGCGAATGATCATTCGCCCCTACGCCTTTGGTGGATGCGAAGGGATCAGCCGCGGCCGAACCACTCGGGGTGGACGGCCTGGAGGCCAAGCTGGGGCCAGGCGGCGGGCGCTCCGCATTTTTCGAGGCGTTCTTCCAACGGGAGGGATTCGTCCCAGTGGTAGGCGATGATGCGGCGTCCGGTCCATTCGCTGGCGGCGTCGGAGGCGATCCAGACGACCGGAGCCTGCATGACTTCGGGCTGGATGAGGGCCTCGGCGGTCGCGCCTTCGGGCGGGATGACCATATTGGTGGCAGTGGCGCCGCCGGGGGTCAGGACGTTGGCGGTTACGCCGGTGCCCTCAAGGTCCTGGGCCATGATGGCTACCAGGGCCTCGTGGCCGGCCTTGGAGGGTCCGTAGGGAGCGCCGCCCTTGCGCCACATGGTATCCATGCTGGTTGTGACGCCGATGATGCGGCCATAACCCTGCTCGATCATGTGGCCGGCGACGGCGTTGGCCATGAGGAAGGGGCCGCTGAGGTTGACTGCGATTACCCGTAGCCAGGCGTCGGGAACGATGCCCCAGAAGTCGTTGCGGCTGCCGGACGCGCTGCCGCCGAAACCGGCGGTGCGGGGGTTGATGCCGGCGTTGTTGACCAGGATGTGCAAGCCGCCCATTTCGTTGATGGTGCGACCCACGGCGTTTTGAACCGATGCCGGGTCGGTTACGTCGGCGATGATGGGCAGGACGCATTCGTCGCCGCCGATCTCGCGCATGTCGTTGGCGGTCTGGTCCAGCCATTCTTCATTGATGTCCAGCATGGCGACGCGGGCGCCGGCGCGCACGAGGGCGGTGGTAATGGATCGTCCCATGCCGATGGGGCTGGCGGCGCCGGTGACGATGGCGACGCGGCCCTGCAAGGTGTCGGAGCGGGTAGTCATGGTGTTCTCCTCGTTGGTTGATCGGGTGTTCGCGGCAAAGATGATAACCCCTGCGGCGGGGGTTGTTAAGGGTGAGCCGCTGGCGTCCTTGACCCCGCGAATCGGCGGTGCTACATTGGCCGTCGTGTTTCGTATCATATATTACGATTTTCGTCGCAGGGTTGCTTGATGAGTGAACTGGCCCAACGTGTCCTGAATGGGGAATTGCGCGCGCTTTCGCGGGTACTAACGCTGCTGGAGCGGAATGATCCGGCGGCGGCTGAGGCCATGGAGCAACTGGATCCCCGAACCGGGAGCGGTTACGCCGTGGGTATCACCGGGCCGCCGGGTGTGGGCAAGAGCACGTTGGTGGACCGGCTGGCCGAACACCTGCGAGGATTGGGCCTGACCGTAGGGATATTGGCGGTTGACCCGACGAGCCCCTTTACCGGCGGGGCGCTGTTGGGCGACCGGATCAGGATGCAGCGGCATTATCTGGATGACGGCGTGTTCATACGCAGCGTGGCAACGCGGGGACAATCGGGCGGGCTGCCGCGCATCGTGAAAAGCATGGTGCGGGCGTTGGATGCGGCCGGCAAGGACGTTACGCTAGTGGAGACCGTTGGTGTGGGCCAGACCGAGCTGGGGATAATGGGAGTGGCCGATTCGGTGGTAGTTGCGATGACGCCGGAGTCGGGCGATTCGATACAGACGCTAAAGGCCGGCGTGATGGAAATCGCCGACCTTTATGTAATCAACAAAGCCGACCGGGACGGAGCCAATCAATTGGCGGCGGCGGTCACGGCGATGTTGCAGATGTCGGATCTGGGCGACGGGTGGAACCCACCGGTATTTCTGACGCAGGCGTATGCGAACGTGGGCATTGCGGAGCTTTGGGATGGTATCACGGGCCATCGCGATTTCTTGAGCGACAGCGGTGGGCTGGAAAAGCGTCGTATTGAGCGACGGCGGTCCGAGTTCCTGGAGACGGTTCAGGAAGAGATTTATCGAAGAATCACCCAACGAATGACGAAAGACACCGCATTGAGCGGTCTATTGGATCGGATCGCCGGTAGAACGGCAGAACCGTATGGAACGGCGATGGGGTTGCTGAGCGATGACGAAGAACTCGCTCGTTTTGGCGGTGGCGAATGAATCACGGACGCCAGCGGGCACGGGCCAATCCGTGCGGAATTAAAATAATCGGGGCAACCGCCGAGGTTGCCCCGCCTCTCTATCCGTTGCTGTGTGTTCGGACGCCTAATTCCGGTTTTCCCCGTCTCCGCTGGCGCCGTTGCCGGTGTTGGGGCGGTTGTTGCTGTTGCCGCCGCCGTCCTGCTGGTTCATGCCGCCCATGCCGAGGAAGGGGGAGAGCATGGAGGTGAACTCCATGGGGAAGATGAACTTGGTGGAGGGGCTGGAGCCCAGGGACTTGAGGGTTTCGAAGTACTGTAGGCTCATGGTGCGCCCATCGACGGTGCTGGCCACGCTGAAGATACGCTCCAGGGCGGTGCTGAAACCCTCGGCCCGCAGCACCTGGGCCTGCTGGTCGCCTTCGGCCTGCAGGATTTCCGATTCGCGCTGGCCCTGCGCCTTGAGGATGGCGGACTGCCGTTCGCCTTCGGCCAGGTTGATGGCGGCCTGACGCTGACCCTCGGACTCGGTAATCTCGGCGGTGCGGATGGCGTCGGCAGACTTCTGGCGTTCCATAGCGGCCTTGACGCCGGGGGGTGGGTCAACCTCGTTGATTTCAACCTGGGACACCTTGACGCCCCAACGGCTGGTAACCTCGTCCATCCGTATCTGGACGTCGTCGCGGATGCGCTCCCGCTCGGACAGAGTGGTTGCCAGGTCCAGGGAGCCGATTACGGAGCGGAGGGTAGCAAAGGCCAAGTTGATGACCGCGGCTTCGAAGTTCTGCACTTCCAGCACCGCGCGGTCAACCTGGTCATCCATCACGCGGTAGTAGATGACGAAGTCCATGTCCACGACGACGTTGTCGGCGGTAATGTACTTCTGAGTGGGCACGCGGGTGACGCGCTCGCGGAGGTCCACCTTGGTGCCGTGATAGAGGAATGGAATAAGGATGCGCAGGCCGGGACCGCGCGTCCCGACATAGGTGCCGAAACGCTGAACTACCATGCGCTGGTATTGTTGGACTACTACAATCCCTGCGGCCATGTTGAAGCCTCCTTACGGGCGTCTGTGATGGCGATGTAGCCAGTGTCATTCTAGCATCATTCCTGGCCCTCAACGGCCGCTGCGCCGGAAACGGACTCCACGGTGATAAGCAGGCCATCGACAGCTACCACCCGAACTCGGCGACCTGCGGGGATCTCCAAGCCGTCGCTGCTGACCCCGGACCAGGTTTCACCCGCCAGAGCCACGATGCCCCTGGGTTGCAACGCCGACGTGACGGTGCCGATTTGACCGACCAGATGGCCGGGCGAACTGCGACCGTCGCTGCCGTCTCTCGCGGAAGCGGCGCCGCTTCGACGCCGGCCCACTCGGGAGAGTATCACTTCATAGGCCAGATAGCTGGCGGCGACCAACACGCCGCCACCGACCCCGACCAGTACCCATCGACTCACGGATACCTCGGGGAAGCTGGGCGGCGAGATTTTGCCGCCTCCGAAATCGCCGAACAGCAGGAGGCCGCCGAGGACCAGACTGACGGCGGCGCCGATACCCAAGGCGCCGAAGCCGGATACGAAGATTTCCAGGGCCGCAAGTACAACGGCAAGAATGATGAACGCCACGCCGGCCCAATTGAAGGGCAAGTTGCCCAACGCCAAAAAGCCCAATCCGAGACAGATAACGCCGGCGACACCAGGGCCGATGGCCCCTGGCGTGAGCATCTCGAATACCAGCCCGAGGCTGCCCAGGCTAAGCAGCAGAAACGCGATGTTGGGGTTGGAGATAAAGTCAACGAAACGCTCGCGCCATTGCATTTTTATCTCACCGACTTCCGCGCCAGCGACCTGGAGGGTCTGCTCGCCGGCGACGGTGGCCACGGCGCGACCGTCGATGGCTAACAACAGAGCGTCCAAGTCGTCGGCCAAAACGTCGATTATGTTGAGTTCCAGGGCTTCGCTGGCGCTGTAGGATGCGGCGGAGCGAACGGTTTGCTCCAGGGCGTCGGCGTTGCGCCCGCGCTCCTCGGCCACGGAACGGATGAGGGCGGCTGCGTCGTTGGTGACCTTGTCGGCCAAGGTTTCGTTGATCTCTTCGCCACTGCTGGAGACCGGAGTGGCGGCGCCGATGTTGGAACCGGGGGTCATGGCCGCGATGTGGCCGGCAGCGGTGATGAAAGTCCCGGCGGAGCCGGCCTGGGCGCCTCGCGGAGATACGAACACGGCCACGGGGACCGGAGATTCCAGCAGCATTTCCACGATCTCGCGGGTGCTGCTGTAGAGGCCACCCGGCGTATCCAGCTCGATGACCAGAAGCTGAGCGCGGGATTCATGGGCGCGGTTGATCGATCGGTTGACCACGCGGGCTTTGACCGGGCTGATGGTATCCTCGATGCGAACACGCAATACGTCAGGAGACTGTGCGCTGGCGGAATGGTGGCTCAGGCCAAGGCCCAAGAGTCCCAAGCAGATGAACAGGACCCAGACCATCTGGGTCGCGCGCCGCGTCACCAAACGTCGTCGCGGTGAAACACTACCCGCCATCGTATTCATTGGATGTCACCCGTTTTCTATAATCAGACCGTGGGCGCGGTATGTCAATCGCGCGGTTTGACTAGGCATATCGCGTGCCAATACAATGCGACAACCTGAAAAGAGTGACAGGAGCAACGACCTCTATGGACTACCAGTACATTTTGTTCGAAAAAGAACGCGTCTCCCGGTTTGAAGGGAGTGGTGACCGGCGGCGGGAGAAAGTGGGGCACGTTGCGTTTCTGACTATGAACCGTCCGGAAGTGCTGAATGCCATGAATCGCCAGCTCACCGAAGAGTTGCATGACGCGGTACGGCAAGCCAACGATGACTCGGAGATTGGCTGCATAGTGATCACGGGCGCGGATACGCATCCACGGGTTCCGGCTTTCTCGGCGGGCGGTGACATTCACGAGCAGCGAGAGGATCAGGCAGCTTTGAACTCCGGCACGCTGACCCGGGAAGACATGGACGAGCGTGCGGCGCGCCGGCAGCGGGGCGGTTACGAACTGAGCGCTTCGGACAAGCCCGTGATCGGGATGATCAACGGGTTGGCGTACGGCGGCGGCGCTGTGCTGTCGTCGTCCCTGGACATTCGGATTGGGTCCGACGCGGCGCGGTTCCGATTCCTGGCCGCTGCCTACGGCCGTATCAACAGCACCTGGACGTTGACCAACCAGGTGGGATGGCCTCAGGCCAAAGAATTGCTGTTCACGGCGCGGATAGTCGAGGCGGAAGAAGCCTATCGCATCGGGTTGTTGAACCACGTGGTGCCGACCTACCGGCTGCGGCAGAAGACGATGGAGGTTGCAACGGAAATCGCCACCAACGATATACCATCGGTGATCGGCATCAAGCGGTTGCTGCTACAGCACATGGGCGAAGACCTGGAGCAACAGTGGGCTAACGAGAAGTACTTCACGTCCGAGGTCTTGCGGGGCACCCTTGCTGAAGAGGCATTCCCGGAATTCCTGGCGAGGCGGGGCCGGCCGGTGCGCGGAGCGTAGTAACCGCCAATGGAACAATGGGAGAGGCCCAACCCCGGGTCACAGGGTTGGGCCTCTTTCGATTTCGCCGGCGGGAGCCGCTACTGAGACTGACTGCGTCGGTACTCGGGGTGCTTTGCGAGTTGCTTGGTATCCCCTTGCCACGCCGTGTTGCCGTCGGAGTCAATGACGGTGTAGGCGACCGGTGAGCGCGTTGGGGCGCTTCCGCTGGGGATTGCGTAGTGCAGGTAGCGGGTGGTCAACGTGTTTGCGATGGGCTGGAACGGGGACATGAGCCTGGCGACCAGCGGTTTGTCCAAAATGCTCTCCAGCAATCCGTTAACGCGGTTAACGCTCGTGTTTACGATGGGCATTTCCCCTACCTCCCTAATTAGCTTGGACGGACTGTAGTCTCATTATACGCCATTAAGCGATCCGGGGAATCAGGCGAGAGCGTTGGGGCAGGGCTTGTGCAAAGTCCCTTTAGCCGACTCCGAAACGGTAGCATCCTTCGACAGGCTCAGGATGAGCGGAAACCAAAGAGGCCGATTACTTTGCACAAGCCCTGGCGTTGGGGCGGTCACGCTGATGCGTCCAGCACGCCTTTGGTGCTGGGGACCTGGCCGGAAGCGCGGGGATCCGGCTCGACGGCATCGCGGAGGGCCCGGGCGAGGGCTTTGCACAAGGCTTCAGCTTTATGGTGAGGGCTGACGCCAGCGATGACCTTGGCGTGGAGGTTGATCCGGGCTTCGATGGCAAAGGATTCCAGGAAGTGCGCGATGAGGTCGCCGGACAGGGTTTCGACCATGGTGTCGTTCAGCGTGGTTTCCACGGAGGCATAAGGGCGGCCGCTCCAGTCCACGGCGACCATTACCAGGGTCTCGTCCAACGGGACGATGGCATGGCCCATGCGACGGATCCCCCGGGGTTCGCCGAGGGCTTGACCGAAGGCGCGGCCCAGCATGATGGCGGTATCTTCAACAAGGTGATGCCAACCGACGTGGGTATCGCCGCGGGCTTTGAGATCTATGTCGAACAGGCCGTGCCGGGAGATCTGGCTGACCATGTGATCGAGGAAGCCATTGCCGGTATCGACGTTGTAGCGACCCTGGCCGTCCAGATTGACGCTGATGGCGATTTGGGTCTCGCCGGTGGCCCGTTCCAGGGCGGCGGCGCGGGCGGGAACATCAAGGGCGGTCATTATGCGTCCACCCCCAGGACGGCGCGGAATCCGGCGATAACGGCGTCGGTTTCCTCCGGTTTGCCCACGCTGGAGCGGATGTAATCCCGGAGCAGTTCGTTGTCGAAGTAGCGCAGGAACACGCCCCGGCGACACATGGCCTCGTACACCTCGCGGCCGCGACCTTCGGGCATTTTGCAAAGGATGAAGTTGGCCTGGGACGGCCAGACCGTGATGCCGGGAATGTCGCAAAGGAGACGGTACATGCGACCACGCTCCTGGACGATGGCATCGACGCGTTCCAGCAGATTGGAGGTGTCCTCCAGAGAAGCGAGCAAGGCGACTTCGGCGGCCAAGTTGACGTTGTAGGGAGGTTTCACGCCCATCATGGTAGCGGCCAGTTCGGAGTCCATAGCGCCGGCGCCGATGCGGAGGCCGGCCAGGCCAGCCCACTTGCTGAAGGTTCTCAAGACGACCAAGTTGCGATATTCGGGGAGCAGCGGCATCAGCGTCTGGCCGCAGAAATCGTAGTAGGCTTCGTCGGCCACCACCAACAGTCCGGTGTCCAGCAGGGCGCGGGCCTGGGATTCGGTGACCAGGTTGCCCGTCGGATTGTTGGGGCTGGGAAAGAAGATGGCCTTGGTGCGCGGGTTGATTGCGCCTTTAATGGCTTCGATGTCGATGTCGAAACTATCGTCCCGTCGTACTGCGACGGCGTGGGCGCCGGCCACGTCTGCCGAAAAGGAATACATACCGAAGGTGGGCACGGGTATGATGATCTCGTCGCCGGGCGCCAGGAACATCCGCATGAGGAGGTCGATGATTTCATCGCTGCCGTTGCCGGCGACGATGTTGTCTTCGGGCACGCCCAGATACTCAGAGAGGGAGCCCCGCAGACGACGTTGGGCAGGGTCCGGATAGTGGTTATAGTCGCGGAAATTTCCCAGCGCTTCGGCGACCTGCGGCGAAGGGCCGTAGGGATTCTCGTTACCGTTGAGCCGGATAACCTGCTCCAGGGAAATCCCGGCCTCTTCGGCCAGCGTTTCGCTGGGGGAAACGCCCTGATAGGTCTTGAGGCGGCTGATGTGGGGGAGCAACAGGTCTTCTATGGTAGGCATAGGAGCGCGTCCTGACGTGAGCGAGCGGGGCAACCACCAGGGTTGCCCCTACGTTGGTGTCATAGTAGCGATGTGGTCGAGGCGAGCCTGGACCGCGCCGGCGTGTCCGGGGAGACCCTCGGCTTCAGCAATGCGGACGGCGGCGGCCCCGAGATCGGCGAAACGCTGGGGGCTGAGGCCGACCACCGGCATGGTGCGTACGAAGTGGTGAACGCTCAAAGCGGAACTGAAACGGGCGGTGCCGCCAGTGGGCATGACGTGGGACGGGCCGGCAATGTAGTCCCCCATTACCTCCGGGGAAAACTCGCCCAGGAACAGGCCGCCGGCGTTGCGGACCTCGCCAGCCCAGGCCCAGGGGTCGGCCACCATGAGGCACAGATGCTCCGGCGCGATGTGGTTGGCCACGGCAATGGCTTCGGAGAATTGTTCCACCAGCACCACGCATCCCTGCCGTTCCAGGGAGTGGCGGATGGTTTCAGCGCGGGGGTTGCCAGCGATCTGGTCGTCCAACTCGGATTCTATGGCGTTCACCAGGGTTTCGGAGTCGGTGACCAGGATTGCGGAGGCCATCGGGTCGTGTTCGGCCTGGGCGATGAGGTCGGCGGCGCAGAAGACCGGATTGGCCGTGTGGTCGGCGAGGACGATGGTTTCGGTGGGGCCGAACACGCCGTCGATGTCCACCTGGCCCTGCACCATGCGCTTGGCGTACGCGACAAAGACGTTGCCGGGGCCGCAGATTTTGTCCACTTTACGGATGCTTTCTGTACCGTATGCCAAGGCGCCGATGGCGGGAACGCCTCCGACCTGGTACACGGCGTCCACGCCGGCGATGCGGGCGGCGGCCAGCACGGTGGCGTTGAGGGGTTCCGCTCCACGGCGTGGCGTCGCCAGCACTACCTCGCGTACTCCAGCAACACGGGCCGGTATGGCGGTCATCAGCACGGTGGAAGGGTAGGCGGCGGTGCCGCCGGGGGCGTAGAGGCCGACACGCTCCAAGGGGCGTATCAGCTCACCCAGGCCACCGCCGAGGTCCACCCAATCGCGAGGCAACGTCGCTTGGTGGAACGCGGTGATCCGCTCAGCGGCGAGCTGCAGGGCTCGCTTCAAGTCATCGGGTGTGGCGTCCCACGCAGCGTCGAGTTCGGCGGCCGGTACTTCCAAACTTTCAGGATCTGCGCCGTCCAGCAATTTGGCGTAGCGACGGACGGCGTCGTCGCCTTCGGCCCGAACGTCGCGCAGCATCTGGAGAACGGAGGATTCGGGTGTGGCGTCGGAGCCGAACAAGGCGCGGGTACGCTGGAGCGTTTCGTCCGGCAGGGAGGACAGATCGAGGGGATCGATGCGGGTCAGGACCGATTCGGCGGCGGCCAGCCCGCGCACCTGCTTAATGCGCACTGAGGTACTCCCTGGCCTGGACCTTGGTTTCATCGATGACGCGCTGGCGATAGGCGTCGACAAGTTCGTGGGGAATCCGTTCGTACACCCGCTCCAAGCTCTGCGGCATCTGTTCGAGGAATCCGTCCACCACCAACTGGACGTCGTCGTTGTCACGGTACATACGGTTGAGTGCGCGTTTCAGCCTTTCCCAGGTGAAATCCCAGCCAAGGAGGCGAGCCACCCAGCCGCGCCACTCGTCAATCAGTTCGTCCTGGAGGAATTCCAGCGCCGGCATCAGATCCACTGCGGCGATGGCGTCGTTTTCGACAACGAGACGCTCGTTATCTTCCAGCACCGCGCGGTCCATATCAAGCTGCAGGGCGCGATCCCAGATGTGCGCTTCGATTTCGGTGTCGGTTACCCGGGTTTCGGGGCCGAAGTGAGGACGGAACATGCTGGTGATCCAGACTTCATCGGCGACCAGGTGGCTGACGTAACCGAGCAGGAACGCCCTGGTCTGGGGCGCAAGGCCGTTGTCGGATCCGGCAAGGTGGGGGTGCAGCTCGAACATTCGCTGAACGCCGCTACCGACGTGGGTCACGGACAGGTCGGAAAAATGGGTGCGCGCCCGTTCCCATTTGGTCATGGCGCGGATGTCCGGCGTAGTGGATCCCAAATAGGCGGCGCCGGAATGGTCGTGGGCGTAACCCCAGTCCAGTTCAGTAGCGACCTGCTGGCAGATGTAGATGTGCATAGGGAGGTTAGGCATCAGCTTCGTAACCTCCATTAGGAGCGGCGATGCGGTCCATGAAGCCCTTGAAAGCCTGGGATTGGCCTTTGAAAAGATATGACAACTGGGCGGCGGCGATGTCCACTCCGCCGCATTCGCGCAGGTGGGAGACGGCATCGAGCAATCTGTTTTTGCGTATCAGCAGGGATACGGCATACCAGTCATCTTCTTCGACGCTGAAAACGCGGGCTACGGTTGGTCCCTGAATACCGGCGATCTCGGGGCGGGCCAAGATCATGGCGCTGACATCCTCGGCGGAACGTCCCTGCACGTTGGCGGTGATCCGATAGTAGGGTTCGGCGCGCAAACGCGCTTCCAGCATCTCGGTAAAGGATTGGGCCAACTGCAGGTCAGCCGGGCAGCCGGCAAGAGAAGCCGGGTTGGCGATAAGGCACGCCTGAGACGTAAGAATGGTACCGCCTTCCAGTGTCTTGAGGCGGTTCTCGCGAAGGGTCGTGCCGGTAGCGCTCAGGTCGGCAATGAGGTCGGCATAACCGGCGATGGGAGCAGCCTCCAGGGTACCGCTGGCCGGGACGAGGGTGAAGAAGTTGATGCCCCGTTCAAACAAGTAGCGGCGCAGCAGACGGGGATACTTGGTGGCGATACGCAGTTGGCGGCCCCGTTCGTGGAACTCCAACGCGAGGTCAGCGAGGTCATCGATGGAGGTTACGTCAAGCCAGGAATCGGGTACGGCGAGGACGTAGTCGCATCCTCCAAACCCGAGGTCGTCCATCACCGGCACCACGGCGTCATCGTCGTGCCGGTATTCCATGAGGCGATCCAAACCGGTGATTCCCATTTCGGCGCTGCCTTCCTCCACCTTGGAGGTGATGTCGGCGGTGCGCTGGAACAGGACGTCGATACCGGGCAAAGACGGGATGGAGCCGGTGTAGCGGCGGGCGTTGGGCCGGCTCACCTTGACGCCGCAGGACGCCAGGAAGCTCATGGTTGGTTCCCCCAACTCGCCGTCGCTCGGTATAACCAGTCTCAAAACGCCACCCCAAGGTTACGCGATGATAGTGCGCGGATATTTTACATCTTCGGGATACCCGCCGACATCAAGGACGGCGGTGCGACCCTGGCGGCGCAATTGGGCGGCGGCTCGCAACGCGGCGGCCGGGTTGGCGGGATTTTCCGGAGCTACAAACACCGCCTCGGTTACGGCGTTGGTCGTTCCGTCGGTAGGCATCGCCGCCAGCAGGGACTCCAGCGTGAAGGCGAAGCCCAGAGCCGGTACGGGGCAGGCGGCGCCCAGGGCACGAGCCAGGGCGTCGTATCGTCCGCCACCGCCCAGGGGTTCCTCCCCGTCGATGGGCACTATATCGAAGATGATGCCGTTGTAATAGGCGATGCCCCGAGCCAATGAGAAGTCTATGGTGAACCGACCTGCGATTGACGGTTCATTGCTAACCAGTGAGGCCAGATCGGTCAGTCGCTGGATCGCGGCGGGATCAGCTCCCGACGCAGCCACAATTGACTGGGCCTGGGGAAGGGCGACGGAGGGATCGCCGCGCACCGAGGCCAGTTGACTGGCCAATGCGATGCCGCGTTCGATGGCGTCGGCGTCGTCGCCTCCCCGGAGCTTGCGGAGCAGACGATCAACGATCTCGTCGGGCGACCGCCGGCCAAGGGGCGCGTCCGCGGAGGAGTTCCAGCGCATGAAGCCGGAGAGCACCGTGCGGGCGATGTCGTCGGGCATTCCGGAGACGGCGGAGGCCAAGTGGGTTTCTTCGTCGGGCAAGCCGATACCGGACACGATGTGCAGTTCGGCGGCCCGGCTCAAGATATCGGGCCGGCTGTCCGCGCCATCGCCGATGCGGTTCATGTTAGATACGATGAATGCCCTGGCGCGGTCGGAAAGACCCACGGTGTCAAGGACACTGTCCAGCACGTCCAGGTCGGCTAGCCGCAGTCGATAATCGGTGATGCCAATTTCATCGGGGATGCCGGCAGCCAAGGCCAGCAATTCGGCGTCGGCCAAGATGGAGTTGGAACCGACGAGTTCGGCGCCCACCTGGGTGAATTGACCGCTTCCGTCCGCCGGAGGCGGACTGCTGGGGTCGTAGCGGAAGACCGGGCCGGAATACTGCCAACGGGCCAACGAAGGATGACCGACATCAGGATTGCGCTCCAGGTAGTGGCGCATGATGGCGGAAGTGAATTCCGGGCGCAGGCTCACCGCATTGGATCCTGGATCCGTGAAGGAATACATGCGGGCGGCCAGGTCTCCTCCGGATTTGCGAAGGAACAGTTCGGTAGCCTCCAGAATGGGCACTTCCAGCAGCGCGTAACCGAAGCGAGCAATGAAATCGGCGAGGCGACGTTCCACTTCCCGTTTTCGCAAGAAGGCAGCAGGTGACAGGTCACGCATGCCCGGCAGAAGACGGACTGGGTTGGGATGAGCAGCAGCGGCAGGGGCAATCATCGGCAGATATTGTACCACTTACCAATATGGGATTCCGGCGAAAGCCCGGAATTGCGCCAGGGCTATCGCATATGAACTGTCTCACCACCGTCATTCCGGCGAAAGCCGGAATCCAGTCACCTAAATCATCAGTTACGTTGCGGAAATCAAGCGTTTGGCGGTTTCTGGACTCCGGCTTTCGCCGGAGTGACGTAGTTGTAATTTCATATGCGATAGCCCTGGGAATTGCGCATGGTCTTGCCGAGGCCGGGTATGAAGAATGAAAATAAGGTTGCGCCAGCCGGGGCAACCACAAGGGTTGCCCCGGCGTTATGACGGCTATTTTCATGGTAATGACAGGGATGGCGCTATGGTCCTCGCCGAAGCGAAAGGGTCCTTGCCGGAAGCGCCTCATCATGTCGCCGGTGCTATAATCCGGTGTCCATTGGTTCATGCGAGTGGCGACCGTTCCGCCAATCCGTCCGCCTCCAGGAGTTGCCGCAATGAAAATAGGTGTCAGCATTCCCCGCCTACCTGATGCTGAGGGAATTCGCGAGTTTTGCCAACGCGCCGAAAGGTTGGGTTTTGAGTCGGTCATGGCCGGCGACCATATCGTGTTGCCGGTGGGTGGGACCAACCAGTACCCCTACACTCCCACTGGGGCGTTTCAGCGGCCCTCGGACGAGCCGTTCCTGGAAACCATGACCATGTTGGGTTTCATGGCGGCCTGTACCAACGAAATTCGTCTGGGCAGCACCGTCCTGATTCTGCCGTATCGCAATCCGGTGGTGCAGGCGAAGATGTTTGCTTCTCTGGACGTGCTTTCCGGCGGACGTATGATTTGTGGCGTCGGCGTGGGTTGGTTGGAGAAAGAGTTTGACATCCTGGGCGTCCCTTACGCCGACCGGGGGCCCATGACGGACGAGTTTCTGGAAATATTCAACGCCCTGTGGACGGAGGAAACGCCCGAACACAAGGGCAAGTACTACCAGATTGATGGGATCTTCTTTGAGCCGAAACCCTTGCAACGCCCCCGCATCCCCATTTGGGTGGGCGGACACACCCGGCGGGCGCTGCGGCGCACGGCCAAGTACGGCGATTGTTGGCACACCACCAGGCAAACCCCGGACTTCGTCGCTGAGAACCTGCCTTATCTGCGGGAGCAAACGGAGCGGGCCGGTCGGGATCCGTCCGACATCACGGTATCCTTGAAGCGCAGCCTGCATTTTACGGATATGGACGGATCCGAGGAGGGCGTGGGGGTTCGTTCCGGCGGGGCCTTGATCAACACCACGCAGGCCGTGATCGACGACGTTCACTACTGCAACGAGTTGGGAATTGACCAGCTCACTTTCGACTTCCGCGTTGACGGCATCGGGCCTTGCATCCAGGTCATGGAGCATCTGGCGGAGCACGTTCTGCCGGTGGCGGAACGCTTGGGCGCATGATAACCGTAGGGGCGAATAATTATTCGCCCCTACAACGGTAGCGTCCGCAACGTTCGTCTCACAGGCCGCTTTCCTTGAACCAACCGGCCCGCTCCACCAAGTGTTCGGCGGTCTCCTGCATCTGCTCAATCTGCTCCTGGGTGACTTGTCGCTTTATGGAACCCGGGACGCCGGCCACGAAGCTGCGGTCGGGCACGTCCACGTTGGACAGCACCACGGCGTTGGACGCAATGAGGCATTCTTTGCCGATGGTGGATTCGGTCAGGAAAGTGCAGTTGTTCCCCAGCAGGCTGCCGGAGCCGATGCGGTCGCCGTGAACGACAACACAGTGGCCGATGGACACGTCGTCCTCAATAACCAGTCCATCGCCGTGGACCACGGAACCTTCCTGAATGTTGACTCGGTTTCCGATGGTTATCACGTCGCCGTCGCCCCTGATGGTTACCCCAGGCCAAACGGAACTGTATTCGCCAATAACCACGTTTCCGACCACGTATGCTGCCTCGCTGACCCAGGCGGTAGGCGCGACTTTGGGTTCAATACCCCGCAGGCTGCGTATCAAATTGCGTCCCTCACAAGATAATGCACCCCCGGCACAAATACCGAAGGGTGCAGGATAATCGCGGTTGAGATTATAGCGCAGCCACGTCTCGTTGGGACAACTGAGGCGTCACTCGCGCCATTCCTTCATGGCCTGCCTGGCTTGCCGCTCCCGCTCGCGATCGATGATAGCGCGGCGCTTGTCGTATTGCCGCTTCCCCCGGGCGACACCCAACTCAACCTTGGCGTGGTGGTTTTTCAGATAGAGACGGAGCGCCGCCAGCGTCAAGCCTTTTTCGGCAGTTTGCGCGCCGAGGTCGTTGATCTCGCCGCGATGCACCAGCAGTTTACGTGGGCGTTTGGGTTCATGGTTCATGTAACTGCCGGAGTCGTAAGGCGCGATGTGGGCGCCATGGAGCCACAGTTCTCCGTCCTGCACCCGGGCGTAGGCGTCGCGCAGGTCCACTTTCCCGGCCCGTATGGATTTGATCTCTGTGCCGGTTAGAACAAGGCCGGCTTCAACACGATCCAATATCTCGTAGTCGTACAACGCCTTACGGTTTACCGCAACTTGGCGATTGTCGCCGCCGGCGGCGGCCGCTTTGTTCTTTTTCTTGCTGTTACGGTTTTTGCGTGGCATCGTTGGCACCCCTGGGTTGCCCGCCCGTTCGCATCGGGTACGGGTGTTGGAGGCTCACTGTCCCTATTATACGGGAAACCCGCCGTTACCGCGCCGGGATTTGCTCGTTCAGGATGTCGATAGCCTGTTGTAAAGCCCCGTCTTCAGGATCATCGGCGGGAAGGGGTAGCGCTTCTGCTTCGATCTCGATGTTGGGGGTTACTCCCTGTCCCTCAATTTGAGTATCGTCCGGCAGATACCAACGGCGAATGGTGAAATAGATCGCCGAGCCGTCGGACAATTCCCGCGCGATATTGACACTGCCTTTGCCGAAGGTGGTTTCGCCAACCACCAGCGCGCGGTCGTTGGTTTTGATGGCGCCGGCCATGATTTCACTCGCGCTGGCCGAAAACTCGTTGACCAACACCACCATCGGAATATCCACGCCCGGACCCCTTCGGTCGGCGTCGTAGTCGTTCCGGTTGCCCTGGGCGTCAATTTCGTAAAGGATTTGCCCGCCATCCAGGAAAAGGTCCGTTACGTCAACCACTGAGTTGAGAAGGCCGCCCGGATTGTTCCTCAAATCCAGCACTAACCCACGGCCTTGCGCATCGTCGAATTCGTCCAGGGCGCGGCGCACTTCGTCCTCGGTGGTGTTGGAAAAACTGTAAATCCAGAGGTGCCCAACCCCGTCCTCAACCATGCGGAAGTCGGTACTCTCGATTGGTATGCGACCGCGGGTAACAGTGATGGTTTCGTTTTGATCGGAATCGGCGTGCCTTACCAGAAGCGTGACTTCAGTTCCACCCGGGCCTCGAATCAGGTTGACGGCTTCGACCAGCGTCAGGTGGCTGATGCTGTCGCCGTCCACTGCCAGGATCAGGTCTCCGGCCCTGATGCCGGCGGCTTCTGCGGGAGCGCCGGGAATGGGGGCGATCACCGTAAGACCGGCTTCGGTCATGGTTACCTGGGCGCCGATACCCTCAAAATATCCCCGGTATCCCTCCTGCTCCCGCTCGTGTTGGTCCGAGCTGAGGTACGACGCGTGGGGGTCTTCCAGGGAGGCCAGTATGCCGCGGATAGCGCCCTCCGACAGCTGCTGTGATTCCAGCGTACGGTGGTCAACGTGTTCGTCCATCAGGATGCGATAAGCTTCGGCCACGGTTTTCAACTCGGGCGGCAACTGGTCACCGGCAGGAATCGGTTCGGTTGCGCCGGCGTTCACCCGTTCGCAGCCGGCGAAAACCAGCAAGAAGAACAAGGCGAAGATCAGCAGCGGGAAACGTGACGCTATCGGTCGGTCGGTCATCGAGTGCATTGTAGCATGGGGCCTGCGTTGACACTCCATCGCACGCGCTGATAGCATCCTCGAACAAATGACGCTGAGCGTCAGGAGGACGTAATTTTGGTCGGAATCGCTGCCTACGGAGCTTACGTGCCCCGCTACCGTCTGGGAGCGGAGACTGCCGGCTGGAACTCACGCCAAGAGCGAGCAGTGGCCAATTTTGACGAGGACAGCGTCACCATGGCTGTGGCCGCCGGAGCGGACTGCCTCACGGGACGCGACCGCAGCGCAATCGACGGAATAATCTTCGCGAGCACCACTCCTCCCTACGCGGAAAAGCAATGCGCGGCCATCGTCGCCGCGGCCCTGGATTTGCGACAGGACATTTTCGCGGTGGACGTCTCAAACGTGCTGCGGGCGGGCACCAATGCCGTTCAGGCGGGTCTGGACGCCGTGGCGGCCGGGCGAGCGAGCCAGGTACTCGTTGTCGTTGCCGACAGCCGGCAGGGACCGCCCAGAGGTGAAACGGAACGCGCGTCGGGAGACGGAGCGGGGGCTTTTGTCATTGCGGACCGTGACGTCATCGCGGAGCACGTCGGCAGCCACTCCGTCACTGACAATATGCTGGATATGTGGCGGACCCCCGGGGACGCCTTTGTGCGAACGTGGGAAGACCGTTTCGCAACCGAAGAAGGGATCGAGCGCATCGTACCGGAGGCGTTCAGCGTCTATTGCCAACGGGCAAGCATTGGCCCAGCCGACGTGTCGAAAATTGCGTTGTACGCTCCCGATGCCAGGCGGCACGCGCGGTTGGCTCGGCAATTGGGTTTCGGAGATGAGCAGATTCAGGAACCGTTGTTTGGCGCGGTTGGAAATACGGGGGCGGCCTTCGTTCCGATGCTGTTGGCGGCGGCCCTGGAGACGGCTGCACCGGGGGATTTGCTGCTGGGGGTGTCATACGGCGACGGCAGCGACGTTCTCGGTTTTCGGGCCACACCGGCCATCGCTGGCGCAGCAAAGCCGGCGATGGGAGTGTCCGGATGGATGGCGGCGAAAAAGGTATTGGGGAGCTATGAAACCTACGCTCGTTGGCGTGAAGTTTGGACGCTTGACGATGCGTCGCGCCGGCCGGCTCCCGCTTCGCCCTCCGTGTCAGCGCTGTGGCGCGAAGGCGACAAGAACGTGAGGTTATACGCCGCGCGTTGCCGGGCTTGTGGCTACGTGCAATATCCGGCCCAGCGAGTGTGCGTGGAGTGCCGGCGGCTTGATGACAGCGAACCGGTGCGGTTGAGCGAAAAGCCGGCGGAGGTCTTCACCTATTCGATGGACTACATAGCCGGCGCCGTGGATACGCCGTTAGTGGTGGTGGTGGTGGATTTTGAGGGTGGCGGTCGGGTGTTGTGCATGATGACCGACCGGGAGTTGGACGAAGTGCGCGTGGGGATGCCCGTGGGGATGAGTTTCCGCAAGCTGAGAGTCGTCAACGGTATTCACAACTATTATTGGAAAGCCGTACCCAGGCGGACGCTGGCGCCGGTTCCTCATAGGTAGCGTCATGACTACTGTCAGCAAACCGTTTTCCACGTGGGCGCCCATTATGGGCGAATGGGAACTAGGGGAAACACGGGCGGAATATCAAGGCTCGGACACATCCTCTCGGGGCGTTTTGCTGGGGCACAGCCGATTGGGCAGTGGAGAGGTCAAGACCACTGTAGAACTATCCGAGGAGGTCGATGCTGGACGGATCTTGATCGGGTACGAATCTCTAAATTCCAGATACGTTACGGCCGGACTTGGCGGTTTCGGCGAAGCCTATGTGATCGCTGAATTCGACCCAGGGCTTGGCTGGACCAGGATGGACGGCGCTGGAAGTCGTACCAGTTTACAGGCTGACCGCTCGTACGAAGTCAGCGTCAAATTGGATGGTCAAAGGCTGGCTCTTTCCGTGGACGGAATTAGGGTACTAAGTCACGTTATGCCGCAACCAATTGCGAATGGCCAAGTAGGAATGTTTGCTTGGGGAATCGGGACAGTGGCGTTCGGTCCGGTAGAAGTTTCGACTGACCCACCAACGGCCTTCGTGGTAATGCAATTCAGCTCGCCATATGATGAGTTGTATGATGAAGTGATCGAGCCGACATGCAAGGACCTGGGCATCAAGGCGTATCGAGCTCGCGACATCTACCGGCCTAGCGTGATCTTACAGGACATCATTCAAGGTCTGGCTGAGTCTAATGTCATTGTCGCGGAAATTTCGCCCACTAATGCCAACGTTTTCTACGAACTTGGTTACGCTCATGCCTTGCATAAACCGGTGATTTTACTGGCGGAACAAGGAAGGCAATTGCCCTTCGACATCAGCGGGTATCGAGTAATCTTCTACGAGAACGCGATCAGGGGCAAAAGCGGCCTTGAAACCCAATTGCGACAGCACCTTTCGAGTATATTCAACGAATGACACAAGCGGACACGGGAGTCTACTATGAGTGGAATTAGAGACCGGGTTGCCGTCGTCGGGATGGGTTGTACCCGTTTTGGTGAGCGTTGGGACGCTTCGGCCGCCGACCTCATGGTGGAGGCGGCATACGAGGCGTATGAGGATGCCGGGTTGGACAGCAACGACATTCAAGCGGCCTGGCTGGGCACCGTGAGTAGCTTCCGTACCGGGCAGCCCCTGGCCGAGGCGCTGAAGCTGGACTACATTCCGATCACCAGGGTGGAAAATGCCTGCGCCACCGCCACTGACGCCTTCCGCAACGCCTGCTACGCGGTGGCTGCCGGCGTCTATGACATCGTGCTGGCCATGGGCGTGGAGAAACTGAAGGACAGCGGCTTTTCCGGCCTGGCTATCGCCGCCGGTCCGGGTTCCGACGTGGAGCCGCCCACCCCTCCGCCGTCGCAATTCGCCATGGCGGCGACGCGCTATTTCCACCATTACGGCATCGATTACGACGATGGCAAGCGAACCCTGGCGCAGATTGCGTCCAAGAACCATCACAACGGGACGTTGAACTCCAAAGCACACTTCCAGCGGGAAGTGAGCGAGGACCAGATCATCAACGCGCCGATGATAGCCTGGCCCCTGGGGCTGTACGACTGCTGCGGGGTCAGCGATGGAGCGGCGGCGGCTATCATCACCACGCCGGAGATCGCCCGCACTCTGCGTGACGACTATATCCTGGTAAAGGGGTTGGGGCTGGCGGTGGGCGCTTTCGGCGTACTTCGCAACGACTGGGATTTCACCTATTTCCCGGAAACGGTGCGGGCCAGCCAGGCTGCCTATGAAGAGGCCGGCATCACCGACCCGCGCGCCGAAATCGACATGGCGATGGTACATGACTGCTTCACGATCACCGAATTGATCATCATGGAAGACCTGGGCTTCAGCCCGCGAGGGCAGGCCAGCGCCGATGTTGCCGACGGCGCGTTCTCGCTGGAAGGGGACCTGCCGGTCAACACCGACGGGGGTCTCAAATGCTTTGGGCACCCCATCGGGGCAAGCGGCATCCGCATGATCTACGAGGTGTACAAGCAGATGCAAGGCAAGGCCGGCGGACGCCAATTGCAAAAAGCGGATCTGGGGATCACCCACAACCTGGGCGGGAGGCCGGGCTCCTTCACCTGCTCCGTGGCGGTGTTCGGCAGACCGGATTAGGCATAGCCTTGGCGCACGCTGAGCCGGTGCAGGCGCGGACCGTGAAGCGACCGGACCCAATCCATGGGTCCGGTTTTTTTGTAGGAGCTTTCCCAGATGTTCGGCCCAATGAAAACGGTTGGTATCTACGTGTCCGACCAGGAAAAGGCTGTTGATTTCTACGTCGCCACGTTGGGATTTGAGGTTAGGCGACGGATGCAGATGGGCGCTGAGGCAGAGTGGGTTTAGGTGGCCCCACCGGGGGCGGAAACCAGCCTGGTGTTGTACCCGAGAGGCCTGATGCCCGACTGGGCCGAGCGCAAGCCCTCGGTGGTGTTCCACTGTGCAGACGTTTCCGGGACCATCGAAACGTTGCGGAAGCACGGCGTGGCGATCATGATGGAACCCGGAGACTTGCCATGGGGCGAATTCGCCGTAATTGCGGACCTGGACGGCAATTGGCTGGGCTTGACCGACCAAGCGATAGCGCACGGTCCGGAATGATGCGTCGGTGAGGGTGGCGGAGGTCTGTTTCGGGATTTCAGGCACGGCTTGCGTAGTGGTCCGATTGTTTGAAATAGCGCAAAGTCGCAGCGGCTGGCAACGGCGATAAAATGGCGAGCATTGTTATTAATGAGTGGCGATGCTAACGAACGTTACCGATGCCAAAGAGTTGGTGCAGGTCTCCGGGCGCGGCACGTCGGTCAATTTCAAAGTTGACGACGGCGCGCCGATGGAGGCGACCTGCCGCGCGCTGTCTGCATATTTGAACCGCAACAGGAATCTCTATTCCAGCGGCGCGGTGGTCGTTGACATCGGTCGGCGCGTTCTGGTCCAGGAACAACAGGACGAAATCAGGCGGGTCATCGAGACTTCATCGGGCCTGACCGTAACGAGGTTCTGTTGCGAACCGGACATCCTGGAACGCGAGCGACAACGCATCACCGCAATGCTTGAGCCGCCGGCCGACGCTCTTCCGGGTGGTCACGCCCCGGATGAGCCGAATCGAGGCGACGGACCGGGCGACAGCAATAGGTACGCAGGGGATAACCTGCCACGGGGCGCCGAAGTGGTCGTCGGCGGCATCATTCCCGGGGGCGAGCGTTACGGGGCGCCCGGATTGATAGTGCGGGGAACCTGCCGGGCTGGAGAGGTGATCGAGGTTGCCGGGAACCTGGTGATATTGGGAAACGTCAACCCCGGAGCGCAGGTTACCGCCGGGGGAGACATCCTGGTGTTTGGGGAACTGCGTGGCCAAGCCCACGCTGGAGCCGCCGGGGACGCCACTGCCACCATCATCGCGATGTCCACGGCCCACGCCAGCCTGCGCATCGCGGGGTATGCCTGGCATGACGACGAATCACCGTCTGACTTTGGGCATCGGGGCCGCGACCGCAACGTAGCCGTTGTCGCGCGAGTCAGGAACGGTTCGGTCCATCTGGCGCCGTATCGCAAAAATTATGCACTGGACAACGGAGGAAACCCCCATGAGCGGTAAGACCATAGTCATGACTTCCGGCAAAGGAGGTGTGGGCAAGACTACGGCCACCGCCAACGTGGGCGCCGCTCTGGCCTTGCGATCCAATCGCGTCGCGGTTGTGGATACGGACATCGGGTTGCGCAATCTGGACGTGGTGATGGGGTTGGAAAACCGGATCGTGTATGACCTGGTGGACGTGGTGGAGGGCCGCTGCCGGATTGAACAGGCCCTGATCAAGGACAAGCACGCCGGGGAACTGTATCTCATCGCGGCTGCCCAGACCCGAGACAAGGACTGCATCACCGGGGAGCAACTGACGGGTGTCTGTCGCCGGCTGGAGGACAATTTCGATTACGTCATTGTGGATTGCCCCGCCGGGATTGAGCAGGGATTCAAGAACGCCATTTCCGCCGCTCAGGAAGCGCTGGTGGTCACCACCCCGGAAGTATCGGCCATCCGGGACGCCGACCGGGTAATCGGGCTGCTGCATGCGAGCAACGTTCGGGACGCCAAGCTCATCATCAACCGCATCAAACCGGAGATGGTGCGCCAGGGTAACATGATGGACGCTTCGGACGTGCTGGAGATGCTGGCGGTGGATGCCATCGGCCTGGTGCCGTCCGACGACCGGGTTATCACCGCCACCAATAACGGGACGCCGGTGGTGTATGACCCAACGTCGCCATCGGGCCGGGAGTTCGTGCGCATAGCGGCTCGGATAGACGGGGATTACGTCCCGATAATTGACCCGGTCGAGGAACAGCCCACATCCATAATGGATAAGGTTCGCAACCTGATGGGCATCAACCGGAGAACGTCGGCTCATGTTTGATCTGTTGCTCAGAAATCGAGGCCGGCGCGACAACACCCCCCGGCAGGTGGCGAAGGAACGTGTCCAGTCGGCGATCCGGCGGGACCGCATGGAAGTGGCCGCGCCTGAGCTGTCGGCGTTGCGGGACCGGATGCTTTATACCATCAGCGAGCACCTGCCGGTGGCGCCGGAATTCACCGAATTCGGTTTGCGACGGGAAGGGGACGAGGTGTTCCTGGTATCCCGGGTACGCCTGCAAAACCACCGGCGATAACGCGCCTCCGGTGCGGCGCAGGGGAAAACGGCAGGGTATCCAGCAGGCAGGCGTGGGTAATCCTGCGTCGTGAGGATTGCTTCTGACGCTGCATCTGTGGGCAGGGCCGAAAAATTATTCGCCCCTGGCCTGGACCGGGAAACCTTGATCCGGCCAAACAATCTATTGGTGACCCCTGCCGCACGCCGCGCAGCACGTTGACATCGGGCGGCGGCACCGCTACATTGTTGGCAGCGGTCCGACCGTTGACTTAACATTCGAAACCGGGACATCGGGCGCCATGAGACCCAACCAGGCTTAATTGGGAAGGCGGTGCGAATCCGCCGCGGTTGCGCCACTGTAAGCGGGGAGCCCGTCGATGATTTGGCCACTGCCTTCCGTAAGAAATTTGGACGGCGGGAAGGCATCGGCGGTGCAATGAGCCGCAAGCCAGGAGACCTGCCCGATGTGCTTTTGGAGATCTGCTCTGCGCCCAACAGGGTTGTCCCTTCGACGCGTCGGCCATCATTTGCAGGACGGCTGGCGGCCATAGTCGTGAAAGGCAACAACACCCCTGGCGCAGTCTTACGCCAGGGTTTATTGTTTCCAACCTCCCATCACAAATGACTTCACAATCCCCAAGTACCAAAATGACCGTCGTGGGCATCGGCCCCGGCGATCCTGACCTGCTCACCCTCAAGGGTCGCGAGGCGCTGGAAGGCGCCGACCTGGTGGTTGGTTTCAAGACCGTGCTGGACGTTGTCGCCGGGCGCACCGGGTCGGCCGAGGTTCGGCCCATGGCTTACCGAGACCAAGAAGCGGTGCTTGACTACGCGCAGGAACAAGCCGAGGCAGGGAAGAACTGTGTCGTCTGCGTCTGGGGTGACTTGAACGTTTCCGCCAAGGAATTATTGAACCGGGTCCGGCGGCGTGCTGATACGGTGGAACTGGTGCCGGGTGTCAGCAGCATACAGATTGCTTGCGCTCGCGCCGGCCTATCCCTGGAGGAGTCGTTATTCCTGACCCTGCACCAGCGTTGGGACCGGGGTTCAGAGTTGGGAGAATTGGTCGATACCCTGCGGCAAGACCGTCGCAACGTGATCTTGCTGCCGCGTCCGTTCGATTTTATGCCGCCGGCCATCGCCGCCAACGCCATCGCCGACGGCGCAGACCCGGGTCATCCGGTGACCGTATTCCAGCGGCTCACCCTGGCCGACGAATCACGCTGGGACGGAACGCTGGCCCAATGCGCGGAATTGCCGGATGAATTCAGCGACCTCTCGATCATGGTTTTCCCCCGAACTTTGACCGAAGGGAATTGAGCTGGGGATGACTACGAATGACGTTCACCATACTCTTCGCGGCCATGGCGTCCCTCTTGGGTGCAGCCGTGGGGTGCGCCATCGCACCGGATTTCAACCGACACGTTTATGGATACCTCCTGGGGCACTTGGCGACGATGTCCGGCTGGTTTGTGGGCGCTTCGATGGGGGCCATCCTGGGCGTGCTGGTTGATTCGATAAGGCAGCGACGACGACAATGACGATACCAACTGCAATTGGCCCAGCCACCATCGTACTGGTAACGACGGCGGACACTGATATCCTCACCGCCGAGCGTGCACTGGTGGGGATGCCCTGGGGCGATTCCGTCAACGTGTATGCCTGCAATCCGGTGGCGTTGGAGGGGGAAAGCGACACCGCTGCCGAAACCCGCGATGAGCTGCTAAAGACAGTCCAAGGCGCCGGAGCGGTGGTTCTGCGGTTGTTGGGCGGGAAGCGCGCCCTGGGTGATGTATTCGACAGGCTGGTTGAAACCTGCCTTGCCAACCGTATTCCGCTGATTGCCTGCCCGGGGCATCAGGAATGGGACGAAGACCTGGTAACTGCCTGTACCGCTCCGGTGGCCGAGGTGGAAACGGTCTTCTCGTACCTGATGCGCGGTGGCGTCCTCAATTTCCGAAATCTGTTCCTATTCCTGGCCGACACCTACCTTGGCGGAGATTATGGGCACGAGGCTCCGGCGCCGATGCCCTGGCAAGGCGTCTATCACCCGGAGGTAGCGGAAGGCACCGGCGTAGCCGATTACATCGCCGCCCGGTTCATTCCGGATCGACCCTCCGTCGGCGTCCTTTTCTACCGTGCCCACTGGATGAGCGGGAATTTGGCCTTCGTTGACGATCTGATCGCTTGCCTGGAAAAACAAGATGTCAACGTGCTGCCGGTGTTCTCCTACAGCCTCAAGCACCAACCGGAAGATGATGACGGCGACGGCGGACACACGCTCACCGATTACATGGTCAACACTGACGGCATTCCCAGGGTGGATTGCATCGTCAACACCATGGGCTTGGCCATGAGCGACCTGGACCACCAGCAGGGCGGCACGGGAGCCACCGTCGCCACGGGCTGGTCCCAGGAGCTGCTGGACAAGCTGGACGTGCCCATCATCCAGGGAATTGTGAGCACCGGCAGCCGTTCGGAGTGGGAGGAAAGCTCCCTGGGCCTCGGTCCCATCGATACGGCGATGAATGTCGCTTTCCCCGAATTCGACGGGCGGATCATCGCAGTTCCGGTTTCGTTCAAAGAGGAAACCGCCGCCGCCAATGGATTGTCAGCGGGCCGGATGCAGCGTTATGTCGCGCAACCCGACCGCATGGACTACGTGGCGCGCCTGGCTGCCCGCCATTCAGCCCTGCGCCGCAAGGCCAACGGGGAAAAGCGCATCGCCATAATCCTCAGCAACTATCCCACCAAGGACGCCCGCATCGGAAACGCCGTGGGCTTGGACACGCCGGCATCTGCCATCAACCTGCTGAACGCACTGAAAAACGCCGGGTATCAGGTCGAAGACATCCCCGCCGACGGCGATGAGCTGGTTCAACGCATCATTGAACGGTGCAGCAACGATACTGACTCGTTGACTGAGGAACAGCTCCGGCTGGCCGCCGGCCACGTGGAGCGCCGCGACTACGCGCGTTGGTACGCGGGTTTCCCCGAATCGGTTCGGGCCGAGTTGCGGGACGCGTGGGGTGATCCGCCCGGCCACGTGTACCGGACGGGTGACCGGCTGGCTATCGCTGGCGTGCCGATGGGCAACGTGTTCGTCGGTCTTCAACCGCCCCGGGGGTTCGGCGAGAATCCCATCTCCGTCTATCACAACCCCGACCTTACGCCCACGCACCACTACATCGCTTACTACCGCTGGATTCGCGACGTTTTTCGGGCCGACGCGATGATCCACATCGGCAAGCACGGGACACTGGAGTGGCTACCCGGCAAGGGCGTCGGCCTGTCCGAGGCGTGTTATCCGGAGGTTGCCCTGGACGACATTCCGCTTTTCTATCCCTTCATCGTGAACAACCCCGGCGAGGGCACCCAAGCCAAGCGCCGTACCCACGCCACGATCATTGATCACCTGATCCCGCCCATGACCACCGCTGACTCCTACGGCGACATCGCCAAATTGGAGCAGCTCATGGATGAGCACTACCAGTGCCAAACTCTCGACCCGGCCAAGTTGCCCACCCTGGAGGCGCAGATCTGGGAAATGGTTCAACAGGCCGAGTTGCATCGCGACCTGGGCGTGGACGAACAGCCTGATGACTTTGGCGAGTTCATGCTGGAGATCGACGGCTACCTCTGCGAAATCAAGGACGCCCAGATCAAAGACGGCCTGCACACCTTGGGTGAACCGCCTACGTCAGAGCAGATGGTGGGCCTGTTGTGCGCTTTGACGCGCCTGGACAACGGCGCCGTTCCCAGTCTGCGGCGCACCCTGGCCGAAGCATTGGGCTATGACTACTACGCTCTGCTGGAAGATCCTGCCGCTGCCGTCAACGGTTCCACACCCTCGGCGCTGCGCGGCACGGAAAACGGCGGTGGCATTCGTAATGCCGGCGACGTCATCGAAGCCCTCGAATACCTGTGCCGGTCAGCATATCAGCGCCTCTGCGAGGACGGTTTCGGGGCCCATCTCATACCCGGCGTGGTAGTTGACACGTTGGGGAAAGCCGACCGCCGCACCGAAAGCGTCTTGTCCTACGTGGGCGAGCATATCTATCCGTCGCTGCTGCGCACCACCGACGAGATTGACAACCTCCTGCGGGGTCTCGAGGGTCGGTTTGTGCCGCCGGGCCCGTCGGGCGCGCCCACCAGGGGCATGGTCAACGTCCTGCCCACCGGCCGCAATTTCTACTCCGTGGATCCCCGCGCCCTGCCATCGCCCACCGCCTGGGATGTTGGCATGGCCCTCGGCGACGCTCTGCTCCAGAAATACCTTGATGAAGAGGGCGGCTACCCGGAAATGGTTGGCGTGGTGGTCTGGGGCACCTCGGCCATGCGAACGCACGGCGATGACATCGCCCAGATACTCTATCTGCTCGGCGTGAAACCCGTCTGGCAGGCGGAAAGCCGTCGCGTGAGCGGTCTGGAGGTGATCCCGGTATCCGAACTGGGCCGCCCCCGGATCGACGTTACCGTGCGAATCAGCGGCTTCTTCCGGGATGCCTTCCCGAACCTCATCTACCTGATTGACCAGGCAGTGGCCCTGGCCGCCGCCCAAAGTGAATCTTCCGAGGACAACTACATCGTCAAACACGTCCGCGAAGATGCGGAGCGCCGCGCTGCCGCGTCTGATGACGAAACCACGGAAAGCGCCGGCGATCCATCCTTGTTCCGAATCTTCGGCAGCAAGCCCGGAGCCTACGGAGCCGGCATCCTGGGCGTCCTGGACGAACGGAACTGGGAAACCGTCCATGACCTGGCAGAGGTGTACACCTCCTGGGGCGGCTACGCCTACTCGCGGCAGGACTTTGGGGTCACTGCCCGTAACGAGTTCCGGACCCGCTTCGGCCAAATCGTCATCGCCGCGAAGAACCAGGACAACCGCGAGCATGACGTTTTCGACAGCGACGACTATATGCAATACCACGGCGGCATGATCGCCACCGTGCGGTCCCTGACCGGGCGCAATCCGCGCCAGTTCTTTGGTGACAGCAGCGATCCGTCCCGCGCCCGCGTCCGGGATTTGCAGGACGAAGCCCGGCGCGTGTTCCGGAGCCGCGTGGTCAACCCCAAGTGGATGCAGTCCATGCAGCGTCACGGTTACAAAGGCGCCTTCGAGCTGGCCGCCACCGTTGACTACATGTTCGGCTACGATGCTACCGCGCAAGTCATCGAAGACTGGATGTATGAGGATGTCACCGAGGAATATGTCCTGAACCCCGAAATGCAGGAGTTCTTCCGGCAGAGCAACCCCTGGGCACTGCGCGGTATCGTCGAAAGACTGCTGGAAGCGGTCCAGCGGGGCTTGTGGGAAAATCCTCCCCCGGATATGCTGGACCAACTGCGGCAGATGTATCTCGAATTGGAAACCGATATTGAGGCCCGGCAGGAAGCCGGCGCCCGCGCCAACCCTTCAACCACCCCGTGAGCGGGAGGAAGCGGCAGATGGAACACGCTTTGGATTTGCTCAAGGAACTGGCCCAGGACCCCAAGATGATGTGGGTCGTCGGTGGCGGTTCCGTGGTCAGCGAAAACCACGCCGACGGCATCAAGGAGCCGGAAGTGCATAACGGTTGGGCCACCATTGAGGCCGACAACTGGCACTTCCACCTCCAGATGGAACGGATCGACGGCATCCAGTTCGTCGAGGCCACCAGCCACGGCGATCTCAAATCCTACTACGTTCGTTTCTCCCACGAGTGGGATGAGACATTGGTGCGATGCTATTTCCCGAATCCTTACCTGGACGACGACGAAAAGCGCACCGAACTGCAACCGGAAAAACTGCGCGCTTTTGAAGAGGCTCGCGACCGGTGGGTCGGCAAGGAAGATGCCCTGGTCTTCGTGGAACGCTGATTCACGCAATAGATGTTCCCGTGACGCAACCGACCGCAGGGCGCGACCCGCGCTTCCCCTTCACCGCCATCGTCGGCCAGACGCCGATGAAACGCGCGTTGCTGCTCAACGCCATCAACCCCCGGATCGGCGGCGTGCTGGTGCGGGGCAAGAAAGGCACCGCCAAGAGCACCGCCGTGCGTTCCCTCGCCGCCCTGCTGCCCCAGGTTCCGGTGGTTCCGGGTTGTCCCTACAGCTGCGAACCGGGCGCGCCCCAGGAAGTATGCCAGTGGTGCCAGCAGGCCGGCCGGGCAAGCGCCTCGGCCAACCGCCAGGTTCGCATCGTTGACCTGCCCGTTGGGGCTACCGAAGACCGCCTGGTGGGTTCCCTGGATATTGAGCAGGCCATCAAGTCTGGCGAGAAGAACTTTGAACCGGGTTTGATCGCCACCGCCCACCGGGGCATCTTGTACATCGACGAGGTGAACCTCCTCAACGACCATCTGGTGGACGTGTTGCTGGACGCCGCCGCCATGGGCCGCAACTACGTGGAGCGGGAGGGCATCTCCGTCAGCCACGACGCCGAGTTCATGCTGGTGGGCACGATGAACCCGGAAGAGGGAGACCTGCGCCCTCAACTGCTCGACCGCTTCGGGTTAGCGGTGGAGGTTGATGGCGTATTCCAACCGGAGGAGCGCCGGGAGGTGGTCCGACGTCGCATGGCCTTTGAAGCCAGCCCTTTCGATTTCATGGACGCTTGGGTCGAGATGGAGCAGGCCGAGCGGGAGAGGCTGATCAGCAGCCAGCGACGCCTCGCTGACGTGGTGGTGCCAGACGAAATCCTGGAGCTCATCACCGACATCTGCGCCGAGTACCAGGTTGACGGTCTGCGCGGCGACATCGTGATGTACAAGACCGCCAGCACCATCGCAGCCTATGAGGGCCGCGCTGTGGTGGACGTGGAGGACGTGCGCGAGGCGGCGCTCATGGCCCTGCTGCAGCAGCCCCATCTGGTCACCGAGCAGCTGGACAATATGTTGGAAGATTTCCAGAACCAGCAGCGCGACCGCGAACCATCGGATCAGGACAACTCGTCCGACCAGGACCCCGGCGACTCCGATAGCGATAGAGAACCCGACCCTCCGGAACCCGAGACGGAAGAACCCGGCGACGCTGCCCTGGGTGACGAGTGGTTTGAGGTAGGCGATCCCTACGCTGTCCAGAACCTGCAAGTTCAACCGCCCGACCGCCGGGCCCGTCGGTCTTCGGGGCGTCGCGCCACCACCGTCAGCGATACCTCGGCCGGCCGTTACGTCGGCGCCCGCGTCCCCCAGGGCGCTCCGTCCGACTTGGCCCTGGAT
>JAGWBI010000086.1:2101-3140 GCA_021295965.1 Dehalococcoidia bacterium | reverse complement strand
GGTGGTAGTGCTCTGCGTAGTAGAACGGCGGCGCGTCGATGATCTCGGTGGTGATGGCGCCGTAGCCAGCGGCGGTCAAGGCGTCCTGGTACGTCTCCTTGGACGCCAAGGCCGCCTCGCGCTGCCGATCGTCGTAGACGTAGAGCCCGGAGCGGTACTGCGTGCCGAGGTCGTTGCCTTGGCGCATGCCTTGGGTTGGATCATGGCCTTCCCAGAACACCTTGAGTAGATCCGCGTAACCGACGACCTCGGGGTCGAAGACGGCTAGCACGACCTCGTTGTGTCCGGTCATCCCGGAGCACACTTCGTAGTAGTCCGGGTTCTTCGTGAGCCCGGCGGCGTAACCGACCATGGTCGTGATCACGCCCGGTGTTTCCCAGAGCATGCGTTCGGCACCCCAGAAACGCTCGCTGCCGGCGGGGAACGGCGGCTTGAGCGGCGCGCCGTTGACGAAATGCCGGGGCGGGACCGGTACAGGGGTATCGCGCCCGGGTAGGGCTTCGTCGTCGTTTGGCAGCCGCAGCTTGTGAATCAGACCCATCTGGCAAGAGGCCGTGGTGGTGACGATGTGCGAAGAATAACGCATCGTCGGCGCGTGAGCCGGCTCGTCCTTGGCGTGTGCGCGGCTACGTGTTGCACCTTCAATGGGCTACACTCGTCGGATGAAACGTCAATGTGGCCGGCAGGCCATCGGCTCCCTCGGCAACGGGACGCTTCGACCTCTGCGCACGCTCGTACTGATTGCCGTGCTCGGCGCGTTGCTGACCGGGTGCGCGACGGCATCGACGACGGCGTCCTATGAGGAACTCGTCGCCCGGATCGTCGACGAGCCGGTGGACGTCGCGTCGTTGCGTGGCGCGTTCCTCGCCCGCCCGGATTTCGACGAACGCCTGCGTGAACTTGTGGAACTCGAGGCCCAGGTCCTGGCAGCCATCGACGAGCGTCCGCTGCGGCTCGGCGCGGTGGGCTCGGCGATTCTCGACCTCTACTACGGCAGCCTGGCCGGTCACCAGGCGTTGGCACGGTTCTACGACTACGT
>JAGWBI010000086.1:966-1971 GCA_021295965.1 Dehalococcoidia bacterium | reverse complement strand
TCGGTACCACGTACGAGCAGACGGCCTCGTTTCCGTTCATGCTGCGCGCGGCGGCGCGGGAGGATGCGGGGCGTATCGAGCTCGTGCAGTTCGACCTCAGCGATGCCTATCGGGCCTACGAGACGGCCGTTCGGGACGACTACTCGACGGTGCTGCCGGTCGGCGGCGTGCCGGTGACCTGCGCGGACCTGGGCAATTGCGAGGCGTTCAGCACCTATTCCTTCGTCCACCTCCTCGGGGACGGCGGCGACTCCGCGGCGCAGGTCCTGATCGGGCGAACCCTCATGGGTGTACCCGGGGGGGAACGTCTCGAAGAGGCGGCGGACTGGCTCCTCAGGGCGGCGCAGAGCGGGAATGCGGTCGCCAACCTTTCGCTGGGCGAGCTCTGCTTGACAAAGGCCTACGGGACCACGGCGTCGTCGGCGCAGCTCTGGCTCGAGCGGGCGGAACGTCGCTTCCTGCTTGCGGTCGCCGCGGGCTTCGACAGCGCCATGGTGCATTTGGGGCTGCTCTACCTGGCCGGCGAGTACGGCAACGACAAGCGCCCGGCAGGCCTTGCCCTGCTGCAACGGGCGGCGCGACTGGATAATGTCGACGCGCTGCTCAATCTCGCCGGGCTGCACATCGAAGGAGCTTTCGTCCAGAAGGACTTGGATGCCGCGGAGGGCTACTACCTGCAGGCGGCGGATGCCCGGTTCCTGCTGCAGCCGGGCTACGGCCGATCATTCAATGATCGCGCCTACGGCTGGGTGCGGGATGCGGCAAAGGCCAAGAACCCCCATGGCATGCTGCTGCTGGCCCAGTTGTTCCATACCGGATCGCACGTCGACCAGAGCACCCGTCGCGCTCGATCCTGGTTCAAGAAGGCGGTCAGAGTAGCCCCTGACGATCCCTATGTCGTGAACCAGGCGGCTTGGACGTTTACGGTCACCCGGATGCCGAGACTGCGCGACGCACGCTATGCGCGTCGGATCATGGACCGCGTCATGGCGGACGAGAGCGCGT
>JAGWBI010000086.1:0-837 GCA_021295965.1 Dehalococcoidia bacterium | reverse complement strand
CATCCTGCTCGAGCATCTCGCGGCCTTCCGGGCCGGCGAACGCATCAGCGACGAAGCGATCCCCTAGCGGGGCTGCACCCCAGCAAGAAGCACGGACGTCATACGGCCACAGAAATGCAACCTGACTGCGACGCTGAACCGCGGTCATGCAAACTAGCGGGGCTGCACCCCAGCAAGAAGCACGGACGTCATACGGCCACAGAAATGCAACCTGACTGCGACGCTAAACCGCGGTCATGTAAACGGGCTGCTTTGCGGGTTGCGGATGATTGCGCGGAAATCCTCCGGGAAGCCCTGCCGCTGATCGATGTTCGTGCGCCGAGCCGCCGAGCGAATACGCCCGTGGTGCGCTCCCCGGTGCCGTCAATCTGCCGCTCCTCAACGACGAGGAACGTGTCGCCGTCGGCACGACGTACAAGCGCCGCGGACGCGCGGCTGCGATCGAACTCGGCCATCGGCTGGTCTGCGGCGACACAAAACGTGCACGCGTCGAGGCGTGGCGCGCCTTCGTCGAGGCGCACCCGAACGCGGCGATCTACTGTGCCCGTGGCGGGCTGAGATCGGAGATCGCGCAGACGTGGCTGGCCGAGGCTGGGGTCCGCCAGGCGCGTGTCGCGGGCGGGTTCAAGGCGTTGCGCCGGCATTGCCTCGATGTGCTCGAACGCATGGGTGATCGGCGGTTCGTGTTGGTGGGTGGGCGCACCGGTTCAGGCAAGACGTCGGTCGTGCGGGGCGCGGCGGTGCACATCGACCTCGAGGGGCTGGCGAACCACCGCGGTTCGGCTTTCGGGGCGCTGCCGACGCCGCAACCGCCGCCGGTGGCGTTCGAGAACGCGC
>JAGWBI010000085.1:2363-3658 GCA_021295965.1 Dehalococcoidia bacterium | reverse complement strand
GCTTGCGGTTGACTCGCAGCCCCAAGTCACGACAGGCGAGCAGCAACTGCCGGTGCAGCGCACGCCACTCGCGCACTCGTGCGGGGCTCAGGAACCGGCCCTCGAGCAGCCGCCGAAACGCGCTGCGCGACATCTCCGCCCGGCTGGCTTCGAGCCAGTCCCAAAGCCGAACGAAGGCCACGAAATCCGACTGGCGCGCGCTACCCACGGTCGGGGCGGCACCCTCATCGGTCGTCGCTTGATCGAACAGCGCGCGCGGTGCTCGAGTGGACGCAGACGCGGATCCTGTGCCGACAGCGCCGACACGACGATCAACGCCTCCGCCAACGCGCCGGTGCGTCCTGCCTCGATGAGGACGCGCGCAAGGCGCGGGTCGACCGGGAGCCGGGCCATCGTCTTGCCGACCTCGGTCAGCCTGTCGTCGGCCAAGGCCTCGAGCTCATGCAGCAGCCGTACTGCGTCGCGCACCGCGCGACCGTCGGGTGGCTCGATGAACGGAAACGCCTCGACGTCGCCGAGTCGGAACGCCCGCATGGTCAACACCACGGCGGCGAGATTGGTGCGCTTGAGCTCCGGGTCCGTGTATGCCGGACGCGAATGGTAGTCCGCTTCCGCATACAGCCGGTAGCAGACGCCCGGCGCCACGCGGCCGCACCGGCCTGCGCGTTGCGCCGCGCTCGCCTGCGAAATCGCCTCGATGGGCAAACGCTGCAGCTTGGCGCGGTAGCTGTACCGACTGATCCGGGCGAGTCCCGGGTCAACCACGTAGCCGATGTTCGGTACCGTGATGCTGGTCTCCGCGACGTTGGTGGCGAGTACCACGCGCTGACGATCGCCCGGTGCGAATATCCGCCGTTGCTCAACGCTTGGCAGCCGGGCGTACAACGGCAGGATGTCGAACCGGTCCGCGTCGAAGATCTCGCGCTCTCCCGACTGGAACACGAGGATGTCCCGGTGCCCGGCCGGCGAGTCCCGGGCGATGCGCTCCAAACAATCGACCAGCGCTGATTCCTGGGCATCGACGGCTTGCAAGTAAACCGTCTCCACCGGATAGCCGCGCCCGGACACCTCCACGACCGGCGCGCCATCGAAGTAGTCCGCGAAGGCCGCGACATCGATCGTCGCACTCGTCACGATCACCTTCAGGTCGCGACGCCGCGCGAGCGCGAGCTTCAGGCAGCCGAGGATGAAGTCGATGTTGAGGCTGCGTTCGTGGGCCTCGTCGACGATCACGCAGGCGTAGCGCTTAAGCGTTCGGTCGCGCTGGATCTCGTTGAGCAGCAACCCGTCGGTCA
>JAGWBI010000085.1:1037-2283 GCA_021295965.1 Dehalococcoidia bacterium | reverse complement strand
TTCGCGCCGCGAGGCGTCGCGGTTGCGTATGGACGATGCCACCACGTGCGCCGAGGCCCGCCAAGAGGCATGCCTTGGGCAGCTGCGTCGTCTTTCCCGAGCCGGTCTCGCCGGCAACGATCACCACCTGGTGTCGCTTGAGGAGTTCGACGATCTCGCCGATGCGCGGCGTGATCGGCAGTTCCGCGGGGAACTCGATCGCGTCGCCGTAAGGCGCGTCGCCGGGTTTCTCGGGCGGGGTCTTCTTCGCGGGGCGCATGGCGCCTACTTGGACAGGAAGTTCATTCCTTCTTCAAGCCCGCGCACGGTCAACGGAAACATCTGACCATCGACCAGGTCCTGGGTCATGGCGACCGAGGTCGAATACTCCCAGGTCTCCTGCGGGGTTGGGTTGATCCAGACGAGTTTGTCGTAGATGCCGGTGAACCGCGCAATCCAAGCGGCACCCGGTTCTTCGTTCCAGTGCTCGACGCTACCACCGGCGTGCGTGATCTCGTAAGGGGCACCACCTTGTAGTCGCGTCCGTACTTGTTGAGGAGCTCCCAGGTGGGAATGCGTTCGTTCATGCGCCGGCGATTGTCCTTCCACACCGACTCGTAGATGAAATTGTGGAAGTAGTAGCTCTCCAGGTGCTTGAACTCCGTGTGCGTGGCCGAGAACAACTCCTCGCAGATCTTGACATGCGCATCCATGGATCCGCCGATGTCCAGCATCAGCAACACCTTGACGGTGTTCTTGCGCTCCGGGCGCATTCGGATGTCGAGCATGCCGCCGTTGTGCGCCGTCGAGCGGATCGTATTGTCCATGTCCAGCTCTTCTTCGCGGCCCGTGCGGGCGAACTTGCGCAGCCGGCGCAATGCCATTTTGATGTTGCGCGTGCCCAGTTCGACCGAGTCGTCGAGGTTCTTGTACTGGCGTTGGTCCCAGACCTTCTTGGCCTTCTTCTTCTTGCCGCGCCCGACCCCGCCCGGACCACGTTGACCCGGTCGGTTGGCATTGCCCTCGTCCCCATCCTCGCCGTTTTCGCCCTCTTCGGCCTTCTCCGCTTCCTCGCGCGCCTTGCGGAACGCCTCGATGAGTTTCTCGAGGCCGCCGAGCGACTCGATCTGCTTGAGCTCCTCCGGGGTGAGGCTCTTCTCGAATTCGCGGCGCAGCCACTCGTCGGGGATCAGCGACTCCAGCAGGCCGTGCAGGTCTTCGAGACCCTTGAAATAGGCACTGAAGGCGCGGTCGAACTTGTCGTAGT
>JAGWBI010000085.1:0-953 GCA_021295965.1 Dehalococcoidia bacterium | reverse complement strand
CCCGGATGGTGGCCGGGACCTTGTAGCGGCGCAGGGTGAGGAAGAAGTTGATCAGCACGGTGTTCGTCCGTTGTCTTGTTCGACTCTTGGGCTCCCTGGCGAACCCGGCAAGCGCTAGCCGCGGCTGTCGCGCCGGTTCATGAATGCCAAGCGTTCGAGCAGGTGTACGTCCTGCTCATTCTTCACCAATGCGCCGTAGAGCGGCGGGATCGCCTTCGACGGGGGATGTCGTCCGCCATCAACAGCTTCAGCCAGTCGATCAACTCCGATGTCGACGGCTTCTTCTTCAAACCCGGCACCTTGCGGACGTCGAAGAAGATGTCCATGGCCTCCTTGACCAAGTGTTGCTTGATCGTCGGGAAGTGGACTTCGACGATCTGCTCCATGGTCTCGCGGTCGGGAAAGTTGATGTAGTGGAAGAAACAACGGCGCAGGAACGCGTCCGGCAACTCCTTTTCATTGTTCGACGTGATGACGACAATCGGGCGCTGTTTGGCCACGATCGTCTCGTTGGTCTCGTAGACGAAGAACTCCATCCGGTCGAGTTCCTGGAGCAGGTCGTTGGGGAACTCGATATCGGCCTTGTCGATCTCGTCGATCAAGAGCACCACGCGCTCGTCCGACTCGAAGGCCTCCCACAGCTTGCCCTTCTTGATGTAGTTGCGGATGTCGCCGACCCGTTCGTCGCCAAGCTGCGAGTCGCGCAGCCTGGACACCGCGTCGTACTCGTACAGGCCCTGTAACGCCTTGGTCTGCGACTTGATATGCCAAGTGATCAAGCGCAGATCCAGCGTTTGTGCGATCTCGACGGCGAGCAGCGTTTTCCCGGTGCCTGGTTCGCCCTTGACCAGCAGCGGTCGTTCCAGCTTGACCGCAGCGTCCACCGCCATGGACAGTTCATCGGTGGAAATGTAGGTGTCGGTACTGTCGAAAATCATCAAGCCTTCCGCTAT
>JAGWBI010000024.1 GCA_021295965.1 Dehalococcoidia bacterium | reverse complement strand
TGGGCGAGACCGACGGCAAGTGGGAGCTCGACGACGGAGTGCTTTACATCGTGGCGTCTGCCAGCGAAGACCATCAATTTTTGCAACGCTGGCTTTGCCGTCCCATTGAGGATTATTTCCTCGAATTTGAGCAACCACCGGCTCGACTACTTCATGATATGACCACTATTCTGTCCCGGGAACTGCAACGGGCTCCCGAACCGGACGTAGTCATCGTCCTCAACGAGCGTCGTGACATCATAGGGCGCAGCCGGGTTGAGGGCGTACCCGATATAGTGGTGGAAATTCTTTCCACGGACCGCAACCGTGATTTGGTTCGCAAGCGGCAAATCTACGCCGAGTCCGGCGTACTGGAATACTGGCTGATTGACCCGCGCGACGACACCGTTACGCCGCTGGAGTTACGTGGCGGCACATACGTGGAGCACGACGTACTGACCACGCCCTTGCTGCCGGGGTTGGCGATACCGCTGGCAGACATTTTCAACCATCGCCGCCGGCCGCCTCGGGATGATGAGCAAGAGTAGGCAATCGCCATGACAACCATAAAACCCCGAGCCGGCATCCGGCTGTCCGTCGCCGAGTTTCTTGATTTGCCCGATACGGAAGACAAATGCAAGATGGAACTGGACGACGGAGAATTGTACATTATGCCCAGACCCCGACTTGTCCACAATTTTCTGTCCCTTTGGCTGGCGTGGCACGTCCTGAACTATTTCCAAAACTTTCCGGAGCCGCCGGCGGACCTGTTCCAGGACGTCATCGTTGACGTGTTTTCCGATGGCAGATATCTGTTTGCTCCCGACCTGATTATCGTGCTTAGGGAGCGGGAGGCTATCCTGAGTGATCGAATGGTTATGGGCGCCCCGGATATTGTGGTGGAAGTGCTGTCCGACGACCGCAACCGGGACCTGGTTCACATACGCCGGATATATGCCGAAGCCGGCGTCCTGGAATACTGGCCGATAGACCCGCGCGACGACACGGTTACGCAGTTGGAACTGCAAAACGGCGCATACGTGGAGCGGGCCGTGCTGGGCGTCAATGACGTGCTAACCACGTCGCTGCTGCCCGGTATTTTCAACCATCGCCGCCGGCCGCCGCGAGAGGAATAGCCAAATCCGGCCGTTCTGACCAGTCCGGTGTTCCGCCTGCCGAAGTCCTTGCCATCACGTTTGGACCGGGGGCAATCTGCAACTACGACGTAAACGTATCCGCAAATGTGTGAAACCTTGCGGAGCGTTTAGACCCGCAATACACGTTACGGGAGTGTCGTCGTAATGAATCCCAGGAAAATTTTGCGGCCATTGCCGCTTGTCGTTGGCCTGCTTCTGGCGTTGATCGTTCTCGGATGCGCACCGGCGGCGGAACCGGACCCCCCGGTCGCTCCGACCGCAACGGCTGCAGTCCCAGTTGCATCAACCGCATCGGTCCCCATGGTCACCATTCCGGAGCCGAGCAAACTGCCGGCAGTCGTGACCGCGACGCCAACAGCGGAGAAGACGATATCGCCCCCGCCGCCCTTCCCGGCGGCTCGGACGGTTCAGTCAGAAAAAGAGCGCATCATCGAACCCGATTTCACCTGGGAAGAACGGAGCGCCCTGGTCTCCGACAACAACGCTTTCGCCCTGGATTTCTACCGCCGACTCAGCGATGACGGCGATGGCAACCTGTTCTTTTCGCCCTACAGCATATCGGTCGCTCTGGCTATGACCTATGCCGGCGCCGCCGGAGAGACCGCCGCCCAGATGGCGGATGCGCTCCACTTCGACCTGCCGCAAACACGTCTGCACACGGTGTTCAACGCCCTGGACCTGGAACTGGCCAAGGTTTCCCGTGACGGTGACGACCCACCGGAACTGAACGTCGCCAACGCACTGTGGGGACAGCAGGGCTACCAGTTTCGCCCGGAGTTCTTGGACACGCTGGCGGAAAACTACGGCGCCGGCCTGTCCCAACTGGACTTCACCCAGCCGGAGAGCCGTCAGGAGTCGGCGAAGATCATCAACGGCTGGGTCGGCGAGGAGACCAACGGGAAAATTCCCACCATCGTCAGCCCGAGCCATTTCGGATCCTGCGACCCTCCGCCGTGGGATTGCACACGCCTCATTCTCACCAACGCCATTTACTTCAAGGGCAAGTGGGCAGAGGACTACGAATTTGATGAGGAAGACACCGCGGACGACTACTTCAACCTTGACGACGGTGGTCAGGTCAAGGTTCCCATGATGCGCCAAAAGCGTGAACTCAGGTATGCGGAGGGAGACAATTACCAGGCGGTGCAGCTGCCCTACCAGGGCCAACGGCTGGCCATGTTCATTTTCCTGCCGGCGCCGGGAAAGTTCGATGCTTTCGCTGCCAGCCTGGACGCTGAGAAGGCAAGTGGTTTCAGCGACGGTTGGAACAAGCGCGTGGTGGACCTCACCATGCCCCGTTTCAAGCTGGAAAAGTCGGTTGACGCCAAAAGCGCGCTGCAACAACTGGGCATCTTCGACGCCTTCAACCCCGACGTAGGCGTCGCCGATTTCTCGGGGATGGCCGATTTTTCCAGTCCCGATTCGCCCGACCCGGGTCTATACATCCGCGACGTTCTGCACAAAGCATTCGTTGAGGTTAACGAGAAGGGAACCGAGGCCGCGGCGGCAACTGCCGTCATCATCGCGGTACCCGCATCCGAGCCGCCGACCCCGCTGCCGCCGGTGGTGATGGACGTTGACCGGCCGTTCATCTTCCTCATCCGCGACACCCGCACGGACGCCATCCTGTTCCTGGGCCGGGTTGCTGACCCCAGCGTGGCCGGCTAGCCGGCTAGAAAGCAGCGATTGCGGCGAGGTTGCCATTTGCTATACTGGCGCAGCCTGCGGAGGCCAACTGCAAGGATGGCATTATGGTAGTAGATACCCTTGGGATGTACCGGCGGCTTCGTGAATCGGGCCACTTTGAGGATGATCAGGCTCTCGCCCTCGCCGAAGCCACCGAGTGGTCGCTTACTGACCCCAACGTTGACCCGGAAGCGCTGCGGCAGCTGTTCAGCGCTGCCGGGTTCTCCGAGGAGCAGTCGGATACCCTGGCCAGGCTCTTTGCCGACCTGGCCGTAGAATGGCCCGAGCACCTGAAACGGACCCACTAGAATCGGGCCGTTGCGCCAGCTTTTGAACAGGTTATCGCCGTGACGCTTGATTACACACTGCAAATGCTGGACCGGCTCCGCCAAGGCGGCTTTCCGGAAACGCAGGCCAGATCGATGGCGGTGGAAATCTCCCGGATTACCGAAATATTGGCAACCAAGGCGGATTTGGAGGAGTTGCGCACTGAGCTGAAAGGCGACATCATCCAAGTTCGCAACGAAGTTGCCGATGTGAAAGGTGAAATCGCCCAGGTGCGCGGCGAGGTTGCGCGGCTCGAAACCAGGATGGCGGAGCTGTCCAACGAAATCGCCGGCGTCAAAGGCGAAATCGCCGAGCTCAGAGCCAGTATGGCCAGCGAAATCGCCGGTGTCAGAGGCGAAATCGCCGATCTCAAAGTCGCTATGGCCAACGAAATCGCCGGTGTCAAAGGCGAAATCGTCGATCTCAAAGCCGGTATAGCCAACGAAATCGCCGGTGTCAAAGGCGAAATCGCCGAACTCAAAGTCGGTATAGCCAACGAAATCGCCAGTGTCAAAAACGTGCTGTCCGATTTCAAGGTCAGCAGCACCCGGTGGACTTTGGCCACCGTTGCTGCTATCGCCCTGGGGTTCGCAGGAATAATAGTGGCGATCGTGCTGGCGTCCTAATGCCGGCTTTGAGAGGCCGGCACCGTCAGCACCGGCTTACGCTCCCGTAGATACCGCTCCGTTACGAAGGGGGAGCCGAAGCCGTATTCGTCGGCGCACTGGCGGACCAGGGCCAGCGTTTCGGCACGTAGCGTCTGCGGAGCCGGCTCCGCGCCGCCGTCGATGATGCTACGGATGAGGCGGCCGGCCAGGTCCTGCTTGGTGTCCGGGTGGCCGCAGATGCCCTCGTAGGCCACGCCGCCGCAGGTGGGGCAGTACCACCATTCCAGCGTCAGCACCGAGCGGATGCCCAGGTCGGGCAGTCCGTCAAAGATCTCGTGGGCGGCGTAGCGGCCGTAGTAGTCGCCGACGCCGGCGTGATCCCGGCCAAACATGTGGTGGGTGCAGCCCAGGTTCTTGCGCACCAGCGCGTGGAACACTGCTTCCCGGGGGCCGGCGTAGCGCATATCCCACAGTAGCGCGGTGGTGCGGTGAATGTCGTCGCGGAAGAAGCCGTGGGACCGCAGGTTGTCCTGGGACAGCACGATGGCCTCGTCGATGTAATCGCCCACCTTCTTCTCGCCGATGACCGCGCTGACTAGTACACCGTCGGCCTGGGCCTCCATGTATGCGCCCTTCATCATGTACTCGTGGCCGGAGTGGGGGACGTTGCGGGTCTGGTGGGCAATGGCCCGTTGCCAGCCCATCTCTCCCAACTCCGAGCGCAGCTGCCGGGGAGTCCGCCAGTAGCGGTCGAAGGGCGGGTTGATGACCGGCTGGCATACCAGGGTGACGTCGCCGGCGACGAAAAGGTCGGCATAGGCCAGGGTGCGCTGTACGCCGGGATGGGCCGGGTCGGTGGTGGTGTACACGTGCCGGGCCAGTTCGGTGAGGTCGGCGGCGAAAATCTCCGACACCTCCAGCGTCGCCAGAGGGTTGCCCTGGTGGGTGAGCAGGACGGTATCGCCCACGCCGACGCCGGCCTGCCGCAGCTCAGCCTCCGGAACGTCCAGCACGATGGGAATGGGCCAGACGTAGCCGCTGGTCAGCCGCATTGTCTCGGCAACCGACGCCACGTCAGCGCTGCCCATGAAGCCCGTCAACGGCGAGAAGAACCCATAGGCGATGTTCAGGCACTCGTGGGCAATCTGCTCCCGCACCTCGACGGCGGGCAATCGGGCGAGGGCATCGCGGTCGGGCCGGGGTTCCACCCGTTCCACCAGCACACCGCCGTGGGGGGAGAGGCTGTTGTCAACGTTCATAGCGCCTTCTTATGTCATTGCGAGCGCAGCGTGGCAATCCGTCGGATGGATCGGGAGCTTTGGATGAGGCAGTCCAGTACCGGAACGAGATTGCCACGAACGCCTGACGGCGTTCTCGCAATGACGGATTAGCGAGTGGATACGTCTGAGTCATGGCGTCGGCATTGTATCACCGGCGTCGCCAATCCGCCGGGCCGTTTCCGGCGTAATAGGCCACAAGCGATCGCGAATTTGTTTGAAGGAACGAGGGGAGAAACGTTTATGAATTCGCTGTCAAGAATCCGAACTGCGGCGCTGGTGACTATTCCGTCGCTGGTTGCCGTAGCCACCCTGGCCTGTGGCGGGTCGGCGGAACACGCCGCGGCGCCGGCCGGCCAGCCCGCTGCCGCGCCGGCAGCGTCCGGCTCATCGGCGTCGCCCGGCTCTGCCGGAACCGCCAGCACCGCCCAGCGCATCGCCGCGACGCGAGGCTCTACCAGCGCAACGTCTCGCAGCGTCAGCCCGGCATCCGCTCCGGCGGCAACCACGGCGCCGGCGGCGGTCAGCCAATCAGTCCCACAGCCGGCGTCGGGTCCAACGGGGCCGGCCGGACCGGCGGGAGCGCAAGGCCCGGCCGGGGCGCCGGGCCCGCAGGGATCACAGGGCATGGCCAGCGCCGCCAGCCAGGCCGGCCCGGTGCAGCAGAGGGGCGGGCCGATCATTCCGCCGGAATCGGGCGGAACCGACAACCCCAACGACGGCGCCTATCCGCTGACCTACTACGAGCACTATGGAGTCAACCCGTTCATCGACGCCGACGAGGATCCTCTTTCAACCTTCGCGCTGGACGGCGACACGGCGTCGTATGAAATCCTGAAACAGTACCTGCGCGACGGGTACCTCGTTGACCCGGACGCCGTGCGTGTCGAGGAGTACGTCAATAGCCTGCCCCAAGGCTATCCCGCCGCCGATACCGCGCTGGGCCTGCATCTGGACGCCGGCCCGGCTCCCTTCGGCGACGAGGACTACATCCTGATGCGCGTGGGCGTGAGCAATCCTGCCCCCACCGACGACCGCGATCCGGTATCACTGGTATTCGTGGTGGACGTGTCCGGCTCCATGGAGGCCGACAACCGCCTGGGCCTGGCTAAGGAGGTAATCTACGGAATCTCCGAGCAGATGATTCCCGGGGACCGGGCTGCCATTGTGACCTACGCCAACCAGGTGCGCGTGGCCCGGGATTTCACCAAGGGCGACGACGCCCGGGACATCGCCAGCACCGCCAAAAGGCTGCGCCCGGGCGGAGGCACCTACGCCGAAGCGGGGCTGACCCTGGGCTATGACCTGGCGTCGGACGAAATGCGACGGGAACGCAAGGTGCGGCTGGTCCTGCTGTCCGACGGCGTGGCCAACGTGGGCAATACCGGCCCCGAATCCATTCTGAGGGTCGTGGACGACTACGCTCAGCGCAACGCCACCCTGACCACCATCGGCGTGGGCATCACCGGCAACTACAACGACGTCCTGATGGAGGTGCTGGCCAACCGGGGCAACGGCACGTATCACTACCTGGCCAATCGCGACGCGGCGGCGCGTTTCCTGGAGGAGAGCGCGGCCGGCATCTTCACCGAGACGGCGCGGGATGCCCGCATCCAGGTCGAGTTCAACCCGGACGTGGTGCGCAAGTACCGCCTCATCGGGTATGAAAACCGGGCGGTGGCCGACGAGGACTTTCGGGATGACACGCTGGACTTCGGCGAAGTGGGCTTTGCCCGCGACGTGTCCGCGCTGTACGAGCTTCGGCTATTCGATCCGCCGGCGGCGGACGCCGCCGACGCGACGCTGGCCACGGCTTATCTGCGCTGGCTGGACCCGCAGACGCGGGAGCCCACCGAGCTGTCGGCAACCATCACCGGCCAGGACGTCGCCGGCGAGTTGTCCGCCACCGACCCGTACTTCCGGCAAGCGGCCGCTGCCGCCGAGTTTGCCGAGCTGCTGCGAGAATCCTTCTGGGCTCAGTGCGGCGACCTGGACGCAGTGCTGAACCTGCTGGACGCAGTCGAGTCAGAGCTCGGCGAGAACCGGAGCTACCTTGAGTTGCGGGACCTGGTGGTCAGCGCGGACGGGTATTTCGAGCCGTACTGCAAGAATTGATGCCAAGCAGAATGGTTTGCGCCAATGTAGGGGCGACGCATGCGTCGCCCCGGCTACACTGTCCGGGCGCTGTCGGCAACCATCGGGTTCAATGCCGTGCGAGCGACGGACGTGCTAATCTCAAAACCACTGCAACGGCGGGCGCCTCCGAAGTCGGTAAATGATGAAGATCCGGCAATCGAACACCAGCGACGCCTCAGCCATAGCGCGGGTCCGCGTAGAAAGTTGGCGGGCAGCATACCGGGGCATCGTACCGGATGATTTCCTGGACGGAATGGACGCGGCGCAATGGGCGGACGGATACCGTCGCTTCCTGGAAAATCGGCCGGACCGGCTGGTTTCTTTTGTGGCGGAGGTGGACGGGACGATTGTGGGCATGGCGGCGGCCGGCCCGAATCGCGACGACGACACGCCGTACTCCGCCGAGCTTTTTTTGATTTACCTGTTGCCTGGCTACTGGCGACGTGGGATCGGACTCAAGCTGGTGGACGCCACAGCCCGATCACTCATTGATCTCGGACTGTCTTCGATGATCGTTTGGGTCCTGGCCGAAAACTGGCCAGCCCGGCGTTTCTATGAAGCGTTGGGAGGCCGGTATTTCCGGAAACGTTCCACCGACATCGCGGGTTCGCCGTTGCAGGAAGTTTCCTACGGTTGGGCGGCCCTGAGCGCCCTGATCCGCCAAGATCAGCGATAAGGGGCGACGCAGGTGTCGCCCCCACAAATTTGCCGCCAACGGCGCCCGGGTTTAGCTGTCCCGGTACTCTGCGGCGCGTTTCTCGCGGAAGGCTGCAACCCCTTCCACATGGTCCTGCGAGGTGAGGGTGATGGTTTCTCCGGCGGCGGCCATCTTCATGGCCGTTTCCAGGTCGAACTCCAGCCCCTTGTACAGCATCATCTTGGACAGGCGGATGGCGATGGGCGGCCCGGCGGCGATGCGCTCGGCCATGGCCAACGTGGTGGCCTCCAGATCCTCTTCGTCCACCAGGCGGTTCAGAAAGCCCAGTCGGTAGGCTTCCTCGGCTTCCAGGAAATCGCCGGTGAACAGCATCTCGGCGGCCCGGCCCAGGCTGCCCATGGTGCGGGGGTAAAGCCAGGTGCCGCCGAAGCCGGGGAACAGGCCAATGCGGACGTAGGCCGACATGAAGCGCGACCGGGGGGTGCCGATGCGGATGTCGCAGGCGCAGGCCAGATCCAGCCCGGCGCCGGTGGCGACGCCGTTGACCATGGCGATGACCGGCTTCTCGCAGCGCTGCACGCCAAGGATCATGTCCTGGGCCAGCCGGAAACTGCGCCGAACCTGGTCGGCGTTGCCGGAAGTCCACCCGCTGCCGTTGCCGTTGGTGGAGCCGCCCAGCTGGTTCATGTCGCCGCCGGCGCAAAAGGCGCGGCCGGCGCCGGTGATAATCAGCGCGCGCACGTCGGGGTCGGCGTCCGCCTGAGCCACGGCTTCGGCAATCTCAACCTGCATCTGGTCATTGATTGCGTTGAGGCGGTCGGGACGGTTCAGTGTGAGGCGGGCGATGCTACTGTCGGGGTCTGACTCGTACAAAATAAGTTCGTAATCGGGCATAAAAAAGCGCCCTCCTATTGAGCTGCGGGTTATGATTATAGCACGGGCGTGCGTCAGGACCCACCGCCGATTGGGTTATATAGGCCCGTGCAAAAATACCAACGGTGTTGGTGTTACGTCGAGCCATATTGTTGTGCACAACGATTTAGGTAACCGGTTAAGGAAAATCACTACTACGGACTCCGTCGGTAAATTGGTCAATGTCCAGTCCGCACGCCAAGGAATCAGAATAGCTAAGTCGCCGCCTAAACCTCCGTCAAGGTGGTAGACTCAAACTCGTGACCGGAACACGCCTAATCAAGGATACCTATAAAGTGGCAATCTTCTTTCTCGCGAAATTTATTAAAAAACAAGAGCACGCGGACGAATTCTTACAAGGGAAATTGTTCCTCAACCCGCTCTGCTACTTCAAGAACATCGAAAGTGAGGATGGCAGAGGCGACAAAAACGAGGGCGCCATCCTCTTCCCGCTTGATGATTTCGTCCTCACGTTGACTCCTACGAACCCAAAAACCGGAGACGTTGGCGACATCATAAGGATAACGAAGGACGACCTCGCCGCTCCAATTAGCCTGCATCCAGGTCGGTTCGACCATATCAACTTGCTTTGCATGTACGCCTGTCACATTCGCGACATCCAGAGCATCTCGGTTGACAACATCGACGATTTCAGGAAGCAACTCGAAATATCAGAGGAATGCGCGAGTCTTGGCGAACACGCAATTATCATTACCAACATACAGGAATTCCTCCGCCGAATCAGCGTGGCCGCTGAACAAGGCGGTTACGGGCTCCGCAGAGGGCTGGTCACATACTATGACCCTATGGTCGGCACGCCGACCACAGAGTCGGACATCGAGAGCGTATTCCATAAGCGGAAGGAGTACCAATATCAGAGTGAGTTCCGCATCGCAGTGGATACGCATTTGTATGAGCCAACTTCCCTTAGGCTCAGCATCGGGGACATCAGCGACATCGCATTCCTCATGCGCACCTCCGAAATCAACGGGCAAATGAGATTTGAAGTGGGTCCACGATAGACCTTGGGTTAGCAAATCGTCACAGGTCCACTGGCGTATGAAGCAATCCAGCACATGGACCAGACAGCCAGAGCCAAGCAAGATTGTGAAGAAGAAAAAGGAGTCCTAGTCGCGGTTGCCACGGCCACTGGGGCATTGCTCGCGGCACCGCAGGCGGGCACCCTGTTGCAGGTGATGCCGTGGGAATGAGCGCAAAGAATGACTAATTTCGTTAACGCGGGAAACGCCAATAAAACTTCCAGAAACATCGAAATACGTCACGCTAGCAAGCCTGCGTCCAAACCCCAATTATTTTTGCACGGGCCTATTGGGTTATAATGCCGGCAAACTTCCTCAATCGTATTGGCGCGAAAAAGCCGTCAGACAGCCCGGGGGCCGCCGATCCATTGTTGACGTCTTTACCTAAATGCCCCAGCCAGGCGCACAGATTGCCACGTTATCCCCGCAATCATATCGCGGGCGCGTTTGCAAATTTGGCCACAACCAACTATCACGGAGGTATCCGAATTGGAAGAGTCATCTAATGGTGTATTAATCGCCATTGATTGGGAGAACATTCGCCGGGGAGCGCAGTTATACCAGAAGAGTGTCACCCCCCAGGCGTTATATGAGGCAATGTCTAATGTTGGGCAGGTATTTGGGGATGTATTGGGCGGCAAGGCTTTCGGTGACTGGAGCCTGCGCCCCGATGATGGCACCGCGTTCACCCAGGCTGGCCTCACTTTGTACCACGCGCCTCGGACCATGGCCGGCAAGGACCGCAGCGATCCATCGATCCTGCTGGAAGTGTACGACTGGCTGCGGGACCGGGACGACTGCCACGTGGTCATCCTCGGTTCGGGGGATTCCGATTACCAGGTGCTGGTTGACCGCGCCCGCGCCCTGAACCGGCGGGTCATCCTCTGCGCGTTCAGCCAGTCGGTGGCCCGGGATATGCTGGCCGTGGCCCCGCTGTTCCCGCTGGAGGCGGAGCTGGGCATTCAACTGGCCGAGCACGGGGACGTGGACGTATCGATGCCGACGCCGGAGGAACGGGAAGAAGCCCTGCAGGACGTGTTGCACATTTTCATTCGCGAGATGAGCAAACTGGAAAGCCGCATGAACTTTGTGGGCTACAGCATGCTATGCAACCAGTGGATGCTGGACTGGGGAATTGCCTGGAACGAGTACGAGTGCCGGCGGCTGGTGGAAGACTGGCTGTATGACGGCATCGTCGAGCGCCACGACGTGCCCAACCCCAACAATCCGCAGTACCCCACCTCGGCGGTGCGCCTGGTCCGCACCCACGAAATCGTGCGCGACGCGCTGGGCCTGAACCGCCCGGCCATCGCCAATCCGGTGGTTCCTTTTGATCAGACCGAACCCTACTACGACGCGGAGCAATGAAATGCCCTCCTTCAGCTATATCGACCACCTGGAATGCACCATCTGCGGAGCCGAGTACCCTTATGATGGGCTGGCCACGGTCAGCGATTGCTGTGGCAAGGTCCTGTTCGTCCGCTACGACCTGCCCCGTCTCCGCCGGGAGGTGCAGCGGTCGGACTTCGACGACCGTCCGGCCAATATGTGGCGGTATAATGAACTGCTGCCGGTGATCGATGGCGACTCCGTCATCACCCTGGGCGAAGGGGGTACGCCGCTGCTGGACGCCGCCACGCTGGCCCGGCAGGTCGGCATCCGCCGCCTGCTGATCAAGGAAGAAGGGTTGAACCCCACCGGAACCTTCAAGGCCCGGGGCATCGCCGCCGCCGTGTCCAAGGCGGTGGAAATCGGCGCCCGTGGGTTCACCATGCCGTCGGCGGGCAACGCGGCCGGCGCCGCCGCGGCCTACTGCGCCCGCGCCGGTACGCCGGTCAAGGTCTTCATGCCCCAGGACGCTCCCGTAGCCAACAAGAAGGAGTCTATCGTCGCCGGATCCGAGCTAAACCTGGTGGACGGTCTCATCAGCGATGCCGGACGCATCGCCGTGGGCGTTGCTGCCGAGCAGGGACTGTTCGACCTGTCCACGCTTAAAGAGCCCTGCCGCGCCGAGGGCAAGAAGACCATGGGCCTTGAAATCGCCCATCAGTTGGGCTGGCGGATGCCTGACGCCATCGTGTATCCCACCGGCGGAGGCACCGGCATCATCGGAATGTACAAGGGCTTCCAGGAACTGCTGGAACTGGGCTGGATCGAGGGCAAGCCGCCCCGGTTCTATGCGGTGCAGGCCGACGGTTGCCAGCCCATCGTCAAGGCGTTCCACGATGGAACGGACACCGCCGATCCCTGGCCCAACGCTACCACCAAGGCCGACGGGCTGCGCGTCCCCGGCCCCTTCGCCGACTACCTGATCCTGCAGGCCATCCGGGAAACGGGCGGCGGCGCGCTGGCGGTCAACGACGACGAGATGATCGCCGCCATGTACACCCTGGCCGAAACCGAGGGCATCATCGCCTGTCCCGAGGGCGCGGCCACGCTGGTGGGCCTGGAACGGCTGCTGGCCGACGGCAGCATCGGCCCGGACGAGGAAGTGGTCCTCCTCAACACCGGCTCCGGCTACAAGTACCTGGACCTGCTCCGGGGGCCGGAAGAATAACGGGAGGCGTTAGCGTCATCGCGACGCGTCGCGAGGTATAGCCCATGGTAACCGCAAAGCCGAAAGGCAAGTACACCTATGCCGACTACGCTGCCACTCCGGAGGGCGAGCGGTGGGAACTGATTGATGGAGCGCTGTATCACATGGCCGCCGCACCCAATACCAAGCATCATGACGTATCCGACAACACGGGAGATCTGGTCAAAGCCGTCATCCAGCCGCAACGATTAGGGCGTGTGTACCGGGCCCCATTTGCCTTGATGTTATCGGGAACCAACACTGTCGAACCGGATCTGATGTACGTCAGCGCGGCCCGTCAGCATATCATCACCAACCGTGGTTGCGAGGGGATACCCGACCTGGTGGTGGAAATCCTGTCACCCTCCAACTCCGCAAATGATCTGGCGGTCAAGCGAGAGCTGTACGCCCGTTACGGCATCCCCGAATACTGGATCCTGGACCCGGTCGGTGAAACCGTACTGGCCCTCACCGAACCCGTAATCAACGATGGCATCGGGGAATACACCGCAGAGGCCAGGCACCAAATCGGCGATACCCTCACCACCGACCGCATCCCGGGCCTGTCCATCGCCGTGGCCGACATTTTTGCCGACCCGTGGTGAGGGGGTTGCCGGACCAACAACTCTCATCCCAATGATCGGCTACTGCCCTTCGTCGGTCGGAGGCAAGAAAGCATCCACGGCCAGGACTACGTCAGGAAAGGCGCGCGGGCTGATGCTCTCACCAGGACGGAACGCGCGGACCGTAGTGTAGGCCGAACCTTCAGGATCGGCGTAAGACACTACCTCACGACTTCTCAGGTTGACGATCCACACCTCTGGAACACCGGACGAGGCGTATCTGGATAGCTTCCTGCCTCTGTCGTAGGACAACGAGCTGTCGGCCACCTCGATGAGCAGGTACACTTCGCTCGGGTAGTAAGGCGCCACCCGGTTGTTGAGCCGGTTGGCCAAAATGGCAAGGTCTGGCTGGGGCATGCTGTTGTCGTTCAACACAACGCTGCCCTGCACGCGCACCCTGGCGCGACCCACCAGCGGAGGAACAAACATCATGTTTAGCTCATCAGTTGAAAATTCGTGGTTGTCGCCGATGGGCGGCATTATGATTATCTCCCCGTCCAGCAGTTCGATGCGCTCGTCCTCGCACAGGATGCCGGCTTCACCCAAGGCGTAGTACTCGGACACGGTGAAGCGGCGGCCCACGGCCAGGGAATCCGCTTCGCGCAGGGTGATGATGCCGGCGGCCGCCATAGCGTCGCATTCAGCCGACGTGAACCGCCGAAGTGGTGGAGATTTCGTCGTCGTTGTCATCATCGCCTTCCCAGCGCCCTCTTGACCCGGCGCACCATCCGCCGTATCGGGCGTCGTCGCTGGTGCAGATTGTGGGCAATCAGCGGCGCCAGTGTCGGATTGGCCGCCACCAGCGGCGCGACCCATTTCCGCAGCTCCGCCATCGTCGGTGGTTTCTCGTCCCAGGTGGGCACCAGCGAATCCATCGTGTGCCACTCCTTGCGGCCGGCCAGGCGGGTCATCACCGTGCCGCCGGCCTCCTGCACCGCCAGCGCGCCGCCCAGCATATCCCACATCCGTGGCGCGCCGATGATGGCGAACTGCATCACCCCCATGGCCGTCATCGCCAGCTCGTAGGCGATGCTGCCCGTTACGCGGGGCTGGCCCAGTGGCTGCCCCTTCAGACCCTTGCCCACGCGGGTTGACGCCCCGAAAGAGCCGGGGATGCCGATCAGCCGGTCCCCGCGCGGCTTCTCCGTCTGGTACACCGAAACCGGCTCGCTATCCGCAAAGGCCCCGCCCCCGGTCCTGCCGTGTACCACCACACCGCTGGAGGTCTCCGTGGGCCAGGGTATGTACACTGCCCCGACCAGCGGACGCCCGCGATGCAGCACGCCGATGGACGACGCGTAAACCGGCAGGCCGTTCATGAAGTTGGTGGTGCCGTCCAGCGGGTCCAGCACCCAGAGAAAATCGGGGGCCGTCCGGTCGTCGCGGTCCGCCGTAGTCGGATCGTCCTCCTCGCCCAGGATGCCGTGGGTTGGGAACCGCCGGGCGATCTGTTCCACCAGGTAGGCTTGTGTCTCCTTGTCGGCGGCGGTGACGGGGTCCTGTTGGGCTTTGTCCTTGTACTCCACGCTGATAACGTTGCCGAAATGGCGGGACAGCAACGCGCCGGCGCCTTGGGCGAACTCCACGGCGGCGGCTTCGATGGCGGCAGCATCCACAATATCGATGGCAATACTCATAACGGCTGGATTGTACACCACCTGTCGGGCCTCAAGTGTGGCGACGAGCCATCTGTCATTGCGAGCGCAGCGTGGCAATCTCGCCGACGAGAGGGTCATCGCTGCATCAGCGGGATTGCCATCCGCCTGCGGCGGACTGCGCTCCTCGCAATGACAAATGGTCAAGTATCTACCTGCTATAATCGCCGTCATCATTCGAGGGAGGCTGGTCAATGGATCTGGAACTGAATGGCAAAGTAGCAATCGTGGGCGGCGCCAGCCGTGGGCTGGGACGAGCGTGCTCAGAGGTGCTGGCCGAGGAGGGCGCGCGCGTCGCCATGTGCGCCCGCACCCCGTCCGATTTGGAGCGGGCCGCCGACGAGATCCGCGCCGCCACCGGCGCCGACATCTACACCTACGCCGGCGACCTGGACCACGAGGAGACCATCGCTGAACTGGTGGCCGGCGCCGCGTCCCACTTCGGCCAGATCGACATCATGATCAACAACTCCGGCGGCCCTCCCCAGGCCTACGCCAAGGACTCTACCGAGGAGCTATGGCAGGTGTCGGCCAACCGCTCCCTGTTCTTCTTCGCACGCATGACCCGCGAGGCATTGCCTCACCTGCGCGCCCAGGGTGGCGGGCGCATCATCAACATTCTCGCCAGCACGGTCTATACGCCCATCCCCAACCTGGCCCTGTCGGCGGCCACCCGTATGGGCGTCATCGGCTTCATGAAGAACCTTGCCGATGATCTTGGGTCGGAGAACATCCTCATCAACAACGTGTGCCCCGGCAGCATCATGTCCGAGCGCATGATGGAGAACGTGGAGGACCGGGCCCGCACCCAGGGTATTCCGCTGGAAGACGCCCTCGCCCAAAGGGCTGAACAGACTGCTCTGAAGCGCATCGGCGAGCCCCGGGAACTGGCCTACCTGGTGGCCTTCCTGGCCTCCTCCCGTTCCAGCTACATCACCGGCACCACGATGCTGGTGGACGGCGGCCTGGTGCGCTCGGTGATGTAGGCAGCCTCACCGCTTCCGTCGTTTGCGCCAATGATTACGGCCGAGGACTTCCGGCAAGTGGCCGACGAGCGGATGGCCGACTGCCGCGCCCTGCTGGCCGCCGGCCGCTATGACGCCGCAACGTACCTGTCTGGTTACGTGCTGGAGGCGGCGTTGAAAGCTTGCATCTGTGATACGCTGGGATGGAGGGATTTGAGGAGCAGAGTGATGACAGGCCGGCTCTGTTCCGTCCGCTCCGGGTGCACGACCTGAATATGCTGATTCTATATTCCGGACGCGAAGCCTACGTGCTGTCGCATCTGGAAATCCAATGGAACAATGTCAAAGACTGGAAGCCGGAAATGCGTTATAAACCCGGCGGTTCAGTAAGCCGGGGGGAAGTGGAACAACGGTTGGCGGACATCGAGCGTATCCGGAGAGTGTTATGACGGAGCGATCAAAACCACCCATCGAAATGATGGAAGTGTATGGGCGACGACTGGTTGACGAGCGTGGCCCGGTCGAGTTGTTCATGGCGTGTCTGGCCCATCCCGAAGTCCAGTGGGACCCGTACCAAATCCCGTCGGCTCCTCACTGGGGGCTGGCGTTGGCCTCCGCCTGGACTGACGACCTGGTACGCAAGGGCGCATCCTTACGGTCGCTGCTGCCCGGATGGGAAGACGATGGCAACGAGTTGCATATGGTGGATATTCGTATCCTGCCCAGTAATGGGCCGGCCATTGACGACCTGCTGTTTTTTATGGAAGGCCAAACCCGCCGCCATCCTGAACTGGTGGACATCGATCTCCCCGGCCTCTGCTTCCGCCGCGCCTACGTCATCGCCCATCGCAAAGCCGGCATCGGCGGCAAGCTAATCGGCGCCGTGCCCGCCACCGCCGATTAGCCGCCCGGTATCAGCCTGTGTCAACGTCCCGTCGTCCCTCGCCGACACCCCCGCCGGAGCCGACCACGGCCGAGGAGTACGTGGACCGGGGCAACCGCTACAGCCGCAACGGGGTGTATGAGCGGGCCATCGCCGACTACACGGCGGCCATCGAGCTTGACGCGGCCTGCGCCGACGCCTGGTTCAACCGGGGCATATCCTGGTACGAGGTGGGCGACTATCCCCAGTCCATCGCCGATTTCACCGAGGCGATCCGCCTGGACCCCAGCGACGACAACTACTACTCCCGCCGCTCCCTGTCCTACCTTTTCAACGACCAGCCAGACGAGGCCCAGGCCGACATGGACACCAGCGAGGAGATACGCCTGCGGGCGTGGGGCTAGTGCCTGCTTGTCGGATGATAGGATACAGAGTAACAGGAGGATCACGATGCGACGCAGCAGGTTCCGCATGGCAGCCAGAACCGGAAGAGGTGGAAGGTACCGAAAATTTGTGCGGGTCACAACGAGTGATGGGCTAACGTCCAAGTTGCCAGTTAGCCGGACGGACCGAATTTCTTCTGGTATCGAACCTCAAGTTCTGAACGGGCCTGGACACCATGACCCCAAAGTGGTGGCGAAAGCTGAAGCCGTTTTTGCGGAGATGGGAATGACACCGCAGGAGGCTGTCTCCCTGTTTTATAAGCAAACCGCGTTACGCGGGGATTTCCCCATTACGGAATGGTACCCCAACGAGGAAACTCAGGCGGCTATCTTGGAGGCCCGGGCTGGAATAGGACTCGTCAAGTACAACAGCGTTGATGAGATGATGGCAGAATTTGACAATGCGGGAACTCATCCTCTCGACGAAATATAGGCGGGAGTTGCGCAGAGCCGCCAGGCGCGGGAAAGACCGGGAGAAAATCAAGGAAGTCACCGACAAACTTGTTGCCGGAGAACCTTTGGAGCCACGCTATCATCCTCACCGACTCGTCGGTGATATGGCAGGGTACTGGGAATGTCGCATCGAACCAGATTGGCTGCTGGTATGGGAAGAGGATGAGACCAAGGTGACATTGCTTCGGACGGGCAGCCATGCCGATATATTCGGTTTGTGACCGGGTAGTTCGCGCGGCTAACCAGTTTCGCCTTCTTCAGCAGCCACCTCCGCCTCTTCCCAATCGTCATCGTCGTCATCATCGTAGTCCGCGTCATGGTCCGCATCTTCCATGGGGGGATGCAGGGGCAGGTCGATGGTCATTTCGGTGAACTCGCCCGGCTTGGATTCCACCAAAATTTCCCCGCCGTGGCGGCGGATGATGTCGTTGCAGATTGACAGGCCCAGGCCGGTGCCCTTGTCGGTTGGCTTGGTGGTGAAGAAGGGATTGAACATCTTTTCGATGACTTCGGGCGGCATCCCGGTTCCGTTGTCCCGGATGCGTACCTCGATGCGCTCTTCGCCGCGCCGGGTGGTCAGCAGCAGGGTGGGCATATAATCGCCGCCCGGTTCTGAATCCGACAGTTTCAGGCGCTTTTCGTTGGTGGCGTAGCAGCCGTTGTTGACAATATTGAGAAAGACCCGTCCTACGTCCTGGGGGTTGACTTCGATCTCCTCCATATCAGGGTCAAAGTCATACTGAAGGTCCAGTTGGAAGTTGGAGTCGGTGGCCCGGGCGCTGTGGTAGGCGAGGCGGGCGTGTTCGTCCAGCAGGTTGTTGATGTTGGTGGGCTGGTGGCTCACTGACTCCCGGCTCATCATCAGCATGTCGTGGACGATGCGGTTGGCTCGGTCGCCGTGGGTCTGGATGCGTTCCAGGTTGCCGCTCAGCTCACCGAAAATATCATCCAACAGTTCCCGCTGTTCTTCGTCCAGGGCACCGTCTTCGCTTTCTTCAATGGTCTCCTTCATCTCCTCCAGCAGCTCTTCGGAAACTTCGGAGAAGTTCTTGACGAAGTTCAGCGGGTTCCTGATTTCATGGGCCACGCCGGCGGTGAGTTCACCCAGCGCGGCCAGCTTTTCCCGCATCACGATCTGGCCCTGGGCCACGTTCAGGTCGCTGAGGGCCTGCTCCAGTTCATCGTTTTTGCCCTGCAACTCCTCGGCCAGCTGCTCAACCAGGTTGAGCCGTTGCACTTCCAGGGCGTGACGACGGAAGACCTCCAGGGCAGCGGCCATGTGGGCCACTTCGTCCCGTCCGGAAATCTCGGCCCGGGCTTCCAGGTCTCCGCCGGCCATGCGCTGCATCCAGTCGGACAGCATGGCCAGGCGCCGCAGCAGGACACGCCCGACGAAGAGCCAGGCGATGAGCACCGCGCCGGCGACGCTGACCGCGGTGATCGCCAGCAGCAGGGTTCGCCCGGTGAAAATCGCCTGACCGGATGCTTCGGTGGCTGCCTGGGCGCGGGCCTGCGCCGTGCTCACCAAGCCGTCCACCGCGCCGATCAGGCTGGACGCGATGGCATGGTTGTTGGCTAGGTGTTCCTGCTGGCGTTGGTACAACTCCAGTTCGCGAGCGCGCAGATCGAACCCATTCCGCGGTCCCACTCCCAACTCTTCCAGGCGGTTGAACATCGGCACCAGCTCGGCGTGCAGGGGCGAATCCCTCAAATTGTAAAGGTTCCGCTTGATATGACCGGCCGAGGACTCGAAGCGCTCCCGCATCGGCTCAATCAGGGCAGGTTCGGACACGGTGGACGCGCTGGCGAGCAACTGAACGGCTATGGTGGCGTTTTCCTGCAGCTCGGACAGGTAACGGAGGTGCGCCAACTCGTTGGCTGCCAGATGTTCCTCCGGAGGGGCCGGGGGCGTTCCCAGCTCGAGGTATCCGGTGCGGGTGTAGAAAAGATGGTCATCGATTGCGGGGATGATGACGTGATCCAGGCTGAAGCGCAAATCCGCCAGCTTCAGTCGCAAATCCGCAGACTGATCAACCAGGCGGAACTGCTCCGTCATACTGTCCTCAACTGCGCCGATATTCGCTATCAAACGGTTGGAATCGTCGCGAATCTGTTCGAAGCGTTCTGCGTCGCCGCCGCGCTCGGACAGCAAGGACAACTGTTCAGCGAATAAAGAGTAGGTTCCCCTGATCTGATCGCTGATGCGGTCCACCTCGTCCGGCGCGGTGGTCGCGGAAAGGTTGGTGGCGGCCGCCACCAGTTCGCCGCTATGCTGGGCCACGGCGAATGCCGCCGCAATCTCGGGAACGCTGCGTTCGTTGACCCTGCTTTGGGCATCTCCAACCCGGTCGAAGGAGAACCATCCCACCAGGCTGGCCGCCACGGTGAGGAACACGGCGGCTCCAATGCCCAGATAGAGCTGGGAGGAGATACGGTAGCGGAGCTCAAGCAGCTCGGACAGTTTGTGCATCATGGGTTTTTACTCGGCAAAGTATCAATGGGAATGTAACCGCCATCGGAGGCTATCATAGTCAGAAATACGGTGTCTGAACCCTGGTTGTCATGTGCTCCGTAGTCCAGCAGGAAGCCATCCAGATCGATGTACTCCGCCCGATGCAGGCTTGCCAGGAAGCAGTCGCGACTGAGCCGCGGCCCACACCAATCCAGGGCGGCGATGGCGAGGCGTCCAGTCAGGTAGCCTTCCAGGGAAACGAAACCGGGAACGGCGTTGGGATCATATTCGGCCAGGGCCCGATGGTAGGCGGCGACGCTGGGTATCGAGGCGTCATGGGGGAAGGGAACCACCTGGGTCACGAAAACCCCCTCCCCGCCCGCCGGATCCAGACGGCCCAATTCCTCGGCCAGCGCGTTGCTGCCCACGAATGAGATGGTGATGAACTCCCAGTCCATGCCGATGTGGCGCGCCCACGCTATGAGCGCAGCGATGGGCTGGTAGGCTCCCACCAGGATCACCGCTTCGGGATTTCCCCGGCGCAGGTCCAGCAGCCCGGTCTTTACCGCCGTGGTGTTGCGGGGGTACAGCCCTTCGGCGGCCAGCTCCATCCCCCTCCGCTCCAGCGCCGCCATGGTGCCGTTATAGCCGGCGCGACCGAAGGAATCGTCCTGGTACATCACCGCGATGCGCTCGACGCCCAGATCAGTGGTGAGGCGCGCCACCATCTCCTCGGTTTCCTGGTTGTAGGAAGCGCGGAGGTTGACCACGTTGGGCAGCGCGTCGGCGTCGCGCAGGAACGCTGCTCCGGTGAATGGCCCCACGTAAGGCACGTCACTGGCCCGGGCCACCGGCACCGCCGAACGGGACGTTGGCGTGCCCACGGCGCCAATGAGGGCGAAAACCGCTTCTTCCTCGATCAATTGGGTCGTGTTGGCAATTGCCAACTCTGGTTCATAGGTATCGTCGATGGAAGTCAGCTCCAGCCGACGCCCATGAACCCCGCCGGCCCTGTTGGCCTCCGCGAAAGCCGCCTCAATGCCCAACTTCATTCCAATGCCCAGTTCGCTGGCTGGGCCACTGAAAGCGGCGGATTGGCCGAAGAGGATACGGTCCTCAAAAACACCCGGATCGGCTGCGATGGCCGGTGATGGCGCCAGGCTGACCGGGTTGAGAACCGCTCCGTCCTGGTTCACGGCGGCGCCAGCGCCGGGGTCGCAGCCCGCTGCTGCCAGCACCAAGGCCGTGGCGACGACTCCGGCGATACCCCGCAGAATGGCCGTCGGCAACTTCGATATGCTGCTCATCAGACCGGGCAATTGCATTGGGCTGCCGGCAGGATCACCGCCCACGCCGGCGAGTACCTCGAATGACTTATCCGGCTTTGCGTTTGGTCATGGCCAAACGGTTCATGCCGTCTTCCCTGCTGTAGCTCAACTCGTCCATCATGGAGCGCACCAGGTGAACGCCCAATCCACCCACGGGCCGCTCACCCAGCGGGGCGGAAATATCCGGCGTGTCCAGTTCAGCAAGCGGATTGAAAGGCCGCCCGTTATCGGCAATTTCGATGGTCACCGTTTCCTCGTCGGAAGCCAGCGAAATCTCGATCGCCCCGGTGGCGCCGCTGTAATTCACGATATTGACGCCCAACTCTTCGAGCACCAGGTTGAGTTTGAAAACCAGGTCGGGAGGCCAGTTGTCGCGCTCAGCAAACTCCTCCACCGCCGCTGGAATCTGCTCCAACTCGTCGTGGTTGGGGGGAATTCTCAGGAAAAGCGGTTCAGTCATGGCCCTGACCCGATGCGGCGGAAGACCAGGCAGGTGATGTCGTCGAACTGGGGAGCCGTTCCCGCGAAGTCATTCACGGCGCTGAAAACGGCCTGGGTCGCAGCTTTCACATCCGTAGGAGGGTTGGATGCAAAGACTTGCTGCAAACGGGGCAATCCAAACTCTTCTTCCGAAGTGTTCACCGCCTCGGTGACGCCGTCGGTGTAGAAAACGATGGCATCGCCGGGAGCTATCGAGATGGTTTTCTCCTGATAGGCCATTTCGGGCACCACACCCAGGGCAATACCACTGGTTCCCGGCAGGATCGAGGAATTGCCATCGGGGCGCACAATAAGCGGTTCGTTGTGGCCGCCGTTGGCGTAGGTGAGTTCCCCGGTGGTCGGGTCGTACACCGCGTAGAATAGAGTCACGAACATCATCGCGTCGTTGTCGTCATACAACAGGTCGTTGACTTCCCGCAACGCCTGACCGGGAGGTTTGAGGCTCAGCGCGGAGGCCTTGAGCAGGGTGCGGCTGGCCATCATGAACAGGGCGGCCGGCACGCCCTTGTCGGAAACGTCGGCGATGGCGAGGCCGATGCAGCCATTGCTCAGGTACAGAACGTCAAAGAAGTCGCCGCCCACGTCCCGCGCCGGCATCATGCTGCCGTACATCTCGTAGCCGGGCTTGTTCAAAAACTCCGTCGGGAGGATAGCCTGCTGCATCTTGCCGGCCACGTCAAGTTCGTTTTGCAGGGCGATCAGGCGGGCGCGGGAAGACGTGGCCTCTCGCCAGGCCTCCAGGTTGTTGAGCGCGCGCTCAATGGTGATGCGCAGGTCTTCAAAGTCCACGGGCTTGGTGACGAAATCAAAGGCGCCCAGGTTCATGGCGGCGCGTATGTTTTTCATATCACCGTAGGCAGAGATGATCACCGCCTGTACGTCTGGGGCAACCTCAGGCATATGGGAAAGCAACGCCAGACCATCCATTTGGGGCATGTTGATGTCCGACAACACCATGTCGATGTCTTCATCGTCGCCCAGGGCCTGGAGCGCCTCAACTCCATTTTGGGCAAAGACAAATTCGTAACGGCCCGACCGGATCGCCCGGCGCATCCGCTGCAAAACCAGCGGCTCAAGATCCGGCTCATCGTCAACAACGAGTATGCGATACGGCCCTTCCGTTGCTACCATAGCTTCATCCCTGGCAGCCGGCGGCTGCCCTCCCGATTAACGCAGACTGGCGAATTAGAGGCGACCGGTGGTTGGTCAGCTCTTGAGCGCGGCCAAGGCGTCCGACTGAGAATCGTGAATGGAAATCACCTGGTCAAAACCGCTAATCTCAAAGACCTCTCGGACGGTCCCTGACAGGGCGCAAAGCGCGAAATTGGAGTTCTGCCGCTGCAATGTCTTCGCGGTCTGCAAAATTACGCGCAAACCCGCACTACTGATATATGTGAGCTTTCCCATATCCAGAATCACCACCTGATCGGTGGGTTCGATGGCAGCGTCCAAATCCTCCAGGAACCGCTGGGCGTTGGTGCTGTCCACTCGCTCCGCAGCCTGAATGATCAACGTACTCTCGTCCCTCTGGAAATCGATTGCCATAGTATTGTCTCCTGGTTGCTCTTGGGTAAAATTTAAATGAGCGACGAAATGTGCAGGCAATGGCCATCTGAGGGCCATCCCATGTGCCGAATTGTAACATAATATAACAATTCCAAAACCCGTTTGTCCCCACTCTCACGGGGCCTTTCCATCCTAAGTTTTAGTCATTTTGCCAAGGCAAGCGAAGCTCGGCGGTCTCGCTGTCGGGGGGAACGGTAGTCCAGGCAACGGGGCCGCCACGCCGCTTCGCTACTCGTGATAACGAACGGAGTAGGCATCAACTTCCTCATCGGTTGACGGAGCCGCCGCCCGCACCTAGACTGCTGCCCATGTGAATGTGTTCAAGCACTATTAGGAGTACGGCAATGCAGTTGCAGATCATGTCCCCCGCCGCGTCCCGCGTCGATTTCAAGGTGCCGCCGGCCCCTCGCCTGGAAAGCCTGGAGGGCAAGACCATCGGCCTGTACAGCAACATGACCGGCGGCGCCGACGTGGCCGTCAACCGCGTCGCCGAGCACCTGGGCCGCCGTTTTCCCAACGTCAAGTTTGAGAGCTACGGCGGCAATCTGCGTTCCGGCCGGCCCTCCCTGAGCCGGGGGGTACATATCGACGAGGACGAGGCCGCCATCATCGCAAACGAGGTTGACGCCATGGTGGGCGCGGCGGCGCATTGAGGGGGCTGCACGTCGTGGCTTGCCCACGACATGGTAGCCATGGAGAAGGCCGGCATCCCCTCCGTTGGCATCGCAGCCCGCAGTTTCGCCCGCGCCTGGCAGTCCTGCGTGGACGGCTGGGGGCAGCCCGCCACCGCCTTCGTCACCATACCCCACGCCTGCACCGGGCAGCAGCCCGACTATATCCACAGGATGGTGGATGAGCAGATCGACAACATCATCCTCGGCCTCACCCGTATGTCGGCCTCCGCGGACCTCTCCGGCGCGGCCAACGGCCACAGTGAGACCGACGTTTTCACCGTCACCCTGGACGATACCCCCTGGGGCCTGGACGCCGTGAACCGCTTCATGGAGGAGCGGGACTGGAGCGACGGCATGCCCATTGTTCCGCCCACGCCGGCGGCGGTGGAGGCCATGCTCAAGGGCACTCGGCGCGACCCGCAGGACACGGTGATGGTCATGGAGCCGGGTTTCGGTCTGGCCACGGTGGAGAAAATCGCCATCAACGCGGTGATGGCCGGCTGCCAGCCCGAGCAGTTGCCCATCCTGCTGGCCGCCATCGAGTGCATCGCCCAGCCGGAGATGAACCACCGGGACATGCAGGTTTCCGGCCACACCGAGGCCCCGCTGATCCTGGTCAACGGCCCGGCGGCGGCCAAGGCCGGCATCAACTACGGCACCTCTGCCATGGGTCCCGGCGTCATCAACAAGGCCAACACCGCCATCGGTCGTGCCCTGCGCCTGTGTCTGATCAACATTGGCTACTGCAAGGCCGGCGCCGGCGACCCCAACTTCATCGGCCTGCCCACCAAGTTCGGGATGTGCATCGCCGAGAACGAGGAGGTCAGCCCCTGGCAGCCCTATCACGTCGATAAAGGCTTCCGCCCCGACGAGAGCGCCGTCACCGTTATCACGGTAACCGGCCCCACGGACATCCTCGACAACGCATCCCGCAACCACCTGGACACGCTGAACAACATCGCCTCCATGATGTTCTACCGCCACGCCGGCGGGGGCAGCTGGATCAAGGGCCGCCAGTCGGCCCAGGTGGGACACACCAACCAGCGCGTTGAGTACCAGGGCCCGTACCATCCCATCATGCTCAGTCCCTCGCGGGCAGTCATCCTGGCCGAGGCCGGCTTCAGCAAGCGGGACGCCCAGGAGTGGCTGCACGAGCGCTGCCGCGCCTCCCTGCGCGACGCCATCGGCGCGGCGGGCATGCCCACCGATGCCAGCGGCAAGTGGCTGCACCACCCGGAACTTCAGCATCTGGCCCCGGATTTGTCAAAAATCGACCCCGATGCGACGATACCGGCGCTGGAAGACCCCGAACAGTACCTGCTGTTCGTCACCGGCGGCTCCACCCACTACGCCAACTTCTTCTACGGCACCTACGGCATCGCCACCAGGCCGGTGGAGGACG
>JAGWBI010000023.1:33691-73449 GCA_021295965.1 Dehalococcoidia bacterium | reverse complement strand
TCAGCCATGGTCCGGGCGGTCATGGCGGTGTCGATGAAGCCGGGATGGACCGAGTTGCAGCGGATGTTCTCGCCGGCGTACTGGACGGCGGTGGACTTGGTGAGCAGGCGCACGGCGCCCTTGGAACTCGCGTAGGCCGATCCGGCGCCGGAACCGGGCCGAGTGGCTATCATGCCGGCGATGGATGAGATGTTGATGATGGAACCCCCGCCGGCAGTGCGCATGGCCGGTATTGCGGCGCGAGTGCCCAGGAAGACGCCCTTGCCGTTCACGTCCATGATCTGATCCCACACCTCCGTGGGAGCCTCGTGGATGCGCGGAGCGTTGGGGCCGCCGATAGCGGTTCCGCCGATACCGGCGTTGTTGACCAGGATGTCCAGCCTGCCGTAGCGGTTCACCGCCTCGGTGACCGCGTCGGCCCACTGGTCGGCGTCGGTGACGTCCAAGTGGACGTAGGTGGCGTTGCCGCCCAATTCCCGGATCTCCGCCTCCAGTTTCATCCCTTCCTCGTCCAGCAGGTCGCCGATTACGACGGCGGCCCCTTCCTGGGCGAACAGCTTGGCCTCGGCAGCGCCCTGGCCGCGCGCGCCGCCGCTGATTAGGGCAACTTTTCCTTCAAGTCGCATGGTAATTTCTCCTCTGCATTGTGTCTAAGCCGGTAGGGGCGGGTTTCAAACCCGCCCCTACGTCGTTCACGAGGTGCGGCGTTAGTCGCCCAGGGTGGTAGTAAGCACCCACATGGGGCGCTCGCCCACCGCGTAGGTTCCCAGCGGGGTCATCGCTCCCGTATCGGCGTTGACGCTGTAGGACGCCAGCTGTCCCGTCGCCGAGCCGGCGGCGAAAACGTAGCGGCCGGACGGGTCCAGGCTGAACGCGCTGGGCACCGCCTCGGTTGCCGCGTGATCCGCCGGCGTCAACCGGCCCTCGCCGTCCACGGTGAAGCTGGCGATGCTGTTGTGGCCCCGGTTGGGCACGAAGAGCAAACTGCCATCCGGCGCGAACTGGATCTGCGAGCAGGTGTTGCGCTCGGTGACGCCGGCCGGCAGCGTGGATACGGTTTCCAAGGGGGTCAGCCGACCTTCGCCGTCAATGGTATAGGACGACACGCTGCATCCCTGCTCGTTGGAGAAATACACCACGTCCAGCGAAGGATGGAAGGTGAAATGTCGTGGGCCGATGTCGTCGCCCTGAGCCAAGGTGGGCGGATCGTTGGGGGTCAGCGAACCACTGGACGCATCAAACCGGAACTGGTAAATGATGTTGGGGCCGGGGATGTTCTTGGGCGGCTCCAGCACGTTGTCCTGCTGCTTGGCGATGTGGGGCACATATGCGAACCGGTTGGAACGGTCGGTGAGCATGGCGTGCGCACCGGAGTCGGTGTCCACGACTGCGGTTGCCGCGCCGCCCACGCTGCCGTCATTTCCAAGAGGATGCACGGCGGCGCGGCCGTCGGCATAGTAGGACGACAGCAGGTAGCGGCCGGTGCGGTCGGTGGACAGGTAGGCCGGCTGACCCGGCGGCGTGACGGAGCCAGTGGTGGTAAGCTCGCCGGTCTGCTGGTTAATGCGGTGACTGGTGATTTCGGGGACCTCGCGGTGCCCGGCGTAGAGGGTCTGGCGATCGGGGCTGATGGCCAGCAGGGACGGGCCGCCGGAAACGGGTTCCTCACCCACCAGCGTCAACGCTCCGCTCGCTTCGTCCATGGTGAAGATGGATACCTTGTTGTCATCCTGGGCCGCTACATACACATAGGTTGCCATTTCTACTGCCTCCTGTTTTTGACCCATATCCAATGGTATTGTCATTGCGAGGAACGCAGTCCGCCCCAGGCGGATGGCAATCACGTTGACTTGGCGAAGGTTCCCCCGGGACGAGATCGCCACGCTGCGCTCGCGATGACGGAGTGTATTACCGAAGCAGGTTTTCCGCCATGCGCTCCAGCTGCTGGCCCATCTCTTCCTCGCTGTCGGAGTGGTTGGGCCAGACGCAGACACGCATCGCGCCGGCATTCAGAAAGTCATCGACCGTCTGGCGAGTGGTGTCCGGCTGCTGGCCGAACACGGAGATGGTCAGCGACTCGGGGTCGCGGCCACGCTCTTCAGCCAGTGCGTCCAGCTGTTGGCGGCTGTCCTCAATCTGGCCGGGGGTGGCCCGGTTGGGCAGCCAGCCGTCGCCGTAGCGCACCACCCGGCGCAGCACGTTGCGGGCGTTACCACCCAGCAGGACGGGCGGGTGTGGGTCCTGGGCCGGCTTGGGGTACATATAGACGGGCGGGAAGTTGTAGTACTTGCCGTGGAACTCGGCCTGGTCCTCGGTCCAGAGGGCTTTGAGGGCGTTCACCGCTTCCTCGGTTTGGGTCCAGCGGTGGTCGAAGTCGCCCCCCATCATTTCGGTTTCCTCGCGGTTCCAGCCGGCGCCGATCCCGAAGACGAAACGGCCGTTGCTGTGCTGGTCCAGGACGGAAATCTGCTTCGCCAGGATCAGAGGGTTGCGCTCGGGAACCAGCGTGATGCCGGTGCAGAGCTTGATCTTCTCGGTGACGGCGGCGGCCATGGCCAGGGACATATAGGGGTCGGAGAAGTGGCGGTACGTCCAGGGAATTTCGCCGCCGGTGGCCGGGAAGGGGCTTTCGCTATGCACGGGCAGGATGGGGTGCTCGTGATACCAGATCGACTCGAAGCCCAGGTCTTCGGCCTTCTTGGCGATGAATGCCGGGTTCAGAGTGTAGGCCGGCAGGGGAACGATGATTCCTACTGACATGGTTACTCCTTTGTTCATTAGGCTTCAGCAATCCATTGGGCGACGCGCTCGCCGATCATGATGGTGGTGCAGTTGGTGTTGGCGCGGATAACGTCGGGCATTACAGAGGCGTCGGCGACGCGCAGGGACTCGATGCCGTGGACGCGGCAATACTGGTCCACCACGGCCATGGGATCGCTGCCCGGCCCCATCTTGCAGGTGCCGGATAAGTGCTGGCCGATGCAGACCTCACGCAGCATCCAGTCGTCCAGCGCTTCGTCGGAAACCAAATCCTCTTCGGTGGGCGAGATCAGGCCGTCGTAGATGTTGCGGAACTGCTCGTGATCCAGCAGACCCAGGGCGATGCGGACGGCTTCTCGCATCCGTTCCCGGTCCCATTCGGCTTCGAGATACCGGCAGTCGATATGAGGCTGTACGTCGGGATCGGTGGATTGCAGGGTGAGTTCGCCGGCGCTCTCGGCCAACTCCATCATGCACGTGATACGGATGCCCTCGTTGTCGAAGGGGTCGCCGCCCAGCGGCGTCGAGAAGGACGAGGGGAAAATCTGCATATCGTTGCGGGCGTCGGAGCCGCTGGCAGTGTAGCGCAGGACAGTCTGGATGCGCGGCGCGTCGGGGTCCAGGGGGAAGTCATCCTTCACCTTGACGCGCACCGGCACCAGGGGGTGATCACGTAGGTTCTTGCCCACGCCGGGCAGGTCTTTGACCACCGGAATACCCAGGCTTCTCAGTTCTTCCGCCGGGCCGACGCCGGACAGCATGAGGAGCTGGGGAGAGGCGATAGCGCCGGCGCAGAGGACGATCTGGTTCGCCTCGATCTGGAAGGTCTCGCCGCCGCTCTCCACCGCAACACCCACGGCCCGCTCCCCCTCGAAAAGGATGCGCCGGACGCGGACGTTGCCGCGTATGGTCAGGTTGAGCCGGTGGCGGTTGGGGTTAACGTAGGACAGAGCGGTGCTCATGCGCACGCCGTTGGGGTTGTTCATCGGGAAAGGCCCGACGCCGGTGGAATCGGGATGATTGTGGTCGTACACCTCGTTGTAGCCGATGTCGGTGCATGCCTGGACGAAGGATTCCTGCAGGGGCAGCCAGTTCTCACGCCGGTGGCGCCGGACGGGTATGGGGCCATCGAAGCCGTGGAAGTCGTCAGTGATGTCGGTGTCGGTTTCTTGCCTGCGGAAGAAGGGCAGGACGTTGATGTAGCCCCACTCGTCGTTGCCCCAGGATGCCCAGCGGTCGTAGTCCTCGGGCACGCCGCGCAGAAACACCTGGCCGTTGATGGCGCTGGTGCCGCCGACCACGCGGCCCCGGGGCACGTTCACCGGCTCGGTCTGGCGGGGCGTACCGGTGCCCACGAAGGACCAGTTGTGCGGCGCGCCCATTTCCGAGGCGCGGGGAGCGTAGCCGAACTTCAGGTCGTCAGGCGTCTGCTCCAGGTCGGGATAGTCCGGTCCGGCTTCCAGCAGCAGCACCGAGCGGGACGGGTCTTCTGACAAGCGGGTTGCCATGGTTCCGCCAGCGGAACCGGCGCCGATTACTATTACGTCATACTTCATACCGTTGCTCCTCTGTCATTGCGAGCGCAGCGTGGCAATCTCGTTCGCACGGTAGGGGCAGGTTTGAAACCTGCCCCTACAACGCTGCCAGAAATTCGTCGGTGGTCATCACCGTGCCCTGCCTCGGATACACCTTTTCGGTGAGGACGCGGTGCACCTCCGGGTCGCCGTCGGAGCAGGCGTCGGACAGTACGATGAAACTATAATTGACGTCCACCGCCCAGCGCACCGATGAAAGCACGCAGCCGCTGGTGGCAACACCCATTATTACCAGGTTGTCCTTGCCCATCTCACGCAGGGTCACATCCAACGCCGTGGTGGAGAACGGGCCGGGGCGGACTTTGGTGATGACCAGTTCACCCTCCGCTGGCGCGACGCCCTGGTGGAGCTCCACGTCAGGGGCATACTCGGCGAAGGGGCCGCCACGGTGTACCACGTATATCACGGGGATGCCAGCCTGCCGGGCGCCGGTGAGGGCTTTGGCCGCATTCTCAACCACCGCCGCCGGCTCGGTTGCCACGTTCGCGATGATGCGCTGTTGGAAGTCCATGATCAAAACGGCGGTTCGGGCGGCGTCGATCTTGGTGGCTTGTTGTGTCATGGGGTTCCTCCCTTGCGCTTGGCGTCGCCATCCTAAGTTGAGCGATATTATAGCGTCCAAAAACGTCGGGGCGAATGATCATTCGCCCCGAACAGATTGCGGCTGTCGCGAAATCCTTACAGGTTCAGCGGATGCTCCTCGTAGTCCTTGACCTTGTCGTACACCTGGATGCGATGGCGGTTGGCTTCCAGGACGAAGATGCGGTCGTTTTCGTCCACGCGGACGGACACGGGGCGGCGGAAACGCCACTCCGGTTCCAGGTTCACGCGACGCCTGGCCTTGACGATATCGGGGTTGGCGTCGATGTAGGTCTGGGTCCACGGCGAGGGCTGTTGAGCATCGCCCACCAGGGTGGCGATGAAGCGGCCATCGGGCGCGTAGATCTGCAGCCTGTGGTTGCCCCAGTCGGTGACGTACACGTCGCCTTCCGAGTCCACGGCGACGCCGGTGGGGCCGGACAAGTCGCCCACACCTGACGTTGCCGAAGCCTCGAACTTCAGCAGGAAATTGCCGTCGGGGTCGAACTTCTGCACCCGGTTGTTCTTCCAGTCGGCGACGTACACGTTGCCTTCGGAGTCCAGGCACAGGCCCCAGGGCAGGTTGAACTCGCCGTCGTGCTTGCCCTTCTGGCCAAAGCCGCCGAGGAACTTACCCTCCTTGGTGAACTTCTGCACCCGGTGGTTCTGGCTGTCCACGACGAGCATATTGCCGTCGGCATCGAAGGCGATCCCGCACGGGCCGTTCAACTCACCCTTGCCGCTGCCCGCCTCGCCCCAGCAGGATATGAACCCGCCCTCAGGATCGAACACGGACACGCGGTTGAGAAAGTCGTCGGAAGCATATACGTTGCCGTCGTCGTCCAGCGTGATGGAGCGGGGCCAGACGAACTGCCCGTCGCCGCGGCCAAACGCGCCGAACTGGCCCAGGAACTGATGGTCCAGCGTGACGCGGCTGACGCGTTGCCCCAACTCTTCCGCCCCTCGGCTGAGGACGTAGAGCGTTTCGTCAGCCAGCGCGAAGTCCTGGGGTGTCCAGAATCCCTGCCCCGACATGCCGTACATGCCGATGCAGTAGTTGTAGTCAAAGACCCGCCCAGCGGCCACTGTGGTTAGCATGGTTATCCTCCTTCGTCCAACCGCCTTCTACTCTCCTATTGGTAGGGGCGAATGATTATTCGCCCCTACCTAGCGGATCACCCAGCCGGACTTTTACACAAAGTCCAGCTGCTCGAAGTTGCCGTTGACGATAGGCACCGGGTCCAAGCCCAGCCACTTATCGATGACGGTGGAGTAGAGGCCGCGGAAGTCGTAGTTGGGCTCAAGGTCGCCCTGGGTCAGATCCTCGGGCGCCAGGGACGGATAGGAACTGTAATGGCCGCCCTTAACCTGGTTGCCGATGACGAAGGCCGCGCCACCGGCGCCGTGGTCGGTCCCGGTGCCGTTGTCCTTGACGCGGCGCCCGAACTCGGTGAACAGCACCATGATCAGGTTGTCGCCGGCGTCGTGTTCGGCCAGGTCATCGAAGAAGTCACTGATGGCCCGGGACATGTCGATCCACAGCTTGGTGTGCATCGGCGGCTGGTTGAAGTGAGAGTCGAAGCTGCCGTGTTGGGTGTAGAACAGCTGCGTTCCCAGATCGGCCAGATATACCTGGGAGATGTCGCGCAGGTACTTGGCGATGGGGGTATCGGCGTATTCGACGGTGGAAGTGTACTGCTCCGGCGCGGCGCGAATGATGTCCGCGCCTTTGAGAGCGTCCCTACCGGTCTGGCCCAGGTAGTCCATCACCGCTCCCGTACCGACGGTGGGGGAGTACATGCGGGCGAAGCGGTCCAGAAGTTGGTCACGTTCCGCGTCCACGGGGACGCTGGACAGGACGCCGTAGGATTCCAGGCTGGATACGGACGTGATGGGCACGCCGCGCAGAGCCAACGCCCGCGGCAGACCCTGGCCGAAGTTGATGCCCTTCAGCACGTTCTCGCCACGGGGATCAAGGTCACGGATGACGCGGCCGGCCCAGCCTTCGGTGCCGACGATGTCCGGCTCACAGGTGTGCCAGATGTCCATGGAACGGAAGTGGGAGCGCGGCGAGTTCGCGTAGCCGATGCCGTGGATGATGGCCATCTTGCCCTCATCCCACAGCTTCTTCATCGGACCCATCTGGGGGTTGAACGCCAACTCATCGTTGATGGGGATAACCTGGTCGGCAGGGATCCCGACCTTGGGCCGGGCGTCGTGATAATGGCCGTTGGTGTAGGGAATTATCGTGTTCAGGTAGTCGTTGGCCCCGGTCATTTGCAGAACCACCATCACCGGGTCTTTCGTCGTAGCCGTCATTTCATTCCTCCATACCGGGTATGGGTTGTCCCATTGGCGGGGTTATGCAAACTGGAAATCGCGCGATGCGGCGATGAGGGCCAGCATCACGCCTACACGTCTCTCGGATTCAGCAACGTCTGCCTCAGCGTCCCAGCGCAATGCGCCGTGGCCGCGCGCTTCGTCCAGCAGTTCGGCGCGGGTGCCGTCGCTGATTTCCAGGGGCCCGACCAGCTCCAGGCAGGCATCCACCAGTTCTTCGGGGCCGAGGGCTCCGCGCCCACGCAGGTTCTCCACCATGGAACGGACACCGGGCAGGGAAACGTCGCCGAGCAGTCCGGCGGCGAAGTTGACCCGACGCACCAGCGCGCCACCGTCGATCCACTCGCTACCGGTGTGCCAGCTTTCGACGCTGGGCGGGTTCAGCAGTTCCTGGCCCTGGTAGGCGCACTCGAAAGCCAGCGCGTTGAAGCCGGGACGCGGCGCATCATAGTTGCCCGCCAGTTTCACGGTGCTCACCACCAGTTCCGCCGGGCTCTTGACGCGGCTGAAGCGGGCCTGTTTGAAGAAGTCGGAGTTGAACATGACACGGAGCATCGCCCGTATGTCGCCGTCGGATTCGTCGTAGGCGGCGATGAGCTGGTCGATGGCGTCCGGGTCGTTGGGCGGCGTGATGTTCCAGCTGGGCACCTGCGGCTCGTCAGCCACGAAGAAGTTGTAGAGGTGCCGGGAGAGGAATCGGGCGGTGGCCGGCTGGTTCACCACGATATCGACGATGTCCTGGCCGTCGAGGTTGCCAGTGTGACCCAGGAAGGTTTTCTCTCCGTCGTCATGGTCTTCGGGACGGTACTCGAAGCTCCAGTAGAAGCGGCCCAGGGGGTTCCGTGGAATCTTGGGACCGATGGTCCAGCCGGTGAAGGCGCGGCTGGCCTCCTTGATGTCATCCTCCGAGTAGTTGCCGACGCCCATGGAGAAGAGTTCCAGCAGCTCGCGGCCCCAGTTCTCGTTGATCGCGCCCCGATGGTTGCCATTGTTGTCCAGCCAGAAGATCATGGCTGGATTCCGCGCCAATTCCACGAGGATGTCGCTGAACTTGCCCAGCCCGACGCTGCGGAACATGGCGATCTGCTGGGTGAGTTCCGGCGGGTTGTCCACCTTGGAGTTGCCGGTGGCAAAGAGTTGGTGCCAGAACAGCGCCATCTTCTCTTCCAGCGGCCGCTCGGTGTTGACCATCCGATAGACCCAATCGGCCTGGTTCAGCGGCGGGCCGAGGGCGCCCTCGTAACCGGGCATAAAGCGGTAAAGCAATTCCGTGTCCACAGGTTCGAACCGCTCGGGATTGAGCAGCGCCTCCACCGTGGCTTCGTATCCCTGCTCCGCCCTTTCCTGCAGCTCATCGTGCGTCGCGCCGAAACCGGCCCGTCGCATCAGATGGCCCATCAATGCAATATCTTCCCGATTAGCCATCGCTCACCCTCCTGTTGGGGACTGTTCAAACGCGTTGTTGCGCGACACCCTATTCCGACAATTATGTAAGTGTATGCTACGGAATGGGCCGAACACTGTCAAGGAAGCTAATGGGTATGCGCCGTCTCGCTATTCCTCGTTCAATTGTTGTAGGGCCTCGCGTGCAGCCCTTCGTATAAAGTCGCCTAACGACTCATCATCCGCGATAGGGTGGAGAATGGTTTCTGCCGTTTTTTTGTCTCCCAGCCGACCCAACCCCCACGCCGCGTCTACACGCATCCTGATGGACACTGCCGGGTCGCCTACGATCACGGTTAGCGTTGCTATCGCCGCCTCCTTGTAACCCAACTGTTCCAGTCGCACAGCGGCAGAAACACGCGTCATATCATCAACCGTCGCGTCGGTCGCGACAGCGGTCAGAGTTGCTATCGACGTATCCCTTTCGCCTAGGTGTCCCAGCTCCGCCGCCGCAGACGAGCGGTCCCTGGGGCGCACTGATGAGTCGGTGGCGATGCCAGCTAACGCTAGCATCGCCGTATTCCTTTCACCCAGGCGTATTAACTCCTTCGTCGCTGTTAGCCGGGCCGCAGCACCAAACGCGGCCCGGTTGGCAATGCCAGTAAGCGCAGTTATCGCCCCATCTCTCCCGCTCAAGCGCTCCAGTTCCCGCACCACAATCCGACGGATGTTATTGGAAACTGTCGGGTCGGTAGCGATTGCCGTCAACGCGGCAATCGCGTCATCCCTTTCGTCCAAGCCCTCCAATTCCTGGGCCGCGGACCTGCGGACCCTGTCGTGAACCGTCGGGTCGGCTGCGACGGCGGCTAGCGCTGCGACGGCGTCATTTCCCTCACCCAAGCGTACCAACTCCCGCGCCGCATCCACGCGGTTTATGCCCCAACGCGCCGGGTCGGTGGCGACAGAGGATAGAAATGGTACCGCGGCATCCCTTTCATCCAAATGGCCCAGCCCTCCCGCCGCAGCCACGCGGTCGGTTACCAAACAAGCAGGGTCATCGATTATGGCCATTAGCGTCAGGATCGCCGGATCTCTTTCGCCGAAATCTCCCAACGCTCGGGCTGCATCCACTCGGACTCCATCAGCAACCGCCGGATCGGTGGAGATGGCAACCAGCGTTGGCACCACTGCATCTGTTCTGCCCAACCCCCCGAGCGCTCGCGCTACAGCCACCCTGGCCTTGGCGCCAAGCGTTGGGTCATTCGCGATATCAGATAGTACCGATGTAGCCGTTGCCATGATGCTGAATTCTCCCAAGACCAGGGCAGCACGCATCCGGGTGTCGGGGTGAACTTTTGAGTCAGTCGCGATAGCGGTCAGTGCGACAGCTGCCGTTTCAGGTGCGTTCCTAATGGCGCTTAGGGTGTCGACGGCGGGACGCGCAACTACATCCACGCCAACTGATAGGGGAAAATCAACACCTTTAGCTATTCGTGCCAACCTGTCTGCGATTTCTCGTTGTAATTCGGCTGACATGGGAGCCTGGTTGATCAGAGCGTCAGCGGCCAGTTGCAGGTGTGTTGTGATCCTCCATTTGGTATCCGATGCATTGGTGTTGTCGCCCGAGGAGAGGATTTGGCGGGTCAGGAAGGTTGCATATTCTTCATCGTCATCCGAAAACCCACTCAGGAGGAATAAGAGCACTTCCCTCCACCGGAAATCGGTGACATGTTCCTTGATTTCTTCCCAGAACACGTCCGGCTCATCGGAGAAATGTTTGAGATAGATGTGCTGAGCGGCCAGATACTCCCGGAACGTGGAGTGCAGGAAGCGAAACTCCGTAGCTCTGCCGACTTGTTCTCCCAGCAGCAGTCCGGTACGCTGCTCCGCCAGTTCCACGAAAGCTTGAGCTTGCAATCTGGCTTCGCGTGCACCCATATTTATTCCATCTTCGTTTATCAGGAATCTGGCAACTTCTCGAGCCAAAGGGTTCCTGCCGATGGTTTCACTCCCTTGGGTGTGCAAATAATAAGCAACCGCCACCAGGATGTCCTCGCGGTACTTGAAAAACGTGCTATTACGCGTATCGCGATCGACCTCGAAATCTTCGTCATTGAGCAGCTCTGCAATTGCTCTTTTATAAAGTCCGGCTGTCTTGAGGGGCAATCCTTCCCGCTGGTCCTCGCGATATACCAGGCCGAGAATGGTCAGCAAGAGTGGGTTCGACGCCAGAGCCTTGATGCTTGGATTCGCGTTCAGAACGTTGCGAAGGTTTTGGGCACGTTCCCGATCGCCGGCACACAGCCGGTCGATGAAGGCAGAGATGCCGTCATCGTCCATAGGCTGGATGTCGTAGCGCGTGAATATTTTTTCGCCAAGAGGCGCATCGTCGTAGCCCGCGTGTCGGGAAGTGACGATGAAACGGCTGTCAGGATAGCGGCCTGCCAACCGCTCCACTTTTCTGACGATGTCGTACCGCTGCACCGCCGGGACTTCGTCCAATGCGTCCAGGCACACCAGGCAGCGACCGCTGCCTAAGGCATCTTCAAAGAAACCATCGGGCATCGCCACCTGTAGCTCTTCCTCGGCGAAGGTCAAGGCGCTGTCGGCAATGAGGATGTCTTCACCGCCGGCGTAAGCCCTCAGCGGGAGGAAAACGGGCAACAGGGGGTCGGCGGACTCGGACTGAGCGCAGGAAAGCGCCAGGTAACGGAGCAGGGTGCTCTTGCCAGACCCGGGCTCGCCGAGGATGACAAGGTTGTGGTCGTCAGTCAACCGCCGCAACGTGGTCTCAATATCGGTGGGCGTGGCGCCCCGAAAGTCCAGATACTCCGGCACATCTAGTTCGTACGGCGCATCTCTCCGGACATCGGTCTCCAATCGTACGAAAACATCGTTCACTTCAGACCGGTCCCGACGGTCAACGGAGAAGATCCGCCGGTAGTGGTTGGCAAACTCATCACGATACGGAGCCTCGCGCACATTGCGGATGAGAGACAACAGGACATTGAACATTTGCTGTTCGTACAGCGGGTTGCCGGCCCCAGCGTCGCAACCCTGGCACCACTTCTTTACCGCATCGTCCAGCCGGCGATTGACGTTGCTCCAATCAGGCTCATCCATAAGGTCGGCCAACTCAGCATCCAGATCGCCACTCACCGTGCCGTTGCGCGCGTCGGCAAGAACCTCAAAGATGCTCTTGACTGAATCGGGTACCGAATCCGGCGAAATTTCAAGTTCCGGCTTGTCGCCATCGCGATCTTTTTTCCACTGAAGGAAGGCCCGACCCGTGGGAACCGCCACGGCCATAAACGTCAACGCGGAAAATGCTACGGCCGGGTCCACATCCGCCGCAGTGACTCCTGAATCTGTCAGGGCTATGGAATCGGCGCGCACGAACCGCAAGCATTTTCCGAATAGAGTCGTTCCGAACATGACCGCCGCCCACCCGTCAAAGGGCATCAAGTACTACAGGAGACCTTGGGGTCCCGTTGGTATGGTACGTTTCTAATCCGCGCCAACGATGCTGTCAAGCACGTGCCCCAGTGTGACGGAAGCGCTACTGGCGTTGGCTATTCGCTGTCGTCGTCCAGCAAGGTTTTAGCCAGTTCCCTGGCGTCATCCAGACCGTTGACGAACCGCTCCTCCGGCAGTCGTCGGAATACGTTGAGCGATTTCAGGGTGTCAGACACGGTGCCGGACAGATTGAGCACGATGCACTCGGTGTTTGTCGCGCCGGCCGCGGTGATGAGGCGCTCCATCACCAGTGCCGCGCTGTCGTCCATGTGGATCGTGTTGGAGAAGTCGAAGATGACCACCTCGTGCTCCTCGATGTCGGAGCCAACTCGCCAGGCCAGTTCGTTGGCGGATGCGAAGGAAAACTGGCCGCGCAGATCGACCAGTCCCACACGGGCCGAAAACTGATCGACGTCGGCATCGGCGCCGGAGAAAAACGCCCGGTCCAGCACCGGCACCGAAATCACGCGTCCCAGCTCCAGCCGCTCGGCCTCCCGTGCACGGGCAAATCCCGCCACGATAAGGCCCAGGACGATCGCCGTGACCAGGTCCACGAATACCGTGACGCAGAGGGTCAGCAGCATTACCAGCAGATAATCGCGCTGAACATAGCGAATGCGAGTGATGAGCCGCCAATCGATGATGTCCCAGCCGGTTTTGATCAGGATGGCGGCGAGAGCGGCCAAGGGTATGGGTTCGGCTATCCGTCCCAGGCCCAGTATCAGGGCCAGCAACACCAACGCGCACAGCGCGCCGGAGACGGGGCTGGAGCCGCCGGCCCTGATGTTGACGGTAGTACCCGACGTCGAGCCGGCCCCCGGCAGGGCCCCCAACACGCCGGCGGCAACATTGGCGATGCCCTGGCCGACGAGTTCACGGTTGGATTTGTGGCGAGCGCGCGTGAGAGAGTCGGCCACCAAGCACGCCACGAGGCTGTTAACGGAGCCGATGAGCGCCAACGTCAGCGCCGGCTGGATGGCCGATACCAGCAGGCCGGCAGACAATACGGGCATTTGCAGCGTCGGCAGGGCGGTGGGCAACTGCCCGATCACCGGCGCGTCGCGCAACCACAGCGCGGCCAACGCGGTGCTAACGATCAGGGCGACCAGCGGCTCGGGCGCAAACCGGCGGAACCGACGGGGCCAGAACACGCATATCGCCAGGGCAGCCAAACCCACCACGACCGCGTGGAGGTTGAGAGACAACACCGCCTGCGGCCAGGAGCGGATTATCCCGAGCAGGCCGCCCGGCGCGGAGGCCACGCCCAGGAAAGGCAAGGTCTGGATTATGATTATGGTGATACCGATGCCCGAGGTAAATCCGGCAATCATGGAGTACGGCGTATAGGTGACGAACCGGCCGATGCGCAGAACTCCCAAGGCTATCTGGATCAGGCCGGCCAGCATCACGATGGTGAAGGCTTCAGCCGCGTTGCTGGCGTGTTGGGTGAGCACAACGATCATACCCACCACCATCGCCGCGGCGGGAAAGGCGATCCGGGCTGCCGACCCACCGAATATCGACGCGCATAACCCAACGACTATGGAGCCGTACATGCCCGCGACCGGACCCAACCCGGTGGCGACGCCATAAGCCAGGGAGACCGGTAGCACCGTGGCCGCCGTGGTAAGGCCGCCGAAAACATCCCCGGACAATTGTCGGGGATGGTATGACAAGCGCAACCTGTTACGTATCATTGCTCCCGTTTTCATCGTTTCCGGCAGAAAGGCGAGGCGGAATCTGCAGCAAGGCCAACGGCGATCCTAGCCCGCGGGCCGTTTCCAGTAATAATACACGTAGCAATCGGTGGGGTTCTGCGGCACAAAGAGGGGCATCGCCGACACCAGTTCCCACCCCGACGCGCCTCGTTCGTTCAAATATTCTTCATCGACAGAGTCGACATTCATTCCCCCGCCGAAAAATCCTCCCGAACGAATCTGTATCTTGTCAACGGTGTATTCCCACTTCATGCAAACAATCCTTTTGGCGCTCAACCAATTTCCCACGTAGGGGCGGGTTTCAAACCCGCCCCTACTCTTCAATTCGCGGTCGTTTCTGCCTATTGCCCCGCTTTCACCCAGTCGGCGCAGCGTTCGCCGATCATGATGGTAGTGCAGTTGGTGTTGGCGCGTATCACGTTGGGCATCACCGAGGCGTCCGCGACTTTGATGCCCTCCAGCCCGTGGATGTTCAGGTGCTGGTCAACCACCGCCATGGGGTCGCTGGCCGGCCCGATCTTGCAGGTGCCCGAGGCATGGGTGGTGTTGAACACCGTGCGCCGCATCCAGTTGTCCAATGACTCGTCCGAGGACAGATCCTCGGGTGCGGGCTGTTGGATCTCCTCCACGATGGGGCCGAAGGCGCCGTTCTCCAGCAGGTTGAGGCTGATGCGCACCGCCTCCCGCAGACGCTCCACGTCCCGTTCCTCCTCCAGGTAGTGGTAGTTGAGCGACGGCTGAACGTGCGGATCGTTGGCGGACAGGCGAACCTCGCCGGCCCCGTCGGCCAGCTCCAGAATGCACTGGATGCGGACGCCGCCCGGCTCGAAGGGGTCTGCGCCGCCGATGGGGGTGGAGAAGGACGACGCCGTGATCTGCATATCGTTGCGGTCGGGCGAGCCGCTGGCGGTGTAGCGCAGAGCGGTTTGGGTGCGCGGGGCGAGAGGATCCTGCTCGTGGTCATCGCGCACCTTGCAGATGACGGCGACGATGGGATGGTCACGCAGGTTCTGGCCCACGCCGGGCAACTCGTGGATCACCGGGATGCCCATTTCGCTCAGGTGGTCCGCCGGCCCGATGCCCGACAGCATCAGGATCTGCGGCGAAGCCATTGCGCCGGCGGAGAGAACGATCTGGTCAGCCTCCACCTGGTACACCTCGCCTCCGCTTTCAACCTCCACGCCAACGGCCCGCTTGCCCTCGAACACGATGCGGCGCACGACGACGCTGGACCGCACCGTCAGGTTGAGGCGGTGGCGCACGGCGCGCAGGAAGGTGAGGGCCGTGCTCATGCGCACGCCTTCCGGATTGTTCATGGGAATCGGGCCGACACCGCCGGAGTCGGGATGGTTCATGTCCTCATCGGCGGGGTAGCCAGCCTCCAGGCAGGACTGGACGAAGGCGTTCTGGAAGGGCAGCCACTCCTGACGGAGGAAACGGCGCACCGGGATGGGGCCTTCGGAGCCGTGGAAGTCGTCGCTGATGTCCAGGTCGGTTTCCATCCGGCGGAAGTAGGGCAGGACGTTGACGAAAGACCACTCGTCGTTGCCTTCGGAGGCCCAGCCGTCGTAGTCCTCGGGGACGCCGCGCAGCAGCACCTGGCCGTTGATGGCGCTGGTGCCGCCGACCACCTTGCCGCGGGGGGCGGGCAGCATCTCGGTCTGCTCCGGGGAACCCTGGGCCCACCAGGTCCAGTTGTGGGGCGCGCCCTGGGCGGAGGCGTCGGGTTTGTAGCCGTACTTCAGGTCGTCGGGATAGTGGTCGTATTCGGGATAGTCCGGCCCTGCCTCCAGCAGCAACACGGAGCGGTTGGCATCCTCGGCCAGCCGGGAGGCCACCACGCAGCCGCCGGATCCGGCCCCGATAACAATGACGTCGTACTTCATGATTCCACCTGCCGCGATTTGGTTCAGAGTGGTAGGATTCGCCGGGCAAGGATAAAACAAGGTACATGGATTGAAAAGGGCCGCGAGGATCGCCCCGCGGCCCGCAACCGAAGGGGCGAATGATCATTCGCCCCTACCTTCTTGGTGAATAGAGTGCTAGCCGCGGCCGTTGCGCAGCAGGAGGCCGGGCATCGCGCCGGTAGGCTCGCCGTCCTGGAAGGTGATCTCACCGTTCACCAGGGTGTAGCGGTAGCCCTTGGCCTTCTGGATGCGGCGCCACTCGCCGCCGGGCAGGTCCTCGGCGACCTCGGAAGGCAGCACTTCCAGCTTCTCCAGGTCATAGACGACCATGTCCGCCGGCGCGCCCTCGCGCAGCGCGCCCCGGTCCTGGAACCCGCCGAAATGGGCCGGCAGGTAGGACAGCTTGAAGTGAGCGTCCTCCAGGGTGATGACCTGTTCGTCGCGCACCAGCCAGGCCAGCATATCCGTCGGATAGATGCCGGCGGTGAGGAACTTGACGTGGGCGCCGCCGTCGGAAACACCGGCGACGACGTGGTTGGAGTCCAGCACCTCCGCCGTGTACTGCGCCACGTCGCGACCCTGGGTGTCGGCGTAGAACTCGGTGGCCAGGTCGTCCTCAACGCACATGTCCAGCAGCGCGTCGATAACGTGCTTGCCCTGCTCGTCGGCGATGTCCTGCACCGTCAGGCCGGCTTGCGGGCTGGAAGCCTCGGTCTCGTCCGGCGCCAGGGCAATCATGCGCCCATCGACGACGTTGACGACAAAGGACTTCAGGCGCAGTTCGCCGTTGGTGATGCAGCGCCCCCCGTCGTGTTCGTACTCGTAGCCGTGGGTGTCGCAGACGAACTTATCCCCATCGTCGTCCACGCAACCACCCTGGTGGGGGCAGGTGACCGACAGCAGCTTGTAGCCGTCGCGGGTGTTGACCAGGAAGTAATCCCCGCCGCTGACGTTGACCTTGGCGGGCATATGAGTGAAGTCGGTTTCCGCGCCGATGTCAATCTTCACCTTGCGGGTCATGACCTGGAGGCTGCCCACGGAGCCGGGGGTGACCTGGGTGGGGCGGCGGCCCGAGTCCCATTCTTCCTTGAGCTTCCGGCGCATCTCCGGGTCGGACATCTTGGCCTTTCTGACGGCCTTGTCGCCCAGCGTAACCTCGCGCCACATGGGAGTGTCGTCGAACAGGTTCCAATCTTCGAAGGTGAGCTCGAAGCCCCCGCGGCGGGTGTTGCCCTGTCCGTACACGCGCAGGCCACGCTCAGCGCAACTCTCGAGCCAGCGGATGCGCTCGCGGTGCTGTTCGGGATGCACGGAGTTGGGGGACACCGTCTGGTACAGCACGGGCCGGCCGGAGACTTCGGCTACCTTTTCAAAGAACAGGCGCGCCCCTTCGCCCAGGGGCCGCCCCTCCTCACCAGTCTCTTGATAGGCCAACTCGATGAACCCCTCGTCCCGGTCGGCCAGCACTTTGGCGAAGGTCAGCACCTCGTGCTCGGAGAGCAGGTCGGTAATCATCGGCGTTCCGTCGTAGTCGCGCTGCACTGAGTTCACGCCCAGCACCTGGGCCGACCAGCCGCACGCGCCGGCGTCCATGGCCTCATGAATCAGCCGGACCATTTCCTGCAGTTCGTCCTCCGTGGGCCGGCGGTTCTTGGCCTCGTCCCAGCCCATCACCCAGGCATAGAGCGGCGTCAGCGGCACATAGGTCAGGCAGTTCACACCTTTGGGCGTGTTGCTGAGGCTTTCCATGAAGTCGGGGAAGGTCACCCAGTTCCACGGCATCCCTTCCTTCATGGCGTCGTATGGGATGGCCTCGTTGCGGGTCATGCTGAGCATGGCTCGATCCTGGTCCTCCACCCGCGAGGGAGCGAAGCCGAACCCGCAGTTGCCGAGGGCCACGGACGTGACGCCATGCCAGCCCGATAGCGTGCAATAGGGGTCCCAGAAGATCTGGGCGTCGTAGTGGGTGTGCAGGTCAACGAAGCCGGGGGCAACGATCAGCCCCTCGGCATCGATTACGCGGTCGGCGGTGCCGCCGTTCAGGCCGCCAATCTTGGCGATCCTGCCGTCCTTGATGGCAATGTCACTGACGAAACGTGGGGTTCGCGTTCCGTCAACGATGGTGCCTCTTCTGATGATGATATCGTAATCTGCCATCGTTCCCCTCCTCTGGGTTGCTTTCGGCGACGGATACCATAACGTCGAATTCCGTCAAGAATCCGTAGTTGTCCCAGTGTAAATGACAGCCTAAAAGGTAGTCAATAAATTTTATTCGTATTTCCAATGCAGTATCTTGACAAAGCCGCTGGTGCGGGATGACGTTGATTGGCGCAGGCACTATAATCAGCCCCACGCGCCTACCCGCTGCGCCAGGGAGGAACTCATGAATTTTGGTATGTTCACCGACTTTCACATCGGCGAAAACAAGACCCAGGCCGAGGCTTTCGACGAGTCATTCACCCAGATCGACGACGCCGAGAGCATGGGCTTCGATACCGTGTGGCTGGCCGAGCACCACTTCAGCCCGGAGCGGGCCGTACTGGCCTCACCCATGGTCATCGCCAGCGCCATCGCCGCCCGCACCAGGCGCATCCGGACCGGGCTGGCGGTGCAGGTGCTGCCCCTGACCAACCCCCTGCGCGTCGCCGAGGAAGCCGCCACCGTTGACCACATCAGCAAGGGCCGCTTCGAGTTCGGCATCGGGCGCAGCGGCCTCACCAAGTACTACCAGGGCTACAACATCCCCTATTCCGAGAGCCGGCCCCGTTTCCTGGAAGCGTTGGAAATCATCATGGAAGCGTGGAAGAGCGACGAGTTCTCCTACGAGGGGCAGTTCCATTCCTACGAGGATGTTGCCGTGGTACCCAAGCCCTTCCAGCAGCCCTATCCGCCGGTGCGCGTGGCGGTGGCCGGCGAGGATACCTTCCCCCTCATCGGCAAGATGGGGCATCCCATATTCGTCAGCGCCAACGCGGGGCGGGAGCAGCTGAAGACCCGCATCGCTTCCTATGAAGAAGCCCGGGCCGCCGCCGGCCACACCGGCCCCGCCGACATCGCCGTGCGCATCCCGGTGTACGCGGCGGAAACGACGGAGCAGGCCCACTCCGAGCCGGAGGCCAGCGCGATGTCAGCCATCCAGTACGCGGCCAGCGAGTTAGTGAAGACCGCCGCCAGCGAGGAGACCGCCCAGCGCATTCGCCAGACGGCGAACACACCCTACTCCCAGGTTTTGCAGCAGAGGGTGGTATTCGGCACGCCGGCGGAGATCGTCGAGCGGTTCAAGGGCTACCAGGATGACTTCGGCGCCACCGGAGTGGTGATGGAGGTCAACTACGGCGGGCGGGTCCCCTATGACCGGGTGAAGAACTCGCTGCGGTTGATCAGCGAGCAGGTAATGCCGCACTTCAAGTAGCGGGCAGGCCGCTCCAGCCGGTCATTCCGCGCGAACAAAACGCGGCTATACCCCGATCAATTCCGCCGTCAACCGGGCCTCCCACTCGGAAGTCTGCTCGCTCATTTCATCCAGCTCGGTTTGGAACTGGACCAAGGCATCGGCCAGTTCAACCCGGGCTTTTTTGACCTTTCGATACTCGCTCCAGACCGTCCAGGCGGCCAGGGCGGGACCGATGACCAGACCCGCTACGGAAACCGCGCTGAGGGCGAAACGCAGGCCCGTGGAAGCGGCGATTGAGCCGGTGGCGCCACCTCCGACGGAGGCGAACTTGGGCATGAAAGTCACGGTGCGGGCGGCGACGGGCTGGACGAAGCGGATTATGGGCGCGGACGAGGTTTTCCAAACCGTGGAGGCAGCGAAACTGGCGCCGTGACGCCCCACGATGGTCACCGAAGACCCGCCGGGGCGTTGATCAAGCAACGACGCTTTTTTGCGGAGGGGCAGCCTGGCGCGGATTCTGGAACGCATTTGGGACCAACGTCCCTGCTCCAACTCGGGTTCGGGTTGTGGCAGCAACGCGGCCGGCAGGTCCGGTTCAGGCAGACCCAATTGGTCGCACAACTCCAACTGGCGGTCGTATTGACGCTGCATCTCTTGGACGTGCTGCTGCCGGGCCTCCTCCAGTTCCTGATGCAACTGGGTCAGCTTGCGGTGGGCGCGCACCTTGCTGGCCGCCTGGATGGCAGCGGAACCGCCGGCCAGGGCGATGGGCAGTAGGATTATTGGCAATGGCATGGTGGCAAATGTCGGACCAGAGAGTCTAACTAAATTGTATGGATACTCCGGCATCCTGTACAGCGGGGATGGCCTGACAGGTTCGGCTACCCGGGTAGCCCCTATGTTCAATCAAGTTGTCGCGAGATCAAGCAGGCTCGGATGGGGAGGGCTTTGGTGAAACGGGCACCGCTGACAGATCTCCCCTACGGTCTCGTCCTCTTGAAGGTGGGCCGGGATGGTATCCAGGTAGTTGCAGTGATACCGGTACGTTTCGCTCCGGGCCTGGAATGCCTGCTCGCACCTATTCCTCCTTATACGCGCATCGGGATTGGGTTCGGTAAAAGGGCTCCCGGTTGCCATTTCGTACAACATGCGGTCTATTGCAAAGGCACGTTCAGCCTGGGGCGCAGATTCCTCCCACGCCGACGACCTTTCCAGTTGGGCCATCTCCATTAGCGCGTGATAGTGGATGTTGACGCCGTGGTCGGCCAACTGTGCCAGAGCGATTGCGATGTAGGTCAGCCGACGGCCCGCACCCGTAGCAGCCGGTGTTCCGGAGAGGTCCAGTTCGCACAGGGCGTTCACGGCGTCGGCCAGATCCATCATCATTCGGCGGGCCGGGGGACCGGGGTTGCGGGGGCGGTCAACGGAGACGGGCACAGGCTCTCGGCGCTCCTGGTCGGGCCGATGGTGCAGGTCGGCGAATTGGCGGACCACCAATGGACAGCCCAGGCAGGGAAAGGTAGCTTCGTTGATAACTATTTCGCAGAGATAGTGGCCGGAGTACCCGTCGCTGTAGCAGACCTGCATACAGTCTTCTTCGCTGTCCGGTCGGCAGTCGTAGATACTTTCGAGTTCGTCTTCCGTCAGGTCCGATGTGTGCGGCAGGCCGGCGTTTTCGATGTCCGACGCCAAAGCAGCCGTGGTTGAGGGATCGGGTATGCCCAACGCCACGGCCAGCGCGGCCATATGATGCCCGACCAAGCGGTTTGTTTCCAACGCCCGGCGCACGTAGGATCTGGTCAGGGACTCCCTGGGCTGCTCCGCAAGGTTGCTGGCCACCAGGTTGGACGCCAGTTCATTCAACCTAGTGGCCGTGGCGACGAGGATTTCGGAATGGTTTTGTGCGTCTGCCATATCGAATTTACTCGGAAAGAGCCGAGGAGTTCCCGCTCATACGGTGTCCAACCCCAATTACCAACGCTGGCCGGGAACGCGCTCCTGGAGTACCTCGCCAAACAGGGTGAGAACCTGGTCGATTTGCAGGACGACGATGGCGCCCGCGCTGTCGGCCAGGTAACGCTCGTTGACCAGGCCGGATTGGAGCAGACGGTCGGTCATTTCCTCGAACACCGAGCCGTCGCGGTGAACGCTGGCGGTGCAGCGGAATTTCCAGCCGGCGTCGCGGTCGGTGTTGCGGAAGAGGACGATTACCTTGGGGTTCTCCTCGATGTGGTCCAGGGGGTTGCGGCCGGTGCGGTCGCGGTAGATCAGGGTGTCGTCGCCAACGGTGAGGACAGTGCCGATGTAGCCGCAATTGGGCGTGCCGTCGGCGCCGGCGGTGCCGACGATGCAGGGATAGCCGTCATCCCGCGCTCGGTTAATCAACTGAGTCATTTCTTCGGTCATCTGGATCATCCGGTCACTCCTTGAGGCGTCGAGATTGCCCCGCTACGCTGGCAACGACATGGTAACGCTCGTGCCAACCGCATCGCCATTACCCACCGCTCAGATATTCGACGGCCTTGCGGTGGCTTTCCAGCAGGCCGGTGACCCGGGCCGGGTCGGTGCGGCCCCAGCCGCATTCGGTGGCGATGCTGAAGGACGGGAGGCACTGGCGGGCCGTATCGCTGCGGGCGCGGTCTCCCTTTTCGTCGTCGTAGTGGATCAGGCCCAGCACTATCTCGGTGTCGGCGGACAGCGCCAGGCCGTTGAGCGGCTGAAAGTAAGCATCGTCGGAGCGGCCCTGGGGGACGGGCATATGGATGAAGTCCAGGCGACGGTCCAGGTTATCCGACAGGCCGTTGGCGATTTCCACGAGAATGCCCATGTCCTTGGGCATCACCAGGTGCTCGTCGCGGGGCGACCCGTAGCAGAGGTGGTACCCCAGGTCCACGGAGGCGGGTATGGCTTCGCCCAACCGGCCTAACTCAGCGAAGATCTGTTCCTTGTAGTCGGCGGGACGGTGGGAAAAGTAGTCCTCGAAAATCAGCACTTCCTGGCAGACGTCCCACTGGATGGACAGGCGGTCATGGGGAGTGGAATCCAGGATCTCCCGCACGGCGGCCAGCAGCGAACGCTCGTAGGCGGGAATATAGGCGTCGCGGGCGCTGGGGCTGACGTACATATAGGCGGTGGCCATGGGTGTAGGCAGCGACACCTGGAACAGGGCGTCCTCGGGGATGATGCCCTCGCGTTGCAGTTTGGTGTACAGGCCGAAGGACTCCACGGCGGCTTCAGCGTACCCGATGGGGAACTCCACCGACGTCGGGTCAACGCCGGGCTTAAAGCGGAGGTACGGCGTTTCCCGAAGCAGTTGGCCGTCCCACTGGTACAGCGCGTAGGGCGGTTCATCCGTGTCCAACTCCATATCGGGGTGCTCTCCCAGCATCTCCCGCTGGAACCAGATCCAGCGTCCGCGCCGGCCCGTTTCGCCGTCGGTGATGCGGCGCAGGTGCGGGCCCAGGGACGCGCTCACGGTGCGGAAGACCGTTTCGGCGTCGGGCAGGGGGACGCTGCCGACGAGATGGGCTCCGGTTTGACGAGCAGGCATTTAGCCTCCCATTTGGCAGTCAAGCATTTGCTTTGGTCATTGCGAGTCCGCCTCCGGCGGATGGCAATCTCGTAGGCAGGAATGCAGTTCTGCGGCAACGAGATCACCACGTCGCTGCACTTTTCGCGATGACAAAGGTCGGGGCGCATGGTCCGTTAGGCCATGACGCGGCGGAAATAGTCCAGGGCGTTGCCGCCGATGATTTTCAGAACGTCCTCGTCGGAGTGGCCGCGGCGGATCAGGCCGCGCACGATGTTCTTGCCGTCGGCCGGCGACTCCAGGCCGTTGAGATACGGCGCCGGGAGCATATCCGGCGTGCGGCCCAGCAGGACGCGGTGGAAGCCCACGTGGTCGCCGACGGTGGTGTCGGTGCCGATGCCAACATGGTCAACGCCGACGAGATTGACCATGTAGTCGTAGTGGTCGAGGACGCATTCGATGTCCTGCTCGGGGTCGTCGCTGAGGGAGTTGGGCACGGCGGTGATGCAGACCAGGCCGCCGTAGCGGGCGCAGGCCAGCAGTTCCTCGTCCTTGCGGGTGCGGCCATTGGGACGCAGGGTGTAGGACGCGTTGTGGCTGAAGACGGTGGGCGCGCGGGAGATCTCGATGGCATCCATGGCCGTGGGAGTGGAGGCGTGGGACAAATCCACGGCCATGCCCAGGTCGTTCATCCGGTGGACGACCTGGACGCCGAAGTCGCTCAAACCGCCGGGGTTGCGCTCAGTCTGGCCGTCACCGATGAAGTTCCGGCGGTTGTAGGTGATGCCGGCCAGGCGCACGCCCATGCCGTAGAGGGCGTCCACTCGCTCGATGCGGTTGCCGATGGCCAGGTGTTCGAGGGTTGGCAGGAAACCGATCTTGCCCTGCTGGCGGGCGGACAGGATCTCTTCGGCGTTGGTCACGCGGACCACGCTGCCCTGTTGGGCCACGTCGGCCAGCATCCCGCCCACTTCAGCGGCGATGTCCTCGTATTCCATGAAGGACATATCGGTGGTGCTCTTGAACCCGCTGAACGCGCTGGCCGTGGTCACCGTGGACCACCCGCCGGCCTCTGCCGCCGCGTAGCCGTAGTGATAGCGGTCGTTGGTGCGCAGGAACTCGATGAACCGGTCCATGTCGTCGGGCAGCACGAAGGGGTGCTGGTGGACGTCGATCATCACGGCCTGGTCCATGATGCGCTCGAAACGGGTTTCCTCGTCGCGGTCCAGGGGCACGGTGGACGAGGGTACGCGGCCCACCTCGCGGGCCAGGGGGATGCCGGGCGTAGTCATAGGGCCGACCTCCAGTGGTGGGGATTGCCAGTGGTGGGCCAAGTATAGACAAACTTACCGGAAGCGGCAAAAGAGCATTTCGGGGAGGGTAAACGGCCCACCTGAAGACACCTGCGACACTGCGGGGGAAGGGTGACGATTGCGCCAATCGAGCCGCGACCCTTACGTCAACGAAAGCACTCCGCGTCTCGCAATAGCGAGGTGGGTATATAAAATGGTGGCACGGCAGTTGTACGGGTTCTCCTCCTTTTATTTTATTGGCTTATTGGCTGGTTGACTGGCTTCGGGTTCGGGGGTTCAGGTTGTCGGCGCTACGGCCAGAGAGCGTGGTCTGCGAATTGATTTCCTAAGTTTGCGCGTGCTGACCGCCCCACGCTCAGCCCCGCCTGGATTCCGGCACGCCAAAGGCGCATCCGTGACTTCCGCCGAAATGACGAAAGTCATGTTCCTGGATTCCCGCGTTTGCGGGAATGACGGGGGTAAGGCGCGGTTGCCCCGCCGTGACGGACGGAGCGGCGCCGTACTGGTCTATGCGGTACCGGGGAATGAACCGGCCTTTGCGATAGCCAGCGGTGCATGAAATCCGACGTGCTGCACGCCTACGGTCGCAGATGCGACACGCCGCGGGCGTATCTCCGACCGTGGGCGGACAGCGGTTGGCCGTGTTACCTGAACCCCTGAGAACCCGATATTCAGATGTGATTAAGGCAGATGGGCTGTGGCCTTGGGCTTGCTGCCTTACGCGTGGGGTATAGTGTAGCGAACTGATGTGCTGGTATGCAAGGGGCGGGTGTCACGCGACAGGGCCTTTCCAAAGTCACGAATAGCGGTCTTCCGCCCCAAACCGTCAGAAGGCCGTTGTGCTCAGGATGTCCTGGATTCCGGCTTTCGCCGGAATGACGGATTAACTTTGGAAAGGCCCTGGTCACGCGATAGCGTTCCGTATTAGGTGGTTCGGTTGATAATCCGCCGCTTCCGGCACGCCAAGGGCGCGTTGGAAGCCTGGAAACACTACTGGATTCCGGTGAACGCCGGAATGACAGGGATGGTGGGATTGCCCGGTGTCAGCGGAACTTTCATGACAATTGGGAGACCGCGAATGTATGATACGAGGGATTGACCTTTTCGTCTCCGGAGTTTTCGCCTTGACTACCGCCCATCCTGTTGTCGCGCCCTATGGTTCGTGGCGTTCCCCCATCACTGCCGACGCCACTGTGGCGGAGTCGATCGGCATCAGCAGCGTTGCCATCGAAGGGGACGCCATTCTGTGGACCGAGTCCCGACCCTCCGAAGGGGGACGCTACGTTATCGTCCGTCGTGAGTCGGATGGGACTGTGGCCGATGTCAACCCGCCGCCGTTCAACGCGCGGACCCGCGTCCATGAGTACGGCGGCGGCGCGTGGATTGTCGATGGCAGCATGGTGTGGTTCTCCAACTTTGGCGACCAGCGCATCTATCGGCTGGATGCCGGCGGCGAACCGCAGGCGATCACGCCGGAGGCTCCGTTGCGATACGCCGACGCCGTGCCGGATCGCGCTCGCAACCGCCTGATCTGCGTGCGGGAGGACCATACCGACCCGGACAACATCATCAACGCCATCGCCGCCGTGCCCGCCGACGGGAACGGCGAGCAGGCGGTGTTGTTCGACGGCTGGGATTTCGTGTCGTCGCCCCGGTTGAGCCCCGACGGGAGCACGCTGGCGTGGCTGTCGTGGAACCATCCCAACATGCCCTGGGATGGGACGCACCTGTGGACGGCCCCAGTGCTTGACGACGGATCGTTGGGCGAGGCCACGCTGGTCGCCGGCGGGGAGAGCCTGTCTGTTTTCCAGCCGGAGTGGTCGCCGGCTGGCGTGCTGCACTACGTTTCCGAACAATCGGGATGGTGGAACCTGTATCGCGTCGTTGATGGGGTGCAACAGGCGCTACATCCCGACGACGCTGAATACGGCCGGCCGCAGTGGGCGTTTGCATCGCGAACCTACGGGTTCGCCGGGAACGGCGATATCGTGTGTTCGGTGAACCGGCGGGGAGCCTGGTCGCTGAATCTGCTCAACCCCGATAGTGGGACGTTGGCCCCGTTGAACGTGCCGGCTGGGGAAATGGGGCGGGGGGACCTGGCGGTTTCGGGCGATACCGCCTTGGTGATCGCCGGAGACGCCGGGCGACCGCTATCGCTGATGCGGGTGAACCTGCGCGACGGGAGCTGGGAAACGCTGCGGCAGTCGGCGTCCGTGAATGTAGCGGACGAGTACATATCGCCAGCGCAGACCATTGAGTTCCCGTCCACCGACGGGCGCCCGGCCTACGCTCTCTACTACGCGCCGCGCAACCCAGCCTACCAGACGCCGGCCGGACATTTGCCGCCACTGCTGACGTTGAGCCACGGAGGGCCGACGGGAGCGGCGTCGGGCGCGCTTGATCTGTCGATCCAGCATTGGACCAGCCGGGGTTTTGCGGTGGTGGATGTGAACTATGGCGGCAGCGTCGGTTACGGGCGGACGTACCGGCAGCTGCTCAACGGGAACTGGGGCGTGGTTGACGTGGACGACTGCGCCAACGCCGCGCTGCACCTAGTGCATCAGGGCCTGGCCGACGGTTCGCGACTGGCGATCCGTGGCGGCAGCGCCGGGGGTTATACCACGCTGGCCGCGCTGACCTTCCGCAACGTGTTCGCCGCCGGGGCCAGCTATTACGGCGTCTCCGACCTAACCGCGCTGGCTGCCGACACGCACAAGTTCGAGTCGCGCTACCTGGACCGGCTGGTGGCGCCGTATCCCGAGGGGGCCGACACCTACCGGCTTCGCTCACCAATCAATCACACCGACGGATTGTCGTGTCCCATCATCCTGTTGCAGGGTTTGGAGGATCAGATCGTCCCGCCGAACCAGGCCGAGATGATGTTCGACGCGGTGCGAACCAAGGGACTGCCATGCGCTTATCTACCCTTCGAGGGCGAGCAGCACGGGTTCCGTCGCGCCGAGAACATCAAGCGGGCGCTGGAAGCGGAGCTGTACTTCTACTCTCGGGTGTTCGGGTTCGAGCTGGCCGATGCGGTGGAGCCAGTGGAGATTGAGAACCTGCCCTGATTGCAAGCGCCGCGCCTGTGGCCGGAGCGGAGGACTTATGTGCGCCCTAATCGTGGACCGCATTGACACCTACCAATTCAACCGCTACGTGCGAAAGGAGGCCATCCATGACATAGTCGTGGAACTCTCGATGTACCGTCTGCGCGGCGTGGAGAAGTGCAGCTTCCAATCGCCCGGCCAGGAACCGGAATACTACGTTTTCGTTGACGGGGTGGTCTGCGTTGGCGATGACGGTACTGAAGAAGATTTTCTTGGGAAGCGCGTTTCGGCCACCGACTACGCAGCCCTGAACAGCGACCTGTTGTTTTACGGGTTGGATTGGGCCGAAATTGAATTGGAGGCAAGCACGTCGGGCAGCCTTGACTCGCATCAGCGCCGCCGGTTCAGAAACGGTCGAGACTGGGACAAGGCGCCGACCCAGGCGGTGGCAATACAGCGTCGCTATCGTATCAACGAAACTGACGTGCTCAATGCTTGCCGCTCAGCCGACGCATTAAGCAGCATCTTCAATTGCCCGGCTTTCTCTTACGCCGTTGGCTGCCACATCAGCCCGCAGGGTCAAGAACTCGCGGAATCGACGAGTGTACATGTGATCCTGATACCTGATAAACCGATCTTCCAACTAGGTTAGTGCCCATCACGGAATCAGTAAGCCGCCCGCAGCACCTCCATGATCGGCCCGGCGTCGGTGATGGTCTTGGGATTGGTGCTGAGGCTGCGGTCCTGTAGGGTGGCCGTGGCGATGTATTCCAGACCGTCTTCGGGGACGCCCGCTTCCCGCAGGGTGCGGGGCAATTCCAGTTCACGGCATAGCTCGTCCACCGCATCGGCGGCGGCCAGGCCGGCTTCCTCGTCGGTCATCGTGCTATTGGCAACCCCGATGGCCTCGGCGATGAGGCGCTGGCGGTCGGCGCAGGCGTCCAGGTTGTAGCGCATAGAATGGGGGAGCAGGATGGCGTTGGCCTCGCCGTGGGGAACGTCGTAAAGTCCGCCCACGTGGTGGCAGGTCGCAGTGTTCAGTCCCAAGCCGCCGAAGGAGCCCAGGGACGCCATGGCGCACGCGGTCTTGGTGGCGAGCAGGGTGTCAATGTCGCCGTGCTGACAGCGCGGCAGGTTCTCGAAGAGCAGCCGGATGGCGTGCAATGCCATGCCGTCGCCGATGGGGTTGTGTCCGGTGGAGTACACCGTTTCGATGGCGATGCGAAGTTGGCCGATGGCAGTGGAGACCAGGATGCGCAGCGGCGTAGTCGCCAATGCCTGCCCATCGATTATGACGGTGCGGTGCGTAACGCCGTCGCCGGCGATGCTCAACTTGCGACCCTGCTGGTGATCGGTGATCCCGCCGCCGCCGCGGCTGAACTCGGCGCAGCCCATGGTGGTGGGAACGCTGAGAATGGGCAGCTTGGGAGCCGGCGTGGGCGGCACAGTGATCTTGTCCGGGGGCTCGAAGATGATGGCGTAGTCGCGGATGTCCCCGCCCTCGGCCTGCAACGTCGCAATGGCCTTGGTGGTGTCATGGGTGCTGCCGCCGCCGACGCTGATGAAGATATCGGGCTGGGTTTCCTGGGCCATTGCCGCGCCGGCCTCCACGGTGTCCACCGGCGAGTGGGGCTGTACGCCGGAGTAGGTGCCGACGTAGCGCGAGCCGAGGGCTTCCTGCACCCGTGGCACCACGTCGCAGGCGGCCAGGATGGTGGGACCGCAGGTGATCATGGCCCGGCTGGCGCCCAGGCTGTCAACCACGGCCGGCAGGTCGTTGATGGCGGTTTCGGAGCAGACGATGTCCTGGTGAAGAGGGTTGTAGCGGTATTGCAAGGAATTGGTAGCCATGATGATGCCTCCGACGGTGACAGAGAAGTAGGGGCGAATGATTATTCGCCCCTACCCGGTTCTGAAGTGATTCTCTATTGGTTCAGACCCCGCTGCATTCCCCGCAGGTAGCCGGCCTGCCCGCCGTGCTGGTTGACCTCCCAGATGAGCAGGCGGAACATATCGGCCACGGCCATGCTCTCGCCCCGGCGGTTGGTCATCTGAGTGCTGACCAGTGAGTCGTCGTCGTGGCCGCTGAGGAAGTCCAGCAGGTTGTTGCGAGCGGCGTCGGCGTACTCCATGAGCAGGGCTTTGTCGGGACATTTCCAATTGGTGAGATCCTCGACCGTATAGCCAAAACCGACGTTCATCGGTTCCGGCGCGAAGCCGAGGCGTTCGGCCCACTCGCGCTCGTAGAGCTGCGGCTCCTGTTTGGCGAGCGACTGGACCCACATGTCCAACGCCCGGCCGTAGTGCCAGACGATAAACCCGATAGAGTGGCACTGGTCGTTGGGGGTGAACTGAATCTCTTCCTGGGTCAGACCGTCCACGTAGCGGACCAACCAATCCCAGTTGTTGTCAAAAGACCCTTGGATGAATTCCTTCAGCGCCATGATTGCCTCTGTTGTCGTTCAAGTTGTCCATACCGGCGAGCGCTTCTCGAGAAACGCCGATATGCCCTCTTTGGCGTCGTCAGTCTGGAGGTTATCCACCATCACCTTGCTGGCGAACTGGTAGGCCGACGGGCGGTCCATTTCGATCTGTTGGTAGAAGGCGGCCTTGCCCAGGGCGAGGGTGTGGGCGCTGGCCGACGCGATCTGTTTGGCCAGTTCCATCACCCGGCCTTCCAGCTCTTCCGCCGGGGCGATGCGACTGACGAGGCCGAAATCCAGCGCTTCCTGGGCGGAAATGGGCCGGCCGGTGAGCAGCATTTCCATGGCCTTTTTGGGCATGACCGAGCGGGCGACGGCGACGCCCGGCGTAGTGCAGAAGAGTCCGATTTGGACGCCCGGCGTGGCGAAGGCGGCGGTGTCAGCAGCTACGGCAATGTCGCACGTCGCTACGAGCTGGCAACCAGCGGCGGTGGCGAGACCCTGCACCTGGGCGATGACCGGCTTGGGCAGCAGGCGGATGGCCTCCATGACCCGCATACAGGCCTGGAAAACAGCGGTGTAGTCCTCGGCGTCGGCGTTGACCAACTCGTTCAGGTCGTGGCCGGAGCTGAAGACCGGGCCTTCCGAGCGGAAGACCACCACTCGTGCCGACGGGTCATCGGCGATTTGGGCAAGTAACCGTTCCAACTCGACCAGGGTTGGAGACGAAAGCGCGTTGCGCCGCTCCGGATTGTTCAGCGTCAGGGTGGCGACGCCTTCTGGGGTGATCGCGTAAAGGACGGGAGACGTCGTCATATTGAATCCACCTGCTATCCTCTGGGCAGTCCCAAGCCTCGGCTGGCGATGATGTTGCGCTGGACTTCGCTGGTGCCGGCGGCGATGGTGTGGGAGAAGGCGCGGAGCCAGTGCTCCTGCATGTCGGCTTCCATGGGCGTCCACTTCTGGTCGCGCAGGCCGCCGTACATGCCCATGATTTCCAGGCAGGAGGCGGTGGTGCGCTGCACGGTTTCGCTGCCGAAGACCTTGGACATGGACGCTTCCTTGTTAGGAACCAGGCCCTCGCCTTGCATCCACGCAACGTTGTAGGCGATCAGGCGGGCCACCTCAGTCTCAATGTAGCGGTCGGCCAGGGCATTGCGGACCCACGGTTCCTGGCTCAGCGGCTGGCCGTTGCGCCGGGCGTCGTCGGCCCACTGGCGCGTGTCGTCCAGGTGGCGGCGGGCCGCCGCCGAGTAGTCGATGCCGGAACGCTCGAAGTCCAGCAGCGTCACCGCGACGTACCAGCCGCGATTTTCCTCGCCGACGATGTTGCGTGCCGGGACGCGGACGTTGTCGAATATGATCTGATTGAACTCGTGGCGGCCACCCATGTTGATGATGGGGCGCACCTCGATGCCCGGCGTCTTCATGTCCACCAAGAAGAAGCTGATGCCACGGTGCTTGGGCGCGTCGGTGTCGGTGCGGGTGAGGAGCATTATCCAGTCGCCCCGGTGTCCCATGGAGGTCCAGATTTTGCTGCCGTTGACGACGAACTCGTCGCCGTCGCGGATGGCGCGGGTGCTGAGGGACGCCAGGTCGGAACCGGATTCGGGTTCGCTGTAGCCCTGGCACCACTGGACTTCGCCCTTGGCCACCGGGGGCAGGTGCTCGGCCTTCTGTTCGTCGGTGCCGTGGATCATGAGGGTCGCGCCCATCATTCGGACGCCGAAGTTGTCCCGGCCGGGCGCGCGGTGGTAGGTCATCGCTTCGTTGAAGATGGCCGTGCGCACCGGAGACGCCTTCTGGCCGCCGTACTCTTCCGGCCAGTGCATGGTGAGCCAACCCCGGTCGGCCAGCTTGCGGCGCACGTCAAGGGTACGCTCCCAGTTCTCCTCGCCGGAGCCCCGTTCGCCCAATTCCCATTCCGGGACGTATTCTTCGGCGATGAACTGCTGCAATTCGCTCTGGAATGCGGCGTCTTCGGTACTGAACTGGAACTCCATGGTAGAACTCCTATTGCGAGCGTCCCTGTCATTGCGAGCGCAGGGTGGCGGTCTCGCGGGGTTGCGCTATATTATCACGGTATGCGTCAGATTTGGCTGTAGCCGCTGCCGGGGCCTCTAGTGTCGTCAACACCCCAGCCTCGGCCTTCGGAGATCCAGCCGAATTCCAGGAGGATCTGCTGGCTGTAACACACACGCCCAGTGACCTTGTCCGCCGGCTCGGAGGCGAGAAGGAGCGTGGCTTTGGCGAGAAGTTCGGGCGGCTCGCCCCGCGGGTCGTCCATCCCTTCCACCAAATGATGGAAAACGGTGCCGGGGGTAGGCACCACCAGCGACGGCGATACTGCTGAGACGGATATGCCGTAGTCGTACACTTCCTGGGCCAGGCCCTGGGAAAATCGTTCCAACGCCGCCTTCTCGGCCCCGTAGCAGGTGCCGTTGTTGGCCGGCGTGGTGTAGGGCCCACGGCCCGGACCGACCGCCGCGCCTGATGAGATGTTGACGATACTGCCCGACCGTCGTTCAATCATGCCGCCCAGCACGAGTTGGCTCAGGATGAAAGGGGCGTGGAAGTTAACCGCCCAGGATCGCATCCAACGGTTGACGGGAAAGTCCTTGATGGGCAGGTAGTAGGTGAGGGCGGCATTGTTGACCAGCACGTCAACCGGGCCATAGATGCTGCGGGCTTCCTCGACGAGCCGCTCGCAGTCTTCGGGCAGGGAAATGTTGGCCGCAACCGCCGTGGCCTCGCCGCCGGCTTCCTTGATGTCGGCGATGGTCTTGGAGAGGGAACCCTCCAGGGGATGATCGCCCTCGTTAACGGTGCGGGCGGCGCAGATGACGCGGGCGCCTTCTGAGGCGAAAAGGCGGCTGATCTCGGCGCCGATACCACGGCTGGCGCCGGTGACGATTGCGGTTTTACCTTCGAGTCTGGGCATTTACATTCCTTCCTTACGGTAGTGTCCTCAACCGGACAGGCTACTGTACAGGGTACGGGGATGGGGGAGATTCGTCGAACGCAGTTCCGTCCCATTCCGCCTGCAACGGTCGTTCGTTCCAATGCTGCCACAGGCGGAACATTCTATCGCTGCCGTCTTTCAGCCCGGCTTGGTAACGACTGACCGAGTTGGGAGAAGGGGGCGGCTCGTCAAAAATGAGAGCATTGATCCAAGCGCGCTCACGTCGTTCGCTCCAATCGGACCAAACGCGATGTATAGCATCCCGACCTTCCTGCCAACCGACGCGACGTCCGTCAGCATGACCAGCGCTATATGCATCGTGCTGAGCCTCTTGCAATCCGGCGCTACGCCCCTTCTCGTAGGCAGCTTGGTACTCTCGACGCCCCTCCTCACGAGCCCGGTTCCGTATCATCGACGCCAATACCATCAGCATTGCCTCCGGCGGAAGTTGTCCAGGTCAAGCCGGCGCGGTGGGAAAGCCGTTGCCGATTACCACTAGTCGCTTGCATCAGCATCAGGCGTCGGCTCATTGAAAGCCACGCCGTCATGCTCAGCTTGCAGGCGACGCTGGTTCCACTCCCGCCAAATCCGATCCCTTTCCTCCCGGCCCTCTTTCCGGCCCTCCTCCCGGCCCTCTTCCCGACCCTCTTCCCGGTAGAAACGCTTGCGAAATTCTGCTAGCACCATTCTTACTCCCTCCACTATTCCGAACGCGAGCGGGAACGCGATGCCGACGGTTGCCGCGGCAGCAATGATTGCGATTATAGCAATTTCCGTCCAGGCTAGCGGCGGATCTTCGGCAGTCATCACGCGGGCGTAGCTCAGCAGGCCCGTGAACAACGCCCAGAGGGTGTAGAACACCGTCAGGAACCAGCCAATATGGCGGACTATTACGTCGAAAGCGTTCCTGCGGTCGTTGCGATTATTGCTGACTCTGGCAGCCACCTCAGCTTTCCAGCAGGTCGGCCAGCACCTGTTCGTTCATCGTGAAACTTTCCGCCTCTGCCGGGAATGCGCCGCTGCGTACATCGTCGGCATACCGGCGGAACGCTTTACCCATGTCCTCGGCCAGTTTGGCGTATTGCCGGGCGTGCCTGGGCACGAAGTCGGCGAAGAGGCCAAGCATATCGTGGAAAACTTGCACCTGCCCGTCGCAGTCCGGGCCGGCGCCGATGCCGATGGTTGGGATGGTGAGCCGCTGGGTAATCAGCCGGGCCAACTGGCTGGGCACGCACTCCAGAACTACCGAATATGCGCCGGCGTCCTGCAACGCCAATGCGTCGTCCAGCAATCGACGGGCAGCGGCCCTGGTGCGTCCCTGAACCCGGTAGCCGCCCAGCGCGTTCACCGACTGCGGGGTCAGGCCGATGTGGCCCATAACGGGCACGCCGGCATCAACGATGCGGCGGACGGTGTCGGCGATGGCGACGCCCCCTTCCAGCTTCACCGTATGGGCGCCGCCTTCCTGCATCAGCCGGCCGGCGTTGCGCAGGGCTTCGGCGGGATCAACCTGGTAGGCCATGAAGGGCAGGTCCACCACCACCAGCGCCTCGGAGGCTCCACGGCTCACCATGCGGCCATGGCGCACCATGTCGTCCATCGTGACTGGAATGGTCGAATCGTAGCCCAGGACCACCATGCCCAGGCTATCGCCGACCAGGATGATGGGGATGCCAGCGGCGTCGGCGATGCGGGCCGCCGTGTAGTCGTAAGCGGTTACCATGGGGATCTTCTCCCCGGCCCGCTTCATCTCGGCCAGCTTTCTGATTGTGGTCGGCATGATAGCAGAATTGTATCAGCCGGCTCCCCCGGCTGTCCGCCTCAATCGGGCCAGATCTGCCTCCGGGACGCCTTTTCCCCGGGCCAACGGCAGGGACGCCAGCGTGAGTTCCCGGTAGAGTGGAAGCAAATTCTCGGCGTGCCGGGACAGGACTTCGAGGTGAGCGGAGATGGTTGCGGCGTCGCCGCGCACCGCCGGGCCGGTTACGGCGTCGGCAGGGCCAGCGGCAGCGATGGCTTCGATGGTGGCGCGGGCCAGGGGCATGGCCGCGCGGATGCCGTCCTCAGCGCTGAACCCCATCGTTGTCCAGAGGTTCACGGCGGCGTCGAGGAGCGTAGCGACATATCCACAACTCAGGACGGCGCTGGCGTGGTACAAAGGGCGCAGTTCGTCGGGGATGGTTACTGCGCTACCGCCCAGCGACTCGGCGAGGGAGGGCAGGTAATCGGCAAGCCAACCCGTGGCAGAAACGGCGAAAGTGACGCCGGAAAGCCGGCGGGCGGCCTCCGGCGGCTCACTCAGAACCGCGAAGGTCTGGAAGGGGTGCATCGCCCCTACCTCGGCGCCGGCGTCCGCTGCTGGCGTGAGTAACTCCGTTGACGCCGCGCCGCAGCAGTGAACTACGCCCTGTACCGGACGCCAATTGACTGTGGCGGCCACATCCGCGATGACGGCGTCGGGAGTGGTGATAAAGACCAGGTCGCAAGCGTGGGCTACGTCCTGGGCGGTGTCCAAGGCGGTGCAACCGTCAATGCGCTCGGCCAGCCAATCCGCGCTGGCACGGGTGCGGCTGGATACTGCGGCCACGTCGCGGCCGACACCGTCCAGGGCCAGCGCCAGTCCCCGGCCCAAGGTGCCGGCGCCCACGAAACCGATGGACACGTCGTCAGTGGGAAGCAATATTGAGCTCGCTTACCGCCGGTATGCCGTCCACGCCAGTGGCTGACCGGACGGCGTCGATGACCGCCAACGCGGTGACTTGCGTTGCAGCCGCGACTATCGTGATCAGGTCTGCCGGAGCGGAGTTTTGCCCCGTTGCCACGCAGAACATCGTATCGCCGTCGATGGGAGTGTGGCAGGGGTGGATGGTCAGACCGAGGCCGTCATGGGCGGAGGATGCGACGAAGTTGACCTGCATCTTGTCCAGAACGGCGTCAGTGGCAACAACGCCGATGGTGGTGTTGACCAGCCCGAGCTCCTTACCAAGCGGGCGTTCCGCAGAGGTTTCGCCCGTCAGCATCACGTCCACCGGATCGGCCATGGTTCCATCCCGGCGTCGCGGGCCGGCAACGAGGCTGCCGTCGCGGTGATCACGGACGCCGCCCCAGGCGTTGACGGCCACCGCCGCGCCCACAGATACGCCGTCCGGCAGAACGCAGCGGGCCGAACCGATGCCTCCCTTGACCGCGCCGGCCAGGCCGAAGGCCTTGGCCACCGTCGCGCCGGCGCCGGCTCCCACCGACCCGGACGGGAACGGCCCACCGGCGGCCGCGTCGCAGGCGGCGTAGCCGGAGACCGTATCGGGCCGCACGTCGGATTTGCCAACTCCCAAGTCGTAGAGAATAGCCGCCGGCACGATGGGGACGTAGCCGTGCAGAGTTTGGAACCCGATGTGTCGCTCTTCCAGCCACTGCTGGACACCGCCGGCCGCCGCGAGGCCGAAGGCGCTGCCTCCGCTCAGCACAATGGCGTGGACGCGGTCGACGCGGCGGATGGGGTTCAGCAGGTCGGTCTCGTGGGTGCCGGGGGAACCGCCGCGCACCGCTACACCGCCGGTTGCGCTTTCGCCACACAGGATCACGGTGCATCCGGTGGCTGCGGCGGCGTCCGTCCAGTGGCCGGCGGTGATGCCGGGCACGTCGGCAATGGCGCCGTCATAAGCCGGGCGACTCATGGCGATGTTGCACCAGCGTCAACCGAGGCGAGCAAAGCCTCGGCGCGTTCCAGCAGGATGTCCCGGCGTTCCGGACTTACGCTCCGGCTCTCCAGGTACATACGCAGGGCGGCCAGGGGCTGAAGATCAGAAGGCTCGGCGGTTGGCCGGCGTCGGGTTTCGTCGGTAATGTCGCGGGTTATGCTGGCGACGTAGTGGGCGGATGATAAAGCCGGCCGCAGGTCAGCATCGCGGACGCGGGAAGATTGCTCGGCGGAGAGCTTTAACCGCAGCCGGGCGATGGCTCCGGCAATGGGACGGCGGGCGATGGCGCGAGCCACGAAATCGGTGGGGTTGGGCTCGTTATCAGGGACGGCGGCGTCAACGGTGACGAATGGGCGTGCTGCGATGGTCTGGAAGCGGAAGTCGGTCAATCGCTGGCCCTGGGGCGCTTTGGGGTCAATATCCACCAAGCAGAAGCCCTTTTCGTCGTCCTCCTCCGAAAAATCGACCCGCTGCAGGCTGCCCGAATAGGCTACCGCCGGCCCGCCCGGTCCTGGCGTACGCAGGACCTGGTGTTTGTGGATATGTCCCAGGGCGACGTATTCCAGCTGCGGCTGCTGCACCGCGCTGACGTTGAGAACATGGTCGTTGCCCAGCATCATTGAGCGTTCCGTGCCGGTGGTTGCCCCGTTCACCGTCACATGGCCGGCAAGGATGGCGGGCAGGTCGGGGTCAACCGTCTGAGCCTGGTGGGCAATGGCCCCGGTCATTCGGCGTTCCAGTTCCTGGCGGATCTCCTCAATGCCCAAGCCGCGGGATTCGTCGCGAGCCAGCATTGCGCCCCGGGAGGGCCAAGGTACGGCCAGGACCTGAACCGGGCCTGCGGGAGTCGGAACCGTATAACAGTTCTGGCGAGCGGCGACGTAAACGTTGGGAACCTGGAGGGTGGAAAATATCTCGACGGCGTGGGCGCGGCTGGCAGCGGCAGGCAGGTCGTGATTGCCCGGCAACAAGAAGGTCGGGATGCCGGCGTTGGACAACCGGAGCAGGCGGCGGGCGAACTCGCGTTGGTGGGTTTGCGACGGGTCGCGGCCCTTGTAGGCGTCGCCGGCCAGCAGGACGAGGTCAACGCCGTTGTCCAACGCATACTCGATCAGTTCGTCCAGCGCGTCCAGGAAGTCGCCCAGCCGGGTGGAAAGCCCGGTATTTGGGTCGGTGCGCCCATAGTTTTCGACGCCGATGTGCAGGTCGGAGAAGTGCAGGATTCTCATTTCCGTAACTTTACAGGGTTGCCGGACTAAAGCTGCTGCACTGCGGCTCTGGCCCGCGTGAACACGTCGTCCAGCATTGTTTCCGTAAGCCTTCCGGTTTGGGTATTCTGCTGGCTAGGATGATAACACGCGATGAGGAGCGGGCCGCCATCCGGCAGGGGCGTTGCCACGTCGTGGCCGAAGGGCGGTTTGCGTTCCGGGGGCGTGCGACCGGCGGCGGCCCAGGCACGGAGGAAAGCGTCAAAGGCGATGCGGCCCAACGCCACGACGGCGCGCAGGTCGGTCAGCAGCTCGATCTCGCGGGTTATATACGGGCGGCAGGCGGACAGCTCGCCGGGCGTGAGCTTGTTCTGCGGCGGAGCACAGCGGGCGGCTGCGGTGATGAGCGCGCCCCGCAGCTCCAGACCGTCGCCGGGGCGGGTTGATTCGGGCTGGTTGGCGAAACCGGCACGGTGCAGAGCGCCGAAAAGCCAGTCGCCGCTGCGGTCGCCGGTGAACATCCGGCCGGTGCGGTTGCCGCCGTGGGCGGCGGGGGCGAGGCCGACGATCAGCAGCCGAGCGTTGGGATCGCCAAATGCGGCCAGGGGACGACCCCAGTAGTCCTCGTCACGGTACATTCGCCGCTTGACCCGGGCCGTTTCCTCCCGCCACTCGACCAGCCTGGGGCAAGCACGACAGGCAACCACCCGCTCCTGAACCTCGCCGACAGTGCCGGCGTCGCGGGCCGCCTTTTCGGTGTCAGTGATGGTGGCCGTGTCCATCATGATCCGCCGGGGCGCCCCAGCCTCCGCCTCCCGGAGTGCGGATGCTCAGGATGTCGCCGGCCTCCACGTCCAGAGTTTCCTTGCCGGCCAAGTGGATTTCCTCGTAGCCGCCCTTCAACAGGACGTTCTCGCCGCGTTCGCCGTGGTGACCGCCATGGTAGCCGGGCGGGGCGTAGCGGCGTCGCTCCGACAGCACGGTCACGCGGGCGGGACTGAGAAACTCAACGTCGCGGATCAGCCCGTCACCGCCGCGATGGAGGCCGTCGCCGCCGGAGCCGCGGCGCAGGGCATACCGCCTCAATCGCAGAGGGAAAGCAAACTCCAGCGCCTCCACCGGAGTGTTCATGGTGTTGGTCATGTGCGTATGGATGCCGGATACGCCGTCCTTGTCGGGCCGTGCGCCCATGCCGCCGCCGATGGTTTCGTAATAGACGTAGGGCTTGTCCCGGGAAATGTCGTGGCCGCCGATGATCATGTTGTTCATGGTGCCCTGGGACGACGCCGGGATCCGGTCCGGCATGGCCTGGCTCATGGCGGCCAGCAGCACGTCGGTGATGCGTTGTGAGGTTTCCACGTTGCCGCCGGCCACGCCGCGCTGGGGCAACGGGTCCACCAGACTTCCTCGCGGCGTAATCACCTCCACCGGGCGCAGGCAACCCTGGTTGGCCGGCGCTTCGTCGCCGACGACGCAGCGGACGACGTAGAGGCTGGCCGATACGGTGACGGCGCGGGGGGCGTTGATACAGCCGGGGCGATGGTCCGCGGTGCCGGTGAAATCAATGGTCATCCTGTCTCCGGCCACGGTCACGGTAACGCTGATGGGAACCGGCTCTTCGGTCAACCCGTCGTCGTCCATGTAGTCAGTGACGCGATATACCCCGTCGGGCAGCTCGGTGATGCGTCGCCGGGTCAGCCGCTCGGAGTAGTCCAGCAGCGCGTCCATATGCTCGTGGGTTTCGCCCAAGCCATAGCGCTCCGCGATTTCGCTGAGACGCTTTTCACCCACGCGGATGGACGCGATCTGCGCGGACAGGTCGCCCTGTCGGTCGTCGGGGGTGCGGGAGTTGCGGCAGATGAGCGCGATGACTTCGTTATTGATGCGGCCGCCGTCGGAGAGTTTCAGGGGCGGGATGATCAGGCCTTCCTGGTACAACTCGGTGGACAGGGGCATGGAGCCGGGAGCCATGCCGCCCACGTCCGAGTGGTGCCCCCGGTTGCTGACGTAGCCAATCAGTTTCCGCTCGCCGCCCTCGTGGTTGGTCAAAGATCGTGTATAGGCCGGCGCGACCAGGGTAATGTCGGGCAGGTGCGAACCGCCCAGGTAGGGGTCGTTGAGGATGATGATGTCGCCTTCCTGCAACCCGTCGGGGAAGGTCTGCAAAGCCGCCTGCACCGAAGCGGGCATGGCTCCCAGGTGCACCGGCTGGTGGGCGGCCTGGGCCACCATCTCGGCTCCCGGGTTGAACAGGGCGCAGGAAAAATCCTGCCGCTCCTTCATGTTGGTGGAATAACTGGTGCGCTGCAAAGCCACGCCCATCTCCTCGGAAACGGAGATGAACATATTCTTGAAGACTTCCAGGCTGATGGCGTCAACGGGCATT
>JAGWBI010000023.1:32734-33248 GCA_021295965.1 Dehalococcoidia bacterium | reverse complement strand
CAAAGCCACGCCCATCTCCTCGGAAACGGAGATGAACATATTCTTGAAGACTTCCAGGCTGATGGCGTCAACGGGCATTAAGGTATGGCTCCCGTTCCGAGCTTCGGCGAGATTTTGGTAGACGTTGGTCGATGGGTTATCTGCCTATAGCGTCAGCTCGGCGCGGATCAGGCGGTGGTTTTTGGCGTCCGCGGCCAGGGCAAACGCCTCCAACGCCATTGCTCCCAACAGGATTTTGTCCGGGCTGGTGCTGAACACGACGTAAACGGGTCTGGTACGCCTCTCTAGTTCCATGTCGGCCCAGCCGATTGCGAGTTCTTGGACCGAACCGTCGGCCAGGCTGAACAATTCAACCTCGTCACGCGCGATGCCAAGCTCATCGAGGATTTCCGCCGGTATGACCGTGTACGACGCACCAGTATCTACCAGGCCGGCCAGTGACCGTTCACGGCCATCGTTGCGGTTTCTGATGATGAAATCGACGCTGAAAGTACCCACTTCGCCTCCGATGGTG
>JAGWBI010000023.1:30748-32712 GCA_021295965.1 Dehalococcoidia bacterium | reverse complement strand
TCATAGTCAACTCCTGTGTGACGCCCGGCCACCTTCGCACGGCGTCGCGTTAAATTGCTGCCAGCAGATCCACCGCTCCGGTCGGCGCCGACAGTTGATAATACTCAGTACCCATCAGGCGATGCACCACTTCGGCCGGCAATTGCTCAAAGGGGCCGTCGTCGTGGATCTGGGTGCGGTGGCAGGACAGGGACGCGATTTTGGTCTCTACCCACTGGGAAACGTCCAACGTTGTCGTCACCTCGTCATCCGGCGTGCCCAGAGTATCGACAGCGTCGACGGCGAAGGGAGGCGTGATGCCCCGGTCGGTCATCTCCTGCCACATGCGCTGGAACACGCTGCGGGGGAAGCAGGTGTAGTAGAGCAAAGGCGTGGCGGCGTCCGGGTCGGAGGCGCGTTGGGCGGCGGCGGTGGCATGGTTGCACATGGTCTTGTGGTCGGGATGGCCGTAGCCGCCGCTGGGGTCGTGGGTGAGTATCAGGTGCGGGTTGACCTCGTTGATGATGCCGGCCAGGTGGCCGATTATGGCATCGTCGTCGGCATTGCAGTAGGCGTTGGGATGACGGTTATCGTCGGTGCCGTCCATCCCGCTGTCCCGATAGTCCAGGAACCGCACGTCAGTGATACCGGTGATGTCCATGGCGTTGCGGAGTTCCTGCTTGCGGACCTGCCACAGGTTTTCGGGCGTCGCGAGGGAAGGATCGCTGATCTCGCCGACGTCCCCGTTGGTGGCGCAGACCAGCGTGATTCGGGCGCCGCCGGCTGCCAGCATCGCCAGCAGTCCGCCGGAGGAGAACCCCTCGTCGTCCGGGTGGGCGAAACAGGCGAGCACGGAGAGGCGGGCAACGTCGATGGCGGGGGCGTCAGGCAAGATCAATCCTTCGGCAACGTCCAGCCTGGTGTGTCGGCCTTGGCAAGTTTCCTGGCATCACATTCAAGCTGGATCCCGTGCCAAAACTCATCCGACTGACCGAAGAACGCGCCGAACTTAATCGACATCGCCGGCGTGATAACCCGTTGGCCGGACACGATCTCGTCAATAATCTTCGGATCGACGCCTATGGCGTCGGCCATGGCGCGTTCTGATATCCCCATCGGCTCTAGATACTCCGCTACGAGTATTTCGCCGGGTGTGATTGGCTCCATCATGGTTACACGCTATTACTCTGCCAAACGAGTGTCAATGATAATCAACGATGGCCACCTGCTCCGGGCCGGAGTCAGTCCGAGGTCGGCCAGGTTCCTTGCTTGATTCATCTGGATAAGCTTGCGCAAAGCGGCCCTGGCGATGCCGGTGAAAACCCAGCTATTTTCGGTGCGGAACAGTTCCTCAGTATCTCGGTCGGCGAAGGACTGGATCACAAATATTAGGAAATTGCTGAGCCATCTAAGGCGTCCGGTTCCAGCAGCAGGTTGCCGTAGGGGTCAACTTCGCCGTTCCAGCCGGGCGGCACGACGATGGTGGTATCCAGCTGGAGGAGGAGGGCCGGCCCGGCGATCCGGTTGCCCGTTTGCAGCAGGTCGCGGTTGTACAGGGTGGTGGCAACCGGCCCGTCGGCAAACACGACTTCGGCGTTGCCAATCACGGCGGGCGCGGAGTCGCTGCCCTGATTGGCGGCGGGCTCCAACTGTGGCTTGTCCATAGCCAGTTCCAACTTCAGGCGCAGGTTGACCACCTCGATGGGCAACGCGGCATCAGCGTACCCGAACCGTTGCAGGTGGGCTTCGTAGAAGTCGGAGGATATGCCGGCGGTCAGGTCACCCGGCTCGACCAGCGGCGGGCATTCCACCGTCAGCTCGAACGACTGGCCCACGTAGCGTACGTCCAGGAACCGGCGCGGCGTCATGTCGTCAGCGCGCAACCCCTCGTCAACCAACTCGGCACGGGCCTGCTGCTCCATGCCGTGGAACTCCTCCTCCAACCGCGCGGTGTCCAGGTCGTCGCCCCGCAGCATCACGGTGCG
>JAGWBI010000023.1:13581-30594 GCA_021295965.1 Dehalococcoidia bacterium | reverse complement strand
TCCAGGGAGATGGCGCGGATGGCCCGCTCCATATTGGAGTTGACCACCCGGATTATGCCCAGGGCCGTTTCGGTGGCGGATGCGCCGACGCCGGCGGCCAGGCCGGTCATCAGGCTCTGGGAACGTTGCTGATCCAGGGTCATGCGTCCGCCGAGGAACCCGTCCGAACGCAACCGGCCCAGGATCAGGTTGGCGTCGGTGACGGTGATGCGGTCGCCGGCGCCGTAGCAGGCCGGGCCGGGATCGGCGCCGGCGGACTGGGGGCCGACCACCAGCGCGCCTCCGGCGTCCACGCGGGCGATGGAGCCGCCGCCGGCGCCGACGGTGTGGATCTCGATCATCGGAACGCTGACCGGATAGCCGCCCAGGTTGGCCGCCGTGGTTTCCTTGATACGTCCGGGGCAAAGAGAAACGTCGGTGGACGTGCCGCCCATGTCCAGCGTGATGATGTCAGGGTATCCGGCCTGGATGCCGGTGTAGAAGGCGCCCACCACACCGCCGGCGGGGCCACTGAGGATGGTGCGCACGGGCTGGTCGGCGGCCAGGCTGGCGGTGATGCTGCCGCCGGAGGACTGCATGATACGCAGGCCGCGCCCCAGCACCGATTCCAGTTGGGTCAGGTAACGCTCCATTACCGGGCCGACGTAGGAATTGACGACGACGGTGCTGGTGCGTTCGTACTCGCGGAACTCGGGCAGTATCTTGGATGAGATTGAGATGAACGGGCTGTTGGGCAATTCGGCCAGCCGCTGCGCCAGCATTTCCTCGTGTATCGGGTTGAGAAAGGAGAACAGGAAGGAAACCGCTACGCCATCGACTTCAGCCTCTGCTAACAGTGCCAACAATGCGTCAACCGATGCCGGCGTCAAGTCGTCCAGGATCGCGCCGGTATAGTCGATGCGCTCAGGGAGGCCGAAACGCAGTTGCCACGGAGCCAGCGGCGTGGGCCGTTCCATGGACAGGTCATAGAGGTCGGCGCGGTTCTGTCGGCCGATTTCGAGGACATCCTCGAAGCCCATGGTGGTCACGAGGGCGGTGCGCCCGCCCTTGCCTTCCAGCAGGGCGTTGGTGGCGACCGTGCTGCCGTGGATGAAGTCGGCATTTGCAACGTCAACGTCGATATCGCCGATGCCGGTGGTGATGCCCACCGACGGGTCTGCCGGCGTGGACGGGAGCTTGTGAACGGAGAGGACGCCGTCCCGAAGGACGGCGATGTCGGTAAAGGTTCCGCCGACATCAATGCCGACTACGGTGGTGGACATCTGTGATCATCTCTCCGCTGGTTCGGGGTTCTGATTGTTCGGGGTTCTGATTGTTCGGGGTTCTGATCTGTGGTTCGCGCCATTCTAACGCGGCACGTTGCAATCCGGTAGGCGGACCGTTATCCCATCTCGGCCAGCGCGATGCGCAGGCGCTTGTTGATGCGGCCCTTGCTCTCGTGTCCGACCACGCTGATGCGGCCAACCTCCCGGGTGTTGTGGACGTGGGTGCCTCCGTCGGCTTGCAGATCGAGGCCGCGAATGTCTATGGTACGCACCTCGGAGATGGCGGCGGGCAGCAGGTTGATCTTGGTGCGGATCAGATCGGGGTGGGCGTCGGCGTCGGCGCGGTTCATGAAGTCGACGCCGATGTCCCGGGCTGCGGCGACCTCGGCGTTGATGCGAGCTTCCACTTCCTCGGCGAACTCGGCTGACATGTTCTCCAGCTCGAAGTCCATACGCGCCCGGCCCGGCTGCATATCGCCGCCGGTTACGAACGCCCCGTAGTCGCGCCACACCACGCCACAGAGGATGTGCAGGGCAGTGTGGGTGCGCATCAACAGGTAGCGTCGCTCCCAGTCGATGGTCCCATGCAGCGTGGCGCCGACCGCAGGACGCTGGTCGCCGTCGATGGTATGCACAATGGCGCCGCCGCCGCGCCCGGCCTTGGTGACCTGATACATGGCGTCCGACGCCGGGTCGGTCAACGTCCCCACGTCACAGGGCTGGCCACCGCCGCCAATGTAGAAGGCGGTGCGGTCGAGCACAACACCGCCATCGTCGGTAACATCGGCAACTGTGGCGTCAAACTCGGCTAGATAAGCGTCGGTGAGAAACAACAATTCAGTCATGGCGACCTCTTTGCGAATAATGCGTGTTTGGATTCAACATTATAGCAATGAGGCCCCGTGCTATAATCCGCGACAAACAATCAATCGGGTTGGCTAGAGATGAAACTGTCGTGCCTCCAGGAAAATTTGGCCCGCGGCTTGGGCGTGGTGGGCCGGGCCGTGGCCAGCCGCTCCACGTTGCCGATAACGCAGAACGTGCTGCTGCGTACCGACCAGGGGATGTTGATGCTGTCGGCGACGAACCTGGAAATCGCCATCACTACGTGGATTGGCGCGATGATAGAGGAGGAGGGAGCCATCACGGTGCCCCACCGGTTGCTGGCGGATTGGGTCAACACCCGGCCCAGCGACCGCATTGACCTGGATCTGCAGGGGCCAGGGGACGACGGCGAAACGGGAGGCGGGAACGTGCTGCACCTCTCCTGCGGTCGAGCCGTGACCCGTATCAATGGAGCCGACGCCGCCGACTTTCCGCCGGTGCCTCAGGTTGACACCGGATTGGCCACCGACATCGACCCCAGCGTGTTGCGATCCGGCATCGGCCTGGTGGCCTTTTCCGCCGCCACTGACGAATCCCGTCCCGTGCTGACCGGGGTGGAGTTGAAGCTGCAAGAATCCGACCTGGTAATGGCGGCCGCCGACGGGTTCCGCCTGGCAGTGTACAAAGGTGAACTGCCGCAGCCGGTGGAACAGGAGATCAAGGTGATCGTGCCGGCGCGGACCATGAACGAGATACAGCGGCTGGCCTCGGAGCAGAGCGGCCCGGTCAAGGTGACCCTGTCGCCGGAACGCGGCCAGGCCCTGTTCAAACTGGAACACGTCGAGGTGGTTTCCCAGTTGCTGCAGGGGAGTTTCCCCAACTACGACCAGCTGATACCGGAGCGATTCGAAACGCGGGCCGTGATGGAGCTGGACGACCTGAAAAGGGCCACTCAGTCGGCTTCGGTATTCGCGCGAGACGGCAGCAACATCGTACGCCTGGAGATGATGCCTCAGGAGGATGCCGAGGGCGGGCAGCTCAAGGTCTCCGCTCGTTCCGAGGAAGTGGGCGACAGCCTGGACGAGTTGGACATCGATCAAATGGACGGCGAAGACGCAAAAATCGCGTTCAACGTGCGCTATCTACAGGACATCTTGAACGTGTTGGGCCGGGGCAAGGTCGCCATCGAAGTCACCAACTCCTCAAGCCCCGGCGTATTCCGGCCGGCAGATTCGGATCGGTATGTGCATGTGGTCATGCCAATGTACGTCCAGTGGTGAAGTTCTTCCCTATTTCTCGGGACTACTCCACTTTTCCCTGATACGGCATCACCGCCGCAATCGCGGTTAGGTAGATTGCCGGTTCGCTTTTGCTGTCCGTAACCGAGGGGGCAAACATGAACGAAATGGGAGCCAGCGTGGATGCCGTCGGAATTGTCCTGGCCGCCGGGCGGGGCAGCCGGATGCGTTCGCGTAAACCGAAACCCTTGCATCGCGCGGCCGGAAAGGAGCTGATCCGGTACCCAATCGAGTTGCTGTTGGCTTGCGGGGTCGAGCGCATCGTCGTTGTAATCTCACCTGAAAACCGCGACGCGATACGCGGACTGATTGGCGACAGCGTGCAGTACGCGGTTCAACCCGCGCCCAACGGAACCGGCGACGCCCTGGCCTGCGGATTGGCGGCACTATCCGGCTCGCCGTCGGTTGTGGTAGCGCTGTCCGGAGATACTCCGTTGGTCCGTCCCGATTCGGTGCGAAAGCTTATCGACGAACACCGCGGGAACGCCGGGCGCTGCATGACCATTCTATCCGCCACTGATGTCTTCGCCGGCGATCTGGGCCGCATCCAGCGGAGCAGCGCAAAGGAGCCGGTGGGCGCCGGGCCTGTGACCGGTATCGTCGAGGCGGCCGACCTTCCCGACGCCACACCCGGCCCGGCTGAAGTGAACACCGGAGTGTACTGTTTCGGCGGTCTCTGGCTGGCCGAAACAATCGGATCCATTCGCCCGGCTGCGTCGGGCGAATTCTACCTAACCGCGCTGGCCGCCATCGCCGCCGATTCGGGGGATGACGTGGCCGCCCTGCCCATTGCGCTGGCCGACGAGGCCATGGGCGTGAATGACCGGAAGCAGTTGGCGGCCGCCGAAACCGTGCTGCGGGACCGCATCAACTTGCACTGGATGGAGTCGGGCGTCACCATCATTGATACGGCGACAACCTACATCGACGCCGATGTGAAAATCGGGTGCGATACGGTGTTGCTGCCCAACACCATGCTGTCGGGGGAAACGGTCATCGGCGAGGACTGCGAGGTTGGCCCCAACGCCACGGTGCGCGATACGGTTATCGGAGATCGCTGCCGCATTATCGCGTCGGTGCTGGAGGAATCCGGGGTAGAGTCCGATGTGGACATCGGCCCCTACAGCCACCTGCGGCCCGGCTCGCTGATTGAAACCGGCGTGCATCTCGGCAACTACGTGGAAGTCAAGAATAGTCGGATCGGCGCCGACACCGCCGCCGGACATTTTTCCTATCTCGGCGATGCCGACATCGGGGTGGGCGTGAACATCGGCGCCGGAACCATCACCTGCAACTACGACGGCGTGGACAAACACCGTACCGTCATTGGCGATGGGGCCTTTATCGGCAGCGATACCATGCTGGTGGCCCCCGTGACGGTGGGAGACGGCGCCGCCACCGGCGCCGGCGCGGTGGTGATCCGGGATGTTCCGGAGGCTAGACGAGCAGTCGGCGTTCCTGCTAGACTCCTGCCACCACCGGAAAAGGGGCAAGGTTAACTGCGTCGGCAGAGGGCCATCGGCTTGGATACTGATAGTAGCTTACCACCGTTATTGTTCCTGGCAGCATCGCTGCTGATTTTCGCTTGGACGAGCATCGCGGTTACGTCGCGTCGGCAGCCGCCTACCTTCGTGGTGCTGTGGGCGCAGCCCCGGTCCTCGGCCATAGTCGTGTTGCGGATGATTGTGGCCGCAACGGCGGGCGTGTCGGCGCTCGCTCTCATGTCGGCGCTGGTGTCCGGTTGGCCCACGCCGGTTCTCCTGCTGGCGGCGACCCTGGTCGCTGCCGCCGCCCTGATTATCCTGCACCTCCTGGTGGAACGCTGGGCTACGCTATTCCCCGGCGCGGCGAAACGTTTCGCGTACCCGGGCCGTTGGCTGTCCGACTCGGCAGCGTCTTCCGGCAACGGGGACTCGTCACCCTCCAACGGAGCCAACGGACAACCCGTGTCACCTGATACGCGGCTATCGGACCCGTACCGGGCCAATTTGGAACCGCCGCCATTGACGCCCGCCGAAATCATGAGACTGGACCCCCAGGACATCCACATGGTGCGTTCCATCAGCCGAATGGACGATCTGGATGTCAGGGAAATCATGGTGCCCAGCCTGGACGTGGCTGCGGTTGCCGTGTCCTCCTCTATGCCGCAATTAGTGGACGTATTGGTTTCGACCAAGCACAGCCGCCTGCCGGTCTATCGCGGCACGATGGACGACGTTGTGGGCGTAATCCACATCAGCGACGTGTTGCTGACCCTTGCCAACGGGCCGGCGGATGTATCTATCGAAAACATCATGCGGGAGCCGGAGTTCGTCGCGGAGAATATGGCGGTGGACGACCTGCTGCATCTGATGCGCGAAAAGAATCTCCAAATGGCCATCGTGGTCGATGAATACGGCGGAGTCGAGGGTATAGTTACCCTGGAAGATGTGCTGGAGGAAATTGTTGGCGACATCGATGATGAATTCGCGGAAGATACCGCTGAACTCACGACCATGGGTGATGGCTCGTGGCTGGTGAACGCCACCCTGCCGGTGGCTGAGTTAACGCACGCCGTGGGCATAGAGTTAGACCACGGGGACGTGAATACTATTGGCGGTTATGTCTATGCTCGGCTGGGGCGCATGGCGTCGGTGGGCGATGTGGTCACCGCGGCCGGCGTCACCATCGAAGTTACCCAGGTGCGGGGCCGCCGCATCCACCAACTGCGGCTGGCGGCCGACGGCGGGAAAATCAAGACTGGGAACCGATCCGGAGTGGAAGACGGCTAGGCAAAGGGAAATCCGCCCCAGGAACATGGGTCGGCCGTCGCCCGAGCCGCGCCGGCACAGGAAATCCCGGTGGCGCCGGTGCCGAAGATGCTTGAGCCAGCGGCCCGACACCACTGAAGATATTAGTCTCGCAATTCTCGTCAGCAGTAGGGAGGAGTGTGTCAGGGCTCACGCGTACCAGGTTTGTCACCGAGAGGAGCATAGTCCGACGCAGGCGGATGGCGATCTCGTTCTTGGAGCGAGGTCCGTTGCGCCGACGCGATTGCCACCCCCGGATCATGTGAAGAGTCGCAATGACAGGTCGATCCGGCTGGTACGCTTGAGGCGTGCGTAGCGTTCCGTTTTAGGTCGTTTGAGATGCCGAACCTGTATTCCGGCCTCGGACGTAGGGGCGACGCATGCGTCGCCCCTACTACCCCGCCGGGTATTAGACCACCTAAATTGCAACTCTACCTGAGGCGTGTGCGCCCTTGACGTTATCTGAACCAGGCTGGGCCACCGGCCCAAAAATTTACTTCACGCCAATCAATTCCCCGCTCAACACCAGGAAATGGTCATACAAACCCGACGGGACGGGTACGACCAGGTGGACTGTAGCGCGCTCGGTGCTGTTGAGACGGAGAGCGGAAGCCGGGATGACCTCGCTGTGCGTGGCAGCATAAAGGTAGTTTTGTTCGGCGGTGTTGACGAACATCAACACTTCCTTGCCGCTGTCCAACAATTCTCCCGACCGGGACAGGCTGCTGAAACTGTGGGAGCCTTTCCCAGTAGGCCCAAAGAGCCACATGGCCCCGCGTTCTCCCGGATTGGCGGAAACCGTTGAGTAACCGGCCGCCGGATTGTCGCCGGAGGCATAACTGACTATCGTGCTGCCCGTAACCCTCAATTCGTCCAGTTTCACGTCGATGCCCAATCCCGGGACGATCAGGCGGGAAGCAGGCGGTTGCGTACCCACCGGCCAGGCGGCGTTGCTGGGCATTGGGGTGAAGCCCAACTGCCCAATCCGGCTATCAAATGCGCCGGTCGGCAGAGCAACGGACGATACGCCAACCCCCCCTTTGACGCCCTTCGGGGAAGCTTCCAGCAAAACGGCGCCAGGGGCGCGGGCGGCGTAGTCGTCCAGACCTGAACGGAGCCAGAATAGGTGGCCGTAGTAGGCAATTCCGGCGGCGCACAACAACCCACCGGCTATCAGCAGTGATATCCCTACCCAGCGCAGCCCGTAGTACTGAGCGCGGCTGCGCATCTGCATATAGTCCAATCCAATCTGCATATCGAAATCCCAAAAGTGGTACGGGTTGCCGGCGCACCTAGTTATTGGCCGCCGCCCCAAAGAGACGACGGCGATTGACCGGCGCATCCCGACCATGCGCCGGTTCCGCAGGGCCCGGACGGATCAGTGCCGACCGGCGCGGATTGGTTCGTTCACAAAAATGTCGCCGTTGCGGATCTTGATGTTGTAACCGCAACCGGGGTTGGTGCAGGTCCAGGCTTTGTAGTGGACCGGTGCTCCCTGGGCGCCATAATCGGACAAAGGCACCAAAGAACCGATGTTACACTGATGACAAACTGGCCACTCCATTGCTTCCACCAAGATTACCTCCCTTACCCGGCGAATACCGGATTTGCGAAAGTGAGTATAGCGATTTCGTCGAACCGATTGCCTACGTTGCGCGGTACACTTTTGGCCGTTTTATTTTCCGGGCTGAAGAACACAAACAGGGGCAAGATACAAACTCGCCCCTGTGTTGACAATTACGCATTCACCGCGTTGTCGGCGTGATTATTCCAGATAATCACGCAATTTCTTGGATCGCGTGGGGTGACGGAGCTTGCGGATGGCTTTGGCCTCAATCTGACGGATGCGTTCGCGGGTTACGCCAAACTCCCGGCCGACCTCTTCCAGCGTCCGAGTGCGTCCGTCCTCAAGGCCAAACCGCAGTTTCAACACGCGGCTTTCGCGCTCAGTCAACGTACCCAGCACTTCCTGTACCTGCTCACGCAGCAATTGCGCCGAGGCAGCGTCAGCCGGCGCCAGCGTGGTGCGGTCCTCGATGAAGTCTCCCAGGAAAGAGTCTTCCTCTTCACCGATGGGAGTTTCCAATGACACCGGCTCCTGGGAGATTTTCTGTATCTCTTCAACCTTTTCCGGAGTCATCTCCATGGCTTCCGCCAGTTCTTCAGTGGAGGGCTCGCGTCCCTTTTCCTGGAGCAGGCGACGGTGGTGGCGCATCAGCTTGTTGATAGTCTCCACCATGTGGACCGGGATGCGGATGGTCCGCGCCTGGTCAGCAATGGCGCGGGTGATGGCCTGGCGGATCCACCAGGTGGCATAAGTGCTGAACTTGTAGCCCTTGCGATAGTCGAACTTTTCCACCGCGCGGATCAGGCCGATATTGCCTTCCTGGATCATGTCCAGCAGGGCCATGCCGCGACCGATGTATTTCTTCGCCACGCTGACCACCAGACGCAAATTGGCCTCGGTGAGGTGAGTCTGGGCGCGCTCACCATTCCGCTTGGTCTGCTCGAAGTGGATGGCGGCGTCGAAGTTTTCCAACTCCACCAGGTCGCTGAGCCTCGGGTCTCGCAACAGCTGCGACAGGAGCAGCAGCGAACACTTGTCATCCTCCGCATAAAGCGGCGGCACGTCCAAACCCTGCTCCGGCGCGTAGCATCCGCCCACGCCCTCCGGATGCAACTCAGCCCACACGGGAACATATCCCATGACCACGTTCACAATGCCCGGGGGCAACACCCACGTATCCAACGACAATTGCACAATGCGCTGATAGGTGGTGTCCGTGCCGATGCCCAGGTCGCCGGCCGCTCGTTCCACCATTGCGGGCGCGACCTCAGCGTCGATGGCAGCGCGCAGCGCCGGCGATGTTTTCACCTCGTCCACCGACATGCACTGATCCAACTCCAGGTAGCGGGCCAGCGAGCGCACCAAAGGAGCGGCATTTGCGATGCGGGCCAGCAGTACCATCACCGCTTCCCAAGCGCCGGTGTCCAAAGTCACCCGATCAACGGGAATGCCAAAGTCAACCGAAGATTCTTCGGCCGCAGCCCGCGCCGATTCGGCCAGTTCCTGTTCCAGCTTGTTGAGGTGGTTCAGGCCCTCCAGTTCCCGCGCCAAACGGCGTTCGTCCGCGGACGTGAGCAGGTCAACACGCCCGATTTCGCGCAGGTACATCCGCACCGGATCGTCCAGCGCATCGGCGCTGTCGGGGGTATCCACATCGGCCCAATCCCGCTCCTCGCGCTCGATGTCCCGCGCCGAAGGGCCGTCCAGTTCCGGCAGGACCGTGCGCACGGCAGCGGCCCGGCGGATCTGCCACTCTTCATCGACGACGTCCGGATCGTCCACGACCACAGTAGTTACTTCTTCCTCGTCATCGGGTGTGTCATCGTCCTCGTCCGCGTCATCGGTCGCGATAATGGTCGCGCGCACCCTTCCGTAGGATTCAGCGTCGTCATCGGCGATGGCGACGGTCTCCCCTTCTTCGTAGTCCGCGTCTTCGTCAACGATCACTTTGCGGCGATTGTTGATGATAGTCATACACCCCTCCGTTATGGCTGGCGTGGCGAAGTCGATCCCAGCAGGCGGTCGATTTCGCGGCGACGATTGGTGCAGTCCAGCAACCGGATGACGACTGGAGAATCCAGATTCTCCAGTTCTTCAGCGTCCAGCACGCTGGCTGACTGTTGTATCTCTTCGTTCAGGCGTTCTTTTTCCAGGCGCAGGGCCGACTGCTGCCAGGTCTGTTTCAATTTGTCTGAGTTGGAAACCATTAGTTCCCAAGACCGCAGCGAGGCGAGGTGAGTTTCCAACTCCGGCGCCACCGTCGCTTCCGGTTCTTCCGCCTCCACAAAAGCGCATACGCTGCGATAAATTTCCCGGTTCTCCGAGCGGCTGAACCATTCCGGCGACACCAAGGTAAGCGCATGAGGGCCCAACTGTTGGCCATGCTGTAACCACAACGCCAGCAGTGATTCCTCGGCGGCGCTTTCATCTCGCAACGGCGGCGGTGCTGCGGCGTCGGCGCTGGTGGACGCCGGTTCACTGCGCCGCGTGTCCGCGGATTGCCGGGCAATGGCGGGCATCGCCGCCCGCAGCATTTCTCCACTCACCGATAGCCGGGCCGCCAGTTCGTCAATATACATATCGCGCCGGATGGCGTCCGGTATTTGTGCTACGAAACGCAGCATCGTCTGCGCCACCCACGCCCGACCATCGGCGGAGTTCATGTCGGCGCGCTCAACCAGGGAGGTTAACAAGTAATCAAACAGGGGAGCGGCGTCCTCCACGAAGGCCGTCCATCGTTCCGGCGATTGACGAATGAAATCGTCAGGGTCCTGTCCGCTCGGTAATTCCGCAACGCGCAGTTCCAGCGCTTCCGGCTGTTGCAAAACCGACGTACCGGGTTGCTGTGCGGTTCTCGAGTTGCGTTGTTGAAAAACACCCCACGATGATTCCAGGCTGCGCAGGGTGGCGTTGCGTCCAGCTGGATCGCCGTCGAGAGCCATGGTGACGTGGCTCGTCAAGCGCCGCACCAGATCAACCTGGCGCTCGGTGAGCGCCGTACCCATGGACGCAACCACGTTGTCAAACCCGTGCTGGTGGGCCATCACGGCATCCATGTAGCCTTCGACGATAACCGCGCCATGCTGACGCACCGGCTCTTTGGCCAGGTGCATGGCGAACAGGATGCGCGATTTGTCAAACACGGGCGTTCTCGGAGTGTTCAGATATTTGGGGGTGACGGAATCATCCAGGGCGCGGCTGCCGAACCCGGCGACCCTCGCTTCCCAATCGCGAATGGGGATCATCAGGCGGCCCCGGAAGTAGTCGTAGTAGCGTCCGTCATCAGTTTCCCGGGCCAGGCCGGCTTCGCCGATCAATTCCGTTTCGTACCCGGCGCCGGTGAGATGGGCCAGCAGGCGGTTATCGCGGGGTGGGCTGTAGCCAAACTCGAAGATTTGCAGTGAACGATCATCGATGCCACGGCGATGCAGGTAATCCCTGACAAACGCGGCTTCCGGCGTCATCAGGGCTGCCTGGAAAAACTGACGCGCCGCATCGTTTATTTCAAAAAGCTGTCGCGAACGCCCACCCGATTCCTGCTGGCTAACGACATTGATGCCGACCCGAGCGCCAAGACGATGCAGGGCTTCCCGAAAATCCACCCGGTCGGCCTTCATCACGAAAGAAAAAGCGTCGCCGCCGTCGGCGCAGGAGCCAAAGCATCGCCACGACTGCCGGTCCGGGAACACGAAGAACGACGGTGTTCGCTCCTGATGAAAGGGGCAGTTCGCCTTGAACGAACCGCCCGAGCGCTGCAACTGCGCGTAACCGGCGATCAATTCGACGATGTCCAGCCGGCTCTTTACGTCGTCAATCTGGGTCATACCGTCAAGCCGCCGAGTAGTGAATAGTGGGCCGACGTTATTATACCACAAAATCCAATTGCGGCGCTTCCCGGATTTCAGTCGGACAGGGCTTGTGCAAAGTAATCGGCCTCTTGTCGAAGGATGCTACCGTTTCGGAGTCATGGTTCGACTGGCTCACCATGAGCGGCTAAAGGGACTTTGCACAAGCCCTGTCAGTCGGAGCAATCTCAATGCCAATCAGCGGATTCGCCACCCCGGTTGCAGTCCCAGCACAAACGGCCCAGTACGCCAACTGGGGACGAAACCGGCTATTTCGGAGGTTGGAGGGCGGCCCGACCGGAAATTGCCTCCGTCGGCTACACTTTCTAGCCCCTCCTACGCCGGCGGCCCGGCAGACCCGGATACGTCCCTTCTTCCAAAACCCACTGCAACCGCGCCAGCAACGCCCTCACCTCGGTGGCATCCAGCAGTGACAGCAATTCCTCGACCTGGCCCGACGGCGCCAATAGTTGCCCGCACAGACGGCGCATAGGCTCGAGCAGCCGCTCCGAAATTGGTTCGTCGGCGAAATCCCAGATGGCGGTGCGGATCTTGGTATCGGAGTGGAAGGTCAGGCCGTGATCAATGCCCCACAATTTACCGTCCACGGCCCGGATGACGTGTTCCGGCTTGCGGTCGGTGTTGTTGGCCACCAGGTCGAAGCAGCAGATCATCCGCAACTGGTCAGCGTCGCACTCTTCCAGGGTTTCCCGCGTGATGGTGTAGTAGTTTTCGCGAGGGTCGTGGTCCACGTACAGCTGCACGGAACCGATGCCACCGGGGCCTTCGCGGATGACGGTCAGGGGGATGAAGTCCCAGCCGAGAATGTTGCTGAGTAGATAGGCGGCGTATTCCCGCTTGTAGAGGGTGCCCGACGGAAAATCCCAAAGGGGCCATTCGCCCTGCCTGGGTTTATAAATCGCCAGGCCGTACCGGTCGCCCAGTGTCAACTCGGCCAAGTAAGTGTAGTTGGACCCCCGGCGCGTCAGGTCACAACTACCTATCTCCCCGTACTGGAGCAGGTCAAAATCTGAAGGCCCGTCGGAGTTCACGGGAATCGGCGCGCAACATCACCGGCTAGCCGGTTTCAAATACAGCGTGGCCGTTGGCGCGGGCGCAGCGATGCCCGTCCGGATCGATGGGCGCACCGCACAGGAAACAGGGCGGACGGCCGGCGGCGCAGATGCGCAACGCCTCATCGGCCAAGCTGGACGTTTGCGCCATCGTCATCCAGAAACTGACCGAAGTCTGCGCTCCCGCGTCGGGATCATCCTCGTCGCCCTCAAAGGCATGAATCACGAAGCAATTGGCATCCTGGTCGTATTGCAACTGCATCTGCCGGGCGTGGAAATCCTGTTCCAGAGGGTCGCCCGTCCATGGCGCTTCCCCGGGAGCGCTCTCCTTGCCTGTGGCAGCTTCTCCCAACTGGCGGACCGCTTGCTGCAAATACAGCCCCAGCTGCAACAGTTGTTCCTTCTCCAACCAGATAAAGGATTGCGCACGGCCGGCCTGGGCAACCAGCCGGAAAGTGCGGCGTCCCGGTTGGCCGAAGGTTTCGGCGGACACGGTTTGGGCGGCGCCCAACTTGTAGCGGACTTCACGTTCAGCCATGGCGGTATGATAGTCGCCGGCGCAAATGCTGGCAAGTGGCGGGGTTTAGCGCGCGCACCGACTTTGTTGAACTGCGCCTAATATTCCAGCATCATCCGCTGTAGCTCAGCCGGGTCCTTGGTGCGGGTCAACGCCAGCATCATCAGAATCCGCGCCTTCTTGGGATGCAGGTTGTCCGCCACAATGTACCCCTGTTCCATGAAACGGCGGGTCTGCACCACCCGCCCGGTGCCCACTTGCGTAGCCAAAACCACCGGCACCTGGGCGGCGATGGCGCGTTGCAATCCGGCCATGAACGGCGACGGGGACCCGCCGCTGCCCAGCCCGGCGGCCACGATGCCATCGACGCCGGCCTCCACCAGCGCATCAATCACGGTCCCGTCGGCTCCGGCGTAGGCGTAAGCGATGTCAACCCGTGGCAGTTGGTCAACGCCGTTGAGGTCAAATTCGGAATCCGCGGTGTGTCGCTGTTCGGGGCGGCGGTAGTACGCCACCTTGCCGTCCGCGTCCGCATACCCCAGAAAACCCATGTGGCCCGACTGAAAAGTTTCCACCCGGTACGAGTCGGTTTTGGTCACGTCCCGGGCCGATTGGATCTCGTTGTTCAGCACCACCAGCGCGCCCCGACCCGCCGACTGCTTGGCGGCAGCCACCCGCACGGCGTCCAGCAGGTTGTTGTCGGCGTCGGTGCCCATGGCCGACGGCGGACGCATCGCTCCCGTAACCACGACGGGCCGGGCATCTCGCACCGTCAGGTTCAGGAAATAGGCGGTTTCCTCCAGCGTTGCGGTGCCGTGGGTCACCGCCGCGCCGGCTGCTCCCGGATCGGTGGCGAAGCGCTCGTTGACGCGGCTCGCCAGGGTCACCCAGTGGTTGGGATAGACTTCGGTGCTACCCACATTGATGACCTGCTCCGTTACCACCTCAGCCAGTTCGTTGGCTTCCGGCACGCGGGCCAGCATTTCCTCGATGGTCAGCTGGCTTCCCTGGTAGCTGTAGTTGGCGAAATCCGTCCGATTTTCGCCCACGAAAGAGATGGTGCCCCCGGTGCCGAACAGATACACCCTGCGCCTGTTTTGGTCTGCCATGTGGAGCCTCCTTTTCAACCTGCCCGGCAAGGATAACACTGCGGGCCAAGCAATGTGACGGGCCCGTTACGATTGACAACGAACTGGGCGCTACCTACCATCCCGTCATCGGAACTACCTGTTGTCCCGGTAGCCTGGCGAGGGAAGGATCCAATGAAAGCTTCATATTTCGGTTGCATGGGTTATGCAGAGCGGGACCGGTTTCCCGAAGGTTGGCCCGTCCCGCCATCCTACCACGACCCCGAGATTTCCATGCGGTCCTATGCCGAGGGCATGGCAGAGTGCGAACTGGCCGAGGACGTGGGCTTTGACTGGATCAGCCTGTCCGAGCACCACTACTCCGGGAACCGGACGACGCCCAACCCGGCGGTTATGGCCGCCGCGGTGGCGGAGCGATGTAAAACGGCCAGGATCGCCCTGCTGGGACAGTTGCTGCCCCTGAACAATCCCATCCGCGCCGCCGAAGAAATCGGGATGCTGGACAACCTGACGGGCGGCCGGCTGGTGGCGGCCTTCATGCGCGGCACCCCCAGTGAGGACCAGGTGTACGACCTCAACCCGGCCGAAGGACGAGAACGCCTGATGGAGGGCATGGATCTGGTCCTGAAAGCCCTCACCGAACCTCAACCCTTCTCGTGGGAGGGCCGGCACTACCAGTACCGCACCGTTTCCGTGTGGCCCTGGCCGGTGCAGCGACCCCTGCCGCCCATCCTGGTGGCCACTCGCAGCGACGACGGCGTGAAGTTCGCCGCGTCAAGGGGGCTTGGCCTGGGGGTATCCTACGACCACCCCGACGACATGGCTGGCGTGGTGCGGAAGTACCACGAATGGCAGAGGGACGCCGGCTGGGAACCGGACGCCGACCAGATAGTCTATCGCGGCGGCATCTGCCTGGCGGAAACCGACGAGCAGGCGGAGGCCCTGCGGGACCGTGTCCACGCCGCCGGAGGAGGCCGGGGCCTGAACATCGGTCGCTCGCTGGCTCAGGCGGTGCAGGCGGCGCGGGCCGGCAGCCCAACGGCAGCAGCGACAGCGCCGCGAGGCGGGGGCGTCGGCGGGCCGCGCACGATGCTGAACTTCGTGGGGAGCCCCGACGCGGTGGTTGAGCAACTGCGGGCGTATCACGACAAATGCGGCGTCGGCGTGGTGGACCTGGCCTTCCAGCAGCCGGGGCTGACGCATCGCGACGTGATGGGGGAGATTGAGTTGTTCGGGCGGGAGGTGCTGCCCAGGATGCGGGAGTTTTGATGAGCGCGTAGAGTGTCGGCGCGTTGGTGGTTGATGAAAAGTCCCCCTCCATATCCTCCCCGGGTCCAACCAGCGCGAGCTAATCTTCGATCCCCAAGTCGTTTTTGACTTGATCCAAGGAAACCAGGTTGCCTTCCTGCAAGTCCCGGATACCCCGCCGCAGGGATGCCATCAACTCCGGGTCTCCCATAATCTCCAGGGTGTCGACGATGGATCGAAACAGTTCCCACGGCATCAAGGCGAGTACCGGCTTGCCTCTACGTGTCAGCGCAACTGCTCGGTTTTCCTCTGACAACAATTCGGGTAATCGGCTCAGCATCGCCCTTGCCTTGACGATGGGGATGTGTTCAGTATCGGTTTCCCAGACTGACGTCATGATGGTCTCCTAGTCCTGAGGTGGTTCACGAGGCCCAACCGTATCAGTCGTTGTGCGAGTGCGTAGATGTCGTTCCGGTGGCCTTCGCGTCGGATGCCGACCGCAATCACGATGACCGACCGCCGTTCCTCGTCGATGCGAAAAATTATCCGGTAGCGCTGACCCACTGCGCGGATGGAGCGCAGGCCCCGCAATTCGTCCCGCAAGGGAGTGCCCAAAGCGTGGGGATCATCGGCCAATTGTTGTGCACGGTTCACGAGCAGCCGTTGGACGCGGCGATCCGAAATACCCTTCAGGGATTACATTGCCGCCCCGGTGAATAATACGCGCCATGCCATGTGTGGGTCCAACCCGTTGTGTACAAACGATTGAACGTCCATTGGTACACAACCTCAAGCACTTCGGCGAATATCGCGGCAACCAGCGATCTCGCGGTTTGTTACAATGCAGGCGCGATTTCTACTACTCACAGGAGGCTAGCAGTATGCCAGTCCATCATCAGGCGCAGGGAGCGGGCGACGTTACCGTCCACAAGATTGAGAATATGGGTTCTCTGGGCAACAACGGGTACATCGTCATCTGCCCGGAGACCAACCAGGCCGTTTGCATCGACACGCCGGACGAACCGGAGAAGATGATCAACGAAGTGCGGGAAGCCGGCGTTGACGTACAGGCAATCCTCGTCACCCACGGGCACGGCGACCACCTGGCCGGCTATACGCAGATCACCGGCGACATCGGAGCGCCGGCGGCCATCGGCGCCAACGACGCCCATATGCCGCCCAGCCCGCCGCAGCGTCAGCTGAACGACGGCGACACCGTGACCTTCGGCAACCGGACCATCCAGTGCATCCACACTCCGGGCCACACCGACGGCTCCACCTGCTTCCTGGTGGGCGGCTTCCTGTTCTCCGGCGACACCCTGTTCCCCGGCGGGCCGGGACGTTCCCGCAGCCCCGAGGCCCTGCAGCAGGAGCTCAACAGCATCAGCGCCAAGCTGCTCACCCTGCCCGAAGACACCTACGTCTATCCCGGCCACGGCCCCGAGAACACCACCATCGCGGAGGCGCTCCGGCGGTACAACGTGTTCATGTCCAAGGA
>JAGWBI010000023.1:11464-13525 GCA_021295965.1 Dehalococcoidia bacterium | reverse complement strand
TCCAACACGTGCCGCTGGGTTCCGGCTCTCGCTGGAATGATGGTTGGTGCGCACACAAGGATTTGTGATGTACCAACGAACGGTACTTGATAACGGACTGCGGGTGTTGACGTCAGAAATGCCGCACACCCGCAGCGTGTCCATGTTCATCGCGGTGGGCGCCGGCTCCCGCTACGAGCCGGACGAACTGGCCGGCCTGTCCCACTTCCTGGAGCATCTGCCCTTCAAGGGGACGCGGAGCTGGCCCACGGCGCTGGCGATTTCCGAAGCGGTGGAGGGCGTCGGCGGCATGATGAACGCCGCCACCGACCGGGAAATGACGTCCTTCTGGTGCAAGGTCGCCAGCGTGTACGCCGACCGGGCGCTGCCGGTGATCTTCGACCTGATCCGCCATCCACTGATGGACCCGGCCGAGATGGAGAAGGAGCGAGAGGTCATCCTTGACGAACTGCGTATGACCAACGACTACCCGGCCCAGGTGTGCGACCTGCTCATCGACCGCGCCCTGTGGCCGGCGCAGGCGATGGGCCGGGATGTGGGCGGCACGGCGGAATCCGTCGCCGCCATCCGGCTGGACGACGTGCAGCGTTACATGGGGCAACAGTACCGTCCCAACAACACGGTGATCGGTATTGCTGGGGGCATCAGCCACGACGACGCGGTACGCCTGGTCGCTACCGCTACCGAGGACTGGCAGCCGGCCGACCCCCTGCCCTGGGAGCCGGTGTCCGCTCCCTCCGACGGCGAGCCGTCGGTCCTGCTGGAGCATCGCGTCACCGAGGACACCAGCATCTGCATGGGTCTGCCGGGTTTCGCACTGGCTGACGCCGACCGTTACGCCGCCACGGTGCTCAACGGCGTGTTGGGCGATGGCATGAGCAGCCGTCTTTTCCAGAATCTGCGCGAAACCCGGGGCCTGACCTACGACTGTCACAGTTCCCTCAGCAGCTACCGCGACTGCGGCGCGCTGGTGGTGTCCTGCGCCACCGAGCCTAGCCGGGCCGCCGAGGCAATAGCGGCGACTCGTGAGGAACTCAAGGGGTTGCTGCTGCCCGCGCCGGCATCCGAGGTCCACAAGGCCCGCGAGTACATCAAGGGCCGGCTGTTGATGCGGATGGAAGACTCCCGCGCAGTGGCGTCCTGGCTGGCGTCGCAGGAACTGCTGATGGACGAGATCACCACCCCGGACGAAACCGCAAACCGGATCGACGAGGTTACACCTGACGACGTGCTGCGGGCGGCAGAAAGGCTGGTCGGCAACCCCGATCTGCGGCTGGCTATAGTGGGCCCCCACGATGACGCCGACGAGTTTGGGGCGGCTATCAACGAAGGAACGTAGGGCGAATAATCATTCGCCCCTACTTTTGTACCCAGGGGACAGGAGGCAACTCGATGGCTACCCGCTACAGCAAGGTGATCCAGCTTTTGGAGGAGGGGAAGCCGGTTTTCGGCACCGGCTTGATCTGGAACGGCAACCTGGACGAGATGATGTACTTTGCCGATTCCGACTATGACATGGTGATGATTGAGATGGAGCACGAGGGGTTGTCGTTTAACAACCTCCGCACCTCGCTCCAGTTCCTGCTCAACCGCAAGCGTGTCGCGGACGGCGGCAGCTTGATGGCCGACCCGACGCCCGTGGTACGCATCCCGCCCAACACCCGCGAGCAGAACCAGTGGATCATCAAGCAGGCGCTGGACACCGGCGTGTACGGCTTGATCCTGCCCCACCTGGACACGGTGGAAGGTGCAATGTCGGCGGTTCAGTCGGCGCGTTACCCGCAGGTTCCCGGCGTGGCCGACTTTGAACCCCACGGCGAGCGGGGCTGGTGGCAGCGCATCGCGCCGCGGTACTGGGGCCTCTCCGCGTCGGAATATTACGACGCCGCCGACCTGTGGCCGCTGGACCCCGACGGCAACATGCTGCTCATGGGCATCGTGGAGGAACCGACGGGCGTAGCCAACCTGCCGGACATCCTGCGGCAGGTCAAGGGCATCGGAGCCGTCTGGGCCGGCCCGGGCGATATGTCCGTCGCGCTGGGACACCGGGGTAATGCGAAC
>JAGWBI010000023.1:8230-11447 GCA_021295965.1 Dehalococcoidia bacterium | reverse complement strand
ATCTGCAAGGATGCCGGCGTACCCTGCGCGGTGGGCTGCACCGCCGCCGAGGTGCCCATGCGACTGGAACAGGGGTTCAGCATCCTGATCACGGCGCCGACGCGGACGGCCGGGGGGTTGGAAGAGGGGCGGCGGATTGCCGGGCGCTAGCCGTTTGCTACCGACTCACCTGTGTGGTAGGGGCGGGTTTGAAACCCGCCCCTACTGCAAGTCGAAAATGTGCCGGCGGACGGCGAAGGAAAAGCCGGGCAGGACATCCTCGCCGTCCAGCATTTCCGGGTCTTCCATCGCTTCCGGTTCCGGTTGGCCGATGCGATAGATATAAACACGACGCTGGCGCGGGTCAATGAGCCAGCCCAGGCGCGCGCCGCCGTCCATCCAGAGCCGCATCTTGCGCTGCAACGGGGCCAGGTTGTCGCTGATGGAACGGATTTCGACCACAAAGTCAGGCGCGCCTGGGAAAACGGTTTCGCGCTCTCGCTCAGTGATGGCGTCGTACCTTTCCTGGGTCACCCACGCGGCGTCGGGGCCGCGGAGGGCGCCGGAGGGCAGGCGGAACCGGCTGGTCTGGGACAGGTTGACGCCGCCATTGGCGCGTCGCCAGATGCCCAACTCAACAGCCATCTCTGTTTCGTGACGGTTTCCTCTCAATCCGACCATAGGCAGAATAACCAGATCCCCGGCCTCGTTGATTTCCATTTCGTAGTCGTCGTTTTGTTCGCAGAACTCGATGAACCGGGCGGGGAAATCAGCGTCCCGGGAGTCAATGCCCAAGGCGGAGAGGCTCAGACGGATGGCACCAGGCGGCTCGGCGCCGGCGTCGTCAGCGCCGGCGGTCGGAAAAGCGGTTACAACCTGCTCTTTGGGTATGGTGGTCATGGCTCTAGTTGCTCGCTTCCGGAGCGGTAGGTCTAGCCAGATAGTCGAAGAGGGGGGAATCGGACGAAAGGATGATGGTGTCTTGTTGCCGGATAATGCGCTGGTAGGATTCCAGGCTGCGCAGGAAGGCAAATAGTTCCGGGTCTTGGTTCAGGGCTTCAGCGAGGATGCTGATGGCCTGGGCTTCACCTTCACCACGGATTTGGTTGGATTCCTCTTCGGCGCCGGCCAAGATTACGTCGCGCTCGCGGTCGGTATCGGCGCGGATCTTGCGGTCTTCCTCTTCACCCTGGGCGCGGAAACGGGCGGCGATACGGTTACGCTCGGCGCGCATCCTGGTGAAGATGGATTGGGTAACGGCTTCGGGGAAGTCGGCGCGCTTGATGCGAACGTCGATCATGTTAATGCCGAAGTTGTCCCGCTGGGTATTGTCACGTACTTCGCGGAGCACCTCGTCGAGGATCTCCGTGCGGGTTTCCTGTCCTTCAACCAGGGGCAGTCCATCGTCATCTAAGACTGGGGCTTCATTTTCGTCAACAAGCGGTCTAGCGCCAATGATATCGGTCCGGTCACGGAGGGCCACACGGTCGCGCAAGGTGGAGGTCACGATGTCGCCGAGACGGCTGCGGGCGTTGCTTTCCGTCTGGAGGGTTTTACGGAACTGCACCGGGTCGGTGATGCGGTAGCGGGCGTAGATGTCGATTACCAAGTTTTCCTTGTCCTGGTCGGGCATTGACACCGGCGGGGCGTCGATGCGGAGGATCCGCTTGTCCAGACGGACCACGGTATCCACGAAGGGAGCCTTGACGTTGAGGCCGGGTTGGGTGCGGGTATCAACCACTTCACCGAAGCGGAGAATGATAACCTGTTCGGTTACGTCAACCACGTAGAGGGACTGACGCAGCAGCACCAGGGCGACAATGATGACGATGGCAGCGATTATGAGGTTGCGCATTGCGGAGTTCTCCGGGCGTGGGGACGGTAAGCGAGATATTCCTGCGGGTTACGGGTTGGGGCCGATGGGAGCAGGTATGACATTCCCGTTCTGTCCCAGGATGAGCACCGGTTCGGTATCAGGGTCGACGATAATTTTGGACACCCCGGGGAGGACGTTTTCCATAGCCTCCAGGTACAGGCGCTGGCGCGTTACCTCGGGGGAACTCTGGTATTCGGTGAGAACGGCTTCGAAGCGGAGGGCTTCACCGCTGGCGGTCAAGATGCGGGCCTGCCGGAAGGCTTCCGCCTCCTGGACGATGCGCGCCGCGTCACCGTTGGCGCGGGGGAGCACGTCCTCATTGTAAGCCCGGGCCTGGTTGATGCGGGTCTCACGCTCCTGGCGGCCGCGCAGCACGTCGTCGAAGGCGTCGCGCACTTCTTCGGGGGCCTTGACGTCCTGGAGTTGGACGGAGATCACTTCGATGCCGGCCTGGTACTCGTCCAGGATGCCCTGGAGCCGGGAGCGGGTGTCGGTTTCGACGGCTTCACGACCTCGAACCAGAACGTCGTCGATGGAGCGTTGGCCGACGACCAGACGCAGGGCGGCTTCGGCGCCGTCTTTCAGGGTCCGCCCGTCGGGGCGGCCTTCGGGAACGCCGCGGATTTGCTCGCCCGGATCGTCCACGTTGAACAGGAAATTGTTCAGATTACTGATGCGGTATTGGACCACCATCTGAACGTCAACGATGTTGAGGTCGCCGGAAATCATCAGGGCTTCGTCAAGGAAAGGAGTGTTGACGGCTGCCTCGTTGGAGCGGAAGCCCAGCTCCATTCGGCGAGTTTCGGTGACGAGGACAACGTCCTTCTTGCCGACCGGAGTGGGCCACCACCAGTGCAGCCCTTCCTCGGCGACAGGATTGCCCTGCACGGCGCCGAAGAGGCGAAGGGCTGCGTTTTCACCGGGGCTGATGGTGTACACGCCCGTTGCCGCCCAGATGATGACGAGCAGGGCTATGACAGCCAGGATGAGGATGCCCAGATTGCCGCCTCCAAGGCGGCCACCGGACCCGCCGAACATGCCGCGCACGCGGCCCAGCAGTTGCTCCAGGTCGAATTCGGGCTGTCGGGGCGGCTGTTGCCCCCCGCCGGGGTTGAACATAGGTTGAGTCCTTTCTGGTGTGAGTTATGGGCTCTAGTTATCGGCAACCGTTTCCGCCGTTACGATTGTCGTGGCGGGTATCGCGAGATTCGTAAACGGTCCGATTGCCCGCGACAGTATAACACTAACGCCTGAACGCTGGTTTATAATGGCAACGTCACCGTTTTCAGCATATTTTGCGGTAGATTCGACACGGCGGGACGGGCGAATTATGACCACACCCATACAGTTGCAATCCAACCA
>JAGWBI010000023.1:0-8196 GCA_021295965.1 Dehalococcoidia bacterium | reverse complement strand
CAGGTAACCTGCCCCCACCAAAGCGGGCTGATATACGCCGTGCCCGGCGACCGCAGTTGGGTTTGCACCGACGAGCTGCGTCCGGCCCACGCCATGGCCGGGTTTTTCCGAGAGCTGATCGCGCTGGGAGACCCGCGCGTGGAAAGCCTGATGCAGGAATGGGGGCTGTATTATCGCAGCCTGCCGCTGGACAGCGAGGAAAACCCGGGCAACCTGTAGGGGCGGGTTTGAAACCCGCCCCTACAACTTTGGGTCGAGCCACTCTACGCCGTCAGTCATCACCCGGCGACGTTTCGGGTATGGGGTCCGGTGTAGCGGAACTACCGAAGGACGGAGCCGGGCTGGGCAACGGGCCACCCTGGGTTACCGGCGGGGCCGGGGGAGCGTAGGGGGAGGGCGTCGGCGTGGGCCATGCCGGTTCCGGTTCGGTTCCGGGCGGGCCGTCCTTGAACAGCGCGGTGAGCGCGTCGCCGGAAATGGCCTCGTGCTCGATCAGGTACTCGGCGATCTGCACCAACTTGGGCTTGTCGTCGATGAGTAGCTGCTGGGCCTGCCGATAGGCGGTGTTGATAAGGTGGCGGACCTCGTCGTCGATCTCTTCAGCGATCTTGTCTCCGTAATCGCGCTCCTCGCTGATCTCCCGTCCGAGGAACACCATTTCCTCACGCTTGCCGAAGGTGCGCGGACCCAGGCTGGCGGACATGCCGTAACGCTTGATCATGCCCAGGGCGGTTTTGGTCGCCCGCTCGATGTCGTTGCTGGCGCCGGTGGTTACCTCGTCGAAGATCAACTCCTCCGCGACGCGGCCGCCCATCATGACCGACAGCATGTCCTGGAACTGGTTCTTGGTCCAAAGGTAACGGTCTTCCTCGGGCAGCAGCGTGGTATGCCCGCCCATGTTGCCCCGGGAGACGATACTGATTTTATGCACCCGGTCGGCGTGGGGCAGATGCCAGGCGACGAGAGCGTGACCAGCCTCGTGATAGGCGGTCATTTCCTTCTCGCGCTGGTTGATGACGCGGCTCTTGCGCTCGGGCCCGGCGATGACGCGCTCGATGGCCTCTTCGAAGTCCTGCATGAAGATGCTGGACTGGTTCTTGCGGGCGGCAAGGAGAGCCGCTTCGTTGACCAGGTTGGACAGGTCGGCGCCGCTGAAGCCGGGGGTTTCTCGGGCGATGACTCCGATCTTGATCTCGCGGGAAAGGGGTTTGCCGGCGATGTGAACTTCCAGGATGGCTTGCCGACCGACCACATCGGGGAGGTCCAGCGTGACACGGCGGTCGAAGCGGCCGGGGCGCAGCAGGGCCGGGTCCAGAATGTCAGGGCGGTTGGTGGCGGCGATAACGATGATGTTGGTGTTGGTCTCGAAGCCGTCCATCTCGACGAGGATCTGGTTGAGGGTCTGCTCACGCTCGTCGTGGCCTCCGCCTAGCCCAGCGCCCCGGTGCCGGCCCACGGCGTCGATTTCATCAACGAAGAGGATGCAGGGGGCGTTGCGCTTGGCCTGCTCGAAGAGGTCGCGCACGCGGGCCGCGCCCACGCCGACAAACATCTCCACGAACTCGCTGCCGGAGATGTGGAAGAAGGGAACGCCGGCCTCTCCCGCTACGGCTCTGGCCAGCAGGGTCTTGCCGGTTCCCGGAGGGCCGACCAGCAACACACCTTTGGGGATGCGCGCCCCAAGTTGCAGGAACCGCTCCGGGTATTTCAGGAAGTCCACGACTTCTTCAAGCTCGGCCTTGGCTTCGTCAACGCCGGCCACGTCGTTGAAGGTCACCGACGGGCGGTTGAAAGGCATCATGCGCGCCCGGCTGCGCCCGAAACTCATGGTCTGGTTGTTGGATCCCTGCGCCTGACGCATCATCAGCAGGATCAACCCGCCGAAGAAAATCAGGGGCAGGAAATTGAGCAGGATGCCGAAAACGCTGCCGAAACCGCTGGAGCCTTTGTACTCCACATCCGGCGCCGACACCTGGTCGAGGACGTCGTTCTCCGCCAACAGCCGGATGAGGTCAGTGTTCCTACCGATGCGGCTGGTGTACTTCTCAGCCTCATCACCGCGCCCGACCCGTGGGATCACGGTCAGCTTTTCTCCATCCACGATGATCCGCTCGATCTGGCCGCTGCGGGACTGATTGAGCACCTGCGTTAGCGAAAGACGCTCTCCGCTCCCGAAGCTCGGGATCAGGGTGTAGAAAATGACGATGACACCGATGATTATGAGAAGGTAAATGAGGCTGTTGCGGACCCAGCGATTGTTGGTCATAGCGTTCCTACCGTTAGCGGGCGCACAGTTGCGTCGGGGCGCGAACGTTTCTGCGGGGTTGGGTGGTCATATTACCTTTACGGGGCAACAATTGCAAAATCGACACAAACCATACCAAGGATTTTGCGGCAATCGGTGGTTTGTAGCCCAAACCGCGATCCATTTACCGTAATACGTTCACCGCTTTGCCGCGGATGCTCAAGACGATCGCATATGAAATTACGAACCCGTCACTCCAGCGAAAGCCGGCGTCCAGAAACCACCAAAGTCCTGACTTCGGCAACGAAACTCCACGTTTTGAGCGCTGGATTCCCGCAAAAGCCGGAATGACGGAGTTGCTTAAATCCATACGCGATAACCCGGCATGGATGCCAAAGGTCTGTTGACAGCGGACAATACGTCGCTAGGATATGGGCGGCGTTGATCTCCATCCGACCGCTGTTGACGCCCCGACATATTCCATCTGATGTTACGATAACCCACTGATGTTACGATAATCCGCAACCCACGCAGGAAAGGGCTAGCCATGGAATACACGACTTTGGGCCGCACCGGATTGACCGTATCCAGGGCCGGATTTGGCGGCGGCGGCATCGGACAGGTCTGGGGAGCCACCACCGAAGAGGAAGCCATCGCCGCAGTGCATCGCGCGTTGGAGCTGGGCATCAGTTTCTTCGACGTTGCTCCGGCCTATGGCGACGGGAAGGCTGAGGAAGCCCTGGGCAAAGCCTTGGAAACACGCGCCGAACCCGTGGTCGTTGCCACAAAAGTAAGGCTCCGCGAGGACGAGATGGGTGACGTGCGCGGAGCGGTGCGCCGGTCGGTGGAGGCCAGCCTTCGTCGGATGCGCCGGGATTCGGTGGACGTGCTTCATGTGCATAACCGCTTCACCGAGCGCCGTGGCGAGGCGCCGCACTCGCTTTCCGCGGAGGATGCCCTGGGTCCGGTGCTCGACGCTTACCGTGAGGTCCAGCAGGCCGGGATGACGCGGTTCATCGGATTGTCCGCCATGGACCACCACGTTCCCACCATGCTTCGGATTATCGGAAGCGGCGAGTATGACACCGTCCTGGCCTACTATAACCTCCTCAATCGAACGGCCCAGGAACCGCCACCACGCGGTTTCAACATGTTTGACAACGGCCAGATAATCCCACTAGCCAAAAGTCTCGATATGGGCGTGATCGGCATACGTTCCCACGCCGCCGGCGCCCTGACCGACGCGCTGGACCGGGCTCCCCGAACCGGCGACTCTTTGATGGAGCAGGACCTGGCCAGCGCGGCGAAGCTGGGTTTCCTGCTGCACGGCGCGATACAGACCATGTCGCAGGCGGCGATGATCTTCTGTCTGATGAACCCCGATATTCATACCACCGTACCCGGCGTGAAAAACCGTGCCGAAGCCGAGGAAATAGCCGGATGCGCGGACCTTCCGCCGATCCCGCCGGAAGATCTAACGCGCCTACAGGATCTGTACGACCGGGGTTTTCAGGGTTGAAAACCGTCTCCATTCAACGCTATGGCCGATGAAGTCCAGTGGTCAAATCCCTTTGATGAGGCCGGCATCGAGGAGATGGCCGACTGGATGGCCCCGCGCGTCCGTGAGTCTCCCCTGTTCAGCCTTGGGATAGCGTCCGCCGACGCTGAGTTACTGGCCGTCCTGCTGGAACGGTTGATAGTCGAATACCTGGAGTACCGGGAACTGCCCGGCAAGGTTCGGCGCGAAGGAACCCTGGTGTACTTTTCGGTGGACGACGACGACGATGACGAGTCCGACGCCGTCAACATGAGCGTCCCGCTATTCCGTGCGCTGATGCACCGCCTGAGGGGGCGCGGACGCTACTGAATACGCCAAGCGCCTCATTGCGCCGGACGAATTACAACCGGGCCGTCTCGTATTCCGTTGAAATTGGGGCCATGGAGTCCAGGTCCCAATCAAATATAAGCACGGCGGATTCCTCGCCGCAAAATGCTTCGAGCACACGCTTGCCACCGAGGGCCACCACGCTCACCGCTTCGTTGAAATCGAGGTCGTCGGCCTCCCAACCGGAGCGGTTGCAAACCATAATCGGCAGGCCCGTGTCCAGCGTGCGCTGTTCCCATTCGCCCAGCGGCCCGCAGTCGCCGGGCCCCCAGGATGCCGGGGATACCAGCAGTTCCGCGCCCCGGTCTTTCAAGATACCGGCGACGTCGTTGCGGTAGGCGTCAGCGCAGATCATCACTCCAACCTCCGTGCCGTCGCAGTTGATGGGAGTGATCTCGTCGCCGGGAGACGACCAGGATTCCGGGCCGCGCAGCGCCTTCACCTTCCGGTGTCGGCCGATGATTCCGCCGTCCGGTCCGATGACAAAAACCGTGTTGTACATCAGTCCGGCGTCCGGGTCGCGTTCGGGATGAGAGAGGAACACCGTCACGCCGCATTCGGCCACCTGGCCGCAGAAACTTTGCATCCAGTCATCGGGTTGGGGGCAAATCCAGTCGGTGCCGATTACCTCCGCGAACTTGTAGCCGGTAATAAACAGTTCGGGCGTGATGACCCACTGGGCTCCCATCTGGGCAGCGCAGGCGAGACCCCGCTCTACCAGAGAGCGGTTGTGGGCGACATCGGCCACCACGGGGGCCAGATGCAGCATTGCGACGCGCAGCGGTTTCATAGGCTCACCCTCCCGATTTCCTTCTGATTGTGGAGCAACTGTCCCGTTCGCCAAATGGCGTTTGCATCAGGCTACGGCTGGTACAAGATGCGCCCGCAGGTGCTGCAGGGAACCTGCTTGGACTTGTCACGCAATTGTCGCAAAACGTTGCTGGTAAGGGTCATGCGACAGGCGAGGCACACGCGGCCATTGTCCACCATGGCGATGGCAGTCCCCGACTTGTTGCGACGCAGACGTTCGTATCGCTGCAGGTCCGCCGCAGGCAACGCGGCCGCGAGAACCTGTCGTTCGCTGGCGGTGGTTTCCCGGTCCTTTTCCAACTCCGCCAGCCGGTCATTCAGAGCCTCGATGAGGTCCTGCCATTCCACCGCAGCAGTCGCCATCTCGTCGCGAGCGGCCAGGGCGGCGGCTTCGTGGGTACGTTGTTCCTCTTCCAATTCCAACAGCAGTTCGTCCAATTGGTTCAATTGGTACTTGGCTGAATCTACTTCCCGCTGGATGGTCGAGAGATCACGCCGGGAGGTATTGGAGCTGTAGAGCCGGGCTTCCAGGCTGTTCAGTCGTTCCCGCAAGCGTTCCATTTCTTCCCGGCGGGAAACCACGTTCGCGCCAACGGCCACGGCCCGGGCGTAGTGGTGCTCCGCATCGCTGGTGAGGTCAGGCCGGTTCACACCGGCGGCCAATCGCTTCTGGAGACGTTCTCGTTCAGCGTCAATCCCATCTATGCGATGGTCGATCTCCTGCAGGTTGTACAACTGTTGAGGGGTAGTCATTCTCACCCTGCCTACTTCGCTATGGAATGATTTCGGCAGTTCAGTCTAGCAGGGTTGTGGGTAGATTTATAGGCCGGATTGAATCCAGATCCGGCGCCGCTTCAAGGCATTGGCCGGAGGCGACGGTCTTCGTTGACGCGCTGTGAACCACCCTAACGCGCCCGTTCTGCTTCGAGCGCAACGGAAGGATGGAATGCCCTCGGCCCTCCAGGGGACGACCGCCCCGAACGGTGGGCAAACATCCCCTGACCGGGCCCCCGCCGCAATCACAAGGCGAGTTCCGATTATTGCAGTGGCGTCGGCTTAATCTACCGCATTACCCTGGGCAATGCCGGGCGGAGGCAGGAACGCATTAGAATGCCCAACTGGATGAGTGTATGCGCCGGCCGGGGATGGTAACATTAGGAAAAGAAGCATTTTGACTACGTGTTTGTTTATTCAGCTGGAGCCGCGAAATAAGGATCGCTCCAGTTAATCCGGAGGTGTTGAGAGATGAGTGGAAACGCCGAGGCCCGAAAAGTGCTGGTGGTGGATGATGAGCCCGAAGTAGAGCCCATGTTCCGGCAGCGGATGCGCCGTGAGTTGAGGGCGGGGGTGTACGAGTTCCTGTTCGCGAGATCGGGCCGGCACGCTCTGGAGGTGCTGGATGAAAATCCGGACGTCAGGCTCGTCATCACCGATATCAGTATGCCCGAGATGAATGGGTGGCAATTGCTGGACGCCTTGGGAGAACGGTGGCCGGAACTGCCGTCGATGGTAGTATCGGCCTTTGGAGACGCGGCGAACATGAAGCGGGCCGAGGAGAGCGGCGCCCAGGGATTCGTCGTGAAACCCGTGGACTTCGGGGAGTTACGGGAAAAAGTGGCGGCGTCCCTGGAGGGCGGACCGGCCTGACGATGCGGGCCCAGGAGGTCTTCGTAAATGCCTCCGTTTCACCGAAATCGCGGCGCCTGATCTTGATGGGGCGCAAGAATCAATCCCGCGCAAGTCAATGTCGATGTTAGTTGCAGCGGTTTAGGCGCGTGCGCGCTGGCAAAGGTGTGACGGGTTGATTGTCGATTTTTCGGCGCAATCCAGTTTGTACGCTCCGTGGAGGGTTCGTCATGAAGTTGGACGGTCAGGTAGCAGTCATCACGGGCGCTGGGCGAGGCATTGGGCGGGCCATCGCCCTGGCCTACGCTCGCGAAGGCGCAAAGCTGGCCCTGGCCGCACGTAGCGAATCCGAGCTGCAGGAAGTTGTCGGCGCCGTTTCAGAATTAGGTAACGAAGCGATTGCGGTGCGCACCGACGTCACCAACCAGCAAGACACGGAACGGTTGGCCCGAAGAGTTGCCGATCGGTTCGGGCGAATTGACGCGCTGGTCAACAACGCCGGAATTTCAGGCCCCGTCGGCCCGCTGCAGGCCAACGACATCAACGACTGGATCAACACCATCACCGTCAACCTCACCGGCACCTTCCTGGTGTGTCGGGCCGTGATACCCGTGATGCTGGAGCAGTCACAGGGAAAAATCATCAACCTGTCCGGCGCCGGCGCGACCAATGCGTGGAGCAACATGTCCGCCTATTGCTCCAGTAAGGCGGCGGTCGTGCGGCTCACCGAAGTTTTGGCCCAGGAGCTGGATGGCACGGGGGTCACGGTGAACGCCCTAGGACCCGGCTCGGTTCATACCAGCATGTGGGACAAGATGACCGAGCAGGCCGCCGAGGCGGGCGCCGATTTCATCCACCAGCTGGGGCTGAGGGTAACGTCCGGTGGTGGCGCGTCCATCGACGAGTGCGCCGAACTGGCGGTATGGCTGGCCTCTGATGAGAGCGGGGCTTTAACCGGCAGATTGATCTCTGCGACCGCCGATGACTTTCGCGGCCTCCCGCCAAGGATAGCGGAGATCATGGCCGGCGATGCCTACACGTTGAGGCGTATGGGATTGGACTAGCACACGTTAGCGCCCGGGGCGGCTTGCCCGCCGTCGGCTTTGTAACCGAGCCGCTAGTGCTAGTACGGTGGAGCGGGCGATGGGATTCGAACCCACGACTTTTTGCTTGGGAAGCAAACACTCTACCACTGACGGGATGCGACCTGCCCGCATAATATCATAGGCCGGGTCGGTTTTTCATCCGCCAGGCGACGATGCCAGTCCCGATGGGCTTCACCAACCCGATCAGGAGCGGGCGTTATACGCCGTGAATGCAGCGGCATCCGGCGGCATCGTGGCGCTGTAGAACTGCCGCAGGTGGGGCTCCACCAACCGGGCCAGTTCCCGCCGCTCCTCCTCCTGGGGCGACAGCGGGCGATCCAGAGCGTCCCTGATCTCGCCGAACAGGGCTTGCTTGTCCACCCGGGTCAGTTGGCGGTCCCGGAGCACGACTTCACCGTCAACCAGCACGGTGTCAACGTCAATGCCCCGGCCCCGGTGCACCAGCGCATCTACCACCGAAACCCTCGGATCCAGATACGGCTCCTCAATATTCCGCATATCCACCAACGCCAGGTCCGCCCGTT
>JAGWBI010000084.1:892-2493 GCA_021295965.1 Dehalococcoidia bacterium | reverse complement strand
GGCATCACGACCGACGCCTTGACATGGGGTGCGTTGTTGGCGAAGTCGGTGACCAACGCCTCGGTGAAGCCCTTGACCGCGAACTTGGCGGCGCTGTAGGCGGAGTGGGCACTCTGCGGTCCCAGGCTTGCCCAGAAGCCGTTCACGCTGCTCGTATTGATCATGTGGGCGTCACTGCTGGCGACGAGCAGCGGAATGAAGGCGCGTGCGCAGTTGTACACCCCGAACCAGCAGATGTTGAACGTGCGCTCCCACTCGTCCCGGTTGCCGTCAACGAAACTGGAGCCGCCGCCGATCCCGGCGTTGTTGAACAGGAGGTCGATGTGGTCGGTGTCGTGGGCCGACTTGACGGCGTCGCGGAAGTCGTTGACTTCGTCCTCGTTGGCGACGTCGCAGCGGTGGATGCTGATCACCCGGCCCTGGGAAGCCTCCTGCTCGCACAACCGCCGGGTCTCGGCCAGGTTGTCCTCAAGCACGTCGCAGGTCGCAACGTCGCAGCCTTCTGCGACCAATTGCCGACACAGTGCGCGGCCCATGCCCGTACCGCCGCCGGTGACGACCGCGAGCTTGCCTCCGAATTCCTTCATGTCCGCTCCTTAAAGGGATTGCGCCGGTCGTGGCGCGTTGAGGATTCAGCCGAAGTATATGCCGCCGTCGGTGTTGCGCAGCTTGTCTCGGGCGATCACCATGCGATGGACTTCGGACGGGCCCTCGCCGATGCGCTTGACGCGCAACTCGCGGTACCAGCGTGGCCATCCCCATGCCGCCGAACATCTGCATCGCCCGGTCGACCACGCGCCCCGCGGTTTCCGTGCCGTACAACTTGCACACCGACGCATCCACCTTGCCGGATTCGCCCGCGTCGACTTTGGAGGCCGCGTCGTAGACCAGCAGGCGAGCCGCGCGTAGCTCGACCTCGGAGTCCGCGATCATCCACTGGATGGCCTGCTTGTCCGACAGCATGCCGTCCCGGGCGGGTCGCTGCTTGACCCAACCGCAAGCCATGTCGAGGGCCTCCTGGGCAATGCCGATGCACCCCGCCGCGTAAGGGATGCGGGCATCGACCAGCCAATTCTGCGCGACGCCGAAACCGCGTCCGACCTCGCCAAGGACGTTCTCGGCGGGCACCTGGCAGTTGTCCAATACGATCTCGTAGGGAGAAAGCGCGCGTATTACCTTGATCTCATTGAATTCTATCCCAGGGAATGTTGGTTCGACGATGAACGCCGTGATCTCCGGGGGTGCATCCGCCGTGCCGTCCTTGGTCCGGGCGAAGATGACGCCGTAGTCGGCGCCCTTGGCGGCCGTGATCCACATCTTGCGCCCGGTGAGCACCCAGGTGTCGCCTTGCTTCACGGCCCGGGTCTGGATGTTGTTGCGCGGGTCGGAACCGCCCGTGGGCTCGGTGATGGCCACGAATGCACGTTTGCCGTCTTCGACGCAGGGTACGCCGTACTTTTCGATCTGCGTCGGCGTGCCGCCCCAGATGATGTTCGGAGGGCCGCCGCCGAAAGCGCCGAGTGCGGGCGCATATGCGCCGAGGCGGCACCTGGCCGACTCCTCGGCGATGATCACGCGCGCCAGCGCACTCACCGGATTGC
>JAGWBI010000084.1:0-754 GCA_021295965.1 Dehalococcoidia bacterium | reverse complement strand
TTCCTCCGGCAGCGCGAATCCGTAGTGGTTGTCGTTCAAGGCGTTCTCCATTGCAGTGGCCTTGGTTGTATCACAGCCGGCGATGTGTGGACCGGTCTTGCCCGCTATGATGCGGCAAGCTTGGAGCTTGGCCGATCCGACGCCGTACCGTGCGCTGGCCAGCGAGTAGGAGACATTTCTGGCATGAGTTTGGCTGGTCGCGCTGGCGCCATGTTCGACTGCTACGCGGCGGCGATGACTGCTGCGAAGGAACTGCTTGACGAGCGATTCGAGCGGGCCGTCGGGACGATTGCCGGCCTCGACTCGATCCTGATCGTCACCGGTCTTGGGAAGAGCGGCCTCGTCGCGCGCAAGGTTGCGGCGACCCTGTCGAGTACCGGCACGCCGGCCGCGTTCGTGCATCCGGTGGAGGCGTTGCACGGCGACCTCGGGATCGTCCGCGAGGGATCCGCGCTGCTCGCGTTGTCGAAGAGCGGGGGCAACGAGGAGACCATAGAGTTCGCGAAGCAGTTCAAGGCCTTGGCGGCAGGGCAGGTCATCTCGGTCACCGAACCCGGATCCCGCTTGGGCACGGTAGCGGACATCGCCCTGCACATTCCCGCGCTGCCGGAGATCGACGAGTTCGACTTGGCACCGACGACTAGCGCGGTCACAACCATGGCCGTCTGCGACGTGCTGGCCATTCTTGTCCAGCAGAGCAAGGGACTGACCGCACACGACTTCGCACGGTTCCATCCAAGCGGCGCGCTCGGCA
>JAGWBI010000022.1:18572-44875 GCA_021295965.1 Dehalococcoidia bacterium | reverse complement strand
GTGAAGGTCTTGCCGCTGCCGGTGGCCATCTGGATCAACGCCCTCGGCCTCGCGAGCGCCAGCGATTCCTCCAGGTTCAGGATGGCCCGCTCCTGCACCGGCCAGAGCGCCCCGGCATCCAGCGGCGGCATGTCGGTGAGACGTTGGCGGAGGTTCAGCGCGACCGAGTATGCGGCGCTTGACTCCGCCACGCCGGCGGGACCAGTTAGCGCGACCGTCGCATTTGAGCCCAGCCAATCCGCCAACGCGGCCGGCGTATGAAAGGCGAAGACGCCGCGGCTTCGAGGTTCCGGATCGATCAGGTTCGTGAAGCGCGTTTCAGACCCGGTGGTTTCTTAGAGGAACGGCAGCGGTTTGCGGTGCGCGGGCAGCGCGTCCGGCAGTCCGTCGCTGTACTTGCCCGACTGGGTCTCCACGCCGGTGAGGGTATGCCCGGCCGGCTTGGCTTCAACGACGCCGGCCGCCTTGCCATCAACGTACAGCAAATAATCGGGAGTGCCGTGGCCGAGTTTCAGCCCGAATTCGCGAACCGCGACGCCTCGTCCTGCGGACAGGTTCACCGAATGAGCATCCTGCACCACCCACCCTGCCTGCTCCAGCACGGTGTCAATTTGGATTCGGGCTTTCTGTTCCGGGGTCATGCTTGCTTGATCAACGGTGGAAGGGAGTCGTCGGATTGCATGGCTACGATAGCAGCCAAACGCATAACGGTAATCCACCACCGTTCGCATCACAGCGAAATCTCAGCGCTCGTTGCCCGGAAACCCTTGAGGGGTGGTTAAATTCGATGGGCGCTTGGCCTAGAATGCCCCGCAACCACGGCCGCATCCCGCCCGCACCAATGGCGAAAGAGGGGTAGTCGCGAGTTCCAGTTATAATATCTAAAGTGATAACTGGAACGCTACGTTCGGCATTTTACTCTCATATACCGAAATTAATGGCGGAGAGGGCGGGATTCGAACCCGCGATACCCCAGAGGGATATACCGGTTTTCGAGACCGGCGCCTTCAACCGCTCGGCCACCTCTCCGCAGGACGGAACTCACATCACAGTAACGCCACACGCCACATTTGCCTGTGCGAACCCGTTAAAAATTGTACTAAACGGGGTTTCATATTACAACGAAGGCACGGCGCACAATCGCGGTCCGTTTCTGCACTGGGCGACCCGAACGCGACGTTGCTCGGAAAATTGAGGTATAGTTCCGGTGCGCCGCGGAGGGAAAGGGAAAAGGTCCGCAGAGTGCGCACAACCGCGTCATGTTTCCCTAGTTGTCCGCGCATCTTGACACCGAGGATTACACTGGCCGCCGAACATCCTAAGTCTCTTTTCCTCACATGAGGCCCAACAATGATGCCGAGAGGTTCCCGGTAGGCTAACCTCGTAACCAACGCGAACCTGCGCCGGGCCTCGCGCCGGAGCGTATTATCATCGACGAGAACAGCAAAGGAGAGGCAGATAGCCGCGAAGGCTCCTCCGTCCCCTGGATCGTGTCAAACTGATCTGGTTGATCCGGTTCGGTGAGGGTTAAACTCGGTACATCCAAATTTCGTCAATGCGTCTAGCGTGTACCGTGTGGTTTGCAAAATGCGATGGTATGCGTTAGCAGAAGTGAGCCGTAAAGAAAATGGAAGTAATCGGTTCGAACCTGCGCGCTTCCGACCAAGAATTTCGAGACAACCAAGCCCGCATGGAGGCTCTGGTTCAGGATCTCAAGCGGAGATTGGCTCAAGCACGTTCCGGCGGCGGACAGCGCGCAGTAGAATTACATCGCAGCAGAGGGAAGTTGCTGGTCAGGGAGAGGATTGATGGGTTGGTGGACGACGGCACTGCCTTCCTGGAGCTGAGTCCGTTAGCCGCGTGGGATATGTATGACGGGGACGAAGCGTCCGCCGGCATCGTGACCGGAGTTGGATTGGTGCATGGGAAAGAGGTTGTGGTGGTTGCCAATGACGCTACGGTCAAGGGCGGCACCTATTATCCGATCACCGTCAAAAAGCACCTGCGGGCACAGGAAATCGCTCTGGAAAATCACCTGCCGTGCATTTACCTCGTAGACTCGGGTGGAGCCTTTTTGCCGTTGCAAGCGGAGGTATTTCCCGACCGGGACCACTTCGGGCGAATCTTTTACAACCAAGCCCAGATGTCAGCGTCGGGCGTTCCCCAGGTAGCTGTGGTCATGGGGTCGTGCACTGCGGGAGGAGCGTATATTCCGGCCATGAGCGACGAGGTCGTGATGGTGCGGCGACAGGGCACAATCTTTCTGGGCGGCCCGCCGTTGGTTCGGGCGGCCACCGGAGAGGAAGTGGACCCGGAAACTCTGGGCGGCGCGGACGTGCATACCAGGATATCCGGGGTGGCTGACCACCCGGCAGCCGACGATGCGGATGCGCTGGCCATTACCCGGGACATCGTGGAGAATTTTGTGCAAAAGCGGGTCCCGCCGTTTGAGGTCACCAACTCCGAACCGCCGGCCTACGATCCGGCTGAGCTGTATGGCATCGTGTCCCCGGATAACCGTCGGCAGTACGATGTGCGCGAGGTGATCGCCCGCGTGGTTGATGGCAGCCGTTTTCACGAGTTCAAGTCTGAGTACGGAGAAACATTGGTTTGTGGCTTCGCCCGCATTTTCGGGTATCCGGTGGGAGTGGTGGCCAACAACGGGGTTCTTTTCTCGGAAAGCGCGCTGAAGGGCACCCACTTCATCGAGTTATGCAGCCAGCGAGGCATTCCACTGCTGTTCCTGCAGAACATCACCGGTTTTATGGTGGGCCGGCAGTATGAGTCCGGCGGCATCGCCAAGGATGGGGCCAAGATGGTCATGGCGGTGTCCAACGCCGCTGTCCCCAAGTTCACGGTGATCGTCGGGAGTTCCTTCGGCGCCGGCAATTATGGCATGTGCGGGAGAGCCTACCAACCCCGTTTCCTGTGGACATGGCCCAACGCTCGGATTTCGGTAATGGGCGGTCAGCAGGCGGCCGAGGTCCTCCTCACTATACGTTTGCAACAACTCGAGCGACAGGGCCAGACCATGGAGCAGGAGGAACGGGACGAATTGCAGCGTCCCATCCTGGAAAAGTACGAACTGGAGGGCGACCCGTACTACAGCACGGCCCGCCTTTGGGACGACGGTATCATCGACCCGGTTGATACGCGGACCGTTGTGGGACTGGGGATAGCGGCGTCCATCAATGCCCCCTTCCCAGAGCAGAAACGCGGCGTCTTCCGAATGTGATGCCCGACTGCATCCTGATTCCGCTACACGCTTCGCCGGCGGTTTTATCTCATGTTCTCCAAAGTGATGGTAGCTAATCGGGGCGAAATCGCGGTCCGGATCAACCAGACCCTCCGCGCCATGGGGATCGCTCCCGTCGCGATCTATTCGGAGGCAGACGCCGGCGCCCCTCACGTAACCTCAGCGGAACAGTCGTTGGCTCTGCAAGGCAACACCGCCGAAGAGACCTACCTCAGCATCCCCAAGATCGTGCAAGCCGCGCACGACTGCGGGGTTGACGGCATACACCCAGGTTACGGCTTTTTGTCGGAGAACCCGGAGTTCGCGCGGGCCTGCCGAGAAGCCGGAATAACCTTCATCGGCCCAAGCCCGGAGAGCATGAAGGCCCTGGGGGACAAGCTTCGCTCCAAGGACATCGCGCTCGCCGCCGGGGTACCGGTGATTCCCAGTTCGTCGGAATGCCTTCCCGGTGACGCGGCTGTCGCGCAATTCGTGGAGGAGTTGGGATTTCCTCTGATGGTCAAGGCCGCCGCCGGCGGGGGCGGGCGAGGTATGCGTCTGGTCAACGAGCGGCGCGAATTAGACGGGGAAATGGAGACGGCCAGCCGGGAGGCCCAGGCCGCTTTTGGCGATGGCCGCGTGTTCCTGGAACGTTACGTTTCGAATCCCCGCCATGTGGAGGTACAGATCCTGGCCGACGGTTTTGGGAATATCGTCCACCTTGGTGAGAGGGAATGCAGCATACAACGGCGTCACCAAAAGTTAATTGAAGAGACGCCTTCGCCGGCGCTAACGCCGGATCTGCGGACGCGGATGGGGGACGCCGCCGTGGCCGTTGCTCAAGGCGCAGGGTACTCCAATGCCGGGACGGTGGAGTTTTTGCTGGACCCGAAGAGCGGCGAATTTTACTTCCTTGAAATGAATGCCCGGCTCCAGGTGGAGCATCCGATTACGGAGGCTGTCCTGGGGTTGGACATGGTGGAGTGGCAGGTCCGTATCGCCGCCGGGGAACCCCTGGCGCTGCAGCAGCAGGAAATCCAGTCCCGGGGGCACGCCATTGAATGTCGCATCTACGCCGAGGACCCGTATCGGGATTTTGTGCCGTCCACCGGCATTTTGGTACGCTGGCGTCCTCCCAGCGGGCCCGGGCTGCGGTTGGACAGTGGCGTGGCGCAGGATCAGGAAGTATCCATCTATTATGACCCGATGCTGGCGAAGTTGATCGCATGGGGACCGGGGCGCGACGTCAGCCTACGACGAATGGAGGTTGCGCTGTCCCAGTTCCTGGTCCTCGGGGTGGTAACGAACATCCCTTTGTTGCGGGCAGTTTTGCGACACGCTCAATTTCAAAGGGGTGATTACGATACCGGTTTTCTTGAGTGGAACCCGGCAGTTACCAGCTCGATGATCGACGATGAGACCCGAACCGTGGCGCGTGCGCTGGCGGCGTGGGCGTCTGGTCAGCCAATGGCGGCTCAGGCCCCGGCAGTAGAGGCGACGGACCGGACGAGGACCAATCCCTGGCAGTCTGTTGGTGAGCGGAGGCTGCCGTGACTACGAGCCGGGGCGAAATGCGGGAGACGCACCCATGGGATGGCGAACCATTTCGCTATCGCCTAACGGAGTCAGCAGATTCTTTCACATTTGACCTGGAAGGCGAAGCGCTCGGGCCGGGGGGACCTACCAGTTTCAGCGTCGAGTCCCGTCACAAGGGAGAAGGTTTGTGCCGGACAGAATCCGGAAGGGAGTACGCTTTCGCGTGGGAGTGGGTCGGCCGGGAGTTGCACTTGTGGCTGAATGGAGACCTGTTGGTGTTCCAGCGGGCGGACCCTTCGACAAGCTCAGGAAGGCGCCGGGGCCGCGCGGCCGCCACTGAAGCCACGGGAGAGGTGCTGGCGCCGATGCCCGGCGCCGTGCTGGAGATATTGGTCGAAGAGGGTGACCGCGTGGAACGGAACCAAACCGTCGCAATCATGGAGTCCATGAAAATGGAGTTGGTGATCACGGCGCCTCGGGATGGCGTCGTGCAGAGGGTTGTCGTCCAACCGGGGCAGCAAGTGGAAAGGGGGATGCGCCTGCTGGAGTTAGCGCCCATAAACGGCCGCGGCCCGTGACGGTTGTGATACCGGGCCTTCAACTTGCTCTCCGCTCGGATTCTGTACAGTTGGAGAGTACATTGGGTTGACTATCGGTTCCGTTAGGAATACGATGGCGTCGGCAACCACCCGGCGGATTGCTGCCCGTTTTTGGGCAGTGGGACGAGGGAATCGGCATATACCACCTCAGTGCGGACGATAGCCATACCGAACCGCAACCGAAGTGGTGTAGTCGTTCAAGGCCAAGGTTAGGCAAGCAGGAGGTAAAAGCATGGCAGAAAAGGATATTGCTTTGATGGCCCACTTGATGCGGCGCGCCGGTTTCGGAGCGACGTATGAAGAACTGGAGGCTCGCGCCGCCAAGGGCTACGAGGAGACCGTCGAGGAGCTACTGAATCCGGAGAGCCAGCCCCCGATCCAGGACGACATCCTGATGCGCTATCAGCCGCAGTGGGTGTCCAAGGCGGGACTGGAAGGTCAGCAGGAAGAATGGACCTTCCGGATGATCAACACCAAGCGCCCGCTGGAAGAGAAGATGGGCCTGTTCTGGCACCACATTTTCTGCACGGGCCACGCCAAGTGCGAGTACCCCAAGCAGCAGAATATCGAGCTCGATATGTTCCGCACCATGGGGTTCGGCAATTTCGAGCAGCTGCTCATGGGTCTGTCCACCGACCCGGCCATGATGTTCTACCTGGACAACTGCATGAGCCACAAGGACGCCATCAACGAGAACTGGGGACGGGAGCTCCTGGAGCTTTTCTCCCTCGGTGTCGGCATGGACGGCGAATCCAACTACTCGGAGGACGACGTCAAGGAAGCCGCTCGCGCTTTCACCGGATGGACGGTCACCAACTCGATTCCCCGCTACCCTTACGGAAAATACGAAGCGGCGTTCATCTATGACCCGTCCGACCACGACTATGGCCAAAAGACCTTCTTGGGCGAAACCGGCAACTGGAACGGCGAAGACGTTGTGAAGATCATCGCCCGCCAGCCGGCCGCGGCCCGGTTCGTCGCCAGGCACATGTACAACTTCTTCGTCGCCGACGAGCCCCAGGTTCCCGCCTGGCAGAACACGCCGCCGCGTGACCCCGAAGCCATCAAGATGCTGGAGGACGAGTACTTCCGCTCGAACTACGACATTCGGTCGATGCTCCGCGTGCTGTTCAACTCCGACTTCTTCAAGAACGCCCGCTTCGAGAAGGTGAAGAGCCCGACCGAAACCGTGGTCGGTACCATGCGCCTCGTTGGCGACTTCGACATGCCCAAGCCGGGCATGAACGCCATGACGCTGACCATCCGCTACATGGGCCAGGACCTGCTGAACCCGCCGACAGTGGAAGGCTGGCACACCGGTCGTGAGTGGATTGACAGCGGCACCCTGGTGGAGCGCATCAACTTCACCGCCGACGCCGTGGGTAACACCTCCCATAGCGGCGTCCAGGCCATCATCAACCGCCTGGGTTCCGAGGGAGAGACGATTTCGTCCGAGCGGTTGGTGGACGGCTGCTTGCAGTTGCTCGGCCATTACGAACTGGCCGACGTGACGCGCAACGAGTTGGTCGCTCTTGCCGACAGTGAAGGTGAACTGCGGACCGGCACCGACGAGTTCGGACAGCGAGTTGGGCAGATGTTGCAGTCCATCGTCGCCACCACCGAGTACCTGTTCGAATAATCAAGGAGGGCGAACAAAATGACAGCCACCAAGAAAGATCCGGTGCTGGTGGTCCTCCAGTTATCTGGCGGCAACGACGCACTGAACACCATCATCCCTTACGGCGATCCTCTGTACTTGGATAACCGCCCGAACGTGCGGATACCCCTTGACCAGGTCCTGCCCATCAATGACCAGATCGGTTTCAACCCGGCCATGGGGCCTATGAAGCGTCTGTACGACGAGGGCAAAGTCGCCGTCATCCAGGGCGTGGGCTACCCCAATCCCAGCCGTTCGCACTTCCGTTCCATGGACATCTGGCACACTTGTGAGCCGGACAAGGTGGGAGACGAGGGCTGGCTGGGCCGGGCCGTGCGCGACCTGGACCCGCAGAAGGAAAACGTTCTGACCGGAGTGAATTTCGGCCGCGGTCTTCCCCGGTCCCTGGTGGCCCCGGGCGTTCCGGTTGCCTCCGTAGGCAACCTGGAGACCTACGGCGTGCTCACGGGCATCGAGGTTGAGGAACAGCGCACCAAGGCGTTGGACGTCTTCTCCCGCGTGTACTCTCCCATGTTGGGCCAGGGCCCAGTTCTGGACTACTTCGCCCAGACCGGCCTGGACGCGCTGGAAGGCGCGGACATCCTGAGCACCGCTCCCACCATGTATTCCTCCTCGGTGGAGTACGGCAACGACACGGTGGCCCAGTATATGCGCAACATCGCGCAGACGCACCTGGCCGGGTTCGGAACGCGCGTGCTCTATACCACCGCGCCGTACAACAGCTTCGACACCCATGCCGGCGAGTTGGCGAACCACACCCGGCTGTGGACCGAGACCTCCCATGCGGTCGTCGACTTCTATGATGACCTCAAGGAGCACAACGCGGGTGACGAAGTGATCCTGCTGGTCTTCACCGAGTTCGGCCGCCGCGTACACGACAACGGCTCCGGCACCGACCACGGTTCCGGCGGGGTGGCCTTCGTGGTGGGCGAGAACGTCAAGGGCGGCCTCTACGGCGAGTACCCGTCGCTGGACGACAACAAGCTGCTCGAGGGCGACCTGCATTTCAACAATGACTTCCGCGGCCTTTATTCCACCCTCCTGGAGAAGTGGATGGGTCTGGATGCCCAGCCCATCGTGAACGGCTCCTTCGAGCAGATGGACTTCATTTAGCCCGACACAAGGAGGCGACCATGGTTACAGCAACCAGAATATCCCACGTTCAGCTCCAGTATAGCCACACCATCGGGCGTGGTGAGCAATTTGGACCCGGCTTCACCTACCCGATCCACATGGCGCTGGGGGAAGACGACTTGATGTACGTCCTCTGCCGGTCCTCTGAGTACCGGCCGGAGGGCACCCGCGTCACGGTCTGCACCGTTGACGAGGAATACGTCAACGCTTTTGCCCGTGGCGTTCCCCAGCAGGGGCCCCACGAATACAACTTCGAGGATGGTTCACTGGTATGGCCCGTTAACGTGGCCATCGCCAGCAACGGGAACGTTTACGTGTCCGACGAATGGCTGCACCGCATCTCCATGTTCACCAGGGACGGTGAATACATCGGGAAGTGGGCGGAGAATGTCGGCAGCGGCGACGGCCAACTGGACCGGCCGTCCGGTCTGGCGATCGACGCGGACGACAACGTCTGGGTCGTGGACGGCAACAACCACCGGATACAGAAATTCACTCCGGACGGCAAGTTCCTGATGAAGATCGGGAGCTACGGCCAGGGTGATGGCGAGTTCGACACGCCCTGGGGCATCGACATCGACAGCCAGGGCAACATCTACGTCGCCGACTGGCGCAACGACCGCATCCAGAAGTTCACCCCTGCGGGGGACTTTGTGATGAAGTTCGGGTCGTCCGGAGACGGCGAAGGCGAGTTCAACCGACCCGCCGACGTTGCGGTGGACAAGGACGGCATCATCTACGTGGCCGACTGGCTCAACAACCGGCTGCAGTACTTTGACCCGGACGGCAACTTCTGCGGCCTGCAGACCGGCGAAGCCACCGTCTCCAAGTGGGGCAAGGACAAGTTGGACGCCAACCCCGAAATGTGGGGCGAGCGCGACCGCGCACCAGGCCTCGAACGTGAGCGCGACTTCTGGGCGCCAACCGGCGTCGCCGTGGACGCGGACAACCGGGTATTCGTCTGCGAAGGCCCGCGCAACCGCATCCAGGTGTTCCAGAAGCAGGGTCTCATGTTCATGGGACCGCGCCTGTAATCCCAAGGAACCCCGCGACACTCCAGAGGCCCCCGCCCGGTACCGGATCAAACCGGACTTGGACGGGGGCCTTGTTATGTGGTAATACGAGTTAGCCAATCCACCCTAGCCTCAGGAGCCGTGCTCGCCATGCCCGCCCGAGTAGCCAGAATACCCAATTTGGAATGCGAGGCATTCTATTACGATATGGAGAGGCGCGGCATCGCGCTCCTGGACATGGAACCCAACGCCGTCCCTGAGGCGCTGGGACAGGGCGAGATCGACGCCGGACCGGTGTCGCTCTTGGAGATCGAACGGCTGACTTCCCAAGCGGCATTGATAACTGAGTTCTGCGTCGCGTCCGTCAACCGCGCCGTTTCCTGCGTGCTGCTGTCCAATCAACCCATTAATGAACTGAGCGGCACTAAAATTGCACTCAGAGACCCGGACCCGACCTCGCTGCAGCTCCTACGGATCCTGTTCACGCAGAAGCATGGGCTCGGTGAGCCGACCTTCGTTGATCGGGAGTCTGACCACGACGCTTTGCTGCTGACCGGCAATCGAGCGCTACGAGGACGCCGAGCAGAACGACGTTTCTCCCATCGTCACGACTTGGGAGAGGAATGGCAAACGTGGACCGGCCTGCCCTTCGTATTCAGCCGTTGGATGGCCCGGACGGATATGGACCGGCAGGACTTCCTGATAGTCCAGGACGCTCTATTCGTCGGGCAAGAGGATTGGATGAACAACCTGTACAAGGATACCGGCCCGCGCAATGACCTGCTGATGCTGTCCCGAGAGGTGCTGGAATACGTCCAGGGGATGCGGTTCTTCATGGGGGTCCCGGAACAGCGGGCGGTCGCGCTGTTCCAGGAGAAGCTGTCTTTACTCGAATAGTGTAGTACACCCCGGAGGGCCGCCACTGCCGCCTGACGGAAACCCCGGTATCGGGTTGGCGAGGACCCTATCCGCTGCAAATCGCCATCGCGCCAACCGCCACCGTTCCCAATTCCACCGGCAACCTCTGCCAGGAGACACCGCGATCTTCGCTACAGTACAGGTGTCCTCCGTCCGTGCCGGCGTACACCTTTTTGGTTTCCCCAGGATCCCATTCGAACGCGACGACCATATCCTGCGGGTTCTCGCCTTCCCCTAGTCCATCCACCAGTTGCCAACTCTGACCGGCGTCGGTGGACCGATAGAACTGTGGATTGCTGCGGCGAGCATTTTCAGACACCGTGACCAGGACCAGGTTGGCGTCGTCGGGCGCCGCCGATATGTGCAGGGTGTACCTCCGCTGTATCCCGACGTTGATGAGTTCCCAGTCGTCTCCACCATTATCGGAGCGATACGGCGCCCGGGCCGTCGCGACGTAGATGCTTTGGGGTCGATGAGCGCTGAGGTTGACGCAGTGAATATCATCGTTCAATCCGGGCAGCTGTTTCCAGGTCGCACCGCCGTCGCTTGACCGCACCATTCCGCCGACTTCGATACCGGCGTACAAACGATCGGGATTGTCCGGAGCGGCCCGGAGATCGCGCACGTGGGAGTCCCGCGTCGGCGCATGGAACCCCCATTCGCTGGATTCCGGCACGTCCTGGAGTCCGCGACAATCTTCCCATGTTTTGCCGCCGTCTCCGGAGCGGTAAACCGCGGCCGGTTCGCTACCGACATAGACGGTGGCCGGCTCGCTGGGATGGGCGAGGACGCTGTGGGCGTAGGGAGTGGGATACCCGGCCAGATGTCGCCACGTCAGCCCCGCGTCATCGGTCCGATAGACGCCGGCCTCATACGCCGCCAGGTACGCCCGTTTTGGGGTTGCCGGGCTGGTGGTCAACCGCGCTGCAGCGTGGGCCAAGGGCGTCACAGGCCCTTGCTCCCAAGTTTTGCCGCCGTCAGCGCTGGACACCGCGCAGACTCCGTCGTGCATTCCAACGTAGATTGTGGTGGAGGACATTTCCTAACTCCTTAACTCCAGATCCAACGCGCTCGTTTAGTGGGCATATTCCGGCAATCGCCATTATTCGTCAACACGGCGCCGCGGTTGTGGCTTCTCGTCGTCTCGGCCATTACCACCGAAAGGTCGTTTAGTTTAGGAAAGCGGCAGCTTTAAAAGCGCGGATACCGTCCGCCAGTCCGAAGTATGGCAACCCCAATGCGTTCGTCGTGCGCGTAGAGTCCAACCCCAGCAGGTCCTGGTTGACGCCGTGCTCCCGTTGCTCCGGATGTGAGGATTCGGTTCCCCCGGTTGTGGCACTTGTCGGCACGATCAGATTAATGTCCAGATCGAACTCGCGGGCGAATGAGCGGGCGAAGTCGTACATGCTGACCCAGTCCTTGCCCGCAAGGTGAAATGTGCCGTAGTAGTCTCCTGCTGCCAAAGCCGCAATGCCTTCGACGAGGTGCTCTACGTAAACCGGAGTTCGATATACGTCGGTGCGGGCCCGGTAAGTATTCCCGCTTCGCAACGACGTCAACAGCCATGGCGCGAAGTTTCGTTGCCCCGGCTCGGGCCATCCGTACACGATGCTGGTGCGCAAAACGCTCCATCGAGAACAAAGCCTGGCAATCTCCCTTTCAGCCTCTAATTTGGTAGTGCCGTATTGAGTGGTCGGATGAGGGATTGCGTCCTCCGGGTAGTAACCAGTTTCACCAGGGAATACGTACTCGGTCGAGATGTAAACCAGCTTGGCCCGATGCTGTTCGGTCAAACCTGCCACGAAAGTCGATCCATCGACGTTCACCGCCGTCGCACGCTGGGGTTCTCGCTCCGCCGTCGCAACATCAGCCAGGGCGGCCAGATGCACCACAACCTCGGGCCTCACCGCGCGAAACACGTTTTCCAGTCCCGCCGGGTCTGTCACTTCAACCTGATACCAGGAATTGCCGTCATTGGCTGGATCTCGCGAAAGAAAGGTGCCCGCGACGACGCCGTGTTGAGCGCCGGCAAGGTGGCGCATCAGATGCCGCCCAATGAATCCGCTGGCCCCGATTACCAAGACTTGCATAGCGACGGCCCCAGGCGAAGGTTACGACAACTCCGCGATCGCTTCTATTTCTACGTCCAGTCCCGCTTCTGCCAAAGCCGTGATCTCAACCAGGGTGTTGGCCGGATATTCGCCCTGGAAGTAACGGGCAAACATTTCTTCCTGTCCAGACCGATTTTCCTGCCAGGCTGGAACGCTGGTTACGAATGTGGTTATCTTTACGATGTCGCCGGGAACACCTCCCTCGGCAGCTACAATGCGCATGATCCGATCCAAGGTTACTTCCAGTTGTTCCAGCATGCTTCCGCCCTGAGCATCGGCGCCCCTGGCGGTGCAACCGGCGATGAACAGCAGGTTGCCGACCCGAACGGTTCTGCTGAACGTTGCGCCGGACGGGGCGATTTCGGGATGGTTGTTTCTTATCTTCTCCATGACTTCACTCCAGGTTGGGCATTTTCCATGGCGGGCGACGCGGCCACGGAAATATGTGGGAGACCGAGACTACGCAGGAAACTCTATCACCGAAGAGATGATGTTTGACGGCGCCCTGCGCTATTCGCGGGGTGATCGTCGCCGGATTACGGCCCGCCGAACCCGGACGACTGAGCCAGAACCGTGATCGGACCAAGGTCGAAGGGATCGATTTGTAATCTGTGTCACGGACAGGCGCAGTTCGAGCGGTGGCCAGGTGATTCGCACCGGGGATGGGGGGATGTTACCAATCTCCATTCGTTGGCGCCAGCGGCAGTTTAGAAACACAAGAGAGTACGAAACAGGTTCTGTCCTTGAATTCTCCTGGCAGCTTCTGCGCGGACAGAATCGCAGCGAGTCGCGTTCAGAGCCGAATTTTGCTCCAACCACGGTGGCGATAATGGACGGAATTCGTTGCCGCCTCCACCCGGTTATACGATCTCCGGGTAAATGACCCGATATAACAATAACATGTCCTAGAGTATAGCAATTGGATGCCACTCAAGGCCAGAAAATGTGAAGATTTTATGAAATCCAACGTTAGTGTTACCGGAATGTTTCCGCAACAATATTGTGTACGTGTTTACTGTGTGCTATGCTCCCGCGCTGTGGGACCCCATCATCGAAAGGTGTCGGGAGTATAGCCCGGGACAACGCCCGAACATTCTACCGCAGATGAGGCAAAGGCGACGGTAGCGGCCGACGCCGTTCGTTATAGTTGGTGATTAAATGGAATCGGTACAGACAATGCAAGACAATTTGATTCCCGGGGGGACTATTCCGATCTTGTTGGGAGATCCCAACCCAATGCTTACGGACACTTCGGTCGCGCCAGATCGGATGGCCAGTCTGGTCCGCGCGGCGCTACGCATCAATGAAAAGCTTGATTACGACGCCGTCCTGCAAGAAGTCGTGGATAGCGCCTGCGCTTTGACCGATGCGCGCTATGGAGTACTGTTAACGCATACGAAGTCAGGGGCACCACGCGATGTCGTGACGTCGGGCATGACCGCTGAGCAATTGGAACGCATGCATACGGTGCCACAGGGAAAGGGCCTCCTGGGGTACATGAACGAACTGCAAGGGCCGCTGAGGGTTTCCGATATAACATGCCATCCCAAGTCTGTCGGACTGCCGCCGGACCATCCCCCAATGAAAAATTTTTTGGGGAATCCGATCTATCATGGCGACAAAAGAGTAGGCAACATTTATCTGACTGAGAAGAAGACCGCACCGGAATTCACGTCGCAAGACCAAGAGGCGATAGAACTTCTATCCGCCTACGCTGCATCAGCCATCTCGAACGCGCTCCTCTACGAGAAAGAACGAAGCGCCAAGGCCGATCTTGAGTCGTTGGTAAACATCTCACCTGTGGGAGTGGTGGTGTTTGATGCCCGCTCCGCAAACATCGTCTCGTTCAACCCGGAAGCCAGGCGCATGCTAGATGGGTTGCGATTCGCCGATAAAAGCTGGGAGAACATTTTCAGGTTGCTGAGCTTCCGTCGCGCAGACGGACGCGAACTATCCTTCGCGGAACTCCCTTTGACCCGAGTACTCCAGAGTGGCGAAACCGTGCGCGCGGAAGAAATCATCATTTGTATGCCGGACGGACGATCGGTGACAACCCTGGTGAATGCCAAACCAATTTACTCCGAGAGTGGCGAGATCCGGTCTGTGGTCACCACCATCCAGGATATGACGCCTTGGGAAGACGAGGAGCTAATGCGGGGCGAATTCCTGGAATTGGTGAGCCAGGAATTGCGAATGCCTTTGAGCGCTATCAAAGGTTCCATCGCATCACTGATGGACGAAATGGCGCAGTCCGACCAGACAGAGTCACTGCAATTGTTGCGCATCATTGACCAACAATCCGACCAGATGCGTAGCCAGATCAACAGTCTAATTGAGTTGACACACATCCAGGCCGGGACCTTGGCCATCAGTCCGCGGCCAACGATTCTGGCGGACATGGTGTCGGAAGCTTGTAGAGAGTTCCAACGCGGACATGTAAAAGGAACAGTGGATGTGGACATTGCCTCGGACTTGCCATTGGTCATGGCCGACCGACAGCGAATTGTTCAAGTCGTCCAAAACCTCTTGAAGCAGGCCTCGCAACGTTCCGCCGAAGGCCCGGGACTCAAGATCACCGCCTCCGTAGAGGATTTCATAGTTGCCGTATCCGTGGCTGAGAACAAACAATGCGGCGTGACGCCAGCAGCATTAAAACCCGCGCCGTGGGTTCAGAAGTTCCAGACAAAAGAAGAGAAGCGGCCGACCAATTCGGACGGTCTGGCTTTTGCCATTGGCAAAGGAATAGTGGAAGCTCACGGGGGCCGCATGTGGGCGGACGAAAACGCAGACGGTGAGAGGTTGAGGTTCACGTTCACCATCCCCACCGCCGATGAGACCAACGATGGGTATTGGAAAGGCCAACGGGGATCCGAAATTGACTCACCCGGACCGGGGCAGAAACCGAAAATTCTGCTGGCAATCGACGATCCCAGGACGTTAGGAGCGGTTCGCCGCGTTTTGTCTCGCGCTGATTACGCCCCAATCGCAAGTTTTGACTTTGGCGATCTGGAGGGCCTTGCGGGATCGGAACGGCCGGAACTCCTGGTGATGGATCTCACCGAAGCCAAGCCGGCTCACTTCGAGCTGTTGCGGCGGCTCTATTCGATGTACGAACTCCCCATCATTGTCCTCTCGGAGCGGGGCGATGATGACAGCATCGTCAAAGCATTTGAAATCGGCGCGGACGGTTATATCGTCAAACCATTCTCACCGACGGAACTGACGGCGAGAATCAAGGCTTCGCTGCGTAAACACAGCGCCTCCCGGCGGGCCAAGGGTCAGGCCGTGTTCAAACTGCATGATGTGGTCGTTGATTACGCTTCCCACGTGGTGACCGTGGCCGGCCGGCCGACGCAGTTGACTGCGACGGAATACAAACTCCTGTGCGAATTGTCATCCTGCGCCGGGCGCGTCCTGACGCAGGATGACCTGCTCCGGCGGGTGTGGGGCCCGGAATATGCAGGCGAAGCTCAGCTGTTACGCGCGTACGTTAAAACGCTACGCCAAAAACTGGGCGACAACGCGAGGGACCCCTCTTACATATTCACGGAACATGGGACAGGTTACCGGATGGCCAAACCATAGTTAACCAAGAACCACGCCCGGCGTGGCTCGCGACGGCACGATTCAGTATATGACCCCGGATGCTTCGAGCCGCCCGATCTCGGCCGGCGACATTCCCAACAAGTTGCCGAACACGAAAGCATTGTCCTCGCCGATATTGCTGTATTTTCCGAAGGAGACCGGCGTCTCGGACATTCGGGCCGGTATTGACCAGGACACGCTTTCGCCTTCCGTCCACTCCGTGGCTTTGACGTCGCGCTGCGCCTCCCAATAACGGGTCTCCTGGTAAAAGGTTCGCGATTGCAGGTGTTTGCTTTCGTTCAGGTCCTCGCCCTGGGCAACGATGCCGGCCGGGACACCTTTACTCTGCAGCAGGCTCATGAGTGTGGTCGAGTCTTGATCCCTGGTCCACTCCGCAATGGCGCTGTCCAGCGTGTCCTCGTTGCGCCGGCGGCCGATGCGGGTTGCGTATTCGGGAGCGGCAGCCCAAGTTGGATCGCCCATTGCTTGCCGGAGCCGTTGCCATTGCTCGTCGTCCGCGACCGCGATGGCGATGTACCGGTCGTGGCCGGCGCAGGGATAGACCCCATGGGGAACCGCCCAGGCGTCGCGGTTGCCCCGGCGTTGTGGGCCCCGCCCGTTGACCTGGTAGTCCAGTAGGGCTGGACCGCCGGTGGCAACACCGGATTTGAAAATCGACGATTCCAGCGTGGCGGTTTTACCGGTCAACCGCCGTCGCATCAATGCCGCGATAATCCCTGCCGGCTGGAAAACGCCGGTATGATAGTCGGAGTAAGATGTGTTCACCACGCCGGGCGGATCGTCGGGCAGGCCGGTCATAAGGGACACGCCGGAGAGGTGTTGCACCAGGATGCCGAAAGATTTATAGGTGTAGTAGGGCCCGTGTCCCCCCAGTCCCGTTTGCCACATGATTATGGCGTCCGGTCGTTGCTTGCGGATCTCAGGAAAATCGATGCCCCAACGATCCAGCACGTTGCGGCGGAAATTGGTCATAAAAACGTCGCTGATTCGCACGAGGTCCAGCATCAGGTCGCGTCCAGCGTCAGTACGCACGTCGAGAGTAATGCGTCGCTTGGCGCGTTGGTACTCAGGTTGACCCGCCCCTCGTGACCAGGCGGGAATGAAAGCCATTTCATCCAGCACCTTGTTGGTCTCCACCTTGATCACCTCGGCGCCTAGGGATCCCAGGATTCGGCCGGTGAGCGGCAGGGCCACGTACGGGCCGAACTCCACGACGCGGATTCCCGGCAAGGCGGAAGGCTTGTTGGTAGCATCTGTGGTCATGACCATCGCTCCTTGGTCCGGGTTTGGCGACGCCCCCGTCCTTCAGATAACACCTTCCGAACGCAGGCGGGACAATTCATCCGCTGACAAACTCAACTCACCCATGTACACCGCCGCGTTATCGGCCCCTAGGGTTGGCGCCGGTCGGCTTCGTGCCGAAACCTCCTCGCTATGGAATATCCCAAGCGGATACCGTAGCGTCCCAACCGCTGCGTCTTCGTGATTAATGTCGTACCAGAATCCAGATTCAGCCAATTGGGGGTCGCCGACGAGGTCTGCCACCTCGTTGACGGGCAGGAACACCAAATTCCTCCGCTGGCCCTCGTGGAAAAGTTCCTGCACGGTGAAGTTTTCGGCGAATTCCAGGAATAATGCGGTGATGATGTCAATATGCTCCGCCCGATCCTGGTTACCTCCCCGATATGCTTCGTTAAGTACTTCGTCGTTGCCCGTCACCTCGTGGATCCATTCGGCTAGGTTATCCCATTCTCGAGGCGTGATCACACCGGCGGCGATCCATCCATCCTTGCAGGGATAAGCTCCCAATGGAATGACGAGGGTGGAGTTGGTGCCCACCCGGGTAACGTTCTGCCCTAACGTCCGCCACAGCAATGCGGGATGTGCGTCGGTGTAATAGGTGATGAGAGCTTCCTGGGACGACACATCAATATGTTGCCCCACGCCCCCGCCTCCGAAATCCCGATAGTACAATGCGGCCAGGATGCCGACAGCGGCGTACTGAGCTGCCGGATAATGGCTGTGCTCGTTGCCCTGCCGGACGGGAGGTTCGTCGGGTTCGCCGGTAATCTGCATGTAACCGCTGGCTGCCATCACCACCAAGTCATCCCCTTGGTAGTCGGCCCATTCGCCCGAGCCGCCGAACGGTGTGATCGACGCCAAGATAAGGCCGGGGTTTTCTGCGCGAAGATCTTCATAACCGATGCCCAATGCAGGAAGGTAATGACGGTCATAGCTTTCGATGACCACATCGGCGTCGGCAACCAATCGGCGGAAAATGGCACGCCCCCCTTCGTTTTCAAGATCAAGGGTTATGGATCGCTTGTTGGTGTTGAAGAACATGAAGTCCAGGCTGCGTTCATCATCCGGCGCATCGCCGGGGAAAGGACCCTGGCGTCGGGAAGGGTCGCCTTTTGGGGGTTCGACCTTTACCACGTCTGCCCCGTAGTCGGCCAGTAAACGGCCGCAAAAAGCTGCCCGCCGGTCCGTAAGGTCCAGGATCCGGTAAGGGGGTATCAGGTGCTCGCCCGTGTAGTCGTCGAACCGAGGCATACGCGCCAACTCCGCATTGGGATGCTTTCGACCCAGTGGCCGTGCGTTAGCCAATGTATCGCCAGCTTCGGACCATGTCAAAAGGGATTATCGGAAAACCGGGCGGCTATAATGTTGGCGGCCAATCCAAACGTCCATTGAGAGTTATCCGATGAGCACCATGCATCCCACCGACATCAACGCCGCATTGATCAACCTGGTCCGAAAGCGGAACCCGCCATGGTGGCAGACCGTTGCCATCGGCCTGACGCCAAACCTCCGTCCCATACTGGGGTTGGTGGACGGCCGCACGCAGCCGAACTCAGTTGAGGAACATCCCCCCCACGTTATGTTGGTGGCGGGACTGCGCGGACAGACCACTGACACGCCCCGAATTTTGGCGGCTCTGGACCTATTCGCCCGGTCGTCGGCCGCGGGAGCGTCGGGTGTCGCATTATCTGCCATCGTCGCCGCCAACCCGGATGCCCTCGCCGGTGGCGACTGGGAGCCGACGGCGCCGCAACATGCGGACCTCAGCGGAGGTTACCCGCCAGATGGTGGATTCTATTTCGACGAAACGGCCCCGGAACGCCGTTACTTGTGGCGGTGGATTTGCTACCAGGCTCCCGATCTGCTGATCGAGGTGTCCCTCTCCGACAATGCCGGCCAATCAATTTTGTGGGAGGCTAATGGCGCCGCTGATGGAAGCACGGTCGCCAATGCCCTTGGCGCCGTCCGCGCTGCCGATGACGATTCGTTGGTGGCCGCGTTGGGTAGGCTCGCCGGGGATGCCCCCGGCACCATTCCCGCGTTGCGGCTGACCACCCATTGGAGTGGGTTGACCGAGGCGTTGGCGTCGGTATGGGCTCTGACAGGAAAAGACAGTGGCGTTGCTCCGTCCGGCGCCCGCTTGGCGTTGGCGACACGACGGGCTCGTTCCCCGTTACAACTCGCCCGGATTATCGCGTCTCGCTACGGGCACGCTCTAGATCCTGTGAACTATACGCAAGGAGTAGGTATCAGCGGCCGACTACGCCTGGCCACTTTGGACGACACGTATGAGAACCCAACCACAGATGTGGTGCAATTGATCGCGCCTATCGCGGCGGACCCGGCTCGGTATTTGTCCGACGCAGGCGGGGCGGCTCTGACCGGCGTGGTTTGGGCGGCGCGCCTGGCCGACTACACCGATGACGAACTTTATCGCCGTTTGTTTTTCGACGCGGCTGATCGTTTTGCGGCCCGTGGGCCGGGGCAAGCTCCGACGCCATGCGATCCCGATTTCCGTGTGGAGGACATGTTCATGTGCGGCGCGATGCTCGGCCGCGCCTACCGTATATCAAGCGACCGGAAGTATGCGGACCTGCTGGCCCGGTTTTTGTTGGATGGCGGGGACGTGCAGGATGGCAACGGCCTGTTCAAGCACGCCCGTTCAGCCCCGTGGTATTGGAGCCGGGGCAACGGTTTCGCGGCCTTGGGATACGCCGAATCCCTGACCTATTTGCCGTCGGACCATCCGGCCCGAGACATTCTGTTGAACCGCCATCGCCGGCACCTTGACGCGTTGTTGCGCGTGCAGCAACCCTGGGGCACATTCGGCGAATTGGTGGACGTGCCCGGCGCGTGGGGAGAACTTACGTCAACCTGCATGGTGGGATACGCGCTGGCGCGAGGACTAAGGTTGGGCTGGCTACCCGACGGCGAGACCGCTGGCTATCGCGCCGGTTTGGGTGCGTGCTGGCGAGCCCTGTCGGAGCGGATCGACGACGACGCCAACGTGGTGGACGGATGTATCAGCACCGGCGTGATGCCGGATGCCCGCGCGTATTTGGATCGAACCGCCGTCAACGGCTACGACGACCGCACCGGGAGCCTGGCCCTCTGGTTCGCATGCGAAATGGCACAACAGCCGTCAACCTAGCCCGTGCTAGAATTGGGCATTACCCGCGCGTCCATCGTTGACGGAGGCAATCATGCTGACGAGGCTGGAAGTCAACGGGTTCAAAAATCTGGTCGATTTCGCGCTGGATTTCGGGCCTTACACGTGCATAGCCGGGCCCAATGGTGTCGGCAAGTCGAACATATTTGACGCGATACGGTTCCTGTCGTTGTTGACTGAATGCACCGTCAACGAAGCGGCTTTGCAGATTCGCACCGCTGGCGAGGAAACTGGAGATATCGCCGAACTCCTGTTTTTCGGTGGGGGTGAGAGGGCCGACCGAATGGAGTTCGCGGTCGAGATGATAGTGGGGCAGGACGTGAGGGACGATTTCGGCAGAGAAGCCCGCCCATCATCATCATTCCTACGCTACGAAGTCGCCTTTCGCTACGAGCCGCCTTCGCCTGCCGGCGGGTTGTTGGGTGGTTTGGCCCTTGAACGGGAAGAGCTGCGGCCTATCATCACTGGGCAAGCAGCGCGTCATTTGCGATTTCCCCACAGCAAGGGCAAGTTCCGCGACAGCGTGGTGTACAACAACCGGCACGCCCGCAGCGGGTTCATATCAACCCAAGTCGACCCGGAAACGGAACAGGCTACCATCGTCGTTCATCAGGACGGAGGCTCGCACGGCCGGGGCCGTCCGTGGCCGGCTGAAGGGGCAACGCGGACCATCATCGGGACTGAGAACACGTCGGCGACGCCGACCATACTGGCGGCCAAGCGCGAGATGCAAAGTTGGCGAGTGCTGGCGCCGGATCCGGCGGCGATGCGCCGCCCAGATCGCTACACACAGCCGCCGGGCATTGCCGCCAACGGAGCGCACATCCCGGCGACGCTGCAACACCTGGCCAACATCGCTCCCCACTACGGCGATGAGCCGGAGGACGTGTTTGCTACGGTTTCTATCGTGCTGTCGTCGTTGGTTCCGGTTTACCTGGTCCGCGTAATACAGGACGACGTAAGGCAGTTACTGTCAATGGAATTGGAGGAGAATACAGGCGTAAGGCTTCGGGCCAACTCCATCTCCGACGGTACTTTGCGGTTCCTGGCGTTAGCGACACTGTCCGAGGTGTTCTACGAAAACGGGGTTTTTTGCATGGAGGAACCGGAAAACGGTATCCATCCGTCCAACCTTGTAGCAATGAATCGACTCCTCCATGACATCGCCGTTGAAGCTGACGAACCCATCGGAATTGATAACTCGTTGCGGCAAGTTATCGTCGCAACCCATTCACCGTACTTTGTCCAGTTGCAAAAGAAGGAAGATTTAGTGCTGGCGAAGACCCGTATGGCACGTAGCCAATCGGGAGTCATGATGGAACATCTGCTACAGTGTGATCCCTACCATGGGACCTGGCGTTGTCCCGACGAACGCGCCGGAATGAATCTGCTGTCTCTGCAGTCTTATCTGATGCCCCCCGAAGCGGCCCAGATAGCTTTCCCTCGAGAGTTCTGGGAGTCCGTGTGGTGATGCGATTTCTGTTGGTTTGTGAGGACAACTCCGATACTCCGTTGGCAGCACATATTCAGCGATTGCTGGAAACTTTTGGCCACCGGCAGGTGGCCTTTGACACGTCAACCTATGGGAGGCAACTGGTTGATAAAGTACGCAACGGCCTGAAACTGGCGCCGCATTACGACTTGTTGTTCGTACATCGGGACTCCGATAACGCAAGACCTGAAGCGAGGTATGGAGAAATCACAATAGCAGTTCAAGATGCTCCCTTTGACGGACCTTGGGTGGGCATAGTACCCGTTCGGACGACAGAAGCATGGCTGCTATTGGACGAGACGGCCATCCGGAAAGCTATCCGCAAACCGAATGCCAGAGGGCCTCTAACTCTGCCAACTCCCAGTGAAATAGATCGGAGGGCCGACCCGGGAGAAATATTGGCAACAGCCTTGCTTGACGCCAGCGAAACACGAGGGCGCCGACGCGAAGACACACGCAGGGATTTACCCAGCCTACGACGCTACTTACTGGAAAACCTGCCAGTAGGCGGCCCTTTGGAACAGCTCCCGTCATGGGTGCGTTTTCGGGACGACACCGTGGCGGCGTTGCAGGCGTTGAGTTGACAGGTTAGGGAATATTCGCTCGATGTACCTCCTAATCGCTTACATCTCCCAGCGCGTCCCGTTCTACTACGGCTGGATAGTCCTCGGCACGGCCGGCAGCAGCATGTTTGTCCGCAACGCGGCGGGCAGCCTTACGTTTGCGGTCTTCGTGCCGTTGATCGCAGACGAGACCGGATGGAGCCGGGCGCTGATTGGAGGAGCCGCGGCGGTGGGTGGGCTGCTCGCGACCGGAGCGTCGCCGCCGGTTGGGTGGGCTATCGACCGCTACGGTGCGCGATTGGTGCTGGTGCTGTCGCTGATAATCCTCGGCCTGAGCACCATTGCGTTGGCTTGGCTTTCGGTGCATATCGCCATCTTCTACGCAGCCATGGCGGTCGGACGCATTATGTTCAGTAGCCCGCTGAACGTTGGCGCCGCCACCGTTGTGGGACGTTGGTTTGTGCGAAAACGGGGCCGAGCGACCGGACTTCTTTTCCTGTCCCATTCGGGGGGCATGGTGGCGTTTCCGTTGGTCGCCACCTGGGTCAGCATAGCCTACGGATGGCAGACAGCGTGGATTGTGTTGGGTTTGATGGTTTACGCGATTGCGTTGGCTCCGGCGGCGTTGCTGGTGGCGCAACGCCCCGAGGAAGTAGGGTTGCTGCCCGACGGAGATGCGCCTGAAGAACACGAGGCCAGTGAAGACACGGCCCACACGACCGCCGAAGCCGCTGCCGAAATGGAATGGACTACGCGGCAGGCGTTGCGCACGCCGGCGCTGTGGGTATTGGCGATCGGGACGGGTTTTTTGTTCCTGTTGCAGTCGGGAACCAACGTGTACCAGGCGGACCTGCTGCGTTCGAGGGGGATCGACCTTTCACTATCGCAGCTCAGCATCGTGGTCAACGCCGCTGGCACGGGATTGGGCAGCCTGCTGTGGGGCCGAATTCTGGAAAAGATCCGGGTTTCTTTTACCTATGCCACCGTAGCGTTGGTGATGGCGGTTGCCTGCGCCATGTTCGTGGTAGCGGACACTGTGGCAGTGGCGTTTGTTGCGGCAGGGTTGTTCGGCTTAGCCGTAGCCGGGATCCTGGTAGTGCCAGCAGTGGCGTACGCCGATTTCTTCGGTCGCCAGTCCCTAGGCACCATACGAGGCGTGACGGAGCCGTTCACATCATTGGGCCAGGCCATCGGAGCCGTGGCATCAGGGCTGGTTTTCCAGTTCGCCGGCGGCTACGGTTGGGCATTCGTCATCTACGCAGTGCTGGGGGCCATGACGGCGGCCGCCCTGTTGCTGGCGAAGCCGCCTCGCCATCCTGATGCTCAGCAATCGTTGGCGCCGGAAACGGCAGATTAACCCGGCAAATCAACCCGCCGGAGCAGTCCGGCATCCGATGCCATGATGGCGCCGATTTGCGAGGGGATGCTCTCGAAGGAGTCCAAAGCGGCACGGATCAGCCGGCCGGACAACGCACCGGAATCATCGCTGCCCAGGAGAACCGCCAGCTGTGCCGCCCGTTCGATGGAAGCGCCACCGCCGGAGGTGACCTCAACCCCTTTCTGGTACATTTCGGTATCGCCGGCGGCCAGGGCCATGTCCCGCACCTCTTCCCACATACGCGTGTGGATAGATCCGGGGCTGATGGCGTTGACGGTAATGCCGGTGCCCGCGAGTTCGTGGCTCAGGTTCTCCGTCATGTTCACAATGGCGGTCTTGGCGGCGTCGTATGAGGTATCGTTGGGGCCGCCGACGCCGGCCATGTTGATAATCCGCCCTCCGCCGTTTTCCAGCATCCCGGGTATCGCAGCCCGGCAACCGTAAAAGGTCCCCAGCACATGCACTGAAATCACGTTGGCCCACCGCTCCGGGTCCAAATGCCACAATGGGCCAATCTCGCCCGGGTTGCCCGCGTTGTTCACCAAAACGTCGATGGCGCCGAACTGCTCCTCGGTTCCCGCTACGGCATTTTCCACCTGGTCGCGCTGGGTAACGTCGGCGATGATGGTGACAACCTCGGCGCCGAACTCGTCGAGGATAGCGTTGGCGGTTTCCTGCAACTCTGCGCCAGTCCGGGCGGCCAGTGCCAAACGCGCCCCTTCCGTAGCGTAGGCTCGCGCTATGGCCTGTCCGATACCGCGCCCTCCCCCGGTAATCAGTGCCGCTTTGCCTTCCAGTCGTCTCTCCCCGGCCACTTGTAACCTCCATGCGTCGCAGCAGGTGCCTGATGCGATGTTACAATTCGGCTATATCCTACACCACCGGAGCGATCCCATGACCAATGCGTCCCAATCGGCCGTGCCCGCGGTTTCTTTTACCAGCATGGCAGCCGGCACCAGGGAAGACTACGAACTGCTGGAGAAGCTGGAGGCGGAATTTGCCGCCGGCACGGCGGACCGCGTGCTGGAACAGTTGCGGAGGCTGGCAGGGTCGCTGGCCGGCTACAAAGTGGACCGGTTGGAACATTCGCTGCAATCCGCCACGCGCGCCTACCGCGACAATGCCGACGAGGAACTGGTGGTGGCCGCGCTGCTCCACGACATCGGAGACCTGTTGGCGCCGCACAACCACAGCGAAATGGCAGCTGCCGTGCTACGTCCCTACGTATCGGAACGCACGTATTGGGTCGTCAGGCAGCATGGACTGTTCCAGACTTACTACTACGCTCACCACGTGGGGGGCGACCGCAACGCCCGTGATCGATATATTGACCACCCCTGGTATCAGGACGCGGTGGACTTCTGCCACAAGTGGGACCAGGCTTCCTTCGATCCGAACTACGAGCCGTTGCCGCTGGAGTTTTTCGAGCCGATGGTGCGGCGGGTGTTCGCCCGTGAACCGTTCAGCGCCGGAACGGAGTCCGACAGACAACCGGAATGATGATGCCCCATCATTCCAGCGAAATGAGCCTGTTCGCGGATGCCGTGGACCGGTTGGATGAGGCTCTGCGGGCAATGGAAGAATATCCTGCCCTAACGGTAGTCCGCGATGGAGTCATCAAGCGGTTTGAATTCACCTACGAAATGGCGATCCGTTGCCTGCGCAGCCGGCTGAGGCGAGGCGCGCATCCCGATGCGGGCCGATACGGTTATCGAACGACAATCAGGTTCAGCGCGGACGCAGGTTTGATCGACGACCCGGAAGCATGGATCGGCCACACCAACTCAAGGCAGAGTACGACCCATGATTACAATGAACCGGTGGCCGTCAGTATCGTCGCTAACGTTCCCACATTCGCCGCTGACGCCCGCCGATTGCTAAGTCGATTACGTAGCGAAACGGGTACGGATATATGAGTACTGGCGGAGAACAGGCATCCGGCGGCGTGATAATCCGCCCGCACTGGCTCGCCATGGTGCGGGAGATACTGCAACGGCACGTGCCGGAGCGAGAAGCGCTGGCTTTTGGCTCTCGCGTCACCGGGGGGAACCGTCCATTTTCGGACTTGGACATTGCCATTGCCGGGGACACACCGCTGGACGACGCGACGCTGTTCAGGCTGATCGAGACCCTGGAAGAATCTGACTTGCCTATCAATGTTGACGTGGTTCAACTGGCGTTGGCAGGGCCGCATATCAACGAAGCCGTGGCAAAGCACGGCGTTGTGATTCATACGGCGGGAAAAAGCCTTTAGGCCAGAACGCCGGGCGCCACGTGCCGGATGGCTGCCCCGCCTGGGTTCGAACCAGGGCTTACAGCTCCAAAGGCTGACGTGCTACCGCTACACCACGGGGCATCTGTGCTCATTATAGCACTCGGATTTTCCACCCGGTTGCCTGGGTTATACTGCGAGCCGAACCATCCCAACTGACGGAGCGAGTGAACGTTATGGAAACTGTAGGATTCATCGGCCTGGGCAACATGGGCGGGGGGATGTCCGCCAACATCCAGCGGGCCGGCTACCCCATGATCGTCTATGACCTGCGTGAAGAGGCGGCGCTGCCCCTTC
>JAGWBI010000022.1:0-18208 GCA_021295965.1 Dehalococcoidia bacterium | reverse complement strand
TGGTGCACAACATGATCGGCCACAGCGTGCGGCAGGCCATCGCCGAGGGCCTGACCCTGGGCGTCAAGGCTGGCGTGGATCCTGAACCCCTCTGGGAATGTGTCCGCCGGGGAGCCTTGGGCCGGATGTCCTTCCTCCACGAGGGACTGGTGCGGACGATGTTCCGCGGCGAGTTCGAGCCGGCGAGTTTCGCGCTGAACCTGGCCCACAAGGACATTTCGCTGGCGACGGAGTTGGCCCGGGAGTACGACGTTCCCATGCCGATGTCCACCCTCGCCCAACAAATCTCGCTGCAAGCCATGAACCGGGGCTGGGGCGACGCTGACAGCAGCAGCACGGTACGTCTGCAGGAAGAGCAGTCCGGTGTGGAGGTGCGCGCGCCCCATGTGGACGCGGAGCGCGCAGCCCGCTTTATTACCACACATCCCGATGCAGAATGAAGGCAACCTCCGGCTATGCCCGGAGGCGGTCAGGGCAGCTCGTTTGGGCTGCCCTGTTTACTGGGCTAACCTTCGCAACCGCGCCGCCGTGATATCCACAAACAGTACCAACACCAGGTACCAGAACAATATCAGCGCGACCTCGGTGAACTTGAAGTGGCTCATTGCCAGGCGGAACTCCGCTCCCAGGCCGCCGGCTGCTACGAAACCCACGATGATAGTGGTGCGGATGATGACCTCCCACCGGTAGAACAGGTACGTGATGAACTTGGGCAGGGCCTCCGGCAGCACTCCGTAAAGCAACACCTGCATCCAGCCGGCGCCGGTAGAACGCAAAGCCCGGATGGGACGCGTGTCCAGGCCTTCGACGATTTCCGACCCAAGTTTGCCCAATATCCCGCCGTTGTGGATTGCCAGCGCGATAACCCCCGGCAACGTTCCTTGGGTGAACACGAACACCAAAATCATTGCCCAAACCAACTCGGGCACGGCGCGGCTCACGGTGAACAGCGCTCGTATCAGAAAGAAGGGTGATCTCCGCCACAGCGAGTCGTGAGGCGCCAGACTGCCCACCATGACGTTGCGAGCGCCGAACATGAAGGTCGCCAGCGCGCCAACTGCTGCCAGTCCGGCCGCCGCCACGCTCATCCCCAGCGTCTCCGCCGCCAACCGCCCCTTGTGCGCCCACTGGCCGGGATCGACAAACGCGGGAGCCACCGATGAGTGGACCCCGAGCAGCGCCGCCGCGAAATCGGCCCCTCGCTCCAGCGTCCTGCCCGAAAAAAAGTCCCCCGGGGAGAAAAGATCGTTGGCGAAAATCGTTGCCCAGGACGCGATAGCCATCGCCGCCGCCGCCACCGCGGAACCGGCCAGAAATCCCACACGGCGCCGCGGGTCGCTGGGCGCGTTGGCTCCGCCTTGGGCAACCGGTTCACCCCTGCTGTATCCCAAGGCCACGGGCGCTATCCCTGCTCAATCGCCACGCGCCGGCGGACCATCGAACTCCAAACATCCACGATAATCACCAGGGCGACCAGGAAGTAAACGAAGGTCCACATGCGGCTATAGTCAATGTCCTGCAACGAGATCTGGATGTTGTGGCCGAGACCGCCCAGACCGACAAAACTCAACACCGCCGCCGACCTGATCCCGCACTCCAATCGGTAAAACGTGTAGCTCAACATGTCGGGCAATGCCATCGGCAACCGACCGAACCAGAATACCCGCCACTCCGACGCCCCGGTTCCTCGCAACGCTCGCAGCGGAGCCTCCGGCACGTCCTGCAGCAACTCCGCGTAGATGCGGCCCAGGATGCCAGCGTAGGGCAACCCCAGCGCCAGGACTCCGGCGATGGGAGACAGGCCAAGGGCGGCGACGAAAAGCCACGCCCACACCAATTCGTGGATGGCTCGCAGCGCCGCCAACACAAACCGGGAGCAAACAACGTTGCTGCGCCGCGCCCAGTTAGACCGGAACACGGTGCCAGAGCCGAGGACACCCAGGGGCATGCCGATGACCAGGGCGACTGTCATGCCGGCCCAGGCGTAGGCAACGGTCGTCCAGGTGGAGCGCGCGCCAATGACCAGCACCTCCGGGGTCAGTTCGGGCCGGAAGGCGGCGGCGACGATCTGCCCGGTGGCCCGCAGCCCGCCGGTGTTGAAAACGCCGTCTTCCCAACCGATTCCGGCCAGGCTGACGGCGAACGCGATCAGCAGTATCGCGGTGAGCGCTCCTTTTCCTCCAAGAAATCGCTCGCTCACCCGTTCATTCATCCCTCAAGCCTTCCAAGGCGTACAAGACATCCAGTTGGGCGTCCGTTACCTCCCGTGCCGGCAAGTCGAACTGCCGCTCGCCGTTCCGCAGTCCAATGAGGCGGTCGAAGAAAGACCGCGCCACGGACACGGAGTGAACCGTCGCCACCAGGGTTTTCCCAGCCTCCCGCGCCGATTCCGCCAACATACCCATCACCTCTTCGGCGCGGGCCGGATCCAACGACGATACCGGCTCATCGGCAACTATTATGGCCGGGTCCTGCACCAGCAGTCGGGCCACGGCGACCCGCTGTTGCTCGCCACCGGATAGGAATGCCGACCGCACCCGGGCGCGCTCTGATACACCGACCCGTTCCAGGGCGGCCAGACCCACCTGCCGATCGCGCGGCCAAACCAGCGACACCATCGATTTCAACAGGCTCCATTGCCCCAACCGTCCCGCCAGGACGTTTTGCAAAGCGGACAGGTTCGGCACCAGGTCATACTGCTGGTGGATCATCCCCACTTCTTCGCACAGTTCGCGTCCGGGCCGCAGCTGGGCCAGGTCTTTACCCCGAAGCTCTATGGAGCCTTCGGATGGTTCCAGCTCCCCGGCAATCATGGCCAACAAAGTCGTCTTGCCGCTGCCGCTGGGGCCCAGCAGCGCGACCCTCTCGCCGGCCTCGATGCCCAGCGAAAGGGGTTGCACCGCCACCAGGTCGCCGTAGGCTTTGCTCACGCGGTCAATCAGGACCGCGGGCGGCTTACTGTTCTGTGATGAGGCCCAGGTCGCGGGCAATGGTTTCAATTGCGTGGTAGTTTTCATTGCTGGTCGGTATGAAACGGTCCGCCTGGAAGGCGTCCATGATTTCCTTGTCCCGGCCCCCGTTGGCTGCGTTCAGCTTTAGCAGCGCGTTCACGGTTTTATCCGTGAAACCGTCACCGAACTCCTCATCCAACCCGGGTCGAACAACCCAGTGGTAATCGACGTAACCGGGGGTGGTGAAAAAGGCTGCCACCCGCGCGGTGTCAACCTCTCCCTTTTCCAGCCGAGTCCGCCACACGTTTGCGTTCAGGGCGCCGGCCTCCACCGCGCCAGCCTCCACCTGCTTCCAGGTGGCGTCATGGGACCCGCTGTAGGCGACGCTTTTGAAGTCGTTTTCAGGAACAATGCCCGCTTCGTTCAGGAAGTGGCGGGGCATCAAATTGCCGGATGTCGAGCTCTCGCTGCCGAAGGTGAAGGTGCGCCCTGGCAGGTCGGCCAGCGTCTCGATGCCGGAATCGGGAGACGCCACAAAGACCGAGGTGAACTTCTCGTCCGACGTGCGTTGCGCCACCGCGTTGGAGCCGGGAACCGCCAGACGCGCCTGGACGCCAGTGAGTCCACCGTACCAGGCCAACTGCACGTCGTCGTTCTTCCACCCGGTGACCAACGCCGAGTAGGATTGCGAGGGGAGGTATTGGACATCGACCCCCGTCTCCGCGGCGACGTGCTCGGCCAGCAGCTTGAAACGGGCTTCCAGGATGGCTACGTCCTGGTCGGGAATGCCGCCGATGTACAGGGTGGGTTTGGCGCCCTCGCCGCCACAGGCGGCCAGCGCAAGAAAAGCCAGAGCCAGGAAAGCCGCGATGCCGGCGCGGCTCAGGGAGATGGGGAGCATATCGCGTCTCCGTCGGGTTCGGGTTGACGTGCGAACACGCCAAAAGATAAGCGGGGGAAAGACGGAGAACGCGAGCGCCGATGACGGCTAGAATCGCTGTCGGTTGGCGCGAAACGCACCCGCCCACCACTCAACCCGGAGTGGTCGGCGAAGTCGTCAAGTGAAGCCGGCGCCTGCGTTGCTCATTAGCGGGCAGAATCATACCAATCGGCGCGCCGGTGGTCAACTCGGCGCGCCGCGTAACCAGGGATCTTATCCGTCCCTCCGGTGAAAGCCGGAGTCCAGTAACCCAAAAGTCAGTCCATCTGCAACGAGACAACCAATTGTGACCACTGGATTCCCGCTTTCGCGGGAATGACGGATATGTGGAGCCCCAAATGCGATTGCCCTGGCCGCGTAGCCCTTTGCCGCCCATCCTGAGCTTGTCGAAAGATGGTCGTTGCGGTGGTTGGTGGTTCGACAGGCTCACCATGAGCGGATAAATAAGAGACTTTGCAATCGTTCTGCCGCCGTCAACCGCCGGCGCCTGGTTAGCGAAATTCAGCGGCTGTTGGAAAAGCGGCCAATAGCGGCGACACCGTATCTATCATGGCCGAACTGATGCTTTCCACGTCGGAACAGCCGCACATCCCCATGGTGGCATCCAGTTCGTCCCGCAGCAGATCCAGCACCGCTCTAACCCCAGCCTCGCCGTCCACCGCAAGGCCCCAGAACAAAGGCCGGCCCATCAAAACCGAGCGGGCGCCCAACGCCAGCGCCTTGAATACGTCGGTTCCTCTGCGGATGCCGCCGTCCAGGTACACCTCGGCGTTGCCGTCCACGGCACGCACCACTTCCGGCAGAACCTCGATGGTGGCGGGAGTAGTATCCAGGTAGCGCCCACCGTGGTTGGAGACAATGACGCCTTTCGCCCCATTTTCTGCCGACAGCCGGCCGTCCTCGCCGGCCATGATCCCCTTGACCACCACCGGCAGGCGTATGTTGGATGCAAACCAGTCCAGGTCATCCCACGTCGAGGCGACATCGCGGATGTCGCTTGGTCCGGCGGGAGCGTCAGCCGCGAACTTCCAGGTGTGGGTCCCCAGATCCAGCTGTGCGTAGTTTGGTGAGTCTCCTCCCACGTAATCGTTGCGGATATTGCGCTCCCGCTTGGGCTTGATCTTGGCGTCCAACGTCATGCAGATGGCCGAATATCCGGCCTCTTCGGCCCGGGCTGCCATCTCCAGCGTCAACCCCCGGTCCTTGAAGAAGTATTGCTGGAACCACAGCGGCCCGGATGCTGACTCGGCCACGTCCTCCAGGGTCCGGGAGGCATGGGAACTAAGCACCATCAGCGTGCCGGCTGCACCCGCCGCCTTGACGGTGGCGATTTCAGCTTCGGGATGCGCCGCACTGTGATTGCCGGCGGGGTCCAGCATCACGGGCAGCGCGATCTCCTGTCCCAGCACCGTGGTGGCCATGCTACGTTGGTCCACGTCCACCATCATTCTGGGCCGGAGCATGATGGAGTCAAAAACCGCCCGCGTGCGACGGATGGTGATTTCGTCCGTCGCTCCGCCGGCGATGAAATCGTAATGACCTTTCTCGATCCGCTCTCTGGCAATCTCTTCGTACTCAAAAATGTTGACCGGTTCTGTAGCCATTTCCATCACCTCTTTGCGAGACTTGGTATGTCATCCGGCATTATACATACGTGTATTCCTCTGCCGCGAACACACTTTCTTGACCCTTGTTTTGCCCTATGCTAGCCTCGCAATAGGAGAAAGCCGGGCTGGCCGGGTGGCCGCCGCGGGGTTTAAACGCCTCGGGGAGGAAAGTCCGGGCTCCTGGCCACCCCCCTGCCTGCGGCCCGCCGCCGGCGGCCCGGGGACGGAAAGTGGCACAGAAACATACCGCCGCGGCCTTGAGGGTCGCGGCAAGGGTGAAATCGGGCGGTAAGAGCGCCCGGCCGAGTGCGGCGACGCACCGGCGGCCAAACCCCACCTGGAGCAAGGCCAAATAGGGGGACTATGGGAGTCCGGCCCGTCCCCGGGTTGGCCGCTTGACCCCAGCGGCAACGCTGACACGCTTGTTCCGTCAAGAGCAGGCATGGCGATGCGGCGACTCGCCGCGCGCAGGGCTAGATAGATGGTCACCATCCGCCTACGGCGGATACAGAACCCGGCTTACAGGCCGCCCGGCGTTCTCCCATGAGCACTATCATTTACGACGGATGTGGAGGCGAATAATTATTCGCCCCTACGTGAACCAGGAGCGCCCACTATGGTTAGAACCAACCGCGCCAAGGCCAAGTTGCTCGAAGGGGAGATCGCAGTCGGAGGTAGCGTCAACTTCTACGCCCCTATTGTCGTGGAAATGTACGGCGTACTCGGCTTCGATTGGGTGTGGATTGATTGCGAACACGGGTCGTCCAACGATTCGGAATCTGAGAACATGATCAGGGCCGCTGAATTGCACGACATTACTCCCGTGGTGCGGGTGCCCAACGCCGAGCCGTCCACTCTATTGCGGTTCCTGGATCGCGGAGCCCAAGGTCTGATTGTGCCCCACGTCAATACTCGGGCCGAGGCGGAGGCCGTTTCCCGCGCCTCCCATTACCATCCGATGGGCGACCGCAGCAGTGCCACCGGCGGGCGCACGAATCGCCTCGGGAGCGGCCTGCCGCCGGCCGAATACTACGAGGCGGCCAACCGCGAGACGCTGGTCATCTGCATGGTGGAGACTCCTGAGGCTGTGGCCAACGTCCGCGAAATTGCCAGCGTGGACGGCGTTGACGCCATCCTGGTGGGCAGCAGCGACCTCACCCAGGCGATGGGCATGCCGCCGCAAGCCGACGTGGACGACGCCATCACCCAGGTCATCGACGGCACGTTGGAGGAAGGCAAGATCATCGGCGTCGCCGGCGCCGGCATGACTGTGGACAACGTGGATCGCTACCGCCAATTTGCCGAGCGGGGCGTCAGTCTGATGTCGGTCAACATTGGGGACTTCATTCGGCAGAGCGCCAGCCGCTTTTTGGCGGACATACGCGCCTGAGCAACCCCTGCCCAGCCCGCCGGCTCTCGACCAGATGGCGGTGGATGATTTCGAGCTGGGGCCGGGCAACTCTGGCCGACGACGGGTTACTGCTGATACTGCGCACCCAGCAAAGATCGGTTCCTGTATGGCGAAACCCAACCTCTCCGTTCGGGACATCTGCTCGCATTATCACAGTTGCATACGTTAACCGCGCAACATATAATCGGCTGTTGGCGGTCTGCCATGCACGCAGATCATTTGGCCAGCCCGGAGGCCTTGATTTGACCACGTACCTTGACCTGCATTGCCACTCGGTGGCGTCTGACGACTCGCGCGCCACTGTTGAACAGTACCTCAAATTCATCCAGGTGCTTCGCAAGCGCGGGTACACCATCGACGGCATCGTCCTCACCGAGCATCGCCAGTTTGACTTTGACGCAGATTACTCCCAGTTGGCCAATGAATACGGCGTATTGGTGCTCAAGGGCGCAGAACTGGACACCTGCTTCGGGCATATGCTGGTTTACAACATCACCCCCGGTCTGGGCCGCGATATTGACTTCGGCGACGTGAAAATGGATGGGCGCGAGCTCATCAAGGCGGCGCGCCACCATGGCGGCTATGTGGTTCCGGCTCATCCCGGACGGTACGGTATCGGCTTGGTGGAATATATGGCACAAGGCGAAGCCTTTGACGATGTGTCCATCGTAGAGCGGGTCAACGCGGGCAGCAAGCCCGAGGAGAACGAACGGGCCGAAGACCTGTGTCAGCGCACGGGTTATCTGGGGACCGGGGGTAGCGACGCCCATCTCGCCAGTCACATTGGAAGGGCCGTGACGGAGTTCAACGCCAATATCCGAAACGAACGAGAACTGGTCGAAGCCCTGATGTCGGGAGACTTCAGGCCCATGTACATACAGGAAACCGCCGCCGCGCCCGTCGGCTGATTCCACCGTCCACTCAGGAGCGCGATCCATGCCCACCGAAATTGACTACGAATACGACCATTCCCTCTACGGCGTCGAGCATGAGTCCGGCCCTTTCGAGGTGACGAAAGAGATTGTCGATACCTACGTCCGCAGCGTGGGCGAAGACAACCCGGTGTTCATCGATCCCGAATCAGCTCGCGCCGCTGGGTACGCGAACCAGGTCGCCCCGCCCACGCTTTGCGCGCTCTTCGAGCGTGGCGAGTTGCCTGACATTAAGCTCCAATTCGGGCGACGCCAATTCCATGGCGGTCAGCGCGTGGAGCCCCGAGCTCCTATCGTGGTTGGCGACCGGCTGACGGCGGCGTCGCATCTCAAGGACGTGTACACCAAGACCGGACGCTCCGGCACGATGGTTCACGTTGTTTGGGAAACCACGTTCAGCAATCAGGACGGCGTCGTGGTGGCTGACGTACAGCGTTCCCAAGTTGTGAGGGAGTGACGTCCAGATGTCTCAATCCGCCAAATTGTATTTTGAAGACGTGGAATTGGGCGACGAGATAGGCCCCGCTATCCTCTCGGTGGCTGACGATCAAGTCGTGGACTTTTGCTCTCTGTGGGGCAACCCGGCGCCCAACCGCTTTACGGACCAGGCTGAAGCGGAAAAGGTTGGACTGGACGCCCCCATCGTCCCCGGCATCATGACCATGGCGTTGATATCCCGGGTGCTCACCGATTGGGCGGGGGTCGGCACGGTGGCCGACCTGGACCTGGTTTTTCGGGGCACTGTTCCTCACAATCAACCTTTGCACGTCGGCATCCAGATCAGCGACACCGACCAGGACGGAGATGGCAACCACATCCAATGCGATATCACGATGACCGGGCCGGTTCCTGACCGACCTTACGTAATCGGGACTGCCCGGTTGGATTTGCCATCGCGCGATTGATCATTCGGTTGATTGTTGTCGCCGTTCTACCACTGCCGGAGGAAACGCTCGCCGGCAGATGACCAACCGACACTTTCGCATATTATGCTGCACAAACTCCGACAAATCGCGATGATGGTCAATGACCTGCCGGAAGCGGTGGACCTCTACGGTCGGGTCCTGGGCATGAGTCCGTCCCGGACTGGCGCTCTCCCGCAGTTCGGTTTGGACAACGCGGTGTTGCCCGCCGGCAACGGCACGTTCGTGGAACTGCTGGCTCCGACGCGATCTTCGACCAATCAGGAAACTTCTGCCGGCGCGCGTTTTCTACAGCGCCGCGGTGAAGCGCCGTATCTGATGATCTTTGAGACCACCGACTACGATCATCTCATCCCCCACCTGCGAGACCTTGGCATCCGCATAACGAGCGAAACACAACACGACGGTAGCCGTTCCGTATTCTTACATCCGGCATCGTGCAACGGCGCCTTTCTGGAAATAATCGAGGTGACCGACTCGGAAAATCCGTGGCCGGCCGCCGGTTCCGACTGGCAAGCGTCCGATCACCAACCCGGCACGCTTCAGCTGCGCCAAATGGCCGTGATCGTCCACGATCTGGACGCGGCCATTGCTCACTGGAGCCGAATGTTCGGGTTGCAACCCACGCGCAGGTTCGAGATCAGCTTCACCGACCTCGAAATCGCCGTCCTACCGCTCATAGGCGGCGATACTTTCATCGAACTGGCGCAGCCTACCAGCCCGGATTCTCCATCGGGGCGCTTTTTAGCTCGCTACGGAGAGGGGATATATCTAACCATTTACGAAATTGCCGATTCGTTGGCAACAGACGCGTACCTCCAAACCCAGGACATCCGGTTCACCACGTCTCGGCGCACGGATAATTACACCAACCTGGGCTTCAATAGTATTTGGCTTCATCCTGCCACGTTCAAGGGCGCTTTTACGCAACTCTCGCAGGTCTTGGACGCCGAAAACCCCTGGCCTCCCGCCGGCGATGATTGGTACCGGTAGCAACCATGATCGACCGCAACGCCCCGTACGATCACGCCGGTCACGGTCACGCGCATTTGCGCCACGGCCAGAGCCACACCCACGACGCGGCTAGCCCGCAGGCGGTGGCGTTTGAAAACGTGAGCGTGAGCTATGGGCCCGTGTTGGCGTTAGACAATGTGTGTTTCTCAATAGCGAGCGGCAGCCTGTCGGGCATCATCGGCCCCAACGGGGGAGGGAAATCCTCCTTGTTGAATTCGGTGGTTGGTCTTGTAGAGCCTAATCGCGGCAAGGTCACCGTCCTCGGCCACCCCAGCCAAGAGATGCTAAAGAGTATCGGTTTCGTGCCGCAATCGGAGCAAGTGGACTGGAATTTTCCGGTTTCAGTCTGGGATGTAGCGATGATGGGTTTGACGCCACAACGTGGCTTGTTCAGGGCCCACAGCCGGGCTAACCGCGAAGCCGCGGCCGAAGCGCTGGCCACCGTGGACCTGGTCGATCTGCGGCGGCGCGGCATAGGTGAGTTATCGGGCGGTCAGCGTCGCAGAGCCCTGTTGGCCCGCGCCATTGCGTCCGAACCGGCAATTCTGTTGCTCGACGAGCCGATGGCAGGCTTGGATCCGACCGCCCAACACCGTTTCCTTGACATCGTGGACCGGTTGCGAGACAAGGGAACCACGGTCATCATGTGTACCCACAACTTGACCTGCGTTTCGACGAGGGCCAGTGACGTGGCTGTAATCAATGGGCGTTTGATAGCTTACGGCCCGCCGGATGAAGTGCTGCTCGAGTCCGTTTTGGCCGATGCTTTTGGCCATCAGTTAGTGGTTCACGCCGCCGGCGGCGCCTACGCTTTGCACCATCACGACCACCAAGTGAATTGGCCCGGCGCTGGTTAGCGGCAATTGTCCATTGGTAGATCGAAGCACGCGAATAGATCTACAGGCAGACCCGCCGGGCGTTTCAACACCCAGCCCCTTGCCACTTTTACACTACAGGAGCGCACCTGCATGTACGACCTGAACGGCAAAACTGCCCTTGTTACCGGCGCCGGCGGACGACACGGCATCGGCCGCGCCATCGCAACCCGTCTGGCCTCGGAAGGCGCGGACGTGGTGGTAACCGACGTGGAAGCGTCTCTGGACGCCATCCGCACGGAAGACCGTCTGGATGGCTGGCGCGGCTTGCCCAGCGTGGTGGAGGAGATCCAGGGGATTGGCCGCCGCAGTCTGGGCCTGTACTACGACGTTTCGGACAGCACGCAGGTTGATTCGATGGTGACGGACACTCTGAATGAGTTCGGGAAGATCGATATCCTGGTCAATAACGCGGGATCTCGTCCCGGGCGGGACCGGGTGCTCATCGTCGAGTTGGAAGAGGACGCATTTGACGAAGTTATGCGGGTCAACGTCCGGGGAACCTACCTGGTCAGTCGGGCGGTGGCGCGACACATGGTGGGGAGGGGTGGCCCCGGAAAGATCATCAACATATCGTCAGGGGCAGGCAAGCGCGGCATAGCCCGCTACGGCGCCTATTGCGCCAGCAAGTTTGCTGTCATTGGATTTACGCAGTCGCTAGCCCACGAGATGGCGCCCTATAGGGTCAACGTGAACGCTATCTGCCCCGGCTTGGTCGATACTGAACGCGTTGACTTTATCGCCGCCGCCCTGGCTCCCGAAGGGACCTCCGGTGAGGAGCACCGCGCCCTGATGGTGCGAGAGCGCGAGATACGGGTGCCTTTGGGCCGCATCGCGCAGGGAGACGACATCGCGCGCATGGCGGCCTTCCTGTCCTCCGCCGAATCGGATTACATGACGGGTCTGAGTATCAGCGTATCCGGTGGATCTGAGATGAGTTAAGAGCGCGTGCGCTCGAAGCAGATTCGAGCATCACCCAATGTTGGAAACCTTATGCCAATCGACAGACACCAAGTCGAGCACATTGCCGCCCTGGCCCGAATCTCGCTAACGGAAGCCGAAACGGAGGTTTTCGCCCGGCAGCTTTCCGACATCCTGGACCAGTTTGAGGTGTTGCAATCGCTCGATACCGATGGCGTGCAGCCGACCTCCCATGTGGCCGGGTTGGATACCGTGTTGAGAGACGACGAACCGGCGGGGAGCCTGGAATCAGAAGCTTCCCTGCTCAACGCTCCGCGACGCCGGGGCGACTTTTTCCAGGTGCGCGCCGTACTGGATGAGTAAAGCGGTGCCCGAACTCTGGAGACTCACCGTATCTGAGGCGTCCCGTCTGTTGGGAGATCGGGAAATCAGCAGTGCGGAACTCACTGAAGCTTTCCTGGAACGCATTGCGGCGGTGGATGGGCGGTTGTCCGCGTATATAACCGTGACTGCCGACGGGGCCCGACGGCAGGCGGCAGATGCCGACCGGCGCATCGCGGCCGGAGAGGGTACAGCCCTTACCGGCGTACCCATGCAGATTAAGGATCTACTGTGCACTAAAGACGTTCCCACTACCTGCGCGTCGCGAATGTTAGCCGAATACGTTCCGGTGTACGACGCCACCGCCGTGGCGCGCCTCCGCGAGCAGGGGGCAGTGCTGCTGGGCAAGGGTAACATGGACGAGTTCGGCATGGGATCGTCCACCGAAAACTCCGCTTTCTTCCCGACACGGAACCCCTGGAATCCAGACTGCGTACCGGGTGGGAGCAGCGGCGGTTCGGCGGCGGCGGTGGCGGCCGGCACGGCGACTTTCGCCCTGGGCACCGACACCGGAGGCAGCATCCGGCAGCCCGCGTCGTTCTGCGGCATCACCGGCCTCAAACCTACTTATGGGCGCATAAGCCGCTTTGGGTTGGTGGCATACGCCTCATCGCTGGACCAAGTTGGGCCGTTGGCGCGGGACGCCACTGACTGCGCCCTGGTGCTTCAGGCCATCGCCGGCCACGACCCGCGCGATGCTACGTCCCTACCGAGCCGGGTACCCGATTACGCCGCTGGCTTGACCGGCGATATTTCCGGCTTGCGTCTCGGCGTTCCCAAGGAATACTTCGCGGAGGGTATGGATGCCGGAGTTCGGGATGCGGTTTCCGCCGCGATAGACCAACTGTCCGGTCTGGGGGCCGAAATCCGGGAAGTTTCCCTGCCCACGACCGCTTACGCTCTGGCCTGTTATTACATTATCGCGCCATCGGAATGTTCGGCCAACCTGGCCCGCTATGACGGGGTGAAGTACGGATATTCCCACCGGGGAGACGGAGATATGTGGGCCGCGATGGAGCGCACCCGACAGGACGGTTTCGGAGAGGAGGTGAAGCGGCGCATCATGCTGGGCGCATTCGCCCTGTCCTCGGGATATTACGACGCCTACTACCACAAGGCACAGCAGGTTAGAACACTGATCCGGCAAGATTTTGCCCGGGTCTTTGAGGAAGTGGATGTATTGGCAGCGCCGGTCTCGCCGGTGGTTGCATTCCCCATCGGGGAGCTGACGGATGACCCGGTTCGGATGTACCTGGTGGACATCTACACACTCCCGGTGAATGTCGCGGGACTGCCGGCAATGTCCGTCCCGTGCGGGTTCAGCGACGGGATGCCGGTGGGGTTGCAACTGATCGGCCCACACCTGTCAGAAGACAAACTGTTGAACACGGCTCACGCCTACCAGCAGGCCACGACTTGGCACCGGGAGCGTCCGGAGATGTAGTGGGTGGCGTCGCCGCCGCCGCGCGCTGTGCTAAAATCGGCATGTCAGCCCTTCTCTTTGGAGGCACGCCATGCCGGCCCAACGCACCCGTATTAAAGATCTCCTGTCCGCCGCCAACGTCGATGACGCTCCCAATCCCGTCAACGTCAAAGGGTGGGTGAAGACGGTTCGCTCTTCCGGCGGCGTTGCTTTCGTTCAAATCAACGACGGCTCCACGTTGGCCGACCTCCAGATCGTCGTCGATGCCAGCTGCCCGGACTATGGTTTGGTAGGTGGTTTGACCACCGGTTGCAGCGTTAGCGCCTACGGGGGGTTGCAGGAATCCCCCGGGCGAGGCCAGCGGTACGAAGTCGTAGCCGAAAGTTTGGAGTTGCTGGGCGGGGCCGATCCGGAGGAGTACCCGCTGCAGAAGAAGCGGCACACGTTGGAGTTCCTCCGTGAGCTGGCCCACTTGCGTCCCCGCACCAATACCTTCGGCGCGGTGGCCCGGGTCCGTAACGCCATGGCCTTCGGTATCCACCAGTTCTTCCAGGAGCGGGGGTTCCTATACGTCCAGACGCCCATCATCACCGCCAGCGATGCCGAAGGCGCCGGTGCAATGTTCCGCGCCACCACCCTGGACCTCAATCATCTTCCCATGACCGGGGGACAGGTGGACAACAACGCGGACTTCTTTGGGCGACCGGCGTTCCTCACCGTCAGCGGCCAGTTGGAAGCGGAAATATTCGCCCAGTCCATGTCCGATGTGTACACCTTCGGGCCTACTTTCCGAGCCGAAAACTCCAACACCTCACGGCATCTCGCCGAGTTCTGGATGGTGGAGCCGGAAGTCGCCTTCTGCGACCTCGACGGTTTGGCACAGTTGGCGGAGGACTTTCTGCGTTACATCTTCCGCCACGTCCTGGAAAACTGCCCGGAAGACATGGCGTTTTTCAATCGGTTCTACGATAAGGAACTGATCACCACGCTGGAAGATATAGCCAATTCCGACTTTGAGCGCATGACATACACCGAGGCCGTCGCCGCCCTCCGGGAATCGGGGGAGAATTTCGAATACCCGGTCGAGTGGGGCTCCGATCTGCAATCGGAGCATGAACGCTACCTGACCGAACGCAAAGTGGGCCGGCCGGTGATCGTTACCGACTACCCCAGCAGCATCAAGGCTTTCTACATGCGCCTGAACGACGGCGGCGAGACCGTCCGCGCCATGGACGTGCTGGTGCCGCGCATCGGCGAGATCATCGGAGGCAGCCAGCGCGAAGAACGCCTCGACGTGCTGCAACGACGCATGGCGGAGGCCGGGCTGGACGACGCGCCCTATTGGTGGTATCTGGACCTGCGCCGTTACGGCACCGCGCCTCACGCTGGCTTCGGCCTCGGTTTCGAGCGCACGGTGCAGTTTGCCACCGGAATGCAGAACATCCGCGACATCATCGCCTTCCCGCGCACTCCGCGCAACGCTGAGTTCTGACGCTACGCGCCGATCCGGATTCCGTCCGGGTAGGTGTAGCCAACCCGGTCGTTATAAACACCGGACGCCGGGAATATCTGGCGATAAAGGCCGCGCGCCCGCTGCTTGACGACGGCGTTGGCCGCCTCTTTGGTGGGGGTAGGCTTGGCGTTCTGGTCTTTGTAGAGTTGCGATTGCAACGGGCTATCGTTCTCCATCTCCCAGATGCAGAGGTAACGCATCACGTTGTTGTTCTGCCCGTCCTCCGGGTCGAGTATGAACCGCCGGGCGCTGACGTAGCCGGGGATGGACATGCGCTCGGGCAGATGCTCCTCGTTATACCACTTGTTGAACACTTCGTCGTCCGCCTCGTCAACCTCCATCATCACGATGAGGACGGTGGTGCCCACTTGCTGGTCGTTCCTGTGGCCGTTACTGCTGGTCATGATTGCCTCCTTGGATAGTCAGGATTCGGGTAATTCCGTGATGGCAACATCGCCGCCGAGCTTGAAGTCTATGGACAGGTTGTTATCCCACAGCAGGCCAACGCCGACCAGCGGGAAAACTTCGGACTCCAGCACGTCGATGATGCGGCGACGCCCATGCCACAATATCTCGCCTTCGTATGTCCTGAAATCGGTCAATCTGCTGCTGGCCGTCCTGAAGCTGGTAGTAGCGCTGAAAGGAAGTCCCAATTGTTTTATTGCTGACGCTGGCAGCGTAAGTTCGCCAGTGAATCCGGTGTCCAGATGCGCCTCGAGGGATCGGATTTCACCCTCCTCATCTATCAGTGCTACCGTGATCGTTGGCCGGCGCAACGAATTGACGGCACCAGTGATCATTTGCAACCCGTTCACGGGCTCAGCGACTCGAAAGCCGCAGGGAAGCCAACCCTGAACCCGTACACGTCCGCGTGTGGCTTTCGCTCCCGCAGGCGCCGTGCCGCCTTATGCAACCTCTCATCCAACTCCCAATCGCGGGAGTCATAGTCAACTGCCAGAAAATGCCCTATCGGTTCAGCAGCACCTTTCAACGAAGGGCGCACCATTTCTTCATATACCGATTTGCCAATGGCTTCCGCTTCCTCTGCGGTCATGTCTCGCCAGGCCATAACCACCTCCTTTTCCCACCGTGCAACGATATCCGTCACAACCGACGATATATCTGTACCCGGTGCCGGTAGCAGTCTGCCACGAACACCAAGCCGTCGTCGCTCACCGTTACCGCTGTGGGTCGGTAGAAACGGCGTTTGAGTTCGATGTTCTGGGTTGCCAGGTTCAGCTTTTCCTCGATGTCGGGATTGGCGTCCAGGAACGTGCGCGCCCATTTTGAGGTGCCCGAATGCCCGATCAGGGTGTCGATAACCCTCCCGGTCTCGTCCAGGATCTGCACCCGGTCGTTCCACCAGTCGCAAACGTAGATCCTCCCGCCGCGGTCCACCGCCAGTCCGTTGGGACGAGAGAACCCGTCGCCGCCATCCGTGCCATCAAAGGTGGCGACGTGAGCGCCATCGGCGTCAAACTTCTGTATCCGGTCGTTACGCCAATCGGAAACGTACACCTGCCCCGCTCCGTCCACGGCCACGCCCCAGGGCATATCGAACTGTCCCGGGGCGTCACCCATTTCTCCCCAATACGCGAGGAATGTGCCATCGGAAGTGAACCGCTGGATCCGGTAATTCAATGAATCCGTGACCAACATCGTCCCGTCCGGTGCGAAAGCCAGGCCCGAGGGTCTGTTCAGCTGACCGGAGCCGCGACCCAACTCGCCCCAGCAGCCAATGAACTCGCCTTTGGCGGTGAAACGGCTGATGCGGTGGGTGTTTTCATCGGACAGATACAGATTGCCGTCCGGCCCGAAGGCGATGGCGGTGATCCAGATGAATTGACCGGGACCTTCACCCCAGCCGCAGAATTCCCCCACATAATCGCCGTCGATGGTGCAACGGGTTACTCGTACCGCTTCGGGCTGGTTGGGATTGGCGCGGCTCGCTACGTGGAGCAGACCGTCCGGGCCCAGCGTCACCGACACCGGACCGCTGAAGCCTGGACCGCCGCCGGACAGCAAGCCGATCACATCATGGTACTGGTACTGTCCCGTAACAGACAGCGGGTATTCAACAACGGTGGTCATCCCTGCTCCTAGGTTAGTTCAATGGTGACCGCAGGCAACCCGCATTCCAACTTGCCGATGGTTTCCAGACAGCGGTCGTTGGCCGGAGGCATCACCGGGCCGGATAGGGCGTCGCGTCGGAGCCGCTCCAACGGGGACGACTTCAGCAACCCACCCCCTCCGGCCATCCTCATGGCCGCGTCAGTCACGGAGACTCCCACCTCGGAGCAGTATTGCTTGGCGCGATTCACCGCCAGCACGGCGCCGGTTGGGTCGGCCTCCCGGTCCGTAAGCGCGGCGTCAACCAACATGAGCCGGCCCGATTGGATCGCTACGCTCATTTGCCCGATGGTTTGCTGCGTCGCCGGATAATGGATCATCGTGTCGCCACCCGGCGTCCAGGAACGGCTGGCGGCCTGATCCGTGATGTATTCGTAGGCGGCCTCCGCGATACCCAGGTACACAGCCGCGTAACCCAACGAGAAACTGCCCCAGTCGGCGGTAAGCAACCGACCGGGCGGTCCGAAGATCGTGTCCGCCGGAGCGACGGTATCGTAGCTCACGGTGTGACTGGCCGTAGCCCTCATACCAACCGCGTCCCACTGGCCGGTGACCCTCACGCCGCTCATGTCACTGCGAATCATACCGGAAATGAGGTTGTCAGGCCCGCCGCCGCTGCCGGCGACAATGCCCGACACGAAGAAATAATCGGCGGCGTCGGCCAACGAGCAGAAATGTTTGGTTCCTTCCACGCGGTAGGCTCCATCGTCCACCGGAGTGAATGTAGTGGATAGCACGAACCGCTCCCGGGCCGAGGCTCCGGGTTCGCTGGTAATTGAGGCGAACAGCCGACCGGCCTCTACGACTTCAGCGAAATAGCGCCGACGCTGCTCCGGCGTCCCCAATCCTGCGACGAAGGACCCGACAACATTGGTGTGCATCGTCAACGTCAGGGCGGTTGAGGCGCAACCTCTGGCGACCGCAAGGATGCACATTGCGAACGTTAACGGGTCAACACCGTGACCGCCAAACCGGGTCGGCACCCGTAAAGTCAACAAGCCGGCGTCGCGAAGATCGTCGTAGTTCTCCGCAGGAAACTCGGCGGCCTCGTCATAGGCAGCGGCGCGCCCGGAGAACCGGTCCCTGGCCAACCCGTCGGCGGTTCTCACTAACCGCAGCTGTGCATCATTCATGCCGCGGGCGGCTGCGGATGGGATGGGTTCCAGCTTGATGGTCAAGGGTAGTCA
>JAGWBI010000063.1 GCA_021295965.1 Dehalococcoidia bacterium | reverse complement strand
GGATCGCCCCCTGCGATCCTAGGTAAGGCCATCGTTGGAGTGCGAGGAGCCAGGAACCAGTGAGCAATTCGTTGGTCCGCACGGCGCTGCTGTTGGCAGCCTCCGTCACGGTCTTGCTCGTCATCGCCGTCACGCTGTTGATTGCCCTCTTCCACGCGTTCATCCCCGGCGCCAATGCACAGTCCCAGTGCCTGAAGGTGACGATGATAAGTGGCGAGGCGGCTTTCGACCTCGACTTGGTAGACGAGAACGACGAATATATCGAGGACGATCAAGGGAGCAGGCTGAGCAATCGCGATGAAGGAGAATCTATCACGCTGTCGGACGTTCATAACATAGAACACCCAATCTATATCAAGATCCGGGACACGGGCGAGATTATCAAGGATCTGGACAAAATTGAAGAGGAAGAAATTCAACCTGAACCGGACCGCATCGTTGAGGTTAGGTATGAGGATTCAACGGACGACGACTTCAACGATGCGGTGATCCACAAACAAATGGTTGACTGCCTGCCGACACCGACTGCCACGCCCACACCTACAGCCACGGCGACGCCTACTCACACTCCGACGCCGACACCGACACTCACGCCAACACCGACAGGCACTCCTACACACACCCCCACGCCGACGCAGACAGGCACACCCACGCCGACGCCGACGATCACGCCGACACCGACGCTCACGCCGACGCCGACGCGCACGCCCCCCACACCCCCGCCCCACCACGCACACCCCCACCCCAACCGCCACCCCCACCCCGACCCCCCCCCGCCCCCCCACGGCGACGCACACGCCCACTCCGACGCCGACGCCGACGGTCACGCCCACGCCGACGCTGACGGTCACACCGACGCCTACGGCCACGTTAGTGTTGGTGAGGACGTTTACTCCTACGCCAACGCCGGTTCCTGATGACAACGGCGGGGGAGGTGGCGGAGGCGGAGGTGGCGTCGCCGCTGTACCGCCGACGTCCGCGCCGCCCCCTACCGCAGCGCCGCCGACCGCTGCACCTACCGTCGCTCCGCCAACGGTGCCACCTATCAATATTTCTACGATTGCGGCTCGCGCCACCATGACGGCCCAGTCCACTATGACGGCCCGGTCCACCATAGAAGCCCAGGCTGCCCGCAGGCCCGGCGGAGCTGGTGGCGCAGGCGGTGGAGGCGCGGGCGCAGGTGGCGGGGGCGTGGCTCCACCGGCCGGGACGCCCACGCTGTCGCCGGCTATGGCCGCTTTGCTGACGCCCACGCCGACCCCGGTGGCGACGCTCACGGCGGCTCAGATTTCGGCGACCGCTGTCGCCGCCGCTGCGCTGTTGGCAACGCCCACGCCCACTCCGACCGCCACGCCGACGCCGGCTCCGACGGCTACACCCACCCCGACACCCACCCCGCCCGCTCCGATTGCCGCTATAACTCCTACGCCGTTGCCCACGCCCACTCCCGACCCAAGCCCGACGGACGGTCAGGAAGATCTGGAACGCCCGGCCATCCCGATTATCGGCGACGCCATCCCGCGGGTTCGTGGCGCGTTGGAAAACATCACCGCGACGCCGCGTCAGCGCATCACTTTGATACTGATTTTGATAGGCGTTGGCCTGCTGGCCATCATCATATTCGCCTATCTGATCCTGCGCCGGCGGTAGGGCATCCGCCGTATCGTTGGCAGCTTTGAAATTCAGGTGGTTGCGATTTGCGGGGGCGAATGATTATTCGCCCCTACGCGACCTTGAGACGGTTCCTGCACCGATCAAGCGCGTGGCGCAGGACGCTAGCCGGCGATGCCGGCGGGATTGCCGCGCTTCGCTCGCAATGACAGGTTGAACCAAACCCGGTACGCGTGAGCAGCGGACGACGCGGCGTATCCTACGGCGTTGGCTAATCCCCAACGGCGACCGGGGACGCTGCCGGGGCGGCCACGGGCGCGGTGAAGGTGAACTCGGCGTATTGGCCGGGAACCGTGTCCGCCACCAGGTCACCACCGATGCGGCGGGCCACGTCGGCGGCGATGGGCAGGCCCAGGCCGGCGCCCGACGCGCCGTCGCGGGTGGAGAAGAACGGGTTGAATATGTGATCTACCACGTCATCCGCGATGCCGGTGCCGTTGTCCCGGATTTTGACTTCTACCATGTCATAGTCCCGGCGGGCGGTGACCAGCAGTTGCGGTTGGTAACCGTCGCCAATTTCTTCCTGCTTCAGGCGCATGGCATAGCAGGCATTGAGCACCAGGTTGACGATAGCCTCGCCGAAGTCGGCTTCCACCAACAGCGCCTCTCCCACGTTGTCGTCAAGGTCGAACACCGGGTCAACGGAGAAGTCACCCCACTCGGCACGGAAAGCCTCGCAGCCGGCCTGGACCGCCTGGCGCAAGGCGGGGTTCAGGTCGGCCGGCGCCGGCTCACCGCCCACGACGCCCAGCCCGCGCATCCGCTCCACGATGGCCAGGGCGCGGCCGCCGTTGGCGTGAACCCGCCCCAGGCTGGAGGTCAGCTCCTGGCTGATTTCGTCCACCAACGCGGCGTCGTCATCCGACATCTCGGTGCGGTAACTCTCCAGGGTTTCGGCCAGTTCGGTGTACAGCTCCTGAGACGCCTCGCAGAAGTTCTTGACGAAGTTCAGCGGGTTGCTGATCTCGTGGGCCACGCCGGAGACCAGCTCGCCCAGGGCGGCCAGCTTTTCCTGGGCGACCAGGCGATCCTGCATCCGCTGCAGTTCGTCGTTGGCTACCCGCAACTCCTCGTAGAGCTGCTCCACCAGGTTCAGCCGCTGTACTTCCAGGGCCTGTTGGCGGAAGACCTCCAGCGCGCCGGCCAATTCGCCGATTTCGTCCCGGCTGACCTCCGGCACCGGCGTTACCAGGTCGCCGCCGGCCATGCCGCGCATCCGCTCCGACAGGCGGGAAAGGCGGCGCACCACGCCGTTGCCGACCCACAGCCATGCGGTGAGGATGGCGACGACCACGCTGGTGGCGCTGATCACCGCCAGCAGGAGTCGTCCCTGGTCAAAGCTGGCCAGGGACGACTCCAGGGCTCCGGAAGACGCGGCGCCGGCCGCGTCCAACAGGCTGGTCATGGCCTGATCCAGGGACTGGCTGGCTCGGTCAAAGTCGCCGGCCAGCTCCGCGTTTCGGGCCTGAGCCGCCAGCTGCTGCGTCGTCGGCCGTGCCCAGGGCCACCACCGACGGGTCAACGCCGGCGGCGGACGCGGCCTCGAACTCATTCCACAGGGCGTCCAGGTTACCTTCGCTATCGGCCAGCAACATGCGCTGCAACACCGCCACGGTGGCGATGGAACCGGAGTCAATGGAGTATTCGTTCAGGCGGCGTTGTAGATCGGTCGCCGACGCGGCGGCGGCCAGCTCGGCCTGCCGATTGACGGTCAACCCGTCGATGACTCCAGCCAGGTCGTAAGCGGCATCCTGCACCGCTTCGGCCTGGGGCGCGAGTTCCGGCGCTCGGCTGGTGCCGACCAGCGCGGTCTCCAGTCTGGAGAGGGTTTCGTCCACCGATTCGGTCTGCAGGTCGTCGAATCCGGCGTCCGGATCCGCCAGCAAGGCCAGCCCCACGGCCTGCATCCGCTCACCCTCGCGAACGGCGGACCAGGATGCCTCCAGCACCGGCACGGACTCCAATTGCACCCGGTAACTGAGGTCGCCGCTACGCTCGAAGTAGTACACGCCCACCGCGCTGGACACCAGGGTGAGCAACACGGCAACCCCCAGCGCCAGATATAATCGTGCCCCAATGCGGCGCCAGACATCGACTAAAAATCCCATGGTCGAAACACTCCCGAAGTATCATCTGACGGCTATTTTGCAAAGGCTGTCTGCATGATACCGGATTATCGCATTGGGCGGGATTGCCACATGGTTCGACCGGCTCACCATGAGCGACTTCCCCGGCGGTGACGCATCGGGTACTTATCGGGAGTGACGCCAGGGCAATCGCATTTCAAGTAATCTCCAGTAACCCAAAAGTCAGTACATCTGCAACGAAACAACCAATTGTGGCCACTGGATTCCCGCTTTCGCGGGAATGACGGATATGTGGAGCCCCAAATTCGATTGCCCTGGGAGTGACGCCGGACTGATGCGGGGCAACAGCGAGGGTGTGATAGGATTTCTGTTAGAACCTCCGACACCATCAACCAGGGCCAATGCAAACTGCAACGTCATATCTGTCACGAATCCGCGGTGTGGATCTGCTGCCCGAAGAACGGATCGAAGCAATCCTGCACCCGGAGCAGGGGCTGATCGAAGAGCCGGTCGGCTCGGGCCGGCTGCTGGCGGCCACCAACCGCCGGGTCATCAGCGTCATGGAGGACGGTTCTACGCGGGTGGCGCAGATGTACGCCATGGCGTCGGTTTGCGGCGTCGGCGTGCGCAATGACGTGCGGCGCGGCCTCTCCTGGCTGCAATGGGCCGTGTTGGTACTCGGCGCGGTGGTAGCCTACCTGGTCCTGGCGTACTGGCTGGTGGACCGACTGCCCAGCGTAATCATACCGGTCATCAACCTGCACGCGGTGGCGGCCATCCTGGTAATACTGATCGCCCTTGCGGTATGGCTGCTGTGGCGGAGCATGACCCATTCCGGCGGGAGCCTGATACGTATTGAGGGTGTGAACTGGTCCCTGGACATTCCGTGTGCCGGCGAATGCTACGAAGATTCGGTGGCGTTCGCCAATATCCTGCTGTCGATGCAGCACGCCGCCGGTGGGCCCAGTCACTACCCGCAAGGGACGGAAACCAGCCTGGTGGCGGGGCGTTAGCCTCCGTCCACTTCGATAACGCAGTCGCAGATTACGGCGGTGTCGCCGGGCAGAGCGGCCATTCCGGGCGCGGAACGGGCGTGGCGGCCCCGGTCGCCGTAGAGGGCAACGAAGAGGTCGGACGCGCCGTCCACCACCGCCGCCTGCTGGTTGAATGACGGATCGCTGTTGACCATGCCCACCACCTTGAGGATGCGGGTAACGCGGTCAAGGTCGCCCAGCTCCGCCTTCATGCGGGCCAGCAGGTTCAGGGCGCCCCACTTTGCCGCCTCATACCCCTGCTCCGTCGTCAGATCGGCGCCGAGCTTGCCGGATATGCGCTCTCCCGTCGCCATGCGGGAGCCGACGCCGGCCAGCCACATGACGTTGCCGCTGCGGGCGAGGGGGAGGTAGTTGCCCACGGGATCGGGCGGCGGCGGCAGTTCGATATTCATCTCGTTCAGCTTTGCTTCAACTTCGGCCATGTTGGTGTGCCTCCTCTTGTGTACCTACTTTCCTCAACCTGTCATTGCGAGCGAAGCGCGGCAATCTCGTTCCCGGATATGCCGTCGCTGCGCTCCTTGCGATGACAATTGGGTACGCAGGATATATGCTCTCACTGCGTATGTCCTACCAGCATTCCATGTAAAACGCGGAACAGGAGACTTTGCCGATGAACATTCAGACCTTGGACCAGAGTCCACAGAACCACCGGGGCGGGCAGGTGTCGCACCTGCTGCTGGCCTCGGGCCAGTTTGGGTCGGAGAACCTGGCCGTAACCTGGGTTGAAGGTGAGCCGGGTAGCGAACAGGCCGTCCACTCCCACGACGGGCGGGAGCAGGTGTACGTGGTTGTGCAGGGACGGGGCGCGATGCGGGTGGGAGACGAGGTGGAGGAAGTCGTGGCGGGCACGATGATCCTGGTGCCGCCGGGAACCGACCACTCCATCCGCAACGTCGGAGAGGAAAAGCTGATCTACGTCTCCGCCACCTCGCCGCCCTTTGCGATGCAGGAAGGAAACACCAACTGGACGGCCCAAGCGGGGCGATAATTGGCTGACTACGGAGGGGGCACGATGGCACAGGTCTTTGATGGAATAACCGTCCTTGACTTCACCAGCGGGCGGGCCGGCGGCGTCGCCACCATGGTGATGTCCGACTTCGGCGCGGAGGTCATCAAGGTTGAGCCGCCGGGCGGTGAAAAATTCCGGAACTCGCCGGGAGCGATCCAGTGGAATCGGGGCAAGAAGAGCGTCGTCCTTGACCTGAAGACCAATGAGGGCAGGGATGATGCGCGGCAGTTGGCGCGTCGTTCCGACGTGGTTGTCGAAAACTTCCGGCCGGGAGTCACGCAACGGCTGGGCATCGACTACGACAGCCTGCGCGCCGGCCATCCGGGGCTGGTGTACGCCACGCTGACCGGCTTCGGTTCGCAGGGACCCTACGCGCACTACAAGGGCTACGACGGGGTGGTGGCCGCCAAGAGCGGACGGATGATGATGTTCGCCGAACAGAACCCCCGGGAAGGCCCCAACTACGTCGTCGTGCAGGGCGTTTGCCACTCCGCCGCCACCGCGTTGATTCGCGGCATCACCGCCGCCCTGTACGTGCGGGAAAAGACCGGGCTGGGCCAGCGGGTGGAGACCAGTATGCTCAAGGCCGTGACCACCTACGACCATGTATCCTGGGTCCACGGCCAGATGATCGAGAATCTCCCGGATACCTACTCGCCGGACCCACGGGTGGGCATCGGACGTCCCAACCCCACGGGCTACCTGCCGGCCCGCACGAAGGACGGCCAATGGATCCAGCTGGGCAACGTGGTGGAGCGGTTGTTCCGTTCCATGATGCACTGGCTGGACATGGACTTCATCTACGAGGATCCGCGCTTCAAGACCGCGCCTTTTCTGGACCAGGAAGCCGTGGCAGCGTTGGAACGGATCATGCTGGAAAAAGTCCAGCAGAAGACGCTGGACGAGTGGATGAGTATTTTCCTCGGCGAGGCCGGCAACGTGGCCGCTGAACCGTACCTGACCTCCGAGCAGGCTTTGAACCATCCCCAGATCGTACACAACGGCAACGTGCAGGACTTGCATGTGCCGGAAGTGGGCGACACGCGGCAGCTTGGCCCCATGGTGAATATGAGCGGGACGCCGGGCAGCACGCAGGGGCCGGCTCCGGCGCTGGGGCAGCACACGGCGGATGTACTCGCCAGCCTGGGAGCCGGCGGCGGAAGCAATTCCAACGGCGCAAAAAGCCCGATGCCCAAGCACCCGTTGGAAGGAATAACGCTCCTCGACCTGGCGACGGTGATCAACGGCCCGCTGGGTTGCGCACTGGTGGCCGAGCTTGGCGCAAGGGTAATCCGCATCGAAGCGCCCGGCGGCGACTGGGGACGGCAGGGTCTGCCTTTTTCGGCGCACCGGACGATGGCCGGCTCCGAGGGCATCTGCCTGGACCTCAAGACGCCGGAGGGCCAGGAGATCATGGGCAAGCTGGCGGCCAAGGCCGACCTGCTGCTGCACAGCATGAGGCCCGGCGCTCCCGAGCGCACCGGCATCGGCTACGAGCAGCTATCGAAGATCAACCCCAACCTGGTGTACCTCTATGCCGGCGGCTACGGTTCCACCGGGCCTTACTCCCACCGGCCGTCCATGGCCCCCATTGCCGGCGCCGTGTCCGGGGGCGGCGTGGCGCAGATGGGACGGGACGCTTTCCCGCCGCCGGATCAGCCCATGACCATCGACGACATTGCCGCCGTATCCAAAAGGCTCAAGCGGGCCAACGACGGCACCGCCGATCACAACACGGCCATGGTCAACGCCGTCGGGCTGCTGCTGGGCCTCTACGCCCGTGAGCGCACCGGCGAGGCGCAGTACGTTGAGTCCACCATGATCGCCGCCAACGCCTACGCCAACATCGACGATTTCTACTGGCACGAGGGCAAGCAGCCTCGGCCGCTGCCGGACGGCGACGGATACGGGCTGCACGCCCGGTACCGCCTGTACCGGGCGAAAAGCGGGTGGGTGTTCCTTGCTTGCCCTTTTGAGGACGAGTGGGAGGCCCTGTGCCGGACCATCCACCGGACGGATTTGCTGGACGATCCCCGGTTCGCCACCGCCGAGACGCGGGAGCGCCACGACGACGCCCTCGCCGACGAGCTGGCCCGGGTGTTCGCGGGTGAAGAACCGATGCATTGGGAAAAGCTGCTAACCGCCGCCGACGTAGCCTGCGTCAAGGCCGAGGACCGGGGGATGTATTTCTTCTTCAACGAGGATCCTCACGTGCGGCAGAACGGGCTGCTCACCCAGGTGGAGGCCCCGCGTTACGGCGAATTCTGGCGGTACTCCCCGGTGGTTGACTTCTCGGAGGCCACCGGACGGGCCGGCCCGGGGCCGCTCAAAGGTCAGCACACCCGTCCCATCCTGAAAGAGCTGGGGTACACCGACGAGCAGATCCACGACTTCAAGCAGCGCAAGGTGGTGGACTGGGAGGAGGAATAGCGGGCCATGGTGAATGCAATCATCCCCGCCGAGACCAACGGCATCCGGGACAAGGCCGCAATCGTCGGCATCGGCGAGACGGAGTTCTCCTGGGACTCGGGCCGCAGCGAGTTGCAGCTTGCTTCCGAGGCGATCAAGGCCGCCTGCGACGACGCTGGCATCTCACCTCACGACATCGACGGCCTGATTCGCTACGACATGGAGTCGAACCACGAGACCCTGCTGACGCAGTCGTTGGGCATCAAGAACCTGCGACACTGGGAATCGGTGTCCTACGGCGGGGGCGCGGGCAACGCGGTGGTGGGACACGCCGCCGCCGCCATCGCCGCCGGATACTGCAACTACGTGGTGTGCTTCCGCGCCGCCAACCTGCGATCCGGGTTGCGCCTGGGGCGAGCCAGAGGGCCGGAGCGCATCGCCGGCGGGGCGGACAGCTTCGCCGTTCCCTGGGGCAACATGGCGCCGGCCCATCGTTTCGGGATGTTCGTGCGACGCTACATGCACCAGTACGGGGTCACCAGCCGCCACTTCGGCTGGGTGGCGGTTACCCTGCGCGAGCACGCCTCCCGGAACCCCCGGGCGCTGCGTCGGGAACCTATCACCATTGACGACCACCAGAACTCCCGAATGGTGGTGGACCCGCTGCACGTGCTGGACTTCTGCCAGGAGAACGACGGCGCCGCCGCCATCGTGATGACCACCCCCGAGCGGGCCCGGGAGCTGCGACACTCCAATACGCTGACCCTGATTGAGGCGGCGGCCCAGGGCTCCGGCCCCCGCAACGACGGCATCATCTACCGTCCCGACCTGGCGGTCTCCGAGTCGGAGAACACCGCCCGCGACCTGTGGGCCCGGGCGCGACTGAATGCGACGGACATGGACGCGATGATGTTCTACGACCACTTCACGCCGTTCTGCCTGGTGAACCTGGAAGCCTACGGTTTCGTCCCCAAGGGCGAGGCAAAGGACTTCGTGGAAGGGGGCGGCAACATTCGCTTTGACGGCGCGCTGCCCGTGAATACCCACGGCGGCAATCACTCGGAGGCATACATCCACGGCTTGACCCACGTGCAGGAAGGGGTGCGGCTCATCCGTGGAATCTCCACCGCGCAGCCGCCGCGCAAGCCCATCAATCGGGTACTCTCGTGCAGCAGCACCGCCCAACTGAGCGGCGCTGTGATAATCCGCCGGGGATAGCAAGGAGTCGCAATGACCCAGGGACGACAACCGGCCGCCACATCCCGACCAATGACTGGGCCGCTGGAAGGCGTGCCGCTACCCGATCTGGAGCGGGTGCCGGACTATGAGCGGGGGTTCTGGGAGGGGACCAGGCAGGGCGAGCTTCGGATCCAGCAGTGCTCGGACTGCGGGTTGTTCCGGCACCTGCCGACGCCCATGTGTCCCGAATGCTCATCCCTGGACTATGCCTGGACCAGGGTCAGCGGACGGGGCTTCGTGTACTCCTACGTGATAGTCCGCCATCCGGTGCATCCGGCAATCCGCGAGAAGGAACAGACTCCCTACAACATCTGCATGATCGAACTGGAGGAACAGGAGGGCCTGCGGATTTGCAGCAACGTCCTCCAGGTGTCTCCCGAGGACATCAGCATTGAGATGCCGGTACAGGTGACCTTCATGCCGGCGGTGGACAATCCCGAGGTAGTGCTGCCGGTGTTCCTGCACGCCCCAGAGGAATAGACGTCAGGCTGATCCGTCATGCCCGCGTTACAATCGCCGCGCTTTTACCGGAGATTTGTTCAGCAAACCGTAGCCGAAGGGTGTTTAAATGGCAGGTTCATCGAAGGGGCGTTGGCGTCGCCCTGACTTCCGCAATATTCTGGGTGGCGCGCCGGTCGTGATGCTCGCCGGCGGCTATGTGGTCGCGGTGGGCACGCCATGCCTCTGCGCCGATGTGAACGGCTTCATGCTCGGTGGCGGTCTGGTTATGATTATCGCCGGGGCCGCGATGCTGCTCTGGTCGAAGGAGTTGGCTCGACTGGTGATCCACAAGCTGACCAGCCTGGCGACTCAGGGGAAGTAGCCAGGGCTTGTGCAAAGTCCCTTTAGCCGCTCATGGTGAGCCAGGTGGCATCCTTCGACAGGCTCAGGATGAGCGGAAACCGCGGAAACCAAAGAGGCCGATTACTTTGCACAGGCCCTGGGAAGTAGCCGGGGCCTGTTGACATCCGACCAATCACTCCGTCGTTCCTGCGAAAGCAGGAACCTGGAAATCGTTGCCCCAGGAAAATTGGCCGGAGTGTATGCTTGCTCGATTCCTGCTTTCGCGGGAACGACGGGAAATGTCAACACAACCTAAAGTTGGCGCCGCTTGGGATCCAGCCGGTCCCTCAGCCAGTCCCCGAACAGGTTGAACGCGATCACCACCATCGTAATCGCGACGCCTCAGCAGGCTCCAGAAGTGAGGCTTTGATCCTTCGGTGTGCATCCGCAGGGTGAGATCGTCAATCACCTCGATGGCTTCCTCGGACGGCTGTCTGAGTTGCCGGTTGAGGCGGTTACCGGCGATCCATCTCTGCAGATTGTCATGGCACGCGACGCGGAGATCAGCCGCTGATGCCGTACACCCGCATGGCGGTGTCGTGGAACAGGGCGGCGCGTTCCGTGGCGGTGTAGCCCGCTGAAAGTCGTTTGAAGGCGTTGTACAGCACGTGGTAGGAGTAGGATGGCTTGTCAACCGGGAAGTTGCTTTCGAACATGCAGCGGTCGGGGCCGAACTGCTCGATGCAGTAGTTCATCAGCGGGCCCAGGGCACCGGCCAATTCCTCCGAACCGATGGGGGTTTCCCGGTCGTACCAGTAGTAGCCGTAGCGGAGCTGACCGACGCCGCCCAGCTTGATGACCACGTTGGGACACTGGGCCACCTCGGCCACCCCCTGCCGCCACGCCGGCAGCACCTCGTCGTCCCGGTTGGCGTAGGGGCCGACGCGCACCAGTCCGCCGATGTGGTTCAGGACGATGGTCAGGTCGGGAACGGCCCGAGCGAAATCGGCCAGTTCGGACAGTTGAGGGTGATACAGTGAGTTCTCCAGCACCAGGCCCATTTCGGCCATGACCCTGGCGCCGGCCCGGTAACCCTCCGTGGACAGGGCGCCCTGGATGTCGCGCTGCGCCAGCTCGGGGGCGGCGTCCCAGCCCGTGGAGTGGCGGATGCCCCGGAAACGCCCGGGACTGGCGGCCTGCATCGCTTCCAGCACCGGACGCGCCGCGTCGCCCAGCTTCAGGTCCGCGTGGCCGATGATGGCAGCCGCGGCCTTGGTCGGGCCGTGGCTGCCGGTGGCGCTCTCCGCCGCGATGGTCTCGATGTATTCCACCTCGCCCACCGGCCGCATCTCCTCCGGCCCGCTCTGTCGGTATTCGCACCGCACCTCGATGAACACCGTGGAGCGGACGTTATGCCCGCTGTTGACGTCCGCCGACAGTTCGGGCAGCAGGTAGCGCTGGTAGGCCGGCGGCTCCGGGCGGGAAACCCAGAAGTGGTGGTGCGTGTCGCAGATGGGGATATCCGGCTCCAGCGTTTCCTCAACGGTTTGGGCCAGCCAGTCTTCGCCTTTGATAACCATGTTGTCCACCTCAGCGTTGTCGTTAGGACACTTGGGCTGGCGGCGCGACCGTTGACAGGCCATCGCGCGTCCCAGTAGCTCAGTGGATAGAGCGGCTGCCTTCTAAGCAGCTGGCCGCGGGTTCGAATCCTGCCTGGGACGCCATTTCATCCCTGCTTTGAGTCGGGATTTTGCAATTCGGGTTTTCGTTTCCCGCTTCCTTGCCCACTGCCGGATTAAGTAGCGATACCCGTACCAGCCGTCAAGTTATTGGCGTACGCCGGCCACCGGCGCCGCCCCGCAGGCCGGCCGCTCTTTTCCGGACAACACGCTGCGCGCTCCTCGTCAAGTCGATTGTCGTCTTCCGGGACCGCGGCGGGTCGCTTGGAAGTGCGACTACTGAGCTAACCGACGATCCCTCTCAGCTTCGGCTTCGTTGCGGGCGTCCTGGCAGTCGCCGTCGGCTTTGGACGACTTTCGCCGTTGGGTGCAGAACTGGTCCGAGCGATTGCAACGCCAAATGGCCCAGCCGGTTAGTGCCAATTCGGACGCTGAAGAACCCGAAAGCCCGCTCTGATCTCGCCCACGAAAAACCCCGACGACTTATTGGGTCAAGTCACGGTATTGGCGGTTCAACCTCGAGAGGGTGGGTAAACAGGGAAAACTTGTACGACGCCTTGCGAAGCACCACGCGCTCTGGTCCACTACGGTCGGTGGTCAGGGTGTCCAGCTTATATACCCAATGCTTCAACGTGATAAATGGAAGTGGTCCAGCTTCGCGGACAAACATCCGGTAATGAGTAGAAACCCCGCCACCTTCGGAGCGAGTACCTCCCCTCAGCCACGCACCACCCTCCACGGGTTCAATCGAGGTCCAGTCGATGCCGGATAAGTATTCCTCGATATTCAACGTCAAATCTGGAACTCCGACGGTGTATGCGGGATCCACCGCGTCAGCGCGGAACTCAATCCAATCTGACCGGTCCCGTATGCTGGGGCCATGCCGTTCCCGCTGATAAGCCCGATTGCCCACGATGACCAGTTGCTCAGTCGTGTACCGACGTAGTCCCTCCACATCCAACTCGAGGCGGTCCGGGCTGACGTAATCACCGCGCACAAAAACTTGTTTGTCTAGTTGCCCGTCCAAGTGGTGCATCTTGACCGAGCCGTCCACCCGATAAGAATGGGCGGTCTTCATGCTCTTGACGACCCGGGATATGACCCGGCTGGCCTCGTCGGGGCTGACTTCCCGAGGAACATCATCGTCGGCCGTACCCATGTAACACGCGGATGTAAGCGAAACTGCCACCGTAGCAAAGACTACGGTGGCTTGACGGATCAGATTGAACGCTATGGACATCAATCGTAGGACGTAGGCGGCGGCGGCACGAGATCCGTGATGACAACGGCTTTGTGTTCGCCGCTGTCCGATTCGTCGCCATCCCAGACTCTGTGGTTCACATCAATTCTCACCGTCACGTTCGGATTGAAATACCAGAAGGCGCAGATGAAAGGGAGAGCGGTACCGTTGCCAGACCCGCCCACGACCCAACCATCGTTGGCGTAATGGGTCTCGTTCCAGTCAATATCCATCCGGACCAGACCACACCATTCGCTCCCCTTCGTCTTGACGTAAAGCTCATCAATGACTGCATCGGCCTCGGTAATACCCTGCCCACCGTACTGAATGTATCCCGGAGGTACCGGAGCCTTCCAGCCAACATAAGCCCGGCCTTCCCAATCGGTACCGTCCACGGTCCCGCTGACGGTGCTGTCGTCCTTGTCCCACCAAGAGGCAGCAACGGACCCAACCAGCACGGCGGCGAAGGACAGCAAAGCCAACCCAAGTAGTAGAGCAATTCTGGGAGTCCGAATTGTTGATAGGCGTGCCATTTTTACTCCACCTTGGATTTGTGAATTGTTGTTTGTTCGACCAGCACCTCGTTGCCGTCTGCGTCGACAGACCAACGGGCGTGCTTCAGGACCATATCGAGGTCAGACGACACCAGAACCCTTTGCTTGAAAGATGCAGGATCCAAGTCTTCGACGTGAGGCAATTGCACCCCAGACGACCCCGCCGGAGTTCGCCCTTCCGCAGAGGTGGTTATCTCGTAGACATTCACCGCTCGCCCGTTGAACTCGTCAGTGCGGGTTTTGGACCAACCGTCATCCGTAAGCTTGTCATCCAGTCCCGACAAAGCCGAGTTGGGGTCCATAACCAGCATACTCGCAGGCAGAACCTCAGTAGTAGTTTTGCCGCTACGATGGTTCGTCGTGCTCGATGTTCCGTCGGCCTGCACCACAGTCGTATACCAAAGGTCCCCGTTCTGCGCACGGACCTCGCTATTACCCCCGAGGAAATTCCCGTCGTCATCGACGGTGACCGACCCAGTCAGCCGGGCATTCTCGGGATGCACCTCAATGCTCGGGTCAGCCGCAACCCGCGACGATAAGCTACCGTACCTTCTGTACCTTGCGATGTCGTACTTGAAGGCGTTGCCGGAAGTAAGCGATTCTTTGTTGTAATGGTCGTTCCCAGTCGCAGCAACTTCGCTCTCGCTCGTCAGCAACAGGACACCAATGCCCAAGAGGGCGAATGCCCCTATCGCGAGCACCAGTAACAACGACGTTCTGGCGTGCTTAATTGAGATTTTCATTGTTTACCTTCAAATTCCTTCTTCGACCGCTGTCTCGGTCCTCATTTGACGCTCGCTTCGATTCCCAACGGTTCCTCCGGTTCACCACCTCCTCACTCATCCTTCCAAAGCCGAGGCATTGATTGACCCATTCAGCAGTCAACCAACGAAAAAGCCCCGCCGCAAACGACGGGGCTAGACACGCCACAAATACAGGGCTACCATTGAGCCCGATGGCGGAGCCGTATTCCCCATCGCTGCGGCCTCGGTCTGATCCACCGGGGCCGTTTTGTTGGCCCGCCGGCTCTACAGGCTGGGCATAGCCCTGTCAAAGAACCAGATAACACCGCAGAAAGAAATCTTTCCTACTTGATCACGCATCCGCCGTCACATACCAAGCCGAATGATGCGTAGTACACGGATACTACAACCGTAACCAGCCAAGACCACAACTCAGGCACAACAAACGATTATTTCCGAGACTCGACCGCCAACAAGCCAACCGCAGCAAACGACCCGTCACCACAACAAAGGGTGAACGAGCCAATGCCGAACCCACCTCGGCACTACCTCACATCACAACCACCACGCCAACTGCCCCATCCAAGAAGCGAGACCCGCGTACGCAGGAGCGAGCCATCAGTACCGGGTCACAGGCAGCGGGTGTGGCGCCAGGCTACGTGTTCGAGCGCGTTGGGCTCCGTCGGTTCTGGAGCGGGGGTCAGGATGAGCCGTCGGCCTGACCTGCGTACGGTGAAGTTTGTAGTGTCCTGCAGGCCGGTGAGGAATACCGGCGGGATGACTACCTGGTTGTCGGGGTTCATCTGCGCGCTGGTTTGGCGACGGGTCAGGCCCGATTGCGGATGCGGTGCGCCTGGGGCGAGTGAAAGATGCTGGTCGTGACGCCGATGGTGGTGTCTGGTCTCGAGGCCCACACCCGCTGCGGTCGTTGGAAAACCGAACTCGTAGAGGCAGTGGGCGTCATGACGTTCAATGAGGCATATTCAAAGCTGGAAGATAGGTTCAAAGCCATGGTCGAGGAGGACAGGAAAATCTACGGCATTGAGAGTTTCTTCCTCTCCAACGTCCTGCCCAAGCCCAAGGGCCCTGTGGATTTTGTCCTTGTGGGGATGGAGCCGTCATTGGGTGGCATGGACTTGGAGACAGCGAAGTGCAAAGCCGCGACACTGGAGTTCACCAACTGGGGGAAGTACCCTGAGAAATCGACGTTGGAGTACGCGGTTCACGATTACCTGGGTGCGAACGGTGGAAGTTTCTACTTTATCGATTTGGCCCACGGCGCCATGAAGCCCGGATCGAAGGGTACGAATGATCGTGCCAAGCATGAACGATTGACCAGTTCTGACTGCCTGTCAGTCAAATCTCGAATAGCGAAATTCTCCCTTTGAATGGGCCGACGCCCCGTAGGAGGCTTCCCGATGATGACCGAGAATGAGCGACGCGGCTCACCAAAAAACCGTTGGACCCGCTGGTACATGTGGCTCGCCTACGGCGGCGGCATTCTGGGCGTGACCGCCGTGGTCGTCGTAATCGTGGCGATGGTACCCGCCCCCGGCAACAACGGCAAAACGGCGGTGAGTCACCAGAAATTGGCGATATTGACTCCCGATGAAGTAGCTGCGCTAATCCGCCAACACGCCAGCATCAACAGCCCCGCTGAAGTGAACGACTTGCAATTCATCGCGAACCAGGATGGCATCACTCTCGATGAATCCATCATGCGTTTTGCCTGGCGCGATGACTTCTCAAGGATGGTAACGGCCATCGAGAAGGAAAACCCCGACAGCGTCGTTGATGCCGGCAAAACCGGCAGGTTATCGGCCTGGATCAATTTTTCGGGTTCCATCTCCGGCAACGCCCGGGAGGCCATCGACAAATTCAAGTCCGAAAACCCTCACGTTGAGGTCAGCCTACAAACCGGCAAAGACCCGGGGTTCACCAGGCGGGAGGCGGATGAAGCGGTAATCGGAGCGCATTTCGCGGTGATGGCAGAGGACGGTGTACAGGACAGCGTGACCTATTACGACAGCGACGCCATTGAAA
>JAGWBI010000062.1:8961-9434 GCA_021295965.1 Dehalococcoidia bacterium | reverse complement strand
GATGCTCTACGATGGCGCGCCCGACCTTGCCGTAGAAATACTTTCGGACAGCAACATTCCCGCCGAAATCGCGCAAAAGATTGCCGAATATCTGAACTCCGGCGGCAAAGCCGTCTGGGTGATTGACACCGACTCCCGCACGTTGACGGTGCATACGACGGACGCGCCGCCTTTGACGTTGACCGACGCCGACACCGTGGACGGGGCCGAATACCTGCCCGGCTTCGCCTGCGCCGTGGCTGACCTGCTACCAACTCCGTAGAACCGGAGGCCAACCATGACGACCCAACAAACTACCGCCGCCGCCCCGCCGGTTACGCTGGAAGAGTACGCTGCCCTGCCCAAACGTCCCCGTTATGAGCTAGTCAAAGGAGTTCTGGTCGAGCTGATGGTTGCGTCCGATGAACACGAAGAAACGGTTATGTTGGTGGGCCACCAGATGCTGGGCCATGTCAGGCCTCAGGGGCTGGGCA
>JAGWBI010000062.1:8256-8769 GCA_021295965.1 Dehalococcoidia bacterium | reverse complement strand
TGAACGCCGGCGGCAAAGCCGTCTGGGTCATTGACATTGACGCCCGCGCACTGACCGTACACACGTCCGCCGCCCCGCCACTCACGCTGACCGACGCCGACACCGTGGACGGCGGCGATTATCTGCCCGGCTTCGCCTGCGCCGTGGCCGACCTGCTGCCGGCCGCCGGATCCCGGACCAGCGAAGGCTAGACCAGGGAGGCGCGGCGGCCCAGGGTGATCCCGTCAGGCAGGGCGATGGTGGCCTTCAGGTTGCGGAACAGCAGGAACCGGCTCATCGACAGCGACACCTGCTCCGCATACTCGGCGATGCCGGGGGCCATGAACAACTCAATGTCCCCATGAGCGGCCGGCTCGTAGGACTCCAGGCTCTTGCGACGACGCACGTTGGTATCGACCGATACCTCAACGGACTCGCCGCTTCAACCCTTCCAGCAGATGAGGTCGATTATGGCCTGTCCACCCTTGTTGCGGATGAACTGGGCGGCTTCGGGGGTTATTTGCAGATCGGCGG
>JAGWBI010000062.1:7852-8206 GCA_021295965.1 Dehalococcoidia bacterium | reverse complement strand
TCGGCGCTGTTCATCTTCAGGTCGTCAATTGCAATCTTGCCCATCAGATAAGGGTTTATTTCCTAGTCGCCGTGGGATACTTTGGTCCGTACGTTCAACCCAGCGTGATAGAAATAGGCGTGGTCACGATTGCTTTGCATAAATCCCATTCTCCGAAGCAAACGGAGCAGCTCACGGGTTTTGACATTGGCAATTCTGACCATCGCTAAGCGGGCGCCTCATTGCGGGCAGGAACTACCTTGCGCTTCCAGGGTCTAACACCATCAGTCGTGAGTTCCGCAATCAGATCAGATGCTGCCTTGCGGGCCGCTTGCCCCGTTTTCAATCTATCGGGCTTATGATCCAGATAGATTG